>JBJEVD010000024.1:108634-113863 GCA_051884175.1 Candidatus Coproplasma sp.
GCACCTGTGGCACCTGTTGCGCCTGTTGCACCCGTTGCGCCTGTTGCACCTTTATAACCCGTTGCACCTCTGGCACCTGTCGCGCCTGTAGCACCCGTCGCGCCTGTAGCACCTGTGGCACCTCTCTGAATGACGATTGTCTGAACCCCGTTGCAACCGCACCCGTTACAACCGCAGCCGCCGCAGCAGTCGCAATTAAATAAAATATTTAATATTTCTTTTATCATTAGTTAAATCACCTTTTCACTCCTTTAGTCGAAAAATACTGCTTGTTATACAGATAGCTATTATCATTGGGTTTAAACTTACCCGCAAGTTCGTTGTACTCCTCTGCTTTTGTAAGATTGCCAAGCTTATCGTAGAGAACGCAAAGTTGTATCGCAGGGATAAAACCCGAATAATCGACGTTGCAAAACCCGCCGTTTTCAAGCTTTTCAGGGGTGGAGAGAGCGCACTCGTACCAGAAAATTGCAGAAGTTATATCGCCTTTCTCCTCGAAATACGACGCTAAAATACAGCAATCTTCGGCGTGCGGAAAGGAGAATAGAAAACCGCCCGTCAATGCTGAGAGTGCGTCCTCCCTTCGCCCTAGACCCGACAATGCCCTATAAATCATCCTGCTCGCTTCAACCTTGTTTTCTACCCAGCCGTCGGTGCGCAGAAAACTATTTAAAACGGCTATGCTCTCCTGAATGAAGTTGTTGTGATACAGCTCCCGTCCGTAATAAAACTGCTCCCTTGGAGAGAGGGTGCCTCCCCCTGCAATCTTGTTTTGGTAAATACGCAGGTTGCGCATTGGCGAATTGCTCTTTACCTTTTTGTGAAAGATACAGGCATTTGAGTAAATAATCTTGCCCACGGGCGCAATAGCCTCGTGTACAACACCCTCCCACTTTAACCCCAGAGAGCGACGAAAAATTCGCTCTCTGTAATAGATAAAGGTGGGGTTGCCGTCCTTATCGAAGGCAGCTGCATACTTTAAAAAGGCAACGTCAAAACCGCCTGACGTCACCATAGATTTTATGATTTGAGCATTCTCTTCGGTTAACACGTCGTCGGCGTCAAGCCACATAACGTAGTCACATGTTGCCTGAGCAAACGAATAATTTCGGGCAGCGGAGAAGTCGTCGCACCAGACAAAATTAAACACTTTATCGGTAAAACGTTTTGCAATCTCTACGCTGTTATCGTTTGAACCCGTATCTACGATAATAATTTCGTCGGCAACCGAGGTTATCCCCGAAATTGCTCTTTCGAGGGTTTGCCCCTCGTCCTTTACAATCATACAAACGCTGAGTGTTGGCATAGTCAAGTCGTATTATATTATATGCAACCGCCCTTCTCTTTGTGTTGGTGGTTGACTTGTTTAAGAAGTTTGTGAATGCCTATCTATATTATTTAAACTTTTTTTTATATACTATTGAAAAATTTGCAAGTTTATGCTATATTATAGTTAAGTTATAAAAAACAATATGATTTATTACTTAAGAGAGATAATCAATGGAAAAAATAAAATTTGGAAAAGCTAAAGCATCTAATACGAAAAACTGCGAGAATACAGAGAAAAAGCCTATTGTTACTCAAGAAGATATAGCAAAACTGCTTGACACTTGCTACACAAAAAGCATAAACGGAATTCCAAACGTAAGTGAAAGCGTTGAAGAATTAGCCAATGATTATTTGAAAAAGTACAAAACTAAAGAAGCTGCTTGTCAAGCGATGATTAAAAATCAAATAATCAAATGCACTACTTCAGGTTTCCTTACGGGATTTGGAGGATTGATTACACTACCAGTTACTCTGCCTGCAAACGTTACAAGCGTATTGTACGTACAAATGCGTATGATTGCTTGCATTGCCTATATGGCTGGTATGGAATTAAATAATGACAGTACGCAGACGTTTGTATATGCCTGTCTTGCAGGTGTTGCGGTTAATGAAATTGTTAAGCAAGCAGGGATAAAATTCGGACTTAAATTTACCACTTCATTAGTAAAGAAGATACCAGGTAAAGTTTTAACAAAAATTAATCAAAAAGTTGGCTTCCGTTTTTTAACGAAATTTGGAACAAAAGGCATAATAAACATAGGTAAATGTATACCCGTTGTAGGAGCGGTTGTTGGCGGTGGCTTTGATTTGGTAGAAACAAAAGTTATTGCCGATAGAGCATATCACTGGTTTATGGAAGGAGATTTTACCGTTACGAAAGAAGCGGATACAGAAGAAGATAATATCAAAATAACCGCAGAAGATTTTGAAGATACAGATAATAAAACGTAAGTATAGTGCTATAATTTATGCAGGCTTGGTCAGGTGAGATACATGCGGAAGAGTAACAGGGAAATTAAAGACTTCGATAAAATCATTGACGTTTTAGACAGATGTCAAGTGATAAGACTTGGGCTGCATTCGGACGATTACCCCTATATCGTGCCTCTTTCCTTCGGTTGGGAAGTGAATGACGGCAAGCTTGAGATATACTTCCACTGCGCAAAAGAGGGCAAAAAGCTCGACTTGATTGCGAGGCGTGACAGGGTTTGCGTTGAAGCGGATATTTTAAACGGCTATAGGGCTACTGAAAAGAGCGTTACCGCCGACTACGAGAGTGTGATTGGGTTCGGCACGGCGAAAGAGGTTACAGGCGGTGAGGCAATTCACGGTATTAAGCTTCTTCTTGACCACTGCAAAATAAGCGGATATTCGCCCGAAGACTGCGTTTTAACCAAAATAGTGGCAGTCTATAAAATTACAATCGAAAACATTACGGGCAAAAAAAGATTTTTATAACTGCTGACCTTTTTCTTGCAAAACAGGGCAAAACGGGTTGAGTTTTTTTATAATATATGGTATAGTGAAACTACTTGAAGGTATAGCTCAGTTGGTTAGAGCGCTTGCTTGACATGCAAGAGGTCGATGGTTCAAGTCCATTTATCTTCACCAAAACACCCGAATTTTAGATAATTTTAACTTTTGAATAGTTAAATTTGTTTAAAATTTGGGTCATTTTTTTCTTGAAAGTGTCAAATCAAGTGTCAAATAAATTAATTTTTAGTGTCAAAAAGTTGTCGTATGTTGTTTGAATAAGTTTCTATATACTGTTCTTGTGCTTCAGTATATGTGTTTTGAGTAACATCTAGTTTTGTATGTCCTAAAAGGTATTGTTTTATTTTTGGTGGTATTCCTGCTTCTTCTAATCTTATTGAATAGGTGTGTCTCAATATGTGTGCAGAAACTTCAATACTTTCTGATTTTGCAATTTTTCGCAAAGCAAGTCTAATAGAATTGTAGGTATAAGGAAAAAGTATATCTGTTTCTATAATATTGAGTTCTTCGCAAAGTTGTTTTGTGATTGGTATTATTCTAATTGCTGCTTGTGTTTTGGGTGTTTGAATAATACGTTTTCCATCTATAAATACAACGTCTTTAGAAATTGAAATGGTGTGATTTTTTGTGTTAATGTCTGATTTTGTTAAGGCTAGGGCTTCTCCAATTCTTAACCCTGTTGAAAGCAATAATCTAAACAGTAAAGAATATTTTGATTTTTGTATTGCTGATACAAATTGTTCTTGCTCTTTGAGTGTCAACCCTTTTATGTGCTTGTATTGATAATTTTTTATTTCAATATTTTCACAAGGGTTATTTTTTATTATTCCGCTTTTATAAGCCTTTTTGAAAATTTGATTTAGATTGTTTTTACACATATCACGCATACGTTTTGCTTTTATAGATAAAAGCAATTTTTGTATGTCGTCCGCAGTGATTTTGTTTAATCTTTTGTTGCTAAATGCTAGTAAAGCGGGTTTTAATGATTCCTTTAGAATTGTAAGAGAAGATATTTTTAAATTAGGTTGTTTATAAAGTTCTATCCAATTATTTGTATATTCTATAAATGTTGGTGTAATTTTCTTTTTTTCTTTTTCCTTGCCTTTCTTTTCCTCTAATAAATAGATTTTGATTTTGTCCGTTATGGCTTCACGGCTTTTAGCATAAAAATACTTTTTAGTTCCGTCTGTATTCGTAACGTAGCCTTGATATCTACCGTCTTTCCTTTGTTTTTTATTTATAGATACACCTTTTATATTAATTAACATTTGCCCCTCCTTAGGAGTGGTCAAAGTATCGCCGTTATTAAGAACTTCAATAAGAAGTTCATCTAAGTTGTCAATTATTTTTATGAATCCATCGTCCATTATACAGAGAACCTCACTTCAACTACTTTGCCGAGTATGATAAATTCGTCTGTTTTGGTAATTGGTATTGGGTCAAATGTGGGATTTTCTGGCATAAGAAAAATTGAACTACCAATTTGCTTAAAGCGTTTTACTGTTTGTTCTTTGTTTACCATTGCCACAATAATATCCCCGTTTTCGGCTGTTTCTTGTTTATGGCATATTAAAATACTTTTGTCTTGAATACCTGCATTTTTCATACTTTCTCCGTGAACTCTTAATGCAAAATATTCTTCTTTGGGTCTGTATGAAATATAAACGTATCCTTCTGTATTCTCTTGTGATTCGATTGGCATTCCAGCTATAACTGATCCTAATAATGGTATTGGATATAAATCGTTTATTTCTATTTCGTCCTTTATAGTTGGTGTGCTGTTTATTCCGAGAGCACTTTCAATAGCTTCTACTGTATCAATGCGTGGAGTAGGAACATAACCGGCAAATATATTTTGTACACTTCCTTTGGGCAAATTTGCTCTTTTTGCTATTTCAGCAATTGTTAAATGTTTTTGTTTTTTTATCTTTTTCCATAATTCAAGGTTCATATTTATTTCTCCTTATATCTAACATTATAAAAAATACTCATTAAATTACAAGATTCTTTTGAATAAACTATTGACAACTCATTAATTCAGTAGTATTATGATTATGCTAAACTCATCAATTAATGAGTTTTAGTGGCTGTGTGCCGTGCTTGCAAGGAGTGTGTGTATGAACGGTTATCAAAAAGGAATTATTGTAAGGAAGGATTTAAAACCTTGTCCTTTTTGCGGTGGTGAAGCTTATATTATTACCCATGGCTTGCCGAGAATAGTATGTAAAAAGTGTGGTGCAGGCGTTTTGTTTGCTGACGTTAGTTATTCGGAACGAGCTGTTGAAGCTTGGAATAAGAGAGTTAGCAAAAGGAGTTAGTGATATGACAGATAAAAGACAGTTTTTAACTATGATACATGAAAGGCATGAGCTTGAGAATATTTCATCAGGTTTACATAATCAAATT
>JBJEVD010000025.1:0-33116 GCA_051884175.1 Candidatus Coproplasma sp.
TTGCCGGTACGCTGTCTTTGATTACCACACCCATATGACTGTATTCGCCTATGTAAACTCTGTTTGAGAGCATATACCTAATGGCGTTATAACGCAAAGGCTTACCGTTGGAACGGGTAACTTTACGCTCGGACATTACGTTGAATATCTCTTTTACAGTCTTTCCGTCGTTGCTCATTTTGAATATTTCGGCAACGATAGGAGCGGCTTTCGGGTCTATATCGAGCTTGCGTTCCGCATTGATTACATAACCGAATGGAACATTACCGCCGTTCCAAAGACCTTTCAAGGCGTTTTCTTTCATGCCCCTTGTAACCTTTTCTGCAAGCTCTGCGGAATAGATTCCAGGACGCTTTCCAACAGTATACCTTCCGATCCTTCGGCTATCGTTTCCTTAGCAGATACAACCTTTACGCCGTTTTTGCGGAGCAAAGCCTTATAGTGTGCGCTGTCGTAGCGGTTACGGGAGAACCTGTCCAATTTCCACACGATAATGCAATCGAAAGCGTGCCTGTAGCTGTCCTTAATCATACGCTGGAATTCTGGGCGATTATCTGTCTTGGCAGAATAGGCGCGGTCTATGTAGTTGCCGATAACCTGAATGTCGTTATAGGTAGCATATTCCAAACACTCTCTAAGCTGACTTTCGATAGATGCTTCCGTCTGGTTGTCTGACGAATAACGTGCGTAAATAACGGCTCTCATAATTTATTCTCCTTTGTTGGGATAGTATATCATGCTAAACCTGACAACTCTGTCATATTTGAAAAAATTATTAACCCGATTTTTAAAAGCTTTCCTTTCCTGCTTACAACCGCATAACGAGGTTAGAAAACTGTTCTATAATCTCTTCCTTGGAAAACCTGTTCTTATTCATCATCCACCAGCAGGCAGACTGAACCAACGCCCCCGTGAACACCTCCGCCATAAGTTCAGGGTTGGTCTGCGTTACGTTACCCCTTTTTGCGTCCTCTTTGAAATGTATTTTTAAATTGTATTCCACCTGTTGGGAAACTAAATCAATCATACTCCAGCGTGCAGAGCTGTTTAATATGGTTAAAACCATCTTCTCGTTATGCTCCAAAAAATTTAAGGTGTACCTGAATATACCAGCATAATAAGATTTGGGATTGTCGGATAAATATTCCCGTTCGTGTTCCTCGTCATACTTCTTTTGTAGTTCGCTGACCATAAACGTGAACAGCTCGTACTTATCCGAGAAGTGTTTGTAAAAGGTAGCCTTTCTCGTTTCCGCCCTGTCGCAAAGCTCGGTCACGGTAATTTCGTCAAAACTCTTTTCGCTTAGCAACCCCATAAAAGCGTTAATCAAAGCCTTATGCGTTTTTTGTATCCTTAAATCCTGTTTCTTCTCCATTTCATCTCCGGTTTAATTGACCTGAAAAGCTATTTTAGTCAATTATTTAACTTTTAGTTAATCTGCGGTTACCGTTAAATCACATATTTTTCACATAATAACATTATAATTCAAAGCGTAACGGAAGTCAATTAATTTAATTCCGTGCATTAAAAAGTAAGGAGTAAATAATTATGAGAAATTACGACAGGGTTAATCCGAGGAAGCCTGAAGGAATTGAAAAGAGGAAGGCTTACATAGTAGGCGGAGGAATAGCAGGACTTTCTGCGGCGGCGTTTTTAGTGCGAGACGCACATATGCCGGGTGAAAATATTACAGTGTACGACCAGCTGCCCGTGTTCGGCGGTTCAATGGACGGTTGCGGCAATGCCGAGACGGGCTATATATCCCGTGGCGAGCGTGAGCTTGAACCCTATATGGAATGTCTGTGGGACTTATTCGGCTCCATTCCCTCGCTCGAAGAAGAGGGCAGGACGGTTTTAGACGAGACGAGGGGGAGCAATGCAAACCTCGAAATATGTCCTAAGCACCGTCTTTGGGAAGTCGGATTTTTTGAGCACGACGAAACCGCACCTGCAATGGGCATTTCCAAACGCGATCAACAGCAGATGATTAAAATGGCTATAACGCCCGAAGAAGAGCTTGAAGATATAACCATAGAGCAGTGGTTCTCCAAGGATTTCTTCACGAGTACGCTGTGGTATTATTGGGCGTCGATGCTCGCCTTCAAACCCTATCATTCCTTAATCGAGATGAAGAGATACACCGTGCGCTTTATGCACTCAATCGACGGTATAGAGCATTTAAAAGGCATACTTCGCACCAAGCACGACCAATACAATTCGCTGATAAAGCCCCTTATTTCCTACCTTTCCGACAGCGGAGTGAATTTCGTTTCAAACACAACCGTCACCGATATGGATTTAAAAATTGAAGGAAATAAAAAGACGGTAACCGCCCTTGTTCTTAACCAAGACGGCAAGGGGAGCAGGCAGGTAGTAAATGCGGACGACGTCGTTTATTTCACCAACGGCTCTATGACGCAGAATTCTTCTCTGGGCACGAACGACACCGCGCCCGTTATTAACCGCGACCTTGAAAAGAGGGGCTGTTTTACCCTTTGGGAAAAGCTTGCCGCAAAGTCGGACGTATTCGGCAAACCCGAAAAGTTCGTCTCAACAATAGATAAGTCTACGTTTGTATCCTGCTCGATGACGGTTAAGGGATATAAAGATTTCATTAATTATATCGTAAATAAGACTGACGTGCCTGTAGGTGCGGCAGGGGCTATAACCTTTGTAAATCATCCTTGGTTTATTACGATAAGTGTGGCGGAACCGCCCGTATTCCCCGACCAGCCAGACGACGTCGATTTCATTTGGTTCTACGGACTCTATCCCGAAAAAGAGGGTCTTGTAGTTAAAAAGAAGATGGCGGACTGCACCGGCGACGAGTTGTTGATAGAGTTCTGCCACTGCATAGGATTTGACGAACACTACGAAGAGGTGCGTTCGCATACAAAAGTTATTCCTTGTGCAATGCCCTACATAACATCTCAGTTTATGCCGAGGGGTTTGAAAGACCGTCCCGAAATCATACCCGAAGGCTGTACCAACCTTGCGTTTATCGGTCAGTTCGTGGAGCTGGAGGGAGACGTAGTATTCACTGTTGAAACTTCAGTAAGAACTGCGATGACGGCGGTATACCGCACTATGCACCTCGATAAACCCATAACTCCGCTGTTTAAGGGACATTACGATATAAGAATTTGCGTTACCTGCCTTAAAAAGCTGTTGGGCAAGGATAAAATAGAACTTTCCGACCTACCTCCCATTAATCCTATACACTTAAAGCGTGATATGCAAAAGGTTTTGGATGCGGTAAATTCTCTTCCCAACGCCACGCCTACCTATTACCCCGAACGCGAAGAAAACAAGTAAACAGGAGATACGATAATGAAAGTCTACGATTTAAAATACAATGCAAAGGCACCCGAAGGGATTGAAAAGCGTAAAGCGTATATCATAGGCGGAGGCATTGCAGGTCTGTCTGCGGCGATACACCTTGTAGACGATATACATATGCCCGGTGAAAACATCACGATTTTCGAGGCGAGCAAGGATATAGGCGGTTCAATGGACGGATGCGGAAACGCAAAGACGGGCTATTTGTGCCGTGGAGAGCGAGAGCTTGAACCTAATATGGAATGTCTTTGGAATATCTGCTCTAAAATTCCTTCGCTGAGGAACGAGGGCAGGACTATTTTGGACGACGTGTGGGATTACAACTACGCCCATCCCCTGCACGACGAGCTGAGACTTGTGGTAAAGGGTAAATCAATCGACTGTCACGACTTCGCGATGGACGAGAAGTGCAGCGAGGCAATGCTGAATATTCTCTTCTGCGACGAAAAGGAGCTTGAAGGCAAGTCCATTGCAGACGTATTCCCCGAGAGCTTTTTCCACACAAACTTATGGCTAACCTTCCACAATATGCTTGCGTTCAAACAGTACCACAGCGCGATAGAGGCAAAGAGGTATTTCCGCAGATTTACCCACTTTATGCCCGAAAGCGACTATCTGCACGGCATACTTCACACCGACATGAACGAGTACGATGCAATCATTCTGCCCATTATCAAGTGGTTGGAGGGCAAGGGCGTAAAATTCCGCAAGGGCGTAAAGGTAACCGAAATAATGATGACTGAGGATAACAACACCGTTAAAGGTCTTTGCTATTCTACGGCAAAGGGCGACAGTCATCTGCTTATCGAGCCGAGGGATATGGTATTCTTCACCAACGGTTCAATGAGCCAGAATTCGGCTTTCGGCGACAATAAGACGGTTGCACCCACCAACAGGGATACCAAGGACAGAGGCGTTATCACCGTATGGGAAAAGCTTGCCCAGCGTGATAAAAAGTTCGGTAAACCCGAAAAGTTTATATCCGATATAGACAAGACAAAATGGATGTCCTTCTTCCCCACGATTACCGACTGCCCCGAGTTCTATGACAGAATAGAAAAGCTTTCGGGAGTACCCATAGGCACCAACGGCATAATTTCCTTCCCCGAATCTAACTGGGATATATCTTACCTTGCTTACCACGCACCCTACTTCCCCGACCAGCCGGCAAACGTTCAGGTCGGCTGGGGCTACGGTCTGTGGGGCGAGAGGGAGGGCAACTATATCAAAAAGCCCATGTGCGAATGTACGGGTGAGGAGATAATGACCGAAATGCTCTATCACTTCGGCATGCTCGATTTAAGGGAAAAGCTGTTGTCACACACCTATATTTCCACCTGTATGATGCCGTATATCACCTCGCAATTTATGCCGAGGGAGATTGCCGACAGACCCAAGGTAGTACCTGACGGCTGCACAAACCTTGCGTTTATAGGTCAGTACGTAGAGACGCCCGAAGACGCTGTATTTACGGTTGAAACCTCCTGCAGAACGGGTATGTACGCCGCATATGCACTTTCAGGCGTGGAGAAAAAACCTCTGGAAGTGGCACCCACCTTCTACGACGTGAGATACATAATAGGTCAGCTTAAGAAGATGCAGAATATCGAAGGCGATATAACTGCAAAGGATCTGCCTAAGATTAACCCCTTGAAAATGAAGGAGACCGAAAAGAAGGTTCTTTCGCTTATTAACGGAATAGAGAAATATCCCACCCTGTATCCCGGGAAATATCCCCCTAAAAATTAAATGAATCAAACCAGCGGTTGCCGCGAAAAACTTCGCGGCAACCGTAATTATCCCATAAGGAGAACGTAAATAATGCAAAAATTTTATAGTCGGCTTTTGAAATATCCGATTGTAAATATCATAATATTTGCTGTACTTGCCGTCGTTTGTGCCGTTTTGCAAGTGCTTGTAAACGTTAATTACGATATGACCGATTATCTCCCCGACGATTCCCCTTCTACAGTAGCTATTGAAGTTATGGAAGAGGAATTTGACGGCGGAATACCAAACGCAAGAGTTATGGTTAAGAACGTAAGCGTTGCGGAAGCGATTGAATATAAGGAAAAGATTAAAAATATCGACGGAGTGACTGCCGTTACCTGGTTGGACGATGCGGTTGACGTATATCAACCGCTTGAAACTATGGACAGTGAAATAGTGGAAAGCTATTACAAAAATAACGTTGCCCTCTTTACAGTTACAATTAACGAAGGGAAACTTGTTGACGCAGTTGAAGAGATCAGGGCGGTTATCGGTGAGAACAATGCAATGTCGGGAAACGGCGTTTCAACTGCGGTTGCAACGACAAGTACCGTTAATGAGATAAATCTTATTGTGGTTTTCGCCATTCTTGTGGTCATAGTAGTATTGTTTCTGACTACTTCGTCATGGGCTGACCCGTTAATCATTATGCTCGGTCTGGCTGTAGCAATAATGATAAATAACGGAACCAACCTGATATTCGGCACGATTTCCTTTATTACCAACGCCGCAGGTGCGATTTTACAGCTTGCAGTATCTTTGGACTATTCGGTGTTCCTTATGCACCGCTTTGACGAATGTCTTAAAAAGCAACCCGACCCCGGGCAGGCGATGGTAAACGCACTTTGCCGTTCCACTCCTTCCATTTTATCAAGCGGACTTACAACGGTAATAGGCTTTGTTGCGCTCGTATTTATGCGCTTCGGAATAGGTCCCGACCTTGGCCTTGCACTTGCTAAAGGTATAGCGATAAGCCTTATCACCGTTTTCGTATTTATGCCTGCGCTGATACTCAAAATGTACCCTTTAAGGAAGAAGGCATACCACGAAAGCATTTTTACAATGGTTAAAAAACTATTCACGAAAAAGAAGAAAAAGAAGGTTTCCGCAGCCGATAACGTCAGCGTGTTCGGTGATTTGGATGCACAAAACGGGGAAGAAACAGAACAACCCTCTGCAGGTGAGGTAAAGATTAAGAAAAAATTTACTTTCGGCACGCTGATAACCAAGATAATGATTCCTATGGTCTGCGTGTTCTTAATCGTAATGATTCCCAGCTACCTTGCATCTAACCAAAATTCATTCTGGTACGGTTCTTCTAAAATTTTCGACGTTGACACTCAGATAGGCAGAGATACTCAAGAAGTGGAAGAAATCTTCGGTAAAAGCGATACGTACGTAATTTTAGTGCCTCGTGGCAACCTTGAAAAAGAGCAGGAGCTTTCAGACTCATTACACGAAATACCCGAAGTTAAGAGCATAATTTCTTACGTAGATACGGTAGGCGCAGAAATCCCCTACGAATACCTCGACAAAGATACGCTTTCTCAACTCGTTTCCGAGAATTACAGCAGGTTTGTTCTAAACGTGGAAACAGATTACGAGGGTAAGAATACTTTTGCGCTTGTGGAGAACTTGCGAAATACTACGGGATTGTATTACGACAGCTACCACCTTGCAGGCGAGGGCGTAAGCACTTACGACCTGATGGACACCATCACGGCGGATATGATAAAGGTAAACTTAATAGCTATAATTTCGGTTTTCATCGTTCTGCTGTTGACGATGAAATCTCTCTCACTGCCCGTAATTTTAGTGCTTGCGATAGAGACTGCAATATGGGTGAATATGGCGATACCCTATTTTGCAGGTGCGCCGATGTTCTACCTTGCATACCTGATAGTAAGCTCTATACAGCTTGGCGCAACTGTGGACTACGCAATTCTTTTGACTGATACATATATGGAATACCGACGGGAAATGGACAAGAAAGAGGCTATCGAAAAGACCGTCCCGAAAGTAACCGTTTCTCTGTTGACGTCGGGTACGGTGCTTGCCGTCGTCGGTTTTCTGCTTGCAGGAATTTCAAGCCACGGCATTCTTTCACAGCTTGGACTTTTAATAGGCAGAGGTACGCTTCTCTCATTAGGAACGGTATTCTTTGTCCTGCCCGGAATGCTGTATCTGCTGGATTGGGTAATTAAACACACCACTTTAAAATGTAATTTCAAAGATAATAAAAAATCGGAGGAAATAGTCAATGAAAATAATAAATAAAATAGTTGCAGTCATACTGTCAGGCGCAATGGCAAGCGGAGCGGTTTTCTGTTCAGCCTGCACCTCTACTAGTGCGGACAACAAGTCAACAACTAATACATATAGTGTTTCAACGAATACGGTTTCTACAATTTCCATTACAGGCAAGGAAGAGGTAATATACGTCAACCTCGATGCAAGCGGAACTATTAAAGACGCCTACGTCGTCAATATCGTCGGCGGCGGAAATACGGAGGACTACGGCGATTATGAATGGATAAAAATACTCAACACCGCCGACAAGATTACGCAGAATGGCGACAAAATAACCTTTTCCTCCTCTGCTGAGAGGGTGTATTATGAAGGAAAGCTGAAAAAAATCGAACTGCCTTGGAATATTTCAATTCGTTACTTTATCGACGAAACGGAATATACGGCGAAAGAAGTTGCAGGAAAGAGCGGAAAGCTGGAGATTAAATTCAAAGTTTCTAAAAACGAAAACAGCACGGGGAATTTTTACGAAAGCTTTGCGTTGCAGGCGTCCTTTACGCTGAATACACAGAAATGCAAAAATCTTTCCACCCCCAACGCAACGGTTGCAAACGTGGGCAAAAACAAACAAATTGCCTATACGATTTTACCGGGCAATGGAATTGATACGTCAATCACCGCCGACGTAACCGAGTTTGAGATGGGAGCAGTAGCTATAAACGGCGTTCCGCTGTCTCTTAAAATGGAAATAGACGATAGCGAACTTACCGATAAGATAGGCGAAATTCAAGGTGCGGTGAGCGATGCGAACGACGGAGCCGGGGAATTAAAGGATGGCCTTGACGAACTTGTTGGAAACAATCAAAGTCTTATTGACGGAGCAAATGGTTTGAGAGGCGGCTTGGGTGAGCTGGACGAAAACAGTTCTTCGCTTACGAACGGCGCAGACAATCTTAAAGACGGCTTGGAAATTCTTGGCGGAAACAGCGGTGCGCTCCTTAACGGTGCAGACGGACTTAAAAACGGGCTGACAACTCTTGACGGAAACAGCAGTACGCTCAACGACGGAACGTGGCAGGCATACTGCGGACTTTGCACGGCGGCGCAGGAAATTATTAACGCAAGCCTTTCGGCAAACGGATTTGCTACGATAACGCTTACTCCCGAAACCTACGAAGCGGTGCTTGCACAGCTCACCGCCACCATTGACGAGGACGGCGTGAGAGCACAGGCTGAACAGACCGCAAGGCAGCAGGTAACAGAGCAGGTCGAAAGCAATGCGCTTGCTGTTTACGTGGGTTACCTTAAAGCGAACGAGAACGAAATTTATTCGCAATACGTAAAATCAATTGAAGACGAGATTTATGCGCAGTACGTCAAGGAAAACGCTGACGATATCTATTATACATACGTTAAATCGGTCAACGACGCAAACGACGATTTACTCTATAAACAGTTCGCCTACGAATACGTGGTTAAACAGGCTATGGAAAGCGGAATGAGCGAATCGGAAGCAACCGCTTATGCGGCGAGCGAACAAGGGCAGGCGCAGATTGCCGCTGTTTATGCGAATTTAACGGACGAAGATAAATCGGCGATCATTCTTGGGGCGGTTGACGAACTGACTTATAAACAGATGAAAGAAATACTTACCAACGCATTGAGCGGATTAACTGACGCGCAGAAAGAGGCTATTTTAGCAGGTGCTGTAGAGGCTCTCACCGACGAACAGAAACAGGCTATTTTAGAGGGTGCGGCAAATTCCCTTTCGGACGAGCAAAAGACGCAGATACGAAATGGCTATATCGAACAGGTAATGGCAAGCGAAGAAGTTACGGCACAGATAGATGCCGCCGTTGCCGAGGCAACAGAGGCAAAAGAACAGATTGCACAGCTCAAAGCACAGCTTGACGAGTTCGGAACGCTTTACAACGGCATTACAGATTATACCGACGGTGTTTCTCAAGCTCTTGACGGTGCGAATCAGCTCTACGACGGAATAGTCGATTACACTAACGGCGTATCGCAGGCGCAAAACGGCGCAGGCGAACTTGCAGATGGCATATCGGAATATACGAACGGAGTTTCTCAAGTGCTCGACGGCGCAGGCGAGCTTTGCGAAGGAATTTCGGAATATACAAACGGCGTTTCGACTGCCGCAGACGGCGCAAAAGAACTGAAAGACGGATTACAGGAATTTTATGAGCAGACCTTAAATATGGATACGGAAATTTCCGATAAAATTCAGGAACTTATCGACGGAATGACAGGTTCGGGCTATAAACTCTCTTCCTTTGTTTCGGATAAGAATATCGAAGTTAATTCCGTGCAATTCGTCATTCAGACCGATGCGATTGAAATCCCCGATCCGCCCGCACCCGAAAAGCCTCAGGAAGAAAAACTCACCTTCTGGGATAAATTCCTGAGATTATTCGGAGTGAACTGAAAAAAATAAATATATGGGTTGGTTTCAATAACCAACCCTTAATTTTATAAAAAGACAAAAATATATATAAACAAATGTTTTTAAACTATTGACAAGCTTATTTTGACGTGTTATAATGCGAATATACGATACAGGTCGTATTCTGCCCTCAGAGGGTGTAGTTCTGCATTGCCATTAACATACAGTCAAATAGTGCAGAATGATTTTGAACGAAAGAAGTCCGTTCTTGCCTTAGCTTGCGAATTATGGTGCAAGGTGTTTTCATCATACAAATAATTCGTGAGCCGTAATAGGCTTTTATTGTCGTACAGTTTTTCGGCAATAGGAAACGACGAAGTGAGTCCGGAGTTACTCTATGTGTTTTGCAGAGTAACGTTGATGGTCTCTTTTGTCATACAATTTTTTAGGAGAAACAGGATTTAGAATAACTTTATAATTTCATAGAATGGCTAACCACCATAGAGCAAATAACACTTGCTAAATAAGGTTCAAGTCGGTAAAACGTTAATAGTTTTAGCGACTTTTTTCGCATTCTTTTTCGGCTATTAACTTTCTACTATGTGGGCGGTTAAGCAGATAATAATAATCAATCAGGAGGTAATCAATGAGTAATCAAATGACAATCAGACCGCCTTAATGACGGTAAATAAACAGGTGTTTAAATAATAATTAAAGGTAACAAAAGCGTAAGCAAACGGGAAGCAAAACCTATGTCCTTATCATAGGTGTAACTCACTACACTTACTTTGTAAGTTCCGTTCGCCCTGCGGGGACGAGGCTTGCTGTTTTCCAAACAGCACAGTGCGCTGTTTGGGCAAGCCGAGATGAGCTTGCGCATAATGCAAGGCGCAAGCGGTGACCGAAAACGGCGTTGTCCTTACGCCGTTTGAGAAGAATGACCACTGAAAACAAAATTACAGGAGGAAAAGAAAATCAGTTATATTCAATCTTTTCAAGCAAAAAGAACAGGAAGCCGAGAAGTACAAACGAAGTGCAGAAATTCTTATAAAATTAAAGGAGTTCGCCCCTGACGAGTTAACTCAATTGCAACGGCTTGCCACCGAGCGCAAGGAACAAAAAACCAAACCGCCCACTTCCTCTAATAACAGCAAGTGGACTTAATAACCATTTGAAGTCGGTTAATTAAGCTACGTCGTGACGCTTGCCCTTAATGGGCTAAAATCTTACGGATAAAATTACGTGAAATGAAAATTTCTAATTGAAGTAAATATGGAGGTCATTATGAGTACATAATGTCAAGGAAAAAGGCTACGCCCAATTCTGATTTTGATATCCCTGATTATCAGCTTGAATCTCTTGCAAGAGTTCTACTGCCTATTTTTCAGGAATACCTGTCGTCCGAGCAGGGGCAGAAAGACTACGCCGAATGGCAACAATCACAACTGAATAAAAAATTGAATAATAAAGAATCCCGTTAAACCGTACAGGGATTGACCGTCTGAAAAGATATGACGGCAGATAGGAACACCGCCGAAGACGTGCGGTATACAAATAGTTATAAAATATGTATTTAGGTTGAGCCGAAGATAATAAACCTAACAAATAACGGCAGAGCCGATAGAGTGTGATTGCTCTATCGGCTCTATTTTCATTTGCGGAAGTTTTTAAATTCCTCAAAATAGCAAAATAGCCCGAACGTCTTTCTTATAGTAAAGAAGTTCAAGCTATTAAGACTTGGTGCTGGTGGCCGGACTTGAACCGGCACGATGTTTCCATCGAGGGATTTTAAGGCATATAGGTTGCAATATTGGCGAAATAATGGAACTGCAAAAATAATCAAAAACGGGCGGTTTTGAACTAAAAACCGTTCAAAATCGCCCAAAACTCAAACTTTTCCGTTTGTGAAAAATTTTCTTAAAATCAGCAACTTCCCAATTCTTCCCAAAACTTTTCACTGTATTGAGTTACAATATTTAGAATTTTAAATTGCTAACTATCTTCAATTATATCATATAATTGATACTAAATAAGGACTAATTCAATTACCGAATTTTCAAAGGTTTGAATTTCGTATTTTATAGTAATCGTAAGTAGTGCAAATTGTTTAGAAATAAATCGAGCAATCTCCTCTCGTGATAAGAATACCCCCTCATATACATATTGTCCATCCTCCCTCTTACAATTTTCAACTTCATTGCTTATATCCTCATCACTTAAGTCTGAAACATTAAAATCAACAAATTCCAGATTAAAAGCAAAGCCATTCTTACACACTAAGAAATAACCGTCTAATACTCCGCTACTAAATTCGTTTACTGATCCGCAAATATTCCTATACTCTTCTTTTAACTCCGCACTATCAATATAGTATTCCGCATCACGGGCCAATTCACTTATTGCATCAATATCGAAGTTTAAAACTTCGCCTAACGATTTATTAAAATCCGATCTTTTAATCTCTAATTTAGGCACATGTGATTTAATCTCATTAAATATTGACCTAATAAGCATTTCCTTCATTACTTCTTCATAGTTAATAGCAAGGCTGACCCTTTCTATTAATACGTTCATTGTTTTGCTTTCTGAATTAATTTTTAAACAGGGATTGAAACCCCATTCATTGGTAATAGCATCGATTACCGCCTGTTTATAGGTATTTAACAGGTCGTTATTGCTTACCCTATCCGCTTTTGCACTACCCTCCTTCAAATCCTCGATTTTTAAGTTATTAATAAATTCAAACAGTCTACGGCTTTCGTCTTCACTATTTTTTAAAATGTATAATACACTTTTATCTTTATGATAGAATCTTAGAATTTTTTTCATTTTTTCTGATTCTATAAATACTTTATCCGTGGAATAACATTCATCACCAATATTTTTCAAATAATGTTTATAACAATCTTCTATACACAAAGTATTAAAATCAAAATTATAAATTGAGCGAGAATTAAGCAGATTAGTGAAATACCATAAAAAGGCATACTCTTTATCAAGAGGTATCCACTGCATCTTAAAATATAAAGGAACGTCCCAATCTTTTTCACTTAGTGAAAAATAGCACATAAATTCAGCGAAGTTGATTTTGAATCTACGTGAAAAAACGACGAATAATTTTTTCCAGGAATTAATTTCAGTGTGATGAACAATCCCTTCAAAATTTAAAAACTTTTCAATCTCTTCTTTCAATTGGTCCGTTGCATTTTGCGAGTCGTTACAGAGAAAATATAGCTGTAAACTTATCAACGCAAAAACAATAGAGGCATAATTATCATTCCCCAAATCATAATGACTGATTGAAAACTTTTCCTGGAGAGCTTTTGCAAAACAGAAATCACCATCTCTTATTGAGATTGTCGTCATCGCTAGAATTATTGACATAATAAACCTGACTTTATCATCTTTGGGGGAATTACGTCTTAAAACCATTAATCTGTTAGCAATTAATGAAGTTACTTTTTCTTTGTATTCAGGCAAATCTTTTAATTGAAACAATACTCTTGTTACGTAAAAATAATACTCGTTAAAATCAGAGCCTAAAATTTTTTCAATATCAAAGTCGTAAGATATGATATCTAATATATTTTTATAAAGACTACCCGATAAAACCAACTGTCGTTCTTTTGACTCAATTTCATTTAGTTTAGAAGCCACATCGCACTGTAATTGCAATAGATTTATCAGTAAATATTTATTGAATTGAGCATCTTTAGTCTTCAACTTTGTGAAAGTATCACTAAGGTTACTACCTTCCGTCAACAGATATTTCAGCACCGCCTTGAGTTCTTTGGGCAAATCATTAGGTGTTTTCCATTCCCTCCATAACCGATTCTTAATAACCTTAATTAAATACTTATCATTATTAACCATTAACGGGATTTCGGTCCAAACAACATAAATACAAAACAAAACGGCTACTACAGCGACTGTTATTGAGGCAACCAACATATCTGCCACATAGAGTCCCACGTTGAGTGCTGTAAGGCTTATAGATAGCGTAACAAAAACAGCGATAGGATAATGAAGTCCTACACGTAACTTACTAAAATCTTTAAAAGGAATGCCCAGACATACGTTAGTTTGAAGTGAAATGGATATACCAATGATTGACGTAACAAAAGAAACGATAGCAGTAATAACTTGGCTTAATATTCCAACTGCGTTCGACATGCCGTCATCAAAATTACACCACTTATAATATATAGAAAATGCAATTGAACCTATAATAGCAATCAAAAAGATTACATTCAATATAACAAAAAAGATGTTTGAATTATAAGCTTTTACCCAATTTTTAAAACCCTCCCAACCGTGTTTCAATATATCAAATATCTCTTTCTTGGCTACTTTTTTACGTTCCTTCTTTTGTTTTGACATATTCCCTCCAATAATTTACCAAAAAGCATAAACTGCTCAATTTTGCTAAAAGCATACTATTTAAAAAGTATTCTTTGAGATATTTCTTGCTATGTTATCACATACAATAATCCACTCTAATATACCACAAACTTATTATTTTATCAATAGCCCAAACATAAAATGCTCCCCAATAAATCCTATCTCGTTCTCCGAAAGCATTGTAATTTAGACTTTACTTCTGCAACAAAAACAACTGATTATAAACTGGCAATTCGATTGAAGAGAATGTCAAATCTTACCTTATAAATACTTATTTATATAGCAACTTAATAAGCCGAGAGTCCTGACGGATTCTCGGCTTATTTAGTATTCAGATTTACTTGATAAAATTACGCTTTCTTCTTTTCACTTTGCTTTGATTTTGTATTAAGTAGAGCTAAAACCGATTGCCCTACAACCGAAGCAAAGAAGATGAAGACAAGGTAATAATATATGTTTACAGACCAACCATAACCGAAGAATGGAATACTAAGCATTATTACACAAACTAAACTAATCGAAGATACAACAATAACCCAGATTATGCTGCCCAGCTTATTCTTTTTCTTCTTACGTCCCTGTTGATCCTTCGTATCTTCCGTTTCAGCATTTAATAAATAATTAAACGAATTTGTAAATCCCGACGTTGTTTTTCTTACCAATATCATACAGCAAACGAACAACGTTAAGTTAAGTAACGGGAATATCAAGGATTTGAAATGGAAGCCACTCGAAATGCTTAATATTATAGTAGATAGCGATGAGTTTATTACATAAACAAAGACACTATAAATTCGCATAAATGTCAAAGCTATTGCTATTGCCGTATAGATTATGCCCAATGTAAAAGCACGTCTCCATAAATATTTCTTATCCGCATCCGCCCATATTTCTTTTTTGTTGGCAAAGAACAGACATAGTGAAACGGCAATCAGAAGTGCTAACCCTATTAATATACTGATTGTCAATCCCAACCCTATGCTATAGCCTACGTAATATCCGTCCTCGCCGTTACCACCGGAGACGTTACCAAAGAAAACAAAGCTAATATAAACCGATAAATACTGCACAATATACCACACCGTGTTTTTAGCTAACTTTTGCGAATTTTTCTTTACAAAACAGAATATTGAATAAACAACACATACAATAGCCGACAATCCTACATACGCCGTCGGGGCAATTAAGAATATCAATCTTAACATCTTCAGTGAGGAAGATACAATCTCTGTAGCTTCGCTAGAGCTTATAGACTTCACTGAATCAATTGCTTGAATAAGCTGCTTAATTACAGAGTTTTCATCAAACCAAAGGAATGAAAAAATGTTCTGCGACTTACCATTATATACCTGTCCGCCGACTTCAACCGTTGGTGTAGCATAAAAAATGAATGCCATTATAGTCACAAGTATAATCGAAGCGAACAGTAAAATATTGCAGACAAGTTGAACCTTGCTTATTTCTTTTGTTACTCTTCTAGTTTGAGAAGGAACAGAATTAGTTTGACCGCTTGAAGAAGTATTTGCATTATTAGTAACAGGTTTTCTTCTTCTACCTTTGTGCAAGTACAATGCTCTTAATTCTTCAAGGGGGACGTCTTCAACCTGCATATCATCATTATAATTATCTGCCATATCAATTCTCCCCTTCTGTAGGATGTTTCACTTCCGTTGTTCCGAAATTGCTGTAATTGGTTGTTATATTAAGGGCAAAAACGTCTTCTCCGTCACTCATAGTAAGTACGGTTTTGTTGGCTGACAAGCGTCCGTCTGTTACGTAATAATCGGACTTGAAATAAACGTGGTAGGTTTCAAAAGCCTCCTCCATTTCCTTATAGGCACTTTCTCCCGCCAATTGTTTACACACTTCTTTATACTTGCTATCCGGCATGCTGAAGCCGAACGAGGTCTTTTCAAAGTATGAAGCGTCAATCGTCATAGCAAAAATAAAGTCCGTCAAGTCCTCTATAGTATCAAGTGTCTCGGCGTCAACACTCTCCCCGCCGCGCATCAGCTTTATATAATAATAGTAACCGCTCGACGATAAACCTCTGTTGATTTCATCAAGACTATGGAATTTTCCGTCGTCTTTCGTAGGATGCTTTATGTAAGCAACTAAATCATTTTTCTCTTCAACAAAATAAATATCTGAAATTAATCCAGGTAACTCCTGCTCGAAAAGTGCCTTATCATCGTCTATTTTAATAGTTTGGCGATATGTACTTTCAACAGTACTTGAATCATTTATCATTCTGAAAGTCAAAACCGTAGTCGAGGTGCAGTTTAAATACTTTTCACCGTCCAAAACAGAGGCAAAGTAACTGTTGGTTAACTGCTCTCCATCACTTTGCAAAGTTGTATAATATTTGTACTTCCCATCGTCCATCTTTACCAGATAGGCATTTGCAGATTTATTCTCACCATTACTTGAATAGCGAACAGTCATATTAGAGACAGATAATATATTACCTGAAACCTTATCACGCACACCAAGAGCATCAATTTCGCTTTCAGAAAGCTCACCCTCTTCCGTATATCCACCATAAACAGGTTCTTCCGTGCTACCGCAAAGCTCTTCGGATAAAAACGCTTTAGCTGTATCAAGTTTTGAAGAGTACGATTTGGAGGACACATAGCCTGCAAACGTTTCACTATGTGCTTCATAATTGAAGAACGAAACGTTTTTCTCAAATACAATTAGCCCTATGCTGATTGCAAAAGCTAACACTAAACCCACACTGAATTTAACAATTCTGCCTTTCATTATGTATTGCCCTCGCTATTTATAACATCGCCAAAACTAAAAATATTCTGACATTTAGGACAGCGGTATCTTGCCGCTTTTTTCTTTATACGCATAGACTGTCCACAGTTTTTACAATGATAAATTACGTCTATCTGCACCTCTGATTCCACAACGGGTTTATCCTGAGGATGCTGTACCGTTGCCTGTTGTGACTGAACAGGTGAGCTTTGAACAGCTTGACTACATACTTCTTGTCCAACAGGTTTTTCCTGCGGTTGCTGCACAGTAACCTGTTCTGTCTGAACGAGTGTATTTTGAACAACTTGAACAGATGCCTCTTGACTAGGTTCTTCTTTCTTGACCGGAGGTGTTGTTCTTTTAACCGTAGGTTGTAAATGAGTGCCTATGAATGAGGATAAAGTATCATAGTTTAGCTCTTTTACTTTTTTATAGCAAAGGAATATGTCAGCAATGCTCCAGATAGCCCTGATAATATTGAGTATTAATCCCAATATGGGAACGCTTGAGCAAAGGACTGTTACCACAGAGAAAATCAACTTGAATACACCAAGCCCAACGTCACCGACGTAGAATCTGTCAACCCCGATACCGCCAAGCAATAAAGAAAAAAGTATTGAAAGCCATTTTCTTTTGAGGGGGACAAACATAAATTCATCCATATACTCGTCGGGCATTCTTTGCATATAGCTTCTTAGTGCGCTATGTTTGTACTGCGGAATTTGCCTAGCGTATTTTTCAAACGCTACAGTCACTCTGTTTGGTGTCATATTTACTCTCCTTAAAAGTTTTCTCTCTTCGGGGCGAAGATTCCCTCCGCCCCGAAAGTAAGTTTAGTTTTTAACTGCGTTTCCAATAGTAACTAAAATAGGTTGACCTAAGATAGGTTACCGCTGTGGAAGTATTAGCAAGCGAAGAGCTTGAAAGACTAATATAACTGCTGAAAGAAATGTCAGTAGAAACCTTCCAACCGCTTACATTTTCAAATGTTACGCTTGTCAAACTACTACAATAATAGAACGCACGACAGCTGATACTTGTCACTCCACTGCAGATTGTTACAGTTATTAAATGACTACACCTATCAAAGGCCCCGTAAAGAATATTTCCACCCGTTATGATTACATTTTTTAATGATGTAGGGATATAATAAGTAGTACCTGTCGTGCTACTAGTGCTGCTACCGTAATAAAATTGTAATGTTTCTGTTCCGCCCGTATAACTCGATGTACCAAAGATATATCCAAAAGGATATTGGTAGGTATCGCTTGCAGTTTTACCTGCTACAGCACCAACGAACGGTATGGTTATGCTCGTCAAACTGCTGCATCCAGAAAACGCAGAAGAACCAATACTTGTTACACTATTAGGAATATTTACGCTCGTCAGACTACTGCATCCAGAAAACGCAGAAGAACCAATACTTGTTACACTATTAGGAATATTTAAATCCGTCAAACTTTTACAACTAGAAAATACCCGTTCTCCAATACTTGTTATTCGATCGGGAATAATTATGCTCGTCAAACTGCCACACCCGTCAAACGCATAATCGCCAATATTTGTTACACTTTCGGGAATATTTACATTCGTCAAGCTGCTGCAATATCTGAACGCAGAATAGCCGATACTAGTTACTCTGCCAAGCATAGTTATGCTCATCATACTGATGCAATTATAGAACGAACAATCGCCGATACTAGTTACACTTTCAGGAATATTTACGTTTTTCAAACTGCTACAACCATAAAACACATAATCACTTATACGTATTATACTGTCGGAAATTACTAATTCCGTTACAAGTTTGTTATTCAAATACAAATTATGCGCATAAAACAACGGATTTGCTTCAGGTCCTACAAACTCTATATTGCACCATGATACCATATCCATGACATAAACGCTCGTCAAACTGCTGCACCCAGAAAATGCCTCGTAGCCGATACTTGTTACATTGTCGGGAATTGTTATGCTCGTCAAGCTTTTGCAACCAGAGAACGCCCCTTTACCGATACTTGTTACATTGTCGGGAATTGTTATGCTCGTTAATCCGCCACATCCACCGAATGCTCCAAGAAGAATATTTCCGCCCGTCACGATTACATTCTTTAGGGAAGAAGGGATATAGTAGGTTTCATTTGTTGTACTACTTGTACTTCCTCCATAAAAATATTGTGTAGTTGCTGTTCCGCCATCATAGCTTGTCGTACCAAAGATATATCCAAACGGGTATTGAAAGGTATCTCTTGAAGTAACATTAGCTTTTGCTCCTATGAACGGTATTATAATGCTTTCCAAAGATGAACATCCAGAGAATGCGGAAGAACCTATTCCTTTTACACTATTAGGAATTGTTATGCTCGTCAAACTGCTACAAAATCTAAACGCATTATCTCCAATGCTTGTTACACTGTCGGGAATTACTAATTCACCTACCAAACTTATACAATTATAAAAAGCATAATTACCGATACTTGTTACACTGTTGCCTATGGTTATGCTCGTCATATTACTGCACCCAGAGAACGAAGAAGAACCAATACTTATTACACTATCGGGAATTGTTATGTTAGTTATACTACTACAATTATAGAACGCACTATCGCCGATACTTGTTACACTGTTGCCTATGGTTATGCTCGTCATATTACTGCACCCAGAGAACGAAGAAGAACCAATACTTATTACACTATCGGGAATTGTTATGTTAGTTATACTGCTACAATTATAGAACGCACTATTGCCGATACTTGTTAACTTACTGTCTTCCCCTATCATTACGTTCGTTAAACTGCTACAGTAATAGAACGCATCAGAATCGATTTTCGTTACACCATCACCTATTGTTACGCTATTCAAACTGTTGCATCTAAAAAACGACTTAGAGCCGATACTTGTTACATTGTTGCCTATTGTTACGTTCGTTAATCCGCTACATCCATAAAATGCCCCGTAAAGAATATTTCCACCCGTTACCGTTACTTCCTTTAGTGAAGAAGGAATGTAATAAGTCGTGTTTGTCACGCTACCTGCACTACCGCCATAATAGTATTGTTTTGTAGCTATTCCACCGTCATAATTTGTCGTACCGAAGATATATCCGAACGGGTATTGATAGGTATTACTTGAAGTAACACCTGATTTTGCACCCACAAATGGAATCGAAATACTTTTTAATGATGAACTACCGCTGAACGCATTTATACCAATACTTGTTACACTGTCGGGAATTGTTATGCTCTCCAAATTGCTACAATTATAAAACGCAAATTCGCCTATACTTGTTACGCTGTCGGGAATTGTTATGTTTGTTAAGCTTCTACAATTGTAGAATGCTCCATAGAGAATATTTCCACCCGTTATTATCACTTCCTCTAACGAAGAAGGAATATAATATGTAATATTAGTCGTACTGCTTATACTATTAGCATAATAGCATTGCGTAGTTGCTGTACCCCCAATATAACTGGGCGTACCGAAAATATATCCAAACGGATATTGATAGGTATCCTTTGAGGTAACGCCTGCTTTTGCTCCTACAAAAGGTATCGTCATGCTTTCCAACGATGAACATCCAGATAATGCGGAAGACCCGATACTTGTCACACTGTCGGGGATGGTTATATTCTTTATACCTCTACAATTATAGAACGCACCATCACCTATACTTGTTAACTTGCCACTATCCCCCATTGTTACGTTCATCAAACTACTACAGTTTTCAAACGCTGAAGATCCGAGGCTTGTTACACTGTTACCTATGATTATACTCGTCAAACTATTACAATTTTTAAATGCAGCAATGCCGATGTTTTCCACACTGTTAGGAATGACTATACTTATCAAATCGCTACAACCATAGAACGCATAACCACCAATGCATGTTACATCGTTGGGTATTGTTATACTTGTTAAACTGCTACAACCAGAGAACGCACCATATTCAATACTTGTTACGCTGTCAGGGATGGTTATGCTCGTCAAACTGCTGCATCCAGAAAACGCAGAAGAACCGATACTTGTTACGCTATCAGGAATATTTACGCTCGTCAAACTACTACAATAACAGAACGCATATTCACCTATACTTTCGCATATGCTTCCATCTTCAAAGACTACGCTTGTTATTTTAGGCGCGTTACTACTATACGGATAGAACAAGTATGCAGGTATCTTTTTGACGTTTGCTCCTATTGTTACAGTTATTCCATCTCCGCTTTGCCCTGCTTTATAGAATACGTAATTACCGCTGCTTAAATCAGCACATTCCGTAGCATTATATTTAATTTCCGTCAAATTGGTGCAGTTATAGAAAGCGTAACTTCTAATACTTGTTACACTATCAGGAATTGTTACACTCGTCAAACCACTGTATTCATTGAATGCGTACTTATAAATTTGCGTTATACAGCTCGGTAAAACTAAATCTGTTTTTTCTCCTGTGTATGCTACCAATATTTTGTCTATTCCGTCGCTGTAAATTATATATCCGTTTGCATCGCTAGATAAATAGCTTTCACCTTCGCTATAGACTCTCTTTGCGTAATTTGCTACATATCCATAATTATTTGAACCGGCGATTATATTAAGCGAAGATAAGTTCTTTATTTCAATTAACTTATAGCACCCAGAGAAAGCATTACTACTAATACTTATTATACTCTTGCCTATAGTTGCACTTATCAAATAACTACATTCATAAAACGCATATGCACCGATTGAAGTTACCCCATTAGAGATATCAATGTTAATAATCTCGCCTCGCTTATCGTACCAAGGTGCTGTACCAGAAGAATATGACGCCATTGCACCTTCGCCTATGACGGTTAACGTTCCGTCAGACAACCTGTAGGCAACGGAAGAACCATTAGTACCACAAACGCCTGTTACAACGTAATAATCAAAGGATTTTTCTGTAGTTGAGGAATCACTCCAAGCATAGTTTTCAGTATCCTTTAACGTAAACGTAAGTGTATGCTTATCCTCGTCTAATCTGCTGACCGTAGTATCTCCGCTCGTCGTATATAACTCGCTACCGAACTCTGTTGCTAAATCTCTGGTCTCATCGGCGAATAACACGTAATTACTACTATAATATATATTAGGTATTTCAACAACGTAAGTTGTAATAGTCCAAACTATTTCATAATCATCCACTGACCCATTTGACCAGCAATAGCCATGATTGAGTTTTACAACTATTTTATATTCACCAACGTTGGTTCCGACAAACGTACCAGAAACAGTAAAACTATCCGTATCCTTATACGTCTCTGCTACACTGATTTCGCTTCCCGTATAAACGTGCGATACCGCCTCGGGTTTTGCTATTACCTGGCAGTAGTAAGCGTAGTATGTTTTCGTTTCAGTAACCTCAACTATATTTGAATCCAACAGATTGAGGCACTCGCTATCGGTTGTCCACCCAATAAATATATACTTAACGTCGTCAACCTGATAATCCGAAATCGAAGGCAAAACAACCGTATTGCCCTTGCTTGTCAAAATATCTTCAACCTCTTCCCCACCGTTGCTTTCAAGACTTATAGTAACTCTGCTTTCATGAGGGAATTGATACTGACTGCTTCCGTTGGGAACATTGACAAGCATATTGTACTTATTAAAGCCATCGCTTCTGCTTTCCCACTCACTGCCAAATATTAAAGTAGGATATTTACCATCGACAATATTCCAATAGGTAGTGCTGAACGAGCTGAAAGTCGATAACGTTCTTAACTCTGCATTTGTGCTTGCAGTTGTACCGCTAATCACAGAAGAACCCACCGCCGTTGTCTGCAGGGTTGAATCCTTTGAGAAGAAACAGGACGAATAACCAGATTCTCCACCTCCGGCAAAACCACCCGTTGTATCGCCTGCAATACCGGAGTTAACTTCGCCGTAAGCAACAGAATACGAAATTGTTTTGTTGTTATATCCTGCAAAACCACCGGTATACGCACCGCTGACGGTTGTGTTTACAGTAGCATCGCTATAGCTGTTTGAAATTGTACCGTTATTGTATCCGACAAAACCACCTGCATAGAAGCTATTTGCTGAACCTGAACCAACCACGTCACGATTAATTTCAAGTCCCGTACGAGCAAGCTTTTCCGTAGCATCAAGAACATAGCTGAACGAGACAGTACCGCCGTTATAACCGACTAATCCGCCAACGTAATGCTTATGCTGATTAGACGAGCCATTCGAAACACTATAGCTATAATTGACAGCATAACAATTAGAAACAGAACCGTTGTTATAAGCTACAAGTCCGCCATTATACACCGTCACTGTTGAGGATGCCGAGAATGATGAAGAATTAGTCTTAATATATCCGTTTGCAACGTAACAATTATTAACGGTTGCCCCATTATTAACAAAGCCTATAAGCCCTGCCATATATACTTTAGATGATGAAGAACCGCTCATATCACCTGTAGCATAGCACTCTTCCGCATTATCCCTAAGGTAACCCGCTAAGCCACCCATATATAAATCATACGAACCTAGCGTGGTGCACTCTATATTAGAAGTTGAGTAGCTCTTTATAATACTATCAGCATATCCGCAAACACCGCCAACGTAAGCATTATAACAGTTAGCTACGGTAATATCGGGATATGCATAACTTTGGGAGATTGCCACTTCTTTAAAGTAAGAATAACAACTACCCACGACGCCGCCTACTTCAACGATGTTTTTACTGTCCACTTCAATAAAACTATTTGTAGCTATAGAATTTGAAACGGAAGAGTTTGCGTTGCCGAGAACTCCGCCGACAAATGTATATTTACTATCGCTTGCAATAGTATTTTTAACCGTGATATTAGCTGTAGATTGAGCCGAATTGGTCGTTCCGTCTACATTGCCGGCAACACCGCCAACACAAACGTTGTCTTTCGCAACTGAAAGCGTTGCCATATTATACGCATTATCAAGCGAACCGCTAACGCACCCCGCGATACCGCCCACGTAGTTTTTACCGCTTGATACTGCACTACTACTTGAAGTTACAGTTAACGAATAAGCATAGTTTTTAACGTCGGAAATATTACCTTTCACATTACCAACCACGCCGCCACAAGCCAAATCAGCCTTGGAGCTTAATGAAAGTTCTGCGTAGTTTGTAGAACCGCTTATTGCAGCAGAGTAACCGGCTACACCACCAACGTAATTGCTGTTACTTGAACTGCTTGATACTGAAGAAGTTACAATTACCTTACTTGAGTAGTTATGAACGTTTTCTATATTTCCTTCCGCATAACCTACCACACCACCGCAATAAACAAAATTATATGTAGTAACAGATATGTTTGCATAGTTGCTTGAATTTTTAACCGACCCCTTACAACTACCTGCAATACCGCCAAAATACTGATTATATGATGAACCGCTTACAGAGGAAAGATACTCATTTGTTAAAACGCCTTTTTCTTTATTAATGCAATCGGATATTGCCCCTTCAGCTCTGCCTGCTACACCGCCACAATAAACGGTACTATTGGAAGATTTAACGTGAACAATATTATTATTTTCACATTCCGATATGTTACCAACAGAGCCTGCAATACCACCTATGTATCCGCCATAGAATTGATTTGTATAAACTGTTCCGTTATTGATTGCCCCTGTAATATCCTTAGAGGTTTTACCTATAATTCCACCCATATAGGAGGATTTGCTTGTGCTGCTGTTTGTAACCGTCAATAAAATCGAAGCATTATTTGTACAGTTATTAATGCCCGAATCGCTGTAACCGACAATACCACCCACATACGAGCCACCGCTACATTCAACAACTACTGAACCGTCTACAGTTATATTACTTAATAATTGGCTTGACGCACCTGCAATGATGCCGACATAGTTATACGAAGATGAATCAGTTGAAACTACAGTTATGTCAACATCGGCACTTGCCGTTGTCAATTTATCAACGAGATTACCTGCAACACCGCCAACGTATACCGATGCTGAACTCGTCACGTCTACACTACCCGTTACGGTAACGTCAGAAAGTTGACCACCTGTAGTTCTACCCACAATACCGCCGACAAAATAGTTCTTGCTGCCGGTTATCGTTATCACAGCATTTGCGGTTACGCATTTAACCGAGCCGATATTTTCACCCAATATACCGCCTATGTACGTTGCCCCGGAAATAGTAACAGATCCATCCGCCGTACAGCTATCAACACAGCCAGGGTTAAATCCCACAAGCATACCAACATAGTCCGTTGCACTGCTTGCACCGCTTACCGTTACGTCTTTTAAAACAACATTTGAAACTTGACCGTCTCTTGATAAGCTTCCGAATAGACCTACGGTTAACATTGAACTGCAAGAAGAATCTGCAAGATTTATATTTAATCCGGATATGGTATATCCACCACCGTCAAATTTACCGCTAAATGCATTGGTATAATCGTAATTGCCTGACGAACTCTTAGTTGCATAGCCAATGGGTGTCCAAGCACTATAACCCGACAAATCTATATCGTTAGCAAGCATATATACACCACCCAAGTCGTTTCTGATGTTGTAAACCTCCTCGGCGGTTGTAATCATTTTAGGCACGTAGAAAGTCGCTCTTGCCGTAATCTCTTCATCAATCGTAACCGCAATCGTGACACTACCAACCTTATTACAAGTCAACAAACCCGTATCGGACAACGTTGCCTCACAGGTATTATTTTGGAAAATTCTATAAGAAACCTTGTTGTAAATTGCATTTGAAGGATAAGTTGTAAACTCAACCTGTATCTGTCCCCCTTCACTCACTAAAAAAGATTCATTAGATATTTCAAGGGAACTTACTCTGAGATCAGGGTTAACCTGAGAGCAAACCTCACATCTTCCGTCCGCATCATATTTATGTGCAGTTAACGGAACAACTTCTTGCGCCACAATAACTGAATTACAAACTGAACAATGACTTCCCTCTGTAAGTCCGGTATGGGTACAACTTGCTTCAACCGCCTCGTCTACAACTATAGTATGAGCCAGCTTTCCTATTACCTGCTGTGCAACGATTACTTCTTTGCAGACCGAGCAATGCTTACCTTCCGTCAAGCCGGTACTTGTACAGGTAGCTTCTACCGCTTCGTCCACAACTTCCGTATGTGGAAGTTTAGGAGTTTCGGTGTACTCTGTATGGTAGTCGCATCTGGTGCAATATTCGTACTCACTCGACCCAACATGGGAACAAGTTGCCTCCTGCGCACTTTTATGAATTAAATTATGCCCTAAAGCCTCAACCGCATCAGCCCTATAACTGTCTCCACAAGAACACTCGTACAAAGTATAACCCTCCTCCGTACAGGTCGGTGATACTGTGTGCGGCACATAATTATGCGTATGCTGTTCTTCGCCACCACCTTCTCCGCCCCCGGTTTCACCGCAGGCCGTTAAGCCGAACGCAAGCGCGAGAGTTGAAATAATTGTTAAGAATACTACAAGGAACTTCTTTTTCATAGCATATCTCCAGATTATGTCATTACGTAATAATTTTATCACTAAATGAAATAATAGTCAAGAATGTTATTTCATTTCGTGAGTTAATCTTTTCAACAATATAATAATTATTTCGTTTAGTGATACGCTATTACTAAAGGAGTGTTAGCAGTTTATGTTCTCTATACGACTTAAAGAGTTAAGGCAAAGCCGTAATTTATCACAAAAAGAACTGGCAGAAATATTAAACGTCTCTACAGGAACGGTGGGTAACTGGGAAGTGGGTTTGCGTGAACCTGATTTTAAAATGCTGATAAAAATTGCAGATATGTTTAACGTATCCTGCGACTACCTTTTAGACCGTTTTTCGCACAACGAAGATTTGAACGAAAATAAAATCCGCATATCAATTTCTTCTATCGAAGATGAAATGCTTACCGAGTTCCGCAACACAGGCAAAAAACTTGGAACGGACGGACAACGAGCAATTATTTCCATCACTAAACTTCTCAATAAAAACAGCTAATTTAATAATCGGGTTTCCCGATTGTGTGGCGAGCGAGGGGACGGAGCGAGCTGTCGTGGGGCAACCTGTTGCACAACCTTTACCTGCTTAGGCATTGGGTTTTAATGCCTTTTTTGCAACATTTTTATTGCACATAATTTTTCTTTAAATAATCGAAATTATTTTTATAATTATGACTATATCTGTCATATTTAGTATGTTATAGTTTGGCTATGGATAAGTTAGCGTATCACTATAACAAGAAAAAGAAACCTGCAAAAACTGATGGGAAGTTTCTATATTACTACCCCTGCAATGCGGAAGATAATCCCAACGTTTGGTTTGGTTATAAGCCCTATATCGTCGTTGAAGTTACCGAGACCGAATGGGAAGCTCTGTTTGAGTTGGACAGGCTGGAGTACAATTCAGAACACGCCTACACAAGGCACAACGCCCGTATTTCTGACAAGGACGAGGACGAGCTTACACCCAAGGAACGTGAAAGGAGAATGGACAAGGAAATACCTTTCAACGTACTTGCCGATTCCCGTATAGACAGGGAGAGAAGAATGCAAGCTCTGCCTGCTCACGAGAGGGACATTGCCGAGCTTTGTCTTGACAAGGATAAGACACAAAAAGAGGTTGCCGAGATATTCGGGGTTTCGCAGAGCTTTGTTTCAACCACTTTGAAAAGTGCCAAGGAGAAGTTAGACGATGAGTACGGCGCAGACAGCACCAGAGACGATATCGTCTGGAGCTACTGGAATATGTTTGTTGAAAAGGGCGAAATGCCGGGATTTTTAGACGTTCAGTTGGAGTACGTAATTCGCCAACTGCTCGGTGATATGACTCCCTTTCTTGCGTGGTTTTACAGTTTAGGTGAACTCTGCCGTTTTATAATTAAGGCTTATTGTTTCGACGCTGACAAAGCCGAGGGCGAGATTGCAGAGTATCTTAACACCGTACCCGAAGAAGAGAGAGAACACTACATCGATTTTTATGGGGATAAACCTAACTTGGTTGGAGCGGTATATATAAGACTGACTAAGGAAATGCAACGCAGGCAACAAGCGCATTTGCAAGATTCGGACAAGCTGTATAACAGCTTATGCACCGCTGTGGAAAAGGTAACAAAGCGACTGAATATCACCCCTTACGAATTCTTAACCCTACGCTTCTACCCCTATGTTGCTAAGAATAGGAATAAGCGGTTAAGGCAGTTTTACAGAGCAGTTACGGGCAAAAAATTAGAAACTTAAAAAATTTTTCAATTTTAAAAATATTTTCGGTGTTCCCGTGGCTTATAATTAGAGGGAGTTGAAAACACAATTAAAAACCAACAAGTCGGACTTCGCACAGAGGTCCGATTTGCATTATTAAAAGTCGAAAGGCAAAGGCGCACGGCTGTACAAGCCGTGCGCCTAAAGCACCAACAAAAATCTATAAATGGGGAAACAAGTTTTGAAAAGAGCACATTGTATATATTACAATAATACCGTTTATTTATAAATTATATACTTTGCTCCCGCACCGCTGCCGACGAGTTTTAATTTGCCGTCCGTAGCCAGCTTTTTGAGCACTCTGTACGCCTGAGCATTGCCTATGTGCAGCAATTCCTCTACATCTGAACGGCAGACGGTGCCCTTTGTCTTTGCAAGTTGCATAACCAACTCTTCATATCTGATTAGCTCTATACCCTTTTGCCTGACATATACCGAGGATTTTTGAGCCGCATTATAATACTTGGCTCCAAGCATATAATACCTGCCCCTACCACTTCCGATACTCTCTACAATGCCTGAATTAACAAGCGGTTCGACCGAAAGCTTTACCCTCTTTTCTGCAATATTAAGTTCTTCGGCAATATCGCAGAGCGATAACTTGCCCCTTTGCTTGAGCACATTGAGGATGAGTAGTGAATAAATGGGCAGCGGTCTGCCCAGCCTTGCCTGCTCTTCGGAGACAAGTCGGATAAACTCTCTGTCGACAGGTCCTTTTGGAATGAACAATTTGACTGTTGTGGCTGTCGTCTGTGAATAATCGGGCAGCATACGTCCATACATCAGCGAGCCTTCATATATTCGGTCTATACCCCTGCCCGTTCTTTCGGCAAGCCCTATGCGCTTCATCGCGTCGGCAAGTACAGGATTGCGCCCGTGCGGCTCCGCATCCAACAGATTGTCCGCAGTTATACCCTCGATAAAACCGCCGGGATTACTTATCGTCATCCCCTCGTCATTTATCTGCACCCGTACCCTGCCGAGCATGGAATAGTCTCTATGGCAGAAGGCATTTACCAACGCCTCGCGGAATGCCCTTGGATCATAGCTCGGAATGGTCATTCTGTATAGGCCTATCTCCATCTCCTCGCTTAAGTTGTAGGCATTGAAATAGCTTGTAATATTCTCTATTGCTGCCAGCGCAGGCAACTTAAGCGACTGATTAATTTTTATGTCCGTACCTGCAAATATCTGAATTGCTGACTCGGCGGTGGGCATATATCTTTTAACAGCCTCCTCTGTGCCTATCATAATTATACCGCAAAAGGTGGGCACAAGTTCACCGTTTAAAGTGGTTACAAACTGTAACGCCTTATCGAGTTCCTCATCGCTCAATTCAAGAAGGGCAATATCGCCCCTGTATGCACGGATAATATTGCGAAGTCTTTGCCGCTCTACACTGTCGAGGTCGGAATATTTACCGTCGAGGACGGGTTGCGCCGTATAGTCCAAAAGGGACAGCGAGGACAACCTTGAAGATATTTCATAGGGGTACATAGGCACGTTTTCTGGCGTGCCGTCCGCCTTTAATCTACGGCGCTGCATTTTGCCGCTTGCCGATGCAACAATCGTTGTGCGCTTGGGCACAGAGATCTTTATATAATCCCCTTCAAAGTATTCCACGCGCACCGATACCGGCGGTACAGTTTTGTTGGCAATAAATGCTGCGAGGCGTGTTATATCCCTATGGTCTTTGTGCAGCCCGGTAATTTCGCCGTCGTCCTCCACGCCGAGATACAGATCGCCGCCATCGGTATTTGCAAAAGCCACAACGGCGTCTATTATTTCATTGTCGTGCAGATAATTCCTGTCGCTCTTGAACTCGTTGAGTAAATCTTCCTTGAAACCTAAGTTAGCCATATCAAAACGCCTCCTGTAACACAATAATAACGCACGCGTGCATTTTTGTCAAGCCATAAAACGCACGCGTGCGTTTTTTGATGCGTTTTGATTGCAATAAACTGAGCTTTACTGCCCCACAATTTTATTTATTTGTTTTGTATTCTGTCATATTTAAGTGGCTAAGGCAGTTTTACAAAGCAGTTACAGGCAAAAAATCAGAAATTTAAAAAATTTTTTATTTTTAAAAATATTTTCGGCGTTCTCGTGGCTTATAATTAGAAGGGAGCTGAAATCATAATCAAAAATCAACAAGTCGGACTTCGCACAGAGGTCCGATTTGCATTAATAAAAGTCGAAAACGCAAAGGCGCACGGCTGTACAAGCCGTGCGCCTCTGCACCAACAAAAATCTAAAAAGGAGGTATAAAAATGTACAAGTACTATTCTAACAAGATGGTTAATGAAACGCCAGACGAAAAATGGGCTCTGGGAATACCCAGACCGAAACACGCTACCATTTCCGTCATTACGCACACCGCAGACGGACTTGCCGCCGTGGACGAGTATCTTAACGATTGCGCACAGCAATTTAAGGTAGAGTACTTAAAGCGTATGAACGGCTCAACCGCACAAGCTTGGGCTGACGCTAAACAAAGATTGAGCGCACAGTTCAATAAACGTGGCAAGAACGTTGTTTTAGAGTGTCTGCAATTCGGTGGCAACAGCGAGTTTTGGAGTAGCTTCGTAGATGAGTGTAACATAAAGGAATACTTCCACAAGTGTTACCGTTACGCTATCGATAAAATAGGCTATCTCCACACGGGTAAGAACATTATCTGCGCTGTAATCGTCACCGAGCATAACAGGCGAAATCTGTTTGTCTACTACCTGCCTGTAACCGAGAAATGGCACTCCAAGGTTATGAGTTCGGAAAGAAGCGAGAACGGCAATAAACTGCAAAAATACGACGAGTACGGCTTACCGTTGTACAGGTGTAGATTCAACGTAAACAGTCCACGCCTCTGCCATTCCGAGTTCTGGAAACAGCGTGGAGGTCTAACCTCATACTCTGACTTGCAAGAGGACTTTTTCAGCAAGGTAAGCGAAAGTTACGGAGCGGTTCGAGGCGAAAGCTATTCCCTCGTCAAGAACACCAACGCCGAACAAGCAAAGCGGTTCCACCGTGAAGAGGGCGACGAATACGACGAACTTATTTACTTTAACGATATGCCGTATGGGTAAAATATCTTCGTAACTATTGCAAAACCAAAAATTATATGGTAGGATACAAAAAAATTTTTGTATCCGTCACCACAGTTTAATCGCAAAAAGTATCGAAGAACTTTTTGCGAAAAGGAGTGGCAAGCAAACAGGTCAAGCCGACGAATTTATTTGGCGGCGGACAGGGTTGCTTTGCCACGACGCGGTAGGATACAAAAAAATTTTTGTATCTTAACCACTATCAAAATCAAAAAATCTAAAAACAAGGAGGAAAAAATTGTGGAATTGGTGAGAGCACATTGTAACCATCAGGAAAGAGCACATAGTATCCGCACAATAACGGATTCAGGCAGATAAATATTTCTGCCCATCCGTAAAAACGGATAATGACAGACAACGAATTACTAAAGGTGTTAAACGCCATTAAGTACGTACCGTCCGAGGACGAGCGAGACGAGGTTACGCAGATTATATTAAAAGCTGCCTCGGAGAGCATCACCCTGGACAGATTGAAACAACTGACCAAAAAGGAAGAAAGAAAAGCTGATTTTAAGGAAATCGGCACAAACGGATTTATCAAATTCAAAAAACAGGAGATAAATTCTATGCCCGATTACTTGAAAAAATTATTTACCGTAAACGACAAAATCGTAACCTACCGCACCACGCCCGACGGTTACTTTCAGGCGAGGTTCCGCAGAGACGGTTACAATATCGAAGTTGCTGCAAAGAGCTTCGATATGATGAAACAATAATTTTTAGAAAAACTGCTTGCAACCGAACGGGAGAAACGCAACGCCGACTACCCGCTGTTTTCAGACTTTATCAAGGACTGGCTGAAAATAAAAAGGCAGACCGTAAAAGAATCCACCTTTAAAAGCTATGAAAATCTATTATCACGCAATATTCTGCCACGGTTCGGAAATTACCACGTCAACGAAATAACCCGTAAAGACGTTCAGGACTTCCTGTTCGAACTTACAGACGAGGGCAAGAACCGAACGGCGCAGAAGTTAAAACTGTTGCTCTCAGCAATATTCGACGTGATTTGCGAAGATTACGGCTTGAAAACGCCTATGGCGAAAATCGTTTTAACTCATTACGAGGTTAAGAAAGGCAATGCGTTTACCAAGGACGAAGAGAAAACAATAGTTGACTTTTGCAGAAACAACACGCAGTATGCAGGCAATTCCGCTCTGATCGTTCTGCTCTACACGGGTATGCGTGTGGGCGAGTTGCCTAGCCTGACTTACGACGATAAATTTATTTACTGTAAGTCGGAGAAAACACGCAAAGGTTATGCAGACGTTACGAGGCGAATCCCCATATCGCCTATGATGAAAAAGGTTTTACCGCTGATTGACTTAGAGCAAGCAAAGATTACTAACCGCTATACGATTCGTGATGCGTTAAAGAGGATATTCCCCCAAAGGCATATCCACGAACTGCGCTATTCCTTTATTACAAGGGCGAAAGAGTGCGGTTGCAACCCCGAACTAGTTATGAAATGGGTAGGACACGAGTTCGACTCGGACGTTAAAACTTCCCGTGTGGACAGGGGATATACCGACTATTCGCAGGAGTATATGCTACAAGAAATTAACAAAATCGACTACGAACTGTGATTTTTAATCAAAAATGAATAAAAACGGGTGATTTTAGTTAAAACAGACTATAATTTACTTCCCAAACACTTCCCAAAGATAACAAAAACGGGAGAAATTGTGTTAAATCTCTCCCGTTTTATGGTGCACCGTTTGAAAACAAGGTTGAACTTTCGAGTTCTTCAAGCGATACGATTTCTTCTTTACCGTTTGCATTGTAGACGATTTTTATAGGTTCTAAAATAAATGTTGTGGTCTAAGAAAAAGGCCACAACATTTTTTCAT
>JBJEVD010000026.1:0-31885 GCA_051884175.1 Candidatus Coproplasma sp.
CCGAAATTCTCAACAGTTTCGTGGAGAAAATCATTATATCCGAAACGGAATGGTACGCGGACAGAAAAATGCAAGAAGTGAAAATCATCTACAAGTTTATAGGGGCAATCCGTCTCCCGCAGTACGACGTGTCATAAAAATCAAAGGGAACTAAAACGGGTAGGCAGTTAACCTACCTACCCGCAAATTCCCCAAGAGTATTTAACATTTGGGGTGCATATCAATTGCTCTTCGCCGCCGCGAAAAAATTTTTGCACTTTAACGCCGTAAAGGCGTTACGTCTTGAAATTACTCGATTGCAATGTATTTGCCTTCAGTTTTCTTGGGCTGAGCCTTAGGCACGGTGAGCGAAAGCACGCCGTTTTCGTACTTAGCCTTAATCTGCTCGTCGGTTACGTATTCCCCAACGTAGTAGCTCCTGGAGCAGGACTCGGTAATTTCCCTTCTTATATAGCGTTTATCCTTGTCCTCTTCCTTTTCGCTCTTCTCTGCAGAAATGGTAAGATAGCCGTTCTCAAGCGAAACCTTAATCTGCTCCTTGGTGTAGCCGGGCAATTCAACGTCCAGCTCGTAGTCGGACGCGCTCTCTTTAATGTTGGTGCGCAACGCGCTCTGCTCGTCGTAGAAGACAGGGCGGAAGAAGTCGTTGAATGCGTCGAATAAATCGTAGTTGTCTGAATTTGTCTTGGTCTGTAAATAACGTCTCATAATAAAATCTCCTTTTACCAAATGTTTTAAATTCGGAAAAGCGTTGAACTTTTATCACCGCAGCCTCGGTGCAAGTTCCGTTTTTCTTTGTTCACTTATATTATAAAGCAGACTAAAACAAATTAAACACTTCGTAAAATATTTTTTATTATGTCTACAGATGATTAAGGGCGGACTGTATAAACAGCCCGCCATTATTATTAAGGTGGTTTAAAATTATTTTTTACATTATTTGTGTATGCACCAAGCCCATCTTCTCTTCAGAGATGCGAGCAGTTCAAGGCGTGTGAGCACCGCCGACGGGAGTTTACTAAAACGTAAATGACCGAGGCGGAGCGGAGCACAACGCAGAAATGCGAAGTATATATGAAGAGAAATTAATATTTAGGGCGAGGTTCGTACGTAGTATGCAACAGCTCATGAGCCTTGTGCGAGTTGGGTTCGCCGAAGAACTCCTCGTACAGCTTTGCCACGTTGGAATTCTCGTGAGAGCAACGCATCTTGCTGTCCGAATCGTAATCGTAGAGTGCCTGAGCACGGAGCGTCTTTAAATCTACGTTGTTGCGTATTTCGTCGTGAACGTAGGGCTGACCGCCGCCGTTGATACAGCCGCCGGGGCAAGCCATAACTTCTACAAAGGTGTAGTTCTTTCTGCCGCTCTTGATATCCTCTATAATCTTCCTTGCATTGCCGAGTCCGCTTGCAATAGCCACGCTTACACGCACGCCGCCGAGGGTGAACATTGCCTCTTTTACGCCCTCGGTGCCCCTTACTTCGTTAAATACGATAGGCTCGTCCTCGTCGCCGAGCACCTTAGCCGCAGTACGAAGAGCCGCTTCCATAACGCCGCCCGTCGCACCGAAGATCGCGCCTGCGCCCGAAGCTAAGCCGAACGGGTCGTCATACTCGGAATCGGGAAGATTGACGAAGTCTACGCCTGCCTCCTTAATCATCTTAGCAAGCTCTCTCGTGGTTATGCAGGCGTCGGTGTAGTGACCCAGCTCGTCACGGGTAAGCTCGAACTTCTTCGCCGTACAGGGGATAACCGATACGACGTACAAATCTTCGGGCTTGATGCCGTTCTTCTGACAGTAGTAGGTCTTAAGCACTGCGGAGAACATCTCCTGGGGGGATTTGCAGGAAGAGAGGTTGGGTAAAAATTCGGGATAGTAATGCTCGCAGAACTTTATCCAACCGGGGCAGCAGCTGGTGAACATGGGAATGGTTCCGCCCGTCTTGACCCTTGCTAAAAGCTCGTTAGCCTCCTCCATAATGGTGAGGTCGGCAGTGGTATCCATATTGAAGCACTGCACGTCGCCGAGCTGCTTAATAGCCGTAACCATCTTGCCCTCTACGTTGGTACCTACGGGCAGACCGAACGCCTCGCCCAAGGTTGCCCTTACGGAGGGAGCGGTGAAGAATACTACCTTCTTGCTGTCGTCTACGATTGCACCCCAGACGTCTGCGATATTGCTCTTTTCATAGAGTGCGCCTACGGGGCAGGCAACTATACACTGACCGCAGTTTACGCAGGTAGTATGTGCCAGCGAAACGTCGAAGGGGGAACCGATGACCTTTGCATAGCCCCTGTTCTTGGGTCCGATCGCGCCTATGGTCTGCTTTTCGCAAGCCGCTACGCAACGGGTACACATAACGCACTTTGAGTTATCTCTCACAACCGAAGGCGATAAATCGTCTATGGGTCTGTCGTAGTGGTCGGTGCCGAATTTATCCTCTTCAGCGTTATATTCAAGCGCGAGCTTCTGCAATTCGCAGTTCATTGAACGAACGCAGGAAAGACACTTCTTCTTATGGGTGGAGAGCAACAGCTCCAGCGAAGTCTTTCTGGACTTGCGCACCTTAGGGGTGTTAGTCCTTACTTCCATACCCTCGGAAACGGGATAGACGCAAGCGGCAACAAGACCCCTTGCCCCCGTAGCTTCTACCAGACACATACGGCAAGAGCCTGCGCACTGCACTTCCTTTAAATAGCAAAGGGTGGGGATACGCACGTTGGCAAGCTTAGCCGCCTGTAATATAGTTGAACCTTCAGGCACACTTACCGATATGCCGTTGATTTTTAAATTAACCATTCTTTTACCCTCCCTTACTTCTTCTCGATTGCATTGAACTTACAATGCGAAATACACTGACCGCACTTGATACACTTCTTTATATCTATCTCGTGTGCGCTCTTAACCGCACCTGTTATTGCGCCTACAGGGCAGTTGCGTGCGCAGAGCGTACAGCCGCGGCACTTGTCGGGGTTGATGTAGTAGTTCATAAGCGACTTACATACGCCTGCAGGACAGTGCTTGTCCTGAATATGCGCTACGTATTCGTCCTCGAAGTGCGCCAAGGTTGAAAGTATGGGGTTGGGAGCGGACTGACCGAGAGCGCAGAGCGACGACGACTTCATATGTGCCGCAATCTCCTTGATTTTTTCAAGGTCTTCCATTTCGCCGTTACCCTCGGTTATCTTGGTTAAAAGCTGAAGCATACGCTTTGTACCTATTCTGCAGGGGGTACACTTACCGCAGCTCTCGTCAGCAGTGAACTCTAAGTAGAACTTTGCGATATCTACCATACAGGTGTCCTCGTCCATAACGATAAGACCGCCCGAACCCATCATTGAACCTATCGAAACTAAGTTATCGAAATCCATGGGAATATCTATGTACTTTGCAGGAATACAGCCGCCCGAAGGACCGCCCGTCTGTGCGGCTTTAAACTGCTTATTATCGGGTATACCGCCGCCTATCTCGTAGATAATGGTGCCGAGAGTCGTACCCATAGGCACTTCCACAAGACCGACGTTGTGAATTTTACCGCCGAGAGCGAATACCTTGGTACCCTTGCTCTTCTCGGTACCGATTGAGGAGAACCACTCCGCACCGTTCATTATTATAGGGTTAATATTCGCCCACGTTTCAACGTTGTTTAAAACGGTGGGTTTCTGGAAAAGACCGCACTGCGCCGAGAAGGGAGGACGGGGACGGGGTTCGCCTCTGTGACCTTCGATAGAGGTCATAAGCGCGGTTTCCTCACCGCAGACGAACGCGCCTGCGCCAAGACGAACGTAGATATCGAAGTCGAAACCGCTGCCTAAAATGTCCTTGCCTAAAAGACCTGCCTCTCTCGCCTGAGCGATTGCTATGTTAAGTCTCTGCACAGCGATAGGGTATTCGGCACGGACGTAGATATAACCCTCGTGCGCGCCTACCGCGTAGCCTGCGATTGCCATTGCCTCCAATACGGTGTGGGGGTCGCCCTCGAGAACCGACCTGTCCATAAACGCACCGGGGTCGCCCTCGTCGGCGTTACAGCAGACGTATTTAACGTCGCCTTTAGCCTCTTTGGTGAACTGCCACTTCAATCCCGTGGGGAAGCCTGCGCCGCCCCTGCCCCTTAAGCCTGAAGCCTTAACGGCGGCAATGACCTCGTCGGGGGTCATCTCAAAGAGAGCCTTCTTTAAAGCCATATAGTCGCCTGCGGCAATTGCCTCGTCTATATCCTCGGCAGCGATTACGCCGCAGTTGCGGAGCGCGATTCTCACCTGGTGCTTATAGAAGGGAATTTCTGCAAAGGGAATAATGCTTCCGTCCTCGTGAACGGTTCCTTCGTATAACAGCTCTTTAACCACTTCACCGCCCTTTACAAGGTGCTTTTCGGCAACGGTTTTGGCATGTTCGGGAGTCATCTGTGAATAGAACGCACCTTCGGGATACACTATCATTATAGGACCGAGAGCGCAAAGACCGAAGCAACCGGTCTTAACGATTAACACGTCGTCAATGCCTAATTCTTTAAAGCTTTTCTCAAGCTGTTCAATAACCTTAAGCGACTGGGAAGAGGTACAACCCGTACCGCCGCAGACCAAAATCTGCTTTCTGTATCCCGTGTTTTGGGCAAGCTTTTCAGCCTGTTCCCTGACTATCTTTCTTACCTTGACAAGGTCAGCCTTCTTCGCCGCCCTTGCCTCTAATTCTTTAACGGTCATATCCTACCCCCTTAATCCTGCATATACTTTTCCAAAATGGCGGGAACCTGTTCGGGCGTCATTTTGCCGTATACGTCGTCGTCTACTATCATTACGGGCGCAAGTCCGCACGCGCCTACGCAACGACAGCTGTCAATGGAGAACTTGCCGTCGGGCGTACATTCTCCGCAGGAAATTCGAAGTTCTTTTTCTACAGCTGCTAAAATCTTATCTGAACCCTTTACGTAGCAAGCCGTACCGAGGCAGACGGACACCCTGTGTTTACCCTTGGGTTGAAGAGAAAACTGTGCATAGAAGGTTGCAACGCCGTACACCTCGGACAGGGGAACGTTAAGCTCTTCCGCGATAATGCTCTGCACCTCTGCAGGCAAGTAGCCGTAGATGTTCTGTGCTTCGTGTAAGACAGGCATAAGACAGCCACGCTCCGACTTGTGCTTTTCAATGCACTCTCGCAAGAGTTTCTCTTGCTCGTCGGTACCGTTAAAATTGTTTTGTGACATTTTCAACACACTCCATAATATTTAAATATTAACCACGTGCATTATATCATAAAGGAATACAGATATGCAATTCATTTGTCGGTTTATAAAAATTCTTTTCCGATTTTGTTAGTTTATAACATTTTTAAAAAGTACAGTGTCTTACCCGTCATTGCGAGACGCCTTTAGCGGCGTGGCAATCCCAACGGAAATGTGAGTACTGTTTCAAAATTATTTAAACCATAATCAACGGCTTGCCGTTGGATTTAATCACCCCTTCAGCGGTGGATTGCATCACGGCGAACGTCGTGGATTGCATCAAGCTTTAGCTTGGATTTAATCAATGCAGATACCGGTAAGGGTTATTTATTGTGAGTTGTAAAGATTATAATAGTACCCCTTCTTCTCCAACAACTCCTCGTGGGTACCCTGCTCGACCACGTTGCCGTTGTCGACGACTAAAATCTTATCCGCGTTCCTTATTGTAGAGAGGCGGTGGGCTATGACGAAACACGTCCTACCCTGCATTAAGCCGGTCATAGCGTCGGAGATAATCTGCTCGGTTCGGGTATCGACGTTTGAAGTCGCCTCGTCCAAAATTAGTATGGGCGAGGTGGAGAGCATTGCCCTTGCTATGGTTAGAAGCTGTTTCTGCCCCTTGGAAACGTTGGCGGCGTTGTCGGACAGCACCGTATCGTAGCCGTTCGGCAGTCTTTCGATAAAGGAGTGAATACGCGCAGCCCTGCATACCCTTTCGACCTCCTCTTTGGTTGCGCCTCGGTTGCCGTATGCGATGTTTTCGTAAACGGTACCGGCAAACAGCCAGGTATCCTGCAATACAAGCGTGAACGCACGGCGCAGCGAAGAGAGGGTTACTCCGCTTATATCCTGCCCGTCAAGCAATATTTTTCCGCTCTGCGGCTCGTAGAAGCGCATTAACAGATTAATCAACGTCGTCTTGCCTGCACCCGTATGCCCGACTATCGCCACGACGTCGCCTTTATTGGCAGTCAGAGACAGGTTCTTAATAACCGTAGACCCCGTAGTATATCCGAATGAAACGTCTTTGAACTCGACTTTGCCCTCCACGTTTTCAAGCGTTTTACAGTCGGGGGCAAATAGCTCCTCTTCCTTTTCGTCCAGTACCTTAAACACCCTGTCAGCCGCTGCAAACGCAGACTGAAACTCGCCTATTACGTTTGAAATCTCGTTAATAGGTCCCGAGAATTTCCTCGAATAGAGTACGAAGGAGGATATCTGCCCGATGCCTATACCGAACAATCCAAAGGCGTAGCACAGTGCACCCAATACGGAGATTAAAGTTAAAGAGAGATTATTGAAAAAGTTTACGGTAGGACCTGTAAGCGTTCCGCAGTACTCTGCCTTGGCGTAGGCGGTATTGGATTGAATGTTCTTCACCTCAAACAACCTGCAAACCTCCTGCTCCCTGCCGTAGGCTTTCGTCGTCTTCTGTCCGCCTAAAAGCTCCTCACCCAAGCCGTTGAGCTCACCCAACGCCGCACTGCGCTTTCTGAACAGCGGTTGAGCCTTTTTGGTTATTATTGCCGTTGCAACAAAGCTTAACGGTAAGGTTACGGCAAATACGGCTACCAACGGAGCCGCAACGACCAACATCATAACGAGTGCGCCTATTATCTGAACAACGCTTTTAAGCACCATAATCACGTCGTCGGCAAGCGACGCGCCCACAGTGTCCACGTCGTAGGAGAGAACGGATATGACGTCGCCCGCCTGGCGGCTGTCAAAGTAGCCTACGGGCATATTGATAAGCCTGTTAAACAAATCCCCCCTCATCTTTTGCGTCATCTTGCGAGCCACGTGCGCCATGCCTATCGTGGTTAAATAGTTTAGCACGTGCGAGGCAATATATGTACATATTAATGCTAAACACAGTAGTCCGATTTTGTTAAAATCGGTGGTACCGTCAAGCTTTATCTCGGCAATGGCAAGTCCGCAAAGATATGGACCGACTAACGATAAAACGACCGATAAAAGGTTACCTGAAAACACGGCTATAAACAGAGGCAGGGAGGGCTTTAAATAGCCCATAAGCCTGTATACAGTGTATTTTTTATCCACCTTTTTTTCTGCAAAACTACGGGTGTCGGAAAGGTGTATTCTCGGTTCTCTCATACCTCGCCTCCCATCTGCGCCTGAGCTATAAGGCGGTATTCCTCGCAGCTTTTCAAAAGCTCGCTATGCGTTCCCATACCGACAGGCTGACCGTCGTTTAATACTATAATTAAGTCCGCATTTCTGACTGCGCTTACCCTTTGAGCGACTATTATCTTAGTACAATCGGCGTATTCTTCCGCAAGGTTTTTTCTTAAAGCGGCGTCGGTTGCATAGTCAAGCGCGGAGGAGCTGTCGTCTAAGACCAAGATCTCGGGGTTGCCTGCAAGAGCACGTGCAATTAAAAGCCTCTGCTTTTGTCCTCCCGAAAGGTTGGTTGCCTTCTGGGAAAGGCGGTAATTCAGCCCCTCCTCTTTCTCGGCGACTATCTCCTCCGCACAGGCACACCTTAACGCCTTTGCTAAATCCTCATCGGAAATATCACGGAAATATTTCACGTTCTCCTCGATAGTGTCGGCAAACAGAAAGTCGTTCTGAAACACACACCCGAACTTATCTTTAAGCGTTTTGCTTTCATAGCTTCTGACGTCCTTACCATCCACGTACACGGCACCCTTGCCCACGTCGTAAAATCGCATTAAAAGGTTAATAACCGTACTCTTTCCGCTACCCGTTCCGCCTATTATTCCCAGGGTCTGCCCACGCTTCACTGCAAAGCTTAAACCGCTTATATTATCCCCTTTACCGTTGTAGGAAAAGCTTACGCCGCTAAACTCAACGGCGTTGCCGCTATCCCCCTCGGGGCAGTCGATAACGGGCATATCTCCGCAATATTCCAACACCTCTTCAATTCTTGCAGAGGAGGCAAGCCCCCTTGCAAGCCCGACAAAGATTTTGGAGATACCCAAAAGTGCATTGACTAAAAGGGTGAAATAGGATAAAAACGCAATCAACGTTCCGCTTGACGTCGAAAGGTACGCGCCTAGCGCGATGACCCCTACCAACGCAAGCTCCAAAATCAGGTTGGTTAACGGGTTGGTAAGCGAAGTGATTTTTGCCGCTTTAAACTCGTTCACGGCAAGATTTTTGTTGGTTGATTTAAACTTCTCGCTCTCGTACTCCGTCTGCGAAAGAGCCTTAATCACCCTAACTCCCGAAACGTTCTCCTGCATGGAACGCACGACCGCGTCGCCCCCTTGCTGTACGTCGGAGTATGCCTTGACCGACCTCTTGGTTATTATTACCGACGCAAGCGTAACGAAAGGTACGCACGCCGCAAGAACGAGCGCGAGCCTCCAATCGAGGACAAAGGTAAAAGCTATTCCCCCGATAAGCAGTATAGGAGCCCTGACCCCCAAACGCATGGTTCTTGCCACCGTTTGGTTTACGTAGTAGGTGTCGCTCGTCAGCCTTGAAACAAGCGACGGAGCTGTGAATTTATCAACCCCTGAACTTGACATATAGGTTATTCTTGAAAAGAGCGACTGTCTTAAATCCTTGGTCATCTTGCCCGCCCAATTGGCGACAATGCGGTTGGCAAATATGTTGCCGAGCAACGCCATAGCCGCAAAGACCAACATTAATACGCCGAGAACGGCGATTAATTTAACGTCCTTTGACGGTACCCCGTAGTCCAACATATAGTCAAGTAAAAGCGGTAAAAACAGTTCGGAAAAACTGCCTATAAATTTTAATATCAGTCCGCCGATTACCTCGCCCTTGTAGGGCTTGATATAGTTTAAAGTCTTTTTCATAGTTCACACCCAAGAAAGGCACGGGCATTTGCAACAAGCTTATCCAAAAGACAGGCAAGCTGTTCACGCTCTTCTTTGGTCAAGCCTTCGCAGACAATCTCCCTCCAACGCCTGTTTTCCTTTCTCAGCTCCGGCACGATAGCCTTTCCCTTATCGGTAGTATATACGAGCATCACTCGCCTATCCTCCGCACTCTGCTCCCTTTTAATATAGCCGTTCCCCTCCAACGCGGAAAGCTGACGGGCGACGTTGGACTTGTTTATCATCATCTTTTTTGCGAGCATATCCTGCGATACGCCCTCCTGGTTTGACACCTCCAACAGGTACTTGACCTGCGCGCCAGTTATGCCCTTACCTGCAAAAACCCCGTCACGGTACATCATTGTACTCTGCGCCATAAGAGAAATTTTCTTCATAAAATATTCCATTACTTTTACCGCCGTTAATATTTAGTTGCGTCCGCAATCGTTGCGTATGCAACTATTATTATAAAAATATTTTTCGATTTGTCAAGGGCTTGAATAGCGTTTTTGCAAATAAATTTTTAACCTTGCAATAAGCGGAGCCAGGGCGTAGCATACGGGGAACAGCGCAGAGAGCAAACCGAGGGAGAGCGAAAGAGCGCGAAATTCCGCAAACCTTGCCGAGCAGATTGAAAGAAACGCCGCTACACCGCATACTATGGGGCAGACAACCTTGATTAACGCCTTTATAACCGTATTGCCCTCGCCCCGTTTTGCAAACAACAGACACTCCAAAAAAGCAACGGAAACGGCGGTTACACAGCAGGCTACTCTGTCGCAACAGGATAGTGCTTCGCCCCCGTTCAAGGATAGTAAAGGGGAAATAAGGGCTGACAGGGCGCAGAACAGCACAATTGAAATTATCCTTTTCTTTTCAAACGCTGAAAGCAGGGGAACGGCGAGCGAGCAGAGCGAATGAATACTGACCGCCGTTAAAACGCCGTAGACGCATACGCCCAGCAATCTCCGACCGACAGAGCTGTTTACGGCAGAGAAAATTACCTGCGGATAGACTGTAAAGGCACAGGATATACCGCCCTCGATTGTCAAGCCGATACAAAACGGACAGACGGAGAGCGCAGAGAAAATACAGCCGATTAAGTTTGCCGCAACTATTTTAAAAGCCGTTAAAGATACCGATATATCGGGCATAGTACGGGCGAAAGACGGCATAACTCCTGCCACAAGGGAAAGGGAAAGCAGGGTCTGCCCCACCGCCTCCGCCCACACTTCTCCGCATAATAGCGTGGAGAAATTGAAAGGAGCTACGCCGAAGCTAAGACCCTTGACTGCAAGAAAGAAAAAGAGCGCGAGCGAGGCGCACACGGAGATTTTACCCGTCACGTTGAGCGCGCCGCTCCCGTTTTTTAATATAAAAAAGACGGCAGGGAAGATAAAAAACGCGGTTAAAAGAGGCATATACCCGTACGTATCCACGTTTGACGATAGGGCAAAGTTAACGCAGGCACCGCTTATCTTACAGGCAATGACCCCGTAGTATAGCGCGATCACCGCAGAATTTGCCGCCGCCGCTCTCATTAAAAGCCCGGCAACTCCTGTCCCTTTCCCCCGATTTATCGACCGCCCGTAGTTGAGTTCGGCGCAGAGTAGCGGATACCCGACCAGCGCAAGGCAGAGGGCATAGGCTGCAATGAACGATAAACCGTATTTTGCGCACAGCGCAGGGAAGCGAAAGGCGTTACCCAACCCCGTAGCCGCCCCCACAGCAGCAAATATTTTTCCCCCTTTCCGCTTTACCATAGTTGATTATTATATTGAAAAGGTTTATAAAATATGATAGCAGCGCAACGGCAAGCCGTTGCGCTGGTAAAATAATCTACAAGATTTAAAGAATAAATAATAAAAGCGGTTTAAAATATTTTTAAATATTCTACACCTTATATGGGATTGTATCGTAACCGTCATTGCGAACCGACTGCAAGTCGGTGTGGCAATCCCAGACCCATAAGCGACCAACCATTTCTAATAATCCCACCTCTATCAACGGCTTGCCGTTGGATTGCATCACGCTTCAGCGTGGATTGAATCAATGCTTTAGTATTGGATTGAATCAAACCTTGGTTTGGATTTAATCACCGCCTCGGTGGATTACGAAGTTACTTGCTCCCGGTGGAGCCGAAGCCACCCGCCCCACGCACAGTCTCCGACAACTCCTCGCTCTCTATAAATTGTGCGGTCAGATAGGGTGCAATTACAAGCTGAGCAATCCTCTCTCCACAGGCAACCGTCTGGGCAACTTCCCCGTGGTTGTGCAGAGCTACTTTAACCTCGCCGCGATAGTCGCAGTCGACTACGCCGACCTTGTTTGCTGGCGCAAGCCCCTTCTTGGTTGCAAGTCCGCTCCTCGCATAGATTAAACCTGCATAGCCGATAGGCAATTCCATAGCAATGCCCGTAGGAATGAGCACGGTGGCGTGGGGTGCGATTGTAACCTCATTATCGAGGCAAGCGTACAGGTCTGCACCTGCGGCATACTCGCTGCCGTAAATGGGTATCGTTGCATTAGCGTTGAGTTTTTTAATATTTACTTTCGTTCTTTCCATAGAATATCCCTCTTAATTTCCGTTCGTTAGACCGAAGTCTCGCCGTCCCAAAGTACAACCTCGTCCTTTTCCAGCGTAGGCTTAACGAGTATAATGCGTTGGTTAGACGACCCCCTGAAACGTAGGTTCAAGTCCTTCTTCTCCTCCACAAATCTACCGTCGACCAATACGTCTAAGGTATGCAGAATGTCCATTACGTCCCCCATATCCCCCTTCTTACCTGCTAAAAGCTCGGCGTCGAGGTCATAACCCGTAAAGCACCAGAACGACTTTTCGGGATAAATCGCACGAAGCCTCTTCATAAAGGGAGCAAGGACTTTGGAATTTTCCGGCTCGAACGGGTCGCCTCCCAAAAGGGTAAAACCGCTGATATATTCGGGTTCCATTGCCTTAATTATCTTGTCTTCGACCTCTTTGGTAAAGGGTTCGCCGTAGTCAAAATCCCACGTCTCCTTGTTAAAACAGCCCTTGCAGTGGTTACGGCAGCCCGAAACGTAGAGCGACACTCTAACACCGGGACCGTTGGATATATCGTACCATTTTATAGTGGCATAGTTCATAATAATTCCCCTCTCTATAAATTACGCCGTGGCGGATATGCCACGGCGAATTGCCGCTTAGGCGTAATAATCTTCACCCCTAATTGTTCTAAGCGAAAAATTCAAGCGTTCCGCTTGACCAGAGTATCTTAATTGCTTGGTGGCTTGATTGGATAATCACTAATCAAACAAAATCTTTTGCTGTACGTCTCTGTACAGCTGCAAGAACTCCCACAACTTTCCCTGTGAATTTTCCTGCTTATAACCGCAAAGCGTCTTGAATAGAAGATTTTCGTCATCTGTCAAGGCAAAGACCGCAGACAATACACGGACGTATTGTTAAGGGCTTTAACGCTGACAGAGGCAAAAAGCTTCATTCAAGAAATTAGTGATGGGGATTATTACGCTTTAATTAAAGGTGTAATACCCTCGATTTGATTTCCTTAGTCTTACCTACGTTCCAGAAATTTTCACCGAGATATCCGCATGTACGGCGCGTAACGTTCATCTTACGGTGGTCCTTGTTATGGCAAACAGGGCACTCCCACTCGCCTTCGTCGTTGATTATTATCTCGCCGTCGAAGCCGCAGACCTGGCAGTAGTCCGACTTGGTGTTGAACTCGGCATACTGGATATTGTCGTAGATAAACTTAACGACCGTTTCCATGGCGTCAAGGTTGTGCTTCATATTGGGAATTTCCACGTAGGAGATTGCACCACCCGAAGAAATCTTCTGGAACTGGCTCTCGAACTTAAACTTGGTAAACGCGTCTATCTTTTCACGCACGTCTACGTGATAGCTGTTGGTGTAGTAACCCTTGTCGGTCACGTCCTCGATAGTTCCGAACCTCTCCTTGTCTATCCTTGCAAAGCGGTAGCAGAGCGACTCTGCAGGGGTGCCGTAGAGTGCGAAACCCAGACCCGTCTCCTTCTTCCACTTGTCGCAAGCGGCACGCATTGTCTGCATGACTTTAACCGCAAACTCCTGCCCCTCTTCGGTGGTATGGCTACAGCCTTTAACCAGCTTTGTAACCTCGTAAAGCCCTATATATCCTAAAGATAACGTGGAATAACCGTTATGGAGATACTTATCAATCGTCTCGCCGGGCTTCAGCCTTGCTATTGCGCCGTACTGCCAATGCACGGGGGAAACGTCGCTGGTTACCCCCTCCAGAGCGCGGTGACGGCACATCAACGCCTCATAGCAGAGGTTTAACCTCTCGTCCAAAATCTGCCAGAACTTCTCCTCGTCGCCCTTTGCCAAAATACCGCACTGGGGGAGATTTAAGGAAACGACGCCCTGGTTGAACCTGCCTTCAAACTTGTATTCGCCGTTTTCGTCCTTCCATGCGGAGAGGAAGGAACGGCAGCCCATAGGTGCAAATACGTTACCCTCGTAGTTCTCCCTCATCTTCTTTGCGGAGATATAGTCGGGGTACATACGCTTGGAAGAGCACTTAACGGCAAGCCTGGTTAAGTAGTCGTACTTACCGCCCTTCAGGCAGTTGTTCTCGTCGAGGACGTACACGAGCTTGGGGAACGCAGGGGTGACGTAAACGCCCACCTCGTTCTTTATACCTTGATAACGCTGTTTCAAAATCTCCTCGATAATCATAGCGTTTTCGTTGATATACTCGTCGTTCTCGTCAAGATACATAAATAAGGTTACGAAAGGCGACTGACCGTTGGTGGTCATCAAGGTGTTAATCTGGTACTGTATGGTCTGAACGCCTGCCTTTAACGCCTCTTTAACCCTCATATCGACGAACTGCTGTTTTACCTCTTCGGTGACGGAATCGCCGAACTGTTCCTCAATCTGGGCACGGTACTTATCTGCCGAACGGCGCAGGTACTTGCCGAGGTGAGCAACGTTAACCGACTGACCGCCGTACTGGGAAGAAGCGACGGAAGCGATAATCTGCGTGGTTATGGTACAAGCCGTCTGGAAGGACTTGGGGCTTTCAATGAGCTTACCGTTTATAACGGTGCCGTTGTCGAGCATGTCCTTAATGTTTACAAGACAGCAGTTGAATATGGGCTGTAAGAAATAGTCCGCATCGTGGAAGTGAATCGCGCCCTCGTCGTGAGCCTTTGACACAAACTCGGGCAGAAGGATACGGCGGGTTAAGTCTTTGGAGACCTCGCCTGCAATCAAATCCCTCTGGGTAGACGCCGTACGTGCGTTTTTGTTGGAGTTCTCCTCCATTACGTCCTTGTTGGCGTTTCTTATAAGAGAAAGAATACTCTCGTCGGTGGTGTTGGCTTTTCTTATTAAAGCACGCTCGTACCTGTACAGAATATACGCCTTCATAAGCTGGAACTTCTGCAATTCCATCAGCTTTTCTTCCACCATATCCTGTATATCTTCTACGAGGAACCTCGCACGGTGACGGTTGGAGATATCGTCTACAATAGCCTCTATCTGCTCAGCGGAAATTCTCTCTTCCGGCTCCACCGCCTCGTTCGCCTTGCCGATAGCCTTGACGATTTTGGATCTGTCGAAATCCACAACCGAATTGTCTCTTTTAATAACTTTCATACTTTTCCCCTTTGCATATTCTTTAGACGCAGTTACGTCTATCATGCGGAACAATTTTATAATAACATATATATTGTTGATTGTCAACAGTTAAAACACAATATATTGTATTAAGTTTACTTATATATGGTTTCTTGAAAAACCTAAGTATTTTTTGCCTTATTTCAATAAAAACAGGCTTAATTTCAAGCGCAACGGCTACTATTATATGACCGCAACGCCCTCTTGTCAACTAAACCACCACAATATATTGTGTGAAAGTTTTTAACATTATTACAATATATAGACGGAAAAGTCTTACGGCGTAAGGCTTTTCAAGGTATATTACATAAAATTTTTAAGCTTGGTTACGTCCAACTGCCATTCTTTGCGGCTTCGCTCACGGTGAACGGCGTTTGCCTCGCCGAGGGCTTTTCGGTAGTCGGCGTAGCTGCAATTGTTGACCTTCATAAAGTGTTCGCTCGCCTCCCTCTCCCTGCCTACAAGCTGGGTTCTGCCTATATGAACGACCTCGTGGCAGGACTTGCAGATTGCAATTACGTTCTCCAGACTCTGCACCCCTCTCTCGTCGTCGTAGAGCCACTGCTCGTGCGCCTCTAACCTTGTTGTAGCGCAGCCGCAAATCATGCACTTGCCGCCTGCCCTTGCATAAGCTTTTTTGCGGATGATATCCCACACCCCTTGGGGTAATTCGGAGCGGAGATTTGAGCACCAACAGCTCTCGGGAACCAATTCAAAATTGAGTTTATATTCCATATTATTTATATTCCTGATTATTTAACTTTTTATTTATTCGGTTAAGCCTCTCTTGCGTTACCGAAGAATAATTAATAACCGCAACGCCCCGATACTTTTTCGTATCGGTAAAAAGATAATCGGAAAGGCATTTGACGTTAATGCCTAACTCACCCGCCTTGGCTTTAATCTCCTCGTCGCTTGAAAAGTCGGGCAATTGCAAGGTTATATGCAGCCCGCCGCCCGTTTCGATTATGCGTTTTTCAAATGGCAGACTGTCAATTAACGAGATAAGCTCTCCCCTTATTCCGCGGTAGTAAGTTTTCAACCTGTTCACGTGCCTTTCAAAGTAACCGCCGTCAAGCATAGCGGCGAGGGTTAATTGTTCAAACAACGGCACTACGTTAGCCGTCTGGGAGTATAACTGCAAATAGACGGCATAAAGTTTGGGGGGCAGAACCATATACCCCATTCTCATAGAGGGCGCGAGCGTCTTGGAAAAGGTGTTTAAGTATATTACCCTCTCCCCGTTCATTGCCGCCATAGTCTGCAAAGGCTTGCCCCAAAGACGGAACTCCGAATCGTAGTCATCCTCTATGATGTATGCGTTATTATTTTGCGCCCAAGCAATCAAGCGCGAGCGGTTGGATACGGGTATAACCGCCCCCGTCGGGTACTGATGGGCAGGGGAGATATGCAGGGCACAGGCGTTGGATTTTTCCACCTCTTCTATATCCACGCCCCTCTCCTCAACGTCTATAAACAGACAACTCGCCCCGTTTAAGCGGTAGGTGTTCGGCACCCTGCCATAACCGGGGTTTTCGACGGCGTAGGGCTTATCCCTGCCTAAGAGCTGAACTATTACCCCGTAGAGATATTCCGCACCTGCGCCCACGACGATATATCTGGGGTCAACCTTGAACCCTCTGAACCTGAAAAGATACGCTGCTATTGCCGCCTTTAGCCTGGGCGAACCGTCGCACGGCACCCTCTCCAAAAGGTGTTCGCCCTCTTCCGAAAGAGTCTTACGCATAAGCGACGCCCACACCGAAAATGGGAAGAGGTCGGCAGGAGCTCTGCCCGTGGTTAAATCCAAATCGTACTCTTTTTTGGGCGGTTCAATGCTCTGCGGCGGGGTAGCGTCCGCACTCTCGCCGACGTTAACCTCTGCAACGAAGTAGCCGCGCCTCTCCTCGGAGACGATATACCCCTCCGCAAGCAGCTGTTCGTAGGCAGTCTGCACGGTTATTACGCTTACCGCTAAATGCTCTGCCAAAGTGCGTTTGCCAGGCAGGCGTTCACCGGTCTTTAAATTTCCGTGCAGAATATCCTCCCTTATATTATAATAGAGGGAATAGTATTTATTTTTCTCGTCAAGCTGATAGGTCAACATAATCTGGTATTATAAAATATATGTATTTTGGATATTTTAATAATATCAAAAAGGGTGTATACTTGTCAACATTAATACATAGGCGAAAAAAATCAATATCAATACATAAAAGCGAGAAAAAAATATGAACAAAAAGAGAGTATTATTTTCCACCAAGTGGATAGCGTACACCGCCCTTTTGACGGCGATGGTTGTGGCGATGGGTTACGTACCCGGTATCCCCGTTTTGACGGGCAAAATTTACTGGTGCGACTTTGCGATTTTCACGGCGGCATACCTGACCGACCCGGTTAGCGCGATGATAGTCGGGGGTATAGGCACGACCTTCTTCGATTTATTCGGCATTAACGGCACTGCGTACAATGCAATTCCCTCCCTGCTTATACACGGCTTACAGGGCTTGACCGCAGGTATTATATTCCAGGTTTTGAAGAACGTCTTCAATAAAAAAGGCAGCTATAAGCGCGAGGCTGTTATTGCGGTTATTTCAAGCATACTCCCTGCCATAATCGTAATTTTGGGTTACTTCATCAAGCGTATAACGTGGGAGGCGAAGCCTGCCGAGGTTGCACTTTTAAAAATGCCTGCAAACGTATTGCAGGAGGTTATCGGCATTGCCGTAGCCGTTGCAATCTGCTATGCCGCAGGGCTTAAAAAGAGGTTAATTAAAGCACACCTCTTACCCGAATTTTCAAGAGAGGTTTTAAACAAGACTACAGCCACGGCTGCTGAAAGTACGACCGAAATTTCCGAAGAGGCACAGCCCGAAGTAACGGAGACTGAAGCAACCGACCAAAAGGCAATCGAAGAATAAAAAAGAATAAACAGGAGTTATAATTATGAGTAATGAAAGATACGAATTAAACAAAAACCTTGCGCAGATGCTCAAGGGCGGCGTAATTATGGACGTTACCACCCCCGAGCAGGCAAGAATTGCTGAAAAGGCAGGTGCTTGCGCCGTAATGGCATTGGAGAGAATTCCCGCCGATATAAGAGCGGCTGGCGGCGTTTCCCGTATGAGCGACCCTAAGATGATTAAGGGCATACAGGAAGCGGTATCCATTCCCGTTATGGCTAAATGCCGTATAGGTCATTTTGCAGAAGCGCAGATTTTGCAGGCTATTGAGATAGACTATATCGACGAGAGCGAGGTATTATCCCCTGCGGACGACAAATACCACATCGACAAAACCAAGTTCGACGTGCCTTTTGTCTGCGGCGCAAGGGATTTAGGCGAGGCGTTAAGGCGTATTGCCGAGGGTGCTTCTATGATAAGGACGAAGGGCGAACCGGGTACGGGCGACGTAGTTCAGGCGGTAAGACATATGAGGGCTATGCAGTCCGAGATTAGAAGGGTTGTCTCCCTTTCCGAGGACGAGCTGTACGAGGCGGCTAAGACCTTGCAGGTACCCTACGATTTGATTAAATACGTTCACGAAAACGGCAAACTGCCCGTAGTTAACTTTGCCGCAGGCGGCGTTGCCACCCCTGCCGACGCAGCTCTTATGATGCAGCTGGGTGCAGAGGGCGTGTTCGTAGGTTCGGGCATATTCAAGAGCGGCAACCCCGAAAAGAGAGCGGCGGCAATCGTTAAAGCCGTAACCAACTATAACGACGCAAAAATGCTTGCCGAACTCTCGGAAGATTTAGGCGAGGCAATGGTCGGCATTAACGAAAACGAAATTAAAATCATTATGGAAGAAAGGGGCAAATAATGCTAATCGGCGTACTTGCATTGCAGGGGGCGTTTATCGAACACGAAAAAATGCTTGCCAAGTTAGGAGCAGACAGCTTTGAAATACGTCAGCTCTGCGATCTGGACAAGAGCTTTAACGCCCTGATTATCCCCGGCGGTGAAAGCACCGTTCAAGGAAAGCTGTTAACCGAGCTGAACATGACGGATAAGGTGCGCAATTTCATCGAAGGCGGTATGCCCGTTTGGGGTACTTGCGCAGGACTTATTCTGCTTGCCAAAAGCATAGACGGCGGCGAAAAACCCCACCTTGCAACTATGGATATTGTGGCAAAGCGCAACGCCTACGGCAGACAGCTGGGCAGTTTTTTCTGCCGTTCCGACTTCAAAGGGCTGGGTCAAATACCCATGACCTTTATCCGCGCTCCCTATATCGAAAGCTTTGGCGAAGGCGTGGAAGAGCTTGCGTCCGTAAACGGCAAGACGGTTGCGGCAAGGCAGAAAAATATGCTTGTAACCGCCTTTCACCCCGAGCTTACCAACGACACTCGCCTTCACGAATATTTTTTAAGAGAATTCGTTAAATAATTTTTGGTTATAGCTTAGGCGGCGGTGCGAAAATTTTTCGCACCGCCGCCTTTAATGTTGAACTGTTTAATTAAAGCTTTTCGGCAATCTTTTGCAGGAATGCCCTGCTCTCAAGCTTGACGGGAGTTATACCCTCGCGCTTGAACAGGGGAATTAAGTCGCCCGTCATATATCCGCTCTCTATCGTGGCAAGCGTAGCCGCCTCTAACCTCTTTGCAAAGTCGACAAGCTCGGGTATATTATCCAGCTCGCCCCTCTTAGCGAGTGCGCCCGTCCACGCCCAGATGGTTGCAACCGAGTTGGTTGAAGTCTCCTGACCGTCACGCCATTTATAATAGTGGCGCGTAACCGTGCCGTGAGCCGCCTCGTACTCATACTTGCCGTCGGGGGAGACGAGTACCGAACTCATCATACCCAAAGAGCCGTAAGCGGTTGCGACCATATCGCTCATAACGTCGCCGTCGTAGTTCTTGCACACCCAGAGCATACCGCCCTCGCTGCGCATAACCCTTGCAACCACGTCGTCGATAAGGGTGTACAGGTAGGTTAACCCTGCCTTTTCAAACTCTTGCTTGTATTCGTTCTCGTATATTTCCGCAAAGATATCCTTGAAGCGGTGGTCATAGGTCTTGGAAATGGTGTCCTTTGCACCCAGCCACATATCAATTTTATTCTCTAAAGCGTAGTTAAAGCAGGTGTGCGCAAAGGCTGAGATTGACGCGTCTACGTTGTGTACACCCTGTACTATGCCGTCGCTATCGTAGGAATGAATGAGCTTACGCTCCACCTCGTTGCCGTTTGTATCCGTAATCACAAGGTAGGCGTTCTGTCCGCCTTTAACCCTGCTTTCAACCGAATTGTAAATATCGCCGTAGGCGTGCCTTGCAAGCACGATAGGCTTCTTCCAGGAGGGAACGTAGGGGGTTATGCCCTTTGCAAGGATAGGGGCGCGGAAAACGGTGCCGTCCAATATACGGCGAATGGTGCCGTTAGGGCTCTTCCACATCTTTTTAAGGTTATACTCCTTAACCCTCTGCGCGTTAGGGGTTATGGTTGCACATTTGACCGCAACTCCGTATTTTTTGGTTGCCATCGCGCTCTCCTCGGTAATCTTATCGTCCGTTTCGTCACGCTTGACTAAACCCAAATCGTAGTACTCGGTCTTAAGTTCAACGTAGGGTTCAATGAGAATTTCCTTTATCCACTGCCATAAAACCCTTGTCATTTCGTCGCCGTCCATCTCTACGAGCGGCGTCGTCATCTTAATTTTATCCATAAAAGTTACCTCTTCTTTTGCAATATTTTACTATAATTCTACTTCAACTTGCAAGCGTTTGAACGGATATTATTCAATATCCCCGTAGAAATAATGCGCCTGCCGTTTATATCCGCAAAATCCCGTTTAGCCTGCTCCACGCAGTCGCAAAGCACGTTATAGAAATGCTTGTAGCTGTCCGAAAGCAGATATTGCGATAGGGAGCCGGGCACGGTGTTAATTTCGCTTAAGTATACCTGCCCCTTTGCCTCGATAAAATCAAAGCGGACAATGCCGCGCATACCCAGTGCCTCGTACACCCTCTTTACGGTTGACTGCACCTCCCTTTCGCTATCCCCCTCAACGGGGAATTTTCTCTCTCCGCCGCCCGAATACTTGTCGTCATAGGTTAGAATATCGCTTGAGGAATACACCTCTTCGCAGGGGGATATTACCACGCCTTTGCCCGAAAGGTAAGCGGCGCAGTTAATCTCCCTCCGCTTTTCAAAATACTCCTCTATCAGTACGCCTCCGTCCAACTCGAAAGCCGTCTCACACGCCTTTAAAAGCTCCTCTTCGTCTTCCGCTTTGGCAACGCCTATACTTGAACCGAGGGTTGCAGGTTTAACTATCACGGGGTAACCCAATGTCTTTGCGCCGTCAATTGCCCCCTTAATATCCCTTGAATAGGCGTATTTCGCGACGTTAACCCCAAGCGAGTATAACACAAGTTTAGTGTAGTACTTATCCATAAACGCAGAGCTTTCGAAAAGGCTTGGACAGGCATATGGAATTTTATTCAAAAGTGCCGCACCTGCCACCGCACCGCCCTCTCCGCAGCCGCCGTGACAGCAGTTTATTATGCATTCCGCCCCCGCGAAAGCTTTAGGTTTTGCGCCCTTGAACAGGACGAAACCGCCCTTTGCCATTGCGCAGGGCTGTGCCTTTAATTTTCCGTCCTGACGAAAAGCGGTTACGTCTGCAAGATTATCGCCGCAGAGCATATTACCGCCTCGGTCTATGTAGACAGGTAAAACGCTTTTGCCGCCCTTTTTAAGTACGTTGGCAACCATAGTACCCGTGATGACGGACACCTCGTTCTCGCTCGATACACCGCCGAATATAACGGCGATATCATAATTTTTAAGCATAAAAAAACACCTCCGCCAAAAATATTTTTCAGCTTTGGTGACTCATAGCCGTAACTATACTCTATCGATGGGGTTAGTTACGGCTATCTTATTATTTTAAAGATACTGACTGGGCAAGTCGTTTAAAAAGAGTACCGTGTCACCCTTTTGCAAAACGTCTTTTAACCTATCCTGTGCAGAGGCAAGGTCGGCAACCTGCGTTAATTTTTCCATATCGCCGCCGTTTGCCTTATAACCCTTTTCCACCGCCTTAACCAGCGTTTCGCCCACTAATATCACGCAGTCAAGCCCGACAAGGCTTGCGCCTAACGCCTCGTTAGCCTCCTGCTCCAGCACCCCCAGCTCCACAAGACCGGGGGTCACGACAATCTTCTTTCCGCTAAACAGCTTCAGCGTATTCACAGCAGCCTCCGCGCCTACGGGGTTAGAGTTGTAGCCGTCGTCTATTATATTTATGCCGTTCGACTTAATAAGTTGCAGGCGGTGGTCGATATAGGTTAACTGCGAAATTGCATTTGCAATGTCATTTATGCTTACACCCAACTCGTAGGCAAGGCAGGCGCACAGACCGATATTGTTCGCGCTATGCTCGCCCAGAAGACAGCATCTTACCCTTACGCTCTCCCCGCCGAGAGTCAACGTAAACTCCGTACCGCCCTCGCCCGTTACCACTTCGGATACACATTCGCAACGCTTTATATTACTGCCAAAATCTTTGAATTTATCAAACGCGTCGGCGGATATATAGCAGCTGCGTTTGGTGGCGGGAATAATCTCCGCCTTGGTAGCTATGACGTTCTCTATAGTCTTAAAGCTCTCTAAATGCTGAGGGCAGACGCCTGTAATCAAGGCATAGTCGGGGGGGCATATAGTGCAAAGCTTTGCGATATCACCCTTTTGCCTTGCGCCCATTTCGGCGATAAACACACAGCTATCGGTTATCGTCTGGTCGTTAACCGCCTTTGCGATGCCCTGGGGGGTATTGTAGGAGGCAGGGGTCGTAACCACCTGGTATTTCTGTGAGAGCATTGCGGCGAGAATATTCTTAACGCTCGTCTTGCCGAAGCTCCCCGTAACGCCTATAATAAGGGGTTTGCTCGCCTCCAGCTTTGTCTTTGCCTTTTTGATATAGGAAGAGGCAATTGGCTTTTCCCAAATTTTAGTAATAAGATTTGAAAGGCAGATTATGGGTAGCACACAAAGGGGAAGGAGCGATAATATACTGTATTTAAGCTGGGTAAACAGGCTCTCCCCGATAAGGCTTTGAAAAAAGTTTAATAGTGTTGCCATAACGTAGGCAATTACCGCAAAGGTTAAAAACACCGTCACGTACAGCCGTTTGAAACGGGGCGTAAGCTTTGCGTTGGATTTAAACGTGTGGGTTGCGTCTGCGATAAAATAGGCAACGAAGAACACAAGGTATGCAACCAAGCCGATGACCGCTGCCCACCTGCCTGTAAAGGAGAAGCACAGCGAGGTTACCGCGGAGGTCAACGCCACAGAGATGAACAGTATCGAAAGGCGGGACTGCGTTAAATTGCTCTTTTTGCCTGCCCAGCGCATAAGCTGCCTGTTTGAATAGCCAAACGCCTGCAAAACGCCCAAGCTCTTAAAGCTTACAATACTCAAGCAGCAAGCGAAGAAGAGCGCGACCAAAATGCACTCCACCGTCGTATGCACGTCAATAAAAAACCACCACATATCTTAATTCCTTTCGATTAGTATTATTTTCTCGGGTCAGTTATATTTTCAACTCTTTAAAAATTCAAGTGCAAGCGAGTTAAATTGCTCGGGGTAATTTAAAAAGCAGAAATGATCCCCCTGCATAGTAACCAGCCTTGCGTTTCCCATTAAAGAGGCAAACGTTGCCCCCTCCTCGTCGGGTGGGGTTGTGCAGTCGTCAAGACCGTAGATTAACAGTGTTTTATTGTTAATCTTTGCCGCCTCTGCCTTTAAATCACGGTTGACTATTTTTTTGTAGCTCTCCCTCATCAGCGGAGAGAGGCTTTTATACTCCTCGCTGCCGAAGTGTTTTTCAGCGTATTGGGGGAACAGTTTTTTTATACGCCTGTACCGCTTTACCTGTCGAATATACTCGGGCGTTCGGGGTTTAACCAACCCTGCGCCGCCCGTGATTATCAACCTGTTACAAAGTGTATTGTCCTGCGAAAGAGCTAAAATAGCCACCCTCGCGCCAAAGCTATGGGCGATTATATCCGCACCGAGCGCACCCGTTTGGGTTAAAAAGCATTTAAACCAGTCGGCGTACTCCTCAACACCCCAGGCAAAGTCCGATTTATCGCTTGCGCCAAAGGCAGGCATATCGGGTACAATGCATTTAAAGCCACTTTGCGACAACGCATTTATCTGATGGTAAAAGCTCTCCTTACAGGAAAGATACCCGTGCAAAAACACCACGGGCTTGCCGCTCCCCTTTACGGTTACGGCAACGTATTTACCGTTGACTAAAATATAAATCCACCTTTAAATCAGATTAAACTTTTTTTCATAACGAGGCAGTCCTCGCCGTCGGAATAGTACCTCGAACGGGCATACACCCCGACGAATCCGCTTGAAAGATACAGCCGCATTGCAGGGGCGTTGGACACCCTAACCTCTAAAAACATATTCTCCGCACCGCGGTTTTTCGCCTCGGCAACAAGCTCGTTTAAAATACGCCTGCCTACTCCGCTGCGCCTGTACTCCTCGGCGACCAGCACGTTCTCCAAATCACAGTTTTCAAAGGATACGCTAATACAGCCGTAACCTGCCACCTCGCCGTCCTCTTCGGCGACGAACATAGAGTATTGAGGGTTTTCAAAGGAGGAAGCTAATGTCCCGTACCCCCAGCTCTCCCCCTTGAAGCACTGCTTTTCCAGCTCGGCTACGGCGAGGATATCCTCAAACTTACATCTGCGAACAATCATCTTTTGTTTAAGCGAGCAATACGCTCCTCCTCCGCTTGAGACTTGCGAACGTACAGGGCGTACACACCCTCTTTTGCACAATATTTTGCGGCAGGCGCGAGGCAGGAGCTGATTTCCACCTTTTTATAGTCGGTCAATTCCAACTCTTCAAAGCCGTATATAGGGCGGTTTAATCGTGTTAACGCCTCTTTGGAGATATAGCAGGGTTGAATATCGCAGACGCCATCCGCACTGTATCCGCAGACGTAATAGCAGCCGTGCGCCGCGTCTATTGCCACAGCGTAGGGTACACCGCTATTGACATTATACGCGATAAGGTCGAATGCCGTTACACCTAAACACTTTTTATTCAAGGCGGTTGCAAAACCCTTAACGCAGGATATGCCTATCCTTATCCCCGTAAAAGACCCCGGACCCGTCACGGCAACGAAGAAATCGCACTCCGCAGGGGTTAAATTGACGTCGTTCAGCGTTTTATCTATTTCGTCCATTAAGAGGACGGAATGGCGCATAGCGCAGTCGGGTATGAAGTTTATTTTCTCTCTGTCCCCCTTAACCGCAACGACGGTCAGGTGTTTGGAGGAGGTGTCCACCGCCAGAAAATTACTCACAGATAATCTCCCTCTCAAAAGTCCCTTTCTTGTTTATGGTTACAGTTTTACAGTTCGCAGGGAGCGCGTCGGAAATATTCTCCGCCCACTCGATAACGCAGATACCGTCAGCATAGAAGTAATCGGTCAAACCGAGCCTCTCCGCCTGTTCTCCGCAGGATAGGCGGTAGCAATCGTAGTGGTACAGCTTGCCGTAATAGTCGTTCATATAGGCATATGTGGGACTTAAAATCTCGTCGTCGATGCCTAAGCCTTGGGCTATGCCCTTGACGAAAACGGTCTTGCCTGCCCCCATTTCGCCGTTTAATAAAACGACGTCGCCGCCCTTCAACGTCTTTGAATATTCAGTTGCGAACGCAATCGTCTGCTCCACACTTTCAGAATTAAACTTAATCATTAAATACATTATAAACCAATCACACCCGATTTGCAATTATTTAAGGGTATTTAAACTCATTAAATGCTTTAACGCGACCATACAAAAAAATGCGGTACGAAACATAGTCCGCACCGCACTTTAAAGCTTTTTAATTTTACGCCTTCTTTTTTAGAGATTGGAATTTTGCACTTGTAAGTTTAATCAGCCTGGAGAGAGGTTTATAAAGCAACATTACCACCGCTGAAATCGAAACCGTCTTTATTAAATTGAATAAAAGCACCCAATACCAAGTATCCAAAAGCAACTGCTGACCGGCTTCCCAACTTCCGCCGTAAGCGTTATAAAATGCAGGGAAAGTCAAAAAGTAACCAATGGGCAAGCAAAACAGACATTGACTGATACAACCTAAAACCAAGGTGATCACCACGGTTTTAATACCCTTGTGCTTTTTATATACTATCGCAGGTATTAGAGTATAAGTAAGGATATATAGTATATTTGCAAGCTCCCCCACGAAAGCCGTATTGCCGACGGTTAAAGCATGAATGACCTCTTTAAGCACACCTATAATAACGCCTGCAACAGGACCTAATGCAAAGCCGCCAATCATAACGAACACGTTAGAGAAATCAAGCTTTAAAAAGGAAATGGGCGAACCGGGCAAGAGCGAGAAATCCAAAAGATAAACGACGTAAGAAAGTGCAGTAAACAGACCAATATAAGAAATACGGGTAGCTGTAAAATAATTTTTCATTCCGTCCTTAAATTTTGCCGAACGTGACTTTTTCTCTTCTTTACTCTGCGCCTCGTCCTGCGTTTCAACCGCCTGATTAGCAGGCAGTTCGTCTTGTGTTTTAACCACGTTTTCTTGTTCCATAATCAGAACTCCTTAAAAATTTTTTATTAATTTAAGTCGTTCTTTAAAACAAAAACCCCGAAGATAACTTCGGGGTTGATTTTAAAACTTAGTTTCCACGCATAAATGCGCAGAGGAAAAGTTTTTCTTTTATCATCCGGACTATACCGTCGGTACGGGAATTTCACCCGTTCGGGAAACAGAACTTATAGCCCTGCCTCTTCGCAGACTTTACTGCCGGTGGGGAATTGCACCCCGCCCCAAAGAATAACTTAAATTTGATTAAATTATAATAATATTCTCACACAATGTCAAGCGTGTGAACGAAAAATTTTTATTTACTTATGAACAAAACGCCCAAAGTGTTTCTTCCGCAGTGCGAAGTTATTATGCTTCCTGCAACCGTCTCGATCATCTCGTCAAACTCGAAATTCTCTGAAACCAGCCCCTTTGCAAGCTCTACCAACTCTTTATCTGCCGTGCTGTGGGTTATAAAGACCCTCGTCTTGTCATAGGAAGGGTACTGTGCCTTCAAATCGGAAATATAGGTGCGGATACACCTCTCCATATTGCCCATATATTTCTTTTTTGCAACCAGCTGACCGTCGGTATTTTCGCAAATCATAGGGTGAAGCTTCAACACCTTTGCACCGAGCATTGCCGCAAGCGAACACCTGCCGCCCTTGTGCAGATACTCTAAGCTATCCGGCACGAAAGAGGTATTGACCATTGCCCTTATTGAAAGGATCTCGCTTACAATATCCTCTGCCGTCTTACCCTCAGCCGCTAAATCACAGGCTTTAAGCACTAAAAGCCCCTGCCCCGTGGAAAGGGCACGGCTGTCGATAACCTTAACCTTGCCGCCGAACCCCTCTGCCGCCTTACTTGCCGCATTGTAGCTCGACGAGGCGAGCGAGGAAATGTTGAAATGAATGAGCGCGTCATAGCCCTTCAAACTCTCTTCAAAAAATTCGGCGTAACTCTCGAGCGAACCTGCCGCAGTCTTGGGCAGGGTACCCGTATCCGCAACAAAATTGAAGATATCTTGAGGGGTAATTTCACCGTCTTTATAGCTCTTATCGCCTAAAATTACGGTAAGGGGGAAAATACCTATATCGTTTTTCGAAATTAGCTCCTGTCCTAAATCGCAGGTCGAATCGGAAGTTACTTTAATTTTCATATTATACCCTATTATAATTTATTAGTCTACATAGATATAATACCATTATATTCCGTGTTTTTCAATAGTTGAAAAGTAAAATTTCCGTGAAAAATTTACCGCGCCTGTTAAACGCACAAGCTACTATTTATTAATCTTTCTTGCCCGTAAAGGCACCGATAACGCCGCAGATACCTGCACCGATTACAAATACTATCCATGTAGGATGCCATATTCCGCATACAAAGCCTATTGAAAGGAAAATAAGAAGCGAACCTACCATAACCGTTCCGCAGACTAAACCGCCTATCCTCTCCTTTTTAGTCTTGCCCGACTCCTCCTCCGTCAGACCGCCCGACCAGATACAGATTATTATACCGCCGATAAATATCAGCCATGTGGGGTGCCACATTCCAAGAGCAAAGCCTAAACACAGATATATTATTGCGCAGATAGTCATTGTTGCAGAGGATATGCTTGCGCCTATCGTCGTCCTTTTGGTGTGCATATGACCATGGCAGTGCGAACAACCTGCCCTGTTGCAGTCATCGCACTCAGGCTGCTGAGGGGTCTCTTCCTCCTCTTTTTCCTCTTCGCTCCCTTCCGACTTTTCCGCCTTAACCTCCTGCGTCACGTCGCCCCGTAAAAGCTCGTCCAGCGTCACGCCGAACTTATCGCAAAGTATTATAAGTTTATCCGTTTCGGGGTAAGCCTCGCCCGTCTCCCATTTAGATACCGACTGACGGGATACGTTTAACTCTTCCGCAAGCTCTTCCTGCGTAATCTTATCCTTTTTACGCAGATACTGTAAATTGTCTGCAAACGACATATGTGTTCTCCTTTGTTTTTTGTACCTCTATTATACGGTAGCAAAAGAAAAATAACAACCGCTTTTTGCGTGCAAATTTACAATTTTAGCGCAACTACAGGTTGCAATTGGGCATTGAGCCCAATTAGGCATTGAGCCAAGTTTCTTAATTTCTCTTATTCATAACCAACCCATCACTTATCAAGCGTGAATGAGGGTATGGGGTTGCGTTTTGCAAAATAGACGGCGGCGCAGACTGCGAGCGAAAAGGCGCAGATTATTATACAGCCAAACAGAATATCAGCAAAATAGCTTGTACGCTCCGTCCTCGTAACCGTAACCACGCCGTTCTCCTCTTTGTAATCAAACGTACGCTCTACGTTGACGTAATTTGTATATTCGACCGCACGGCTGCTGTAACGCACGTCATACACCTTTCCGCCGATTGAAGAGACCTGCCTGACCGAGGCATAAAATCCTGATAATATTGCGTCCACGTCCTGCGGAAAGGAGAGGTCGGGTTCGGCAACGTATAAGTATATGTTCTCACCGGTGCACTCAGCGAAAAAATAATCGTGTACACGAACCAATTTATACACTTTATCTTCACCGTTAACCTCTTCCGTCACGGCGGATAAATCGAGGACGTATTCCCCATATGGCAGATTACCGCTGTAATTTTCCTGCGAAAGAGTTGCGGTATGCATATAATCGACAAAACCGTCGATATCGCCGCTGTAGTCGACCTTGACGTCAACCTGTCTCCAAAAGGCAAAAAACACGATTGCACCAACCGATAAAACTACGGGTATAGCCGTGAACGCAAGGCATTTTAAAAGCAGTCTGCCGTTCTGGTTAAGCACCGTTATCTGAGACATATTGCCGTACCTTTTAATATTAGCCGCCCTCACTGACGCCGCAACCGCAAGAAATATTATGCCAAAAATTAACGGTATCAGCCAGGCAAGGCGGTGTAAAGCTATAAAAATCAGCGTCAGAACAAACCAACAGCACCCCAAAACTAAAAACGTACGGGCGTTGATATTCCCTATATCAAGCAAGCACTGCCTTTGAATTGCGTTTAACCCCTCTATATCCCCTTGATAACGCAGTCCGACGGTCTTTTTCGCCCTGTCCGAAAAACCGCATAAAACCACCGTCGCCACGACAAGAGCGCACACGCCGAGCACCGCTAAAAGAATACCCAACCACAATATAAAGAAAGACGCTATTATACCGCCGCAGAGAAAGAAAAAACCGCAGCATTGAACGGCTATGCATATTCTGCTGCGAAAGGCAAAGTCATCGACTGCGACACGGTAATTTTCCGAAGCGGCAACGCCTGACCCCTCGGCTTTCACGCCTGACCCCTCTTCGCTTGAAGGCGGTATCTTTTCTCCGTTCGGTTGAGCATATTCGGCGGTTAACGCCTCGTCTGCCTGTATGTTACTGTTTTCGGGTTGGGCGCAATCAGCCTTTTCACCCCTTAATATCTCGTCCGTGGTTACGCCTAAAATCTCCGCAAGCTGGTAAAGCGAGAGTATATCGGGGTAAGCCCTTCCCTGCTCCCACGCGGAAACCGTGCGGTTGGATATGCCGAGGGTATCAGCCACCTCCCGCTGAGTCAATCCCTTTTCCTTCCGCGCTTTGGCGATAAATTCGCCTATCGGTAATCTGGTCATATTCTTCCTCCTACAGAAATTATTATAACATAAAGAGGTCTTTAAGGCAATTTTCCGTCGTAGAATAAGTCTATGTACGATAGACTCCTCGATTTTTAGGGCTGATAATGTAAAAACGGACACGACTCGCCGTCGTGTCCGCAAATATTTAAACCTTAAATTACTTTACGCAGTCTGCATATAAAGGGAACTCGGCACAGAGCTTTGCCACCTCTGCGGTAACGTGCTCGAAAGCCTCCTCCTTCTTCTCTATAACCTCTGCAATAAGGTCGGCAATTTTGCGAGCCTCCCCTTCCTTCATGCCCCTCGTGGTCATTGCGGGGGTACCAATCCTTATACCGCTCGTGACAAAGGGCTTCTGCGTGTCGAAAGGAATGGCATTCTTGTTTACGGTTATATGCACCTCGTCAAGCATATGCTCCAACTCCTTACCCGTCATACACTTGTCGGTAAGGTCTAAAAGTATCAAGTGGTTATCCGTACCGCCCGACACCATCTTTACGCCAAGCTTTGTGAACTCGTCTGCCATAGCGGCTGCGTTCTTGACTATCTGCGCCTGATACTCTTTGAATTCGGGGGTTAACGCTTCCTTGAATGCAACAGCCTTTGCCGCAATGATATGCATTAAAGGACCGCCCTGTATGCCGGGGAATATTGCCTTGTCAATAGCCTTGCCGTACTCCTCCTTGCACATAATCACACCGCCCCTCGGACCCCTTAACGTCTTGTGGGTAGTGGTAGTTACAAAGTCTGCATAGGGTACGGGTGATGGGTGAAGCCCTGCGGCAACCAAGCCTGCAATGTGGGCGATATCCACCATCATATACGCGCCCACCTTGTCGCAAATCTCACGAATACGCTTGAAGTCGATTACTCTCGGGTACGCGCTTGCACCCGAAACAATGAGCTTGGGCTTGCACTCCAAGGCGATTTTTTCCATCTCGTCGTAGTCAATTCTCTGGTCGTCCTTGCTTACGCCGTAGGGAACGATATTGAAATATTTACCCGAAATATTTACGGGGGAGCCGTGGGAGAGGTGTCCGCCGTGAGCGAGGTTCATACCCATAACGGTATCGCCGGGCTGCAGCATTGCAAAGAATACCGCAAGATTCGCACTTGCACCCGAATGAGGCTGGACGTTGCAGTACTCGCAGCCGAAAATCTCTTTAAGACGGTTGCGCGCCAAATCTTCCGCGATGTCCACGAATTGGCAGCCGCCGTAGTAGCGGTGTGCAGGGTAACCCTCTGCATACTTGTTGGTCAAATGGCTCCCTGCCGCAGCAAGCACTGCGGGGGATACGAAGTTCTCGCTTGCAATAAGCTCGATATTGCCCTGCTGACGGGCAAGCTCTAACTTTAAGGCTTGCGCAACTTCGGGGTCGGTCTGTTCAATCAATGAAATATCAATCATCATAAGCTCCGTAGACGAAATTCAGACTGTGATTAATTCCGCCTAAAATTAATAATTATGCAAATATTTTACCATATAAATGAATAATATACAAGCGTTTAACCGAAAAATTAAGGCGGTTATACAAAAAAACTGCACACCGCCTTGTTGTTTATTATTTTAAACTTAAAGATTTTTAACTATAAACTCTTCTGCTTCGCTTTTGGGCATAAAGCCTATCGACTTATCCACCATTTCACCCTTTTTGAACACGCCGACAAAGGGTATGCTCATTATTCCGTAACGAACGGAAAGCTCCATATTTTCATCCACGTTGACCTTGACGAAGGTCGCCTTGTCTGCGTACACGTCCGAAAGCTCGTCCAAAACGGGTGCAAGCATCTTGCAGGGTCCGCACCAATCTGCGTAAAAGTCACATACCACGGGCGTATCGCCTGAAATAAGCTCGTCAAACTTCTTTGCATCTACCTTTTCAATCATAATATTTCTCCTGATACAATGTATTTGACTAAGAAAGTAAGAACTTTCATTGTTCCG
>JBJEVD010000027.1:0-25255 GCA_051884175.1 Candidatus Coproplasma sp.
TGACGAGTGGGAGAGCAGGGAAGTTGCGCTTGCAGGCAGGTTGATGAGCCGCCGTATTATGGGCAAGGCGAGCTTCTGCCACATTGCCGACAGGGAAGGGCAAATACAGCTCTACGTCCGCAGAGAGGACGTGGGCGAAGAGGACTACTTATCCTTCAAAAAGGACTACGATATAGGCGATATAGTCGGCGTTAAGGGCATTGTGTTCAAGACGCAGACGGGCGAAGTTTCGGTACACTGCAACCATATCGAAATGCTTTCCAAGTCCCTCCTTCCCCTGCCTGAAAAGCAGCACGGGTTGGTTAATACCGATACGCGCTATCGTCAGAGGGATCTGGACTTAATCGTCAACCCCGAGGTGAGAAAGACCTTTATTGCCCGTTCCAAAATCTTAAAGGAGATCAGGGCATACCTCGACAATATGGGTTATTTAGAGGTAGACACCCCCGTGCTTACCCCTCTTGAAATAGGTGCTTCCGCAAGACCTTTCAAGACCCATCACAACGCTTTGGACATGGATATGTACCTGCGTATCGAGACCGAACTGTATTTAAAGAGGCTTATCGTAGGCGGACTTGAAAGGGTTTACGAGGTGGGCAGAATATTCCGTAACGAGGGCATGGACGCCTTCCACAACCCCGAGTTCACTTCGATTGAAATGTATCAGGCGTACACCGACTACTTGGGTATGATGGACTTAATCGAAGATCTATACAGGACGGTAACCGTAAAGGTATGCGGTACGGATAAGATTAGCTATCAGGGTACCGAGATCGATATGGGCAAGCCTTGGGATAGGCTTACCATGAAAGAGGCGGTTAAAAAGTTCAGCGGTGCGGACTACGACGCGTGGGCTTCCGACGAAGAGGCGAGAGCAGTAGCTAAGTCGCTGGGCTGCGAGGTGCCCGAGGGTGAAAAGGCAACAAAGGGTCACGTGTTAATCGCGCTGTTCGACGAATTTGTAGAGGCAAACCTCGTTCAGCCCACTATAATCTACGACTATCCCGTAGAAAATTCCCCCTTGGCTAAGCGCAAGCCTTCCGACCCTGCGTTTACCGAGAGGTTTGAATACTTCATCTGCTCTCACGAGTTCGGCAACGCCTTCTCGGAGCTCAACGACCCCATAGACCAGCGTCAGCGTTTTACCAAGCAGGCAGAGGAGAAGAGGGCGGCAGAGCCCGGCTGTAACGCCAAGGTCGACGAAGATTTCATCACCGCTCTAGAGTACGGCTTACCCCCCACCGGCGGTTTGGGTATGGGTGTAGACAGGTTGGTTATGCTTCTTACCGACAGCTCTACAATTAGAGACGTAATACTGTTCCCCACAATGAAACCTAAGAAGTAAGTTCTCTTCATATAAGCGTCGCAATACGGTGTCAGGCTGCGTTTTTCTCGGGTCATTTACGGTATAGTAAACTCCCCGTCGAAAAGCCTCGCCTTCCTTGTCTTGCTCGCATCTTTCCAGAGAGAATTACTTTGCGTATACCCGAATAAGGTGAAGAAATACCCGAATAAGGTATAACCCGTCATTGCGAACGGAGCCGTAGGCGCAGTGCGGCAATCCCAGACTCTTAAGTGAGTACTGTTTCAAATGATTATCACCGCTTTTTAATGTTTAAGCAATATGTATAAATACGAAATACTTACTCAACTTAATAAATTCAAGGGTAAGGACAAGGTGCGTCTGCACGTACCCGGGCATAAAAATTCCTCCGATTTCAGGGCGAATTTTCCCGTTGCCCCCATTGACTTTACCGAGCTTGATTTCTCCGACGATTTAAATTGCCCTACGGGCGTCATCAAAAAGGCGCAGGATGATATTGCTCAAATTCTCGGCGCGAAGAGGGCGTATATAACCACGGACGGCTCTTCCTCCGGGGTTATGGTTATGATGTTTTGCGCTCAGGCATACGGCAACAAGGTTATCGTTCCGCGCAATTCACACAAGAGTGTGTTTAACGCTTGCAGGATACTGAACATTGAGCCGGTAATAGTTCAGGGCGAAGAGGTGGACGGCATACTAACTCCTCCCTCGCCCTCTCTTATCGAAACGCTTATCGTCAACGACGTCAATATTTCGGGTATGATTATCGCGTCACCCGACTACTACGGCAACGTTGCCCCCTTGGACGAGTACGCTAAAATATTAAAAAAGTACTCAAGGCTTTTATACGTGGACGGCGCGCACGGCGCGCACCTTGCCTTAAACGAAGGCAGGCAGTTTCACGCAAGTCTGTATGCCGATATCTGGACGGACGGCGCGCACAAGTGTCTGCCCACCTTGACGCAGGGGTCGATTGTCTGCGTAAATAACGAAAAGCTCATCGCCCGTGCGGAGGAGGGGCTGTCTATTTTCCGCACCAGCTCCCCCAGCTACCCCATTATGGCGAGCGTGGAGTACGGCGTTAAATACTTTATCAACAACCCCAAACTGCTGGCAAAAGCCAAGAGTATTTGTCTCGAGCTTAAAGCCGGTTTAAAGGGTATACCCGTCTATCAAACTCCCGATTGGAGTAAGCTTAGCATAGACTTTTTAAGCCTCGGCATTTCCCCCTATCTCGTGCAGGGAATTCTGCAAAAGAAGGGCATATATCCCGAAATGAACGACGGAAGATATCTGCTTTTCTATCTCTCGCCGAGCATTGACGGCTATTCGGCGTTGGAGCTTAAAAACGCCTTAATCTCCGTATGTGCGAATAAGAAACTGAGGAACACCTACGTCAATCTGCCCCGTATACCTAAAGCTGACAGAACCTACAGCTTTTTGTACGCCTACAAGCAGAAGTATGAGTGGGTACCTTTGGAGGGTGCGATTGGCAAGATGAGTGCGGACAACGTGGGTATTTCTCCCCCGTCGCTGCCCGTTTTAGTTGCCGGGGAAATTGTTACTAAAGAGGCTATTGCCTGCCTTTCTACCGCAAAGAGTACGTTCGGCGTGCAGGACGGCAAGATTAAGGTGGTAAAAAAATGAGGGGCAAATTCATAACCTTCGAGGGGTGCGAGGGGTGCGGTAAAAGCACTCAGGTGCGCCTTTTATCGCAAAAATTAGACGAGTTGGGCGTGGAATATATCGTAACGAGGGAGCCAGGCGGCAGCGACGTTGCCGAGCAGATAAGGAAGATTATCTTAGACTCCCACAACACCGCTATGTGCGACGAATGCGAAGCTCTCTTGTACGCTGCTGCCCGTATACAGCATTTAAAGGAGATTGTCGAGCCTGCCTTATCGCAGGGCAAGCTTGTCATCTGCGACAGGTACGTGGACTCATCGCTTGCCTATCAAGGCTATGCAAGGGGGTTGGGCGAGGAATATATAATCGAGATTAACTCTGCGGCTCTCAAGGAGTACCGCCCCGACCTGACTTTGTTTTTAAACATCTCGCCAACCGACGCCTTTGCCCGTAAGCACGGCGCGGACGAGGACGACAGAATGGAGCAGTTAGGACTTGACTTTCACGAAAAGGTGTATCAAGGCTACCTTGCCCTTTTAGATAAACACCCCAGAATATGTGCCGTTGACTGCAGCGGAAGCAAGTATCAGACGGCGGAAAAGATAATTTCTCTTTTAAAGGACAAGGGTATAATTTAACCTTAAAAACAGTATGGAACGACTTTTAACACAGACTGCGGCATATAAAATTCTCTGCGGGGATTCGCAAAGCGATAAACTTTCCCACGCGTATATGCTGTACTTTTGCGACGCTGTTAACCTCCGTTCCGCATTAAAGCTGTTTGCCCGTCAATTCTTTTTAAACGACAAGCCCTCTTTGATTGAGAGCGAGGGGTTAACCGACTTGAAGGTTTACCCCGAAAAGGATAAAAAACTCACGGTTGAAGTTGCCTCGCAGATAGTATCCGACGGCGCGATTAAGCCCGTGGCGCACGACAAAAAGCTGTTTATAATCAGCGGTTTTAACGACGCTTCCCCCGTGTTTCAGAATAAGCTTTTAAAAATTTTGGAAGAACCCCCTCAAGGCGTATACTTTCTCCTGGGCGTAACTTCGACCTCTTCGGTGCTCGATACCGTTATGTCAAGGGTAAAGCTTTTAGAGATACCGCCCTTTTCGGAGGAGCAGATATTTGCCGCGTTGCAGAGGGAGAGCGATAACCCCAAAAACAGGCTGGCTGCGGCAAGCTGCGGCGGCATTTTGGGCGAGGCGCAAAACCTGTTAAAGGGCGATTGGTATGACGAGGTACGCGCCGCTGCAGAGGAGCTATGCGCCTGCACAACCCTTTCTTCCGCAACGGAAAGTGCGTTGAAGTGGGGGGATTTTAAATACAAAAAGGAGCTTTTATCCGAAATGCAGAGGCGGTATTTCGCCATAGCTAAAGGTGGTGCGTCGAGCGGTGACAGCCGGGGTAATGTAAGCGTTGCTACGGCAATATATGCCGTCGAATGTATTAACAAGGCGTTTTTGGATATAAAGTTCAACGCAAACTTTTCTTCCCTTTTATACAACCTGATGATAGGTATCGTTCAATTCGGGGTAAGAGAAGTTAAATAGGTAATAATTATGACAAAAGTAATCAGTGTAAAATTTAAAGGCGGCGGAAAGTCCTACTACTTTGCTCCCTGCTCTCAGGAAGTTGAAAAGGGCATGGGCGTTATCGTTGAAACGTCCAAGGGCTTGGAGTACGCCGTTGTCACGGAGAGCGTGCACGAGGTGGATGACAGCCAGGTCGTCCCCCCCTTAATGCCCACCGTCCGCATTGCTACCCAAAAGGATTTGGAACAGCTTGAAAGAAACGAAGAGCGCAAGGACGAGGCAATGAAGATTGTCAGGGAGAAGATTGAGGCACGTCAGCTCGATATGAAGCCCGTGGACTGCGAGTTCTCCTTTGACGGCAGCAAGGTAACCGTCTACTTCACCTCCGAAAACAGGGTAGATTTCAGAGAACTCATCAAGGACTTGTCCTCCGCTTTCCGTATGAGGATAGAGTTAAGGCAGATAGGCATCAGGGAAGAGATTAAGCTTATGGGCGGTCTTGCCCCCTGCGGAAGGGAGTGCTGCTGCGTGAGAAGCTTGCAGGAGCCTAAAAAGGTGTCCGTCAAGATGGCTAAAAACCAGGGCTTGTCCTTAAACCCCAGTAAGATTTCAGGGCTTTGCGGAAGGTTAATGTGTTGCCTTTCCTACGAAAACGAGTACTACGCCGAGGTGTGTAAAAAGGTGCCTAAGCTGGGCAGCGAGGCAACCACTCCCGACGGAAAGGGTATGGTTGTCAACGTCAATATGCTCAAGATGATGGTAAAGGTCAAGATTGAGCAGGGCGACTCTGTAACGTACAAGGACTTCCCCTTAGATAAAATTTCCTTTATGCGCGGAAACGAGGTTATCGGCACGGTAGGCGACGGCGAAGAGGAAGAAGAGGCGGAGAGCGAGAGCATAACCAACCTTGAAAATGTCGTTGAGGAAGTCAACGGGAGAGCTAACGGCGAGACGCCTAACCCCAAAAACGGTGAACGCAGGCAGGGTGATAAGCACCAGGGTAAACACAATACGGATAAGCAAAACCGCCTAAGCGGTGAAAAGCAGAGCGGCGAACAGGGTAAGGAACAAACTCAATCCGGCGGCAAGAACCGCAATAAAAAGAATAAACAGCACGGCAAGGGCGAAGGCGTAAAGGACAATAACCCCAACGTTTCGCCCAGACAGAACAACCAAAACGGTCAAGGCAAGGGCGGTCAGCAGAGCGGCAAAGGGCAGAACGGTCAAGCAAGCGTTCAGAACGCAAACGTCGAAAAACCAAACGCTAATAATCAGAACGGTCAAGGCAACGGGCGCAACCGCAAAAAGCACCGCCCCGACAAAAACCGTGGGGCAAGGAGCGGCGAAAACAAGGTTAACGGCGACGGGCAAAAAAATAACGCCTAAAAAAATGCGTAACCCCTTTACACAAAAAGAATTGTGTGATATAATTAGTTTCGGTAAAGAGTGTTTATAAACCGTTTTACCAAAAAGTAATACGCCGCTTGGCAAAAGCGGTATCAAATAAAATTTTATGGAGGAATGAGTTATGGCACACGTAATTAGTGATGAGTGCGTAAGCTGCGGCGCATGCGCTGCAACCTGCCCTGTAGGCGCGATCAGCGAAGGTGCTGACAAGTACGTCGTAGATGCTGATACCTGCATCGACTGCGGCGCTTGCGAAGACGGTTGCCCTACCGGCGCAATCAAAGCCGAATAATTTAAGGCAAGAGCGGAAGAGGCGGAGCGGATGCGTTCCGCCTCTTTATTTAGACGAAATTATCCCCATCACCTAATTTCTTGAATGAATCTTTTTGCCCCTGCCTGCGTTGAGAGGTCTTGACGTACGTCCGTGTATGCCTGCAACCACTCGCCTTGGCAGAAACAAAAATCTCCTATTCAAGACGCTTTGCGGTTCTAAGCAGAAAAATTTACTTAAGAAAGTTCTTTACATATTTATCAAAGAATTTTTCAGCTTAGAACAATCAGAGATGAAGATAGTTTCGTCTACTTAGAGGTGATAGATGGACTTAACTACCCTGCCCTTAAAAGAGGGTGAAACGGCAGAGGAGCTGTTTGACGACAAGATAATAATACAGAACGTATCTTTGTACCGCTTTACTTCGGACAGTATTCTTTTATCCCGTTTTGCCAGGGCAAAGGTTCGTGACGACGTTGCCGATTTCTGTTCGGGCAGCGGTGCCGTGGGTTTTCATTTTCTATGCCTGAATAAGCATATTAATTCTTTAACACTCTTCGAGCTTCAGCCCTCGCTTGCAGATATGTCAAGGCGAACGGCTTTAGCAAACGGCTTTGACGTCAAAGTTGAAGAGGGCAGATTGCAAGACGTCGGGGGTGAGTACGACGGGAAGTTTTCGCTAATCTTGTGCAACCCCCCTTATGAGAGGGGCGGCTTCGATAACTGTCTTTATGAACGTGCGATTTGCCGTAAAGAGATAACCATAACCTTGGAAGAGATTATCTCCGTCGCCTCAAAAAAGCTTAAGTTCTGGGGTAGATTGGCAATAATCAACAGGGCGGACAGGACTGCGGAGCTGTTTTATACAATGAAAAAATACGGAATAGAGCCAAAGCGTATGCAGTTCGTCAAGGGCAGTCAGAACGCTACCCCCTATCTTATAATGGCAGAGGGGGTTAAGGGCGGTAAACCCTCCGTTGAAATAATGCCCACCATTATCAACACCCCTCAAAACGGAGGCAGTTCAAGATGATTTATTTCGTAGCTACGCCTATAGGCAATTTAAAGGATATTTCCCTTCGTGCGTTGGAGGTTTTGCGCTCGGTTGACGAGATTTACTGCGAGGATACGCGCCACACTATCAAGCTGTTAAACGCCTATGACATAAAAAAACCGTTAATCGCCTGTCACAAATTTAACGAGCGAGAGGCGGCGGAGAAAATAATTGCCTCCGCAAGAGAGGGTAGGGAATGTGCAATCGTATCGGATGCGGGTATGCCCGTCATCTCCGACCCGGGCAACGCCGTCTGCAACGCGCTCACCGAGGCAGGGGTGGAGTACACCGTTATCCCCGGCGCGAACGCCTTTTTGTCGGCGTTAATTCTCTCTGCGCTCCCTGCGGACAGGTTTGCCTTTATCGGCTTTCTGCCCGACAAGGAAAAGGATAGAAAAGCCGTTTTGGAAAAGTACAAAAATTTAGATTTAACCCTGTGTTTCCACGTGGCTCCGCAGGACGTTGACCGCCATATATCCTCGATGTACGCAGTTTTCGGCGACAGGCGCGCCTGTGCCGTGAGGGAGATAACCAAGCTGCACGAGACGGTGGAGCACTTCAACTTGAAAGACGGACTCCCCGGCGAAAAGAGGGGTGAATACGTGTTGATTGTCGAGGGTGCGGCTCAGACCGAGAGTCCCTTAAATTCCCTCTCCGAGCGTGAGCATATCCTCTTCTATATGGAGCAGGGTATGGATAAAAAGGACGCCTTAAAGGCTGCGGCGAGGGATAGAGGGGTTAGCAAGTCTGAATTGTACAAATTCTCACTTGATATTTAACTCTTTGCGTAAATACTTCGCAATAGTTCGTCGAGCTGTGGCAACCCTTAGTCATTTACGTTTTAGTAAACTCCTTCGGGTTTTCCTCGCTCTCCTGCTCTTGCTCGTATCTCCGCAAAGGAACATACCTTAATATTTAGAAATAAATACGTATTCCGATAAGGTAGGAAGTAATTATGAAAAAGAAAAAAAAGGACGAGGTGGCAGTAGCGGCTGCGGCGGTTGCGCCTAATATTAAGTCTGCCGCAAGCGGCGAGGGACAGGATTTAAAGTCTGCAACCCCTGCCGCAAACGCAAAAATGACAATCTACGAATACGAGGAAAAGTACGTTAAGCGTGAGAACGCCAAGGCGGCTAAGGTTGTGTTATACCTGTTAACCGCACTTGTCGGCGTGATGTTCGTCTGGTGCTTTTTCTCGATAAGTAAGACGGCTTACGACTTCCACCCCTACGCAGGCTATGCGGCGGCGGTGGTCTCCGTGGTGCTGTTTATCCTCTTTTACATAGTGCCTATCGTAAAAATTTACCGCACCGAACACTTCATAACTAACGTCAACTACAAGTCGGCGGCTAAGGCGAAGAGGCACAACAAAAAGACGAGGTACGAAATCGCTTCCAAAATAGTAGAGCTATGCAACACCGTTGCAGGCGTGGGTTGGTACGACAGTCTCACCGTTGAAAAATTAGAGGCAGGCGTAAAGTTTAAAGACGATAACGTTATTAAAGAACAGCTCACCGCGTTGTACACAGGCTCTGTCAAAAAGAGCGCGAAACAGGTTATTTTGCAGAGTTCTTTAAAGTCTGCAATGTACTCCGCGCTTTCGCAGGACAGCAAAATAGATACTATGCTGATTGCCGTGGTAAACCTGCAGATGATTAAGGATATAATCTTTTTATACGGCTTCCGTCCGTCGGAGGCAAGGCTTGCTAAAATCTTCGTCGGAGTAGTCAAAAATTCGCTTGTGGCTTACGGCTTGGGCGGCGTAAAGATTGGCAACGGGTTAGTGCGGACTATGGGCGATGCAATCAAGGGGCTGCCGTTTTTGGGCGAGATTATCTCCACCGTGGTGGACAGCTCCGTTCAAGGACTTGCGAACGGTACGTTAACCGCCGTAATCGGCTTCCAGACCATTAAATATCTCTCTACTGAATACAAGCTCCAGGACATTTTGGACAACGTGGAAATTGCCGAATCCGAAGAGGAGCTTGCGCAAACCTGCGAGGAAATCGAAAAGGAACTCCGTACAAAGAAAAAGAGCAAGGCAACCGCTTAACCCCCGTATATGCGTGGGTTAACGGCATAAATTAATATTATGAAAACTGTAGTGGTAGGTATGAGCGGCGGAGTGGACAGCTCCGTCGCGGCCCTGCTTTTAAAGGAGCAGGGGTACAACGTAATAGGCTTATTCATGCTCAATTGGGAAGAGGAGGACGCAACCGGCGTATGCACTGCGGAGAGCGATTATGCCGACGTGCGCAGGGTGTGTTCGCTGCTCAATATTCCCTATTATTCGGTTAACTTCGCAAAGGAGTATCAGGAGAGGGTGTTCAGCCACTTTTTAGCCGAGTATGCGGCAGGCAGAACGCCTAACCCCGACGTTTTATGCAACCGTGAGATTAAGTTCGGACCGTTCAGGGAATATGCACTGTCTTTAGGCGCGGACTATATCGCAACGGGGCATTATTGCGGAATAGACCACGCCGCAGACGGAAGACACTACCTTCTTAAGGCAAAGGATACGGGCAAGGATCAAACCTACTTTTTAAACCAGGTTACCCAACCCCAGCTTGCAAACGTACTTTTTCCCCTTGCAAATCTAGACAAAGTTAAGGTGCGTGAGATCGCAGTGCGTTCCGGGCTCGCCACGGCGAAGAAGAAGGATTCGACGGGCATATGTTTTATCGGTGAGAGAAATTTCAGAAAATTCCTCTCCGAATATCTGCCTGCAAAACCGGGTAAAATTCTCTCGCTTGAGGGCGAAGAGGTGGGCGAGCACTGCGGACTTATGTACTACACCTTAGGTCAGCGCAGGGGGCTTGACCTCGGCGGTAAAAAGGGCGAGAGCGGACGTTGGTTTGTCGTTAAAAAGGATTTAAAGAGCAATATTTTATACGTCTCTCACGGGGACGAGGCTCCGCTGTATTCTTCCGAGTGCAGGGTATCTCAGCTCAATTGGATAGGAGTAGACCCCCCTGTATCCCCCTTTGAATGTACGGCTAAGTTCCGCTACCGCCAGGGGGAGCAGAATGTAACCGTTATTCCCGACGGCGAGGCGGTCAAGGTGGTTTTTGCCGAACCACAGCGTGCGGTAACCGCAGGGCAGTACGCCGTGTTCTACGACGAAAAACGTTGTTTAGGCGGCGGCGTCATTCTTGAGTAAAATGCCGTCGACCCCGATATATGTGCCGTTGAATACGGTTTCAAGTGAAAAGGAAAGGAAGATTAAAATGGAAAGAGTAGAAGATAAATTTTTGCGGTACGTGCAGGTCGATACGCCGAGCAACGAGGATAATTTTAATAATACCCCCTCAACCGACTGCCAGCGCAATCTTGCTCTAATGCTTGCAAAGGAGCTTGAAGAGTTAGGGTTACAGGTTGAGGTGACGGACAATGCTTACGTCTACAGCGCGATCGAGGGCAACTGCGAAAGTAAGTATTCTATAGGCTTTATTGCCCATCTCGACGTCGTCTCTCACCCTAAGGGATACGGCGTTAAACCGCAGATATGCGGGGGTGTAATCACCTCCGACGGTACCACTATTTTAGGTGCGGACGACAAGGCAGGCGTTGCGGAGATTATGGCTCTTGCAGAATATCTTGTGGGCAATCCTCAAATTAAACACGGCAGAATAGGCATTGCCTTCACCCCCGACGAGGAGATCGGTCACGGCGCAAAGCTGTTTGACGTGAAAAAGTTCGGTTGCGACTTCGCCTATACCGTCGACGGCGAGGAGTTGGGCGAGATATCCTACGAGACCTTTAACGGAGCTTGCTTCGATTTGGAGATTACGGGCAGAAATATCCACCCCGGTCAGGCGAAGGGGGTTATGGTTAACGCCGTAGTATTGGCTAACGAATTTATAAATTGCCTGCCTGTTGACCAAAGACCCGAAACGACCGAGGGCAGAGATGGTTATTATTTTGTAACCGATATTTCCGGCGGCGTGGAAAAATGCAATGTACACGGCATAATAAGGGAGCACGACAAGGCGTTATTCGCCGAGAGAAAGGCTTTTGTTCAAGAGGTTGTAAAGAGCTTAAACGAAAAGCACGGCGGGCGCATAGTTTTGAACATGCGTGACCAATATTATAACTGTGCAGAGGTCATTGCTCCTCATATGCATTTAGTTGAGAACGCCGTGGCGGCAATGCAAGAGGTAGGCGTAGAACCTAAAATCTTCCCCATTCGCGGGGGAACGGACGGGTCGTCACTCTCCTTTATGGGGTTGCCCTGCCCCAACATCTGTACGGGCGGACTCAACGCGCACGGTCTGGACGAGAGAATTTCCATTGACGATATGCATAAAGTCGTGCAAATTTTGCTTGGTATTGTAAAGCGGTATGCGGTATAATATAGTAAGAGATAGAGAATGCACCTGAAGGTGATTCAATCCAAGCTAAGGCTTGATTCAATCCACGACTAAAGTCGTGATGCAATCCACCGCTAAAGCGGTGATTAAATCCAACGGCAAGCCGTTGATTGAATGCGGTTAAAGTCTAATTTAATAAATAGTCCCGCAAAAGATTTGCCTTGCAAAGACTTTGAGGGAAGAGGAGGCACAACGGAGCTAAATTACCGTTTGTACAAGTACAAACGGTTTAGAGCGTAGTTTGTGCCGACGAGTATCCGTAGCTCAGTTGGATAGAGCACGAGCCTCCGACGCTCGGTGCCGCTGGTTCGAATCCAGTCGGGTACACCACACAAAGTAACCTCTGTTTATCAGGGGTTACTTTTTTTCTAAGATTTTCTTACAAAGACTGTTCAAGTTGTCTTTGATTTCTTCAGCCGTCATACCATAGAACGGTTTATCTTCTTCACGGTAAAGGTTAATTATCTTTAATCCCTTTCTCTTTGCGTAGTTCAAAGCGGCTTTAGCTCCGCTTTTATACGCCTTTTCATCGACGTAACATATAAGCGTGTCGCAGGTTTCAATCATTTGACGGTTACTTAATGATATTTGCCGTTTAAAGTGTGTCTCTTCAATATTATGCATTACCGTTTTAACGTCAGCGTAAGTCGATTGACAGCCGTTGCCGACAGTACTGTTAATTGCGTTCAGGCTTGTAATGACTACTTCGATATCTATGTCGGGATGGTCTTTCCTTAACTTTCTACAGATGTTTAACGCAAGGGTGTCAAAATCTCCGTGCGTACACATTGTAAAAAAGCGGCAACCGTTTTGTATTTCTGCGGTTATTGTATCCATTAACCGTTTGTCCAACGTTTTTGCAAAAATTTTTCTATGTCCTATAAAAACCGTCCTACTCATTATTAACTCCTCAATGCACATTCTATTATAGTACAACACAGAGATATATCTCTCATATTTACGAACGTTCTTTGGTAAAATTATAGGAGATATATCTCTTTAAGGTTCTATGAATGAAATTAGAGGAAGCAATAACAAAACGCATATATGATTTATGCGATAATAGGGGAATAGCTCCTAACAAATTGGCATGTATGGCGGGGTTACCGTCTGCGACGCTTAGGTGCATTTTTTACGGAAGAAGTAAAAACCCCGGAACGAGAACGCTGTTGGATATTTGTCAAGCGTTGGAAATAACGCTGTACGATTTCTTTAACGACCCCGTGTTTAAAACGTTGGATTTGGAAGGCAGCTATTAATAGAATTAACAAAAAAACACCCCCCGTTAAGACGGAGGTTGTTTTACGTTAAAAAGGTATTACTCTGTATTAAGCACAAAAAATCCCGAGGCGAGTAATCGGCTCGGGATTTTGATTGGTTCTTTAGTTTGTTTTAGGAGTTGTGAGCTTGCAGGTGTATTCCTTTGCACCGTCTACTGCAAATTCGTAGTCTAAGATATCGTTTTCGGTTTCGATAAATACGTGGAAAGCGAATGCGGTTACGTCCATACCGTCGGAGTGGCAAATTTCGTTAATTTTGCTCTGGGAAAGAGTTATTTTGCCGTTAGCGTCGGGGGCTATTTCTTCAGGAATGGGATAGCAAGCACCCGTCTCGTTGGAGCAAAACTGCAAGCCGTAAACCTCGCTGCATGCCGTTCCGTCTGCATTCTGAATGTAGAAGGTGTAACTCTTGCCGCAAGCCGAAAGTGCAAATGCACAGGCGAATACCGTACATACGGTTAAAAGTATGAGAGAAGCTCTCTTAAATAATTTTTTCATAATATAAACTCCTTATATTTTTTAATTTTTATTTGGAATAGGTCAAGTTCTCCATATAGACTGCAAAGCACATCCAGCCGCGGTTATCGCCTGTGCCGTCGCTCGTCGCGCCGATGAGGCTGTTTAAGATTTGAACTATCTCCGCGTCAGCCGCTACAAGTCCGTACAACTCGTCGTTTTTATCCTTGCCCTCCGTAGCCAGCTTGAGGTATTCAACCATTTTTGCCTGGGCAGAACTGTCGATTTTATCGTTGAATATATTGCCTTCGATAAGATCTTCTACAGAGGCGAAGTTCCAGCCGTCCATCTCGCTCCTGAAGAAGCTGTCGTATATCATATTGATATATATGGGTTTTGAGGTGTCCGGCTCGCCGTCAGCGTCTGCGTGGTACCACTTGCCGTCTGCGCTGTTGTAAGCGGCGTCAATGCCGAGGTAGATGTAGCTGAAAGTTTCTAAGTCGTACGTCCAGGCACCGCCGGAAGTAGAGCAGTGCATAAGCTTTTCAACGCTCTCGTGATAGGTTATATCGAACGTGAAGGAACCCGTTGTTCTCTCCTCAATGAAGAGAAGCAGATAAACAGTTTCGCCTTCGGAAAGCTCCAGATAATAGTTAAAGGTGTTGTAACTTACCTTACCCGTTATGTCGTCGAAGTCCTGCACTCCGTTACAGAAAGCGATATTATCAGAGTTAAGACCGTCGTCTTTTATTTTGAAAATAGAGAGTTCGGGGTTGTCGCCGGAGTAGTCTCTTATCTGATAGATACCGTCCTTGGGAGCGGTGAACTCATAGTAAAGACCGTTATGTTTATCAAGCGCGTACTTAACTACGCCTGTAACAATACCCATTCTGTCACCGTCGACGGGGGCGGAGCTGAAGGCTATTTCGTAGGGGTTGTAGATTGTAAGCCCCTGCGTAATATCGGTATCCTTAAGGCAGACGTCTCCGTCAATATGTTCAGCACCGTAGTGGTCGTAGTAGAAGCAGAACTCAAGCCACTCGTTTTCGTGAGAGGTTGCGTTGTTGTCCTTTTCGTATTGGTTGGCGAATGCTATAGCCCACTGCCTGAGTTGTTCGGATACGGGCATAAGCTGATAGGGTTCTGCCAGCATGTTCAACATATGGTGGTACTGCTGAAGGGGGGTAGCAAAGTCCGTACCGTCTATATTTACGGTGAAGGAGAGAACGCTGTTGCCGTCCTCGCTGTCAATCGTCTTTGAATACATATAGTAGGACATTAAGTACAACGTAGCGTAGTCGGAAGCACCGTCGTGGGTAAACTGGTTATCGTTGGTGTGCAGCTTGCTCCAGGGAGTTATGTTGGTAAGGCTGATATAGAGGAGGGGACCCGTTGCGCTGCCTACGTGGTAGAAGCCGTCAGAGCCGAGAACGGGGGTTACGTAATAACTATACTTGCCCCCCGAAATCTCTCCGGAAGCCGCTTCCCTAATTACGTCGAGGGCAGCGGTGTCTGCGCTTACCTTAGAGGTGCGGATATTTTTAATCTTAGCGCAGTCCTGCCCGATAGCATCTGCGTTGGGGTCGCCGGTGTCCTTCTGGAATACGAAGGAGAGCACTACCGTCTTATCCCTGTCTGCAACGTAGGCGTCGTAGGACGTCCAACCGTTATTTGTTCCCGACCAGCCGTCACCGTTTAAAAGCTGACCGTCAAGCAGGACGTATAAGCAGTCCTGATCCTTTTCCGAAGAAACGAAGTAGTCGAAGGAGAGCAAGTCGTCTTTCTTAAGATCTATATCTACGTACAAGGTGGAGTAGGAATTCTGTTTGCCTGTGTTGGTTACGGTTATGACCGATCCGTAAGTGTCGTCGGTAGCCGTCGTCCAAGGCCAGGCGTATTCGTCTGCGATATCTTGCCTGAAGGTTGCCTTAAGTCCCGAAGCGCAAGCCGCCGCAGCCATCTGGTCAGAGGAGGGCATGGTCACGTCCGGCTTTTCCCTGTCTGCGCTGGAGCTGTTGTTGCCGCCGCCGCCCGTGTTGCCTCCCGTGCCGTTCAAGTCTTGAACGTATTCGTCGGAAGCGTATTTTTTAAACAGGTTTTGCCAGAATTCAAGGTAGGGCTGACCGCCGGATTCCCAGAAAGCAATCATACCGTATCTGTCTATAACTATTGTGGTGGGTGCGCTGGATATGTTAAATCTCTTCTGAATACCTGCCGTGTCTACGCAGAGAGGGAAGGTGAGATTAAAATCGTTCTTATGGCTTTCAACGTAGTTTGCTACGTTAGCGTTGGTGTAGTTTGAAAAACATACGCCTATAACTTCAACGTCCGATCTTGCTGCTGCATACGCGGTCTGAAGGTAAGGGAATTCCTGTGTACAGAAGGTACAGGTAGGGTACCAGAAGTTGAGCACAACGGCTTTTTTCCTCGTTAAGATTTCTGAAAGCTTGTAGCTCTTCGTGCCCGTATAGCCCTCGTCGTTCTCGCGGTAGTCCTTTAAGGTGAAATCGTTGATAATCTCGCCCAAAGAATAGAGCTTGTCTGCGGTAGCAGCCTGGCTGATAACCTTGGAGGGGATTTTAATATCTATCTTGTCCCTCTTTTCGGGGTTGGTGGAGTAGGTTACGCCCTCCTCCAGATAATAGCCGTCAGGCAGCGTCGTCTCGTCTACTTCGAGCGTGTAGTTTCCCAAGGATATATTGAAGTTGATTTCGCCGTCGTTGGAGATACCCGATCTGACTTTTACGCCTTGTGAGTTGTAGGCGGTTACCCTTATGCCGTCGAGCTTCATTCCGCCTGCAGAGGTAACGTTAACGGTGTACTTTTCGCTCGTCTCCACGTCGGAAGTACCTTCGCCGGAGGGCTTGAAGGCAGGGTAGTCGGTGTTCTTAGAGCCGCAGCCTGCTATTCCTATTGACAAAACCAAGGCGGTTATGCCTGCTAAAATTCTGGTGATTTTTTTCATAATTACCTTTTGTTAATATTTTTATTGTGCATTAGCGCAGTTTATTTCAAATATCATTTTATTATACGTAAGCGGAAAAGTCAAATAATTATTCAATCGGTTATTATTATAATTTGTATAAATATTTATTATCTGTGAATTATACGGGTTTTATGCGCATAAAAACGGCACGGCAATCCGATTGCCGTGCCGCAGATGGGTTTGTTTTTTTAATTACAGGGGGAAGTTGATTTTTTCGAAAGCTAAGTTGTCTGAAAAGTAGGCGTCTGCAGGCAGGCGTGCGCCTAAGGCACTCATAACCTTTGCGACCGTCATCTCTATAGTCATATCGTAGGATATTTTAACGTTGTCGGGCAGATGCTTCATACTGTCGTACACCTTTGCCCTGCTCATTACAGGACCGATTATGACCTCTACTCCGCATCTTTTGCAATAATCTGCAAAGCGTAAAAAGTTCAGGTTATCGCCTTGAGTGCATATCGTTCCGCTGTGCGAAAGCTCGATAATCACCGCCTTGGGCTTTACGTCGGAGAAGTCGTACACCGCAAAGTTTAAAAGGGAGCGCATGGTGATTAAGATTACGCCGCCCGAAAGCGAGGGGTCGCACCCCTTTTTGCGGTTGTTTTTAATCTGCTCCAACGTGGGCAGGTAGGGCGACTGGTTAAACACGACTTCGCCGTTGATAATTTCCGCAAGGTAGGCGTTGAGTGCAGAGTAGTAGTGACCGCTTATCTCCGAGGGGTAGGTAAGCCTTGAAGCCAAGTGAATTTTACAGTTTTCCCACTCGTTGGCAAAGGAGCAATATACGCCGTGCAGTCCTGCCTTTTCTATAAAGTCCACCGCACCCGAAAAGTTGGTTACGCCGTTGGAGCGGCTGTCGGTTAAGGGGTATAACGCCGAGACAAAGACGATGGGCAGGGGGTAATCGCAGAAAATTTGCGAAAACCAGTTGACCGTAAAGCACAAGGTGTCCGTGCCGTGGGTTATTATTACGCCGTCGTAAAGGGCGGTATCCACCCCGGCAACGCAGTCGTAAATTTTTTTAAGGTCGGAGGGCTGTACGTTTTCGCTCAACACGTTTACGGGCGAGACCTCATCAAACTCGATATCGCTCCCCGTCCTTACGCGGTAAGCGGAGATGAGGGCTTTCCTGCTCCGTGTGTCGAGGGAGACGTTTTCACCCTCCGTGTCGCTGCCTATCGTACCGCCTGTAAATACAACTAAAATTCTCTTTTTCACAAGAGTTAACCCCGTTAATTGATTTGCATTAATTTTACTACAACGCCGTATATAATGCAAACGCTTTTAAAGCTTTTTTAATTTAATCGACGGGGTCGGTTAAACTAAATTTTTGTTAGGGTATTGATTATCTTACTAATGCGTGGTATAATACCCGTATGATATTTCGGGGGAAATTATTATGAACGATTTTTTATACTATGCACCGACTGCCGTTTACTTCGGTAAAAACAGCGAGGAAAAGCTTGCGAAAATTCTGCAAAAGTACGGCTGTAGGAAGGTGCTTATCCACTACGGCGGCGAAAGTGCTTTAAAAAGCGGTCTTATCACTCGCATAAAGTGGGGGATAGAACGCGCGGACATAGCTTATTGCGAGCTGGGCGGCGTCAAGCCTAATCCCCGTCTTTCGCTCGTTAACGAGGGCATATCCCTGTGTCAATGCGAAAACGTAGACCTGATTTTAGCCGTCGGCGGCGGCAGTGTTATAGACAGTGCCAAGGCAATAGGCTTGGGCGCGGCAAACGGCGGCGACGTTTGGGATTTTTACAGCCGTAAGAGGGAGGCGGAAAGGTGTCTGCCAATAGGCGTGGTGTTAACCCTCTCCGCGTCGGGCAGTGAGATGAGCAATTCCTCGGTCATAACCAACGACTATATTTGCGAAAAGAGGGGGCTTAGCTGTGACTTGACCAGACCGGCTTTCGCTATGCTTAACCCTGATTTAACGGTTAGCGTTTCACCCTACCAGACGGCGTGCGGCGGTGCGGATATATTTATGCACACCGCAGAGAGATACCTTGCCGCAGGGGGCAATATGAAGCTTACGGACGGAATAAGCGAAGCTCTTATGACTACGGTTATCTCCGCAACGCAAAAGGCTCTCTGCAACCCTAACGACTACGAGGCGAGGGCTGAACTTATGTGGGCGGGAAGCCTTTCCCACAACGGGCTGACGGGCTGCGGTACGGACGGCGGCGACTGGGTAGTGCATTGGCTGGGTCACGAACTGTCTGCCCTGTACGACGCGGCGCACGGCGCGGCGTTGACTGCAGTCTGGGGCAGTTGGGCGAGATACGTATATAAAAACTGTTTAAACAGGTTCCACCGCTTCGCCGTAGAGGTTATGGGCGTAAGACCTAACGGTACGAGGGAGGAGCTTGCCCTGAAGGGCATTGACGCCTGCGTGGACTGGTTTAATTCAATCGGTCTGCCCACCACTGTTTCGGGCTTGGGCATCAAGCCCACCGACGACGACCTGCGTTTAATGGCGCGCAAAATGGCGGCAAAGTGCAACGGGGTTAAGGGCAGCTGTATGGCGTTGGGCGAAGAGGACTTCTATAATATTTACGTTAATGCTTTGAAGTAACTTCTCTGTAAATATGCGTCGCAATAGTTCGTCGCCTTTACGTTTTGGCTCAGTCATTTACGCTTAAGTAAACTCCTGTCGCCAAAGCCGCAGGCTCCTGCTCTTGCTCGCATCTTTGCAGAGAGATGGGCAAAAAAATGAAGTAACTTCTCTGTAAATATGCGTCGCAATAGTTCGTCGCCTTTACGTTTTGGCTCAGTCATTTACGCTTAAGTAAACTCCTGTCGCCAAAGCCGCAGGCTCCTGCTCTTGCTCGCATCTTTGCAGAGAGACGGGCAAAAAAATGAAGTAACTTCTCTGTAAATATGCGTCGCAATAGTTCGTCGAGCTGTGGCAGTTAAATCGCCTTTGGCGGTTAAATCGCTAAAGCGGTGAAATCTTGCAAAACCGCAAGATGAAATCCATCTCTCTGAGATGGGTTGCGGTTGGATAATTAGAATTAAAAAATATGAACGGACAATTAACCTATAAAAATCCTGTGATATTTGCAGACTACTCCGACCCGGACGTCATTCGGGTCGGAGACTACTTTTACCTCGTTTCCTCGTCGTTCAACTTCGTACCCGGGGTTCCCGTGTTGCGCTCTGAAAACCTGGTTGAGTGGGAGCTGATTAATTACGTAATAAAAAGACTGCCCTTTGAACGCTTTAACGGCAGAGTATGCGCAGGCGACGGAGCCTGGGCACCCTCGATACGCGAGCACGGCGGAAAGTTCTACTGCGTCATTCCCTTCCCCGACGACGGGATATACGTTGCCGAAACGGAGGATATCGAGGGCGAATGGTCGCCCCTGCGCCCCTTAATAAAGGCTAAGGGCATAATCGACCCCTGCCCTATCTGGGAGGGGGATAGGTGCTTTCTTGCGGTTGCCTTTGCCCGTTCAAGGGTGGGGTTTAATTCCAAAATAGGGCTGTACGAGGTTACTTGCGATTTAACGGAGTGTATCTCGGACGGCTATAAAATAATCTACGACGGCAGGGATAACAACCCCGTAATCGAGGGGCCAAAATTCTACAAGAGAGGAGGCTATTATTATATTCTCGCGCCGGCAGGGACGGTTAAGGGCGGTTGGCAGACTGCATTGCGTTCCAAGAATATTTACGGGGAGTACGAGAGCAAGATTATCTTAATGCAGGGAGATACCTTAGTAAACGGACCGCACCAAGGCGCGCTGGTCGATACGGCTGACGGAAAGGAATACTTTTTGCATTTTCAGGATATGCGCCCCTACGGCAGGGTGGTTCATCTTCAGCCTGCAGTCTGGCAGGACGGCTGGTGCATATGCGGCACCCCCGGCTATGACGGCATTGCAGGCACGCCCGTTGACGGCGGAATATACCCCGTCGAGATCAAGACGGACGCGGAGCTTCCGACGGTCGATAACTTTAAATATAAGCTCTCGCCCATGTGGCAGACCCCGGCAAACCCTGTTGACGGCTGGGGGCAGGTAAATTGCGGTTTAACGCTGAACTGCCTTAACTTTGACAAGCGGTTGGAGGAGCTGCCCACCGCCTTAACAACTATGGTTATAGGTAGGGAGTTTAACGCGTCTGCACGCTTTACCCTTTTTGGAAAAGAGGACGGCGACGAGGCAGGGTTCGGCATAACGGGGCGCGAGAGTGCCTTTGTCTCGGTAGTTTACGAAGGGGGCGAATACTTTCTGCGTTACTGTACTTCGGGCGAGGGCGGCGAAAAAATTCTTGCGCAAAGTCCCCTGCCGAGCGGTGCAGTCAACGTGGAAATAACGGGCGTTAACCGCGATATATACCGCATCGAATGTACTTTTAAGGTGAACGGCGAAGAGCTTCCCCATAAGTTTTTCGCAAGCGAAGGCGTGTGGGTAGGAGCCAGGTTCGCCCTCTTTGCAAGAAATTGCAGACGGCAATCGGCTGGATACGCTCTTTTCACCTCGTTCAACAGATAAAAATTTACGGCACACCGAACGGGTTCGGTGTGCCGTTTAATTTTAGCGAATTGTGTCTGAAAGCCGCATATGAGGGGGTTAAACCTCTTCCTCGTCCTGGTCTTTGTAGCCCTTGCCGTATATTTCTTTAGCAGAAGATACTATCATAAACGCGTTTTTGTCCTCTTCCTTGACGACGTCGCGAAGGCGGGGATACATAAACGACTTGACGACGCATAAAAGCATAATCTTATCCTCTTTGGTGTACGCGCCACGGGCGTCGACTATGGTCGCCCCCGTATCCACTTCGGTTAACAGCTTTTGTGTGATGCTTTCATACTTGGTTTTGTCGGTTATAATATAGACCATCTTCGCCGAATTGCCGCCGTAGAGTACCCAGTCGAATACTATGGTAAACACGATAACCGACATTGCTGTGTAAAACAGCGTCTGAATGTCGGGCTTGATGAAAAGCGAGCAGGCGACAATCGCCATATCCGTACCTAAAGATATCATTCCCGTGGGTATATGGCGGAACCTTTTCCTTAAAAGCTTAACTATTATATCCGTACCTGCGGTAGAGGCACCCATGCGGAATATAAGCCCCATACCTACGCCGAAGAGTATGCCGCCTACCACTGCGCCTATAATATACTGTGTTGCGGTATCCATGCCCTGGGTAAAGGGAAGAACGTTTAAACCCTTTTCGCCCAGAATAAGCTCCCACGCGCTCATCATCAGCGCGGAGACCGCCGTGGCGTACCCCGTAGAGAGCAAAAATTTCCAGCCGAAAAAAATCAAGCCGAGTACAATCATAGGTACGTTTAAAATAATGTACCAAACGCCTTGAGTGAGCTGGGGAACGTAGTGGTTGATTATAATCGAAATACCCGTCATACCGCCCGAAGACAGGTTTGCAGGGGAGACGAACAGGGCTATGCCCGTAGCGTAAATAAGACAGCCCAGGGTGATGACGAGGTATTTTTTAAGTGCCTCCAGGGCGGCTTGCTTTTTATCGGGACGGGGTGCCCCGTTTGTTATCTTGTTCATAGATTAATCCTTTAACTTCAATCATTATGCGCATATATTATATTTTATTCACTGCGCAAAGTCAATAATCGTATGTCCATATTCTTTACATTTTAAAAATATTGTAATATAATGACGGCGAATGTGTCAAGTGAGTGAGGAGAGAGGAGTGACTAAGGTTAAAACGCAAAAAAAGACCTATTCGCTGTTTACGGGTAAACAGCTGTTATGGTTAATTTTACCTATAGTTATAGAGCAGATTTTTTCGACCTCGCTGGGATTTATCGACTCCATAATGGTCTCCAATATGCCCGGCGACAGCCAGAGCGCAGGGCTTGCCGTAACCAATATGGATTACGTCAACAATCTTATAATTCAACTCTTTTCCGCGTTTGCAACGGGCGGAGCTATAATAACCTCGCAGTTTTTGGGCGCGAAGGACACCGAGAGCGCGACAAAGAGCGCGAAGCATATGCTTATTATCGTCGTGCTTTCATCTCTTGTCATAGCGGGGGCGTGTCTTGCCTTAAACTATCCGCTTTTACGACTTTTATACAGCGACATAGACGCAGGCAGCGCGACCTTCAGTTACCAGAGAATTTATTTCTACATAACGTCTGCGTCCTTCCCGTTTATCGGACTTTTCAACGCCTGCGCCGCCCTGCTTCGCGTACAGCGCAAGAGCTTGATTACTATGATTTCTGCGGCTATGAGCTGCGTTTTAAACGTCGCCGTCAACGCAGTATTTCTTTACGTTTTAAAGCTCGGCGTGATGGGTGCCGCACTCGCAACGCTTATCTGCAGGGCTATACCTGCGGTGTTTATGCTTATCGTTCTCGGCAGCAGAAAGAACACCGTCTGCGTTAAGATATTTGAAAAATTCCGCTTCGAAGGCGAGATGATTAAAAAGATATTAAAAATCGCCATACCTGCCGGGATAGAGAGCGCGCTCTTCCAGCTGGGCAAGCTTATGACCTCCACCTTCGTTAACGTGGGTTGTTACATAACCGATACGGGTACCGTGGATGCGGCAGGCAATGCAATAACCGTCAACACGCAGGCGTTAGGCAACGCGATAGCCAATCACGTAAACAACTTCGCCTCGGTGGTGGGCGGCGGCGTGGGTACGTCCTGCTTAACCGTAATCGGTCAGGCGGTTGGCACGGGGGATATAGACCAGTGCAAGTACTACATAAAGAAGATGTTCATTATCTCATACGCGGCTAACGCAATCTGCGTCGGGCTGTTTATGGGGCTTACGAACGTCCTGGTCTATTGCTGGGGATACGGCGAGGAAGCGGCTTCGATTGCCAAAACCTGTTTATATTTCTGCCTTTCCTTCCAATTCGTAACCTATCCGCTCTCCTTCACCACGCCGGGAATTTTAAAGGCGACGAGCGACGTCAAGTACGTTATGTGGAGCGCGATCATCTCAATGGCGTTGATGCGCGTGGGACTGTGCTTTATCTTAACCACCGACAAAATTGCAGGACTGCCTCAGCTGGGTGCGTTCGGCTATTGGATAGGTATGTGTTCGGATTGGGTTCTGCGCTCCGTGCTGTTTATGGCAAGGCTGCTTTCGGGCAGGTGGAAGCGTTCGTCCGGACTGTTTAAGGAAAAGGCGGAGGCGGTTGCCGTGTCGGACGGCGGTGCGACCGACAATTCATAAGATAATATAGGAGAAAACGCATAATGTTCAGACAGATGTTCGAAGAGAAATATATCCGTTTCCCCGGCGGCAAGGCAAAGGCGTTTACGCTTAGCTACGACGACGGAATAAAGGCAGATCTGCGTCTTTTGGAGATAATGAAAAAGTACGGGCTGAAGGGAACGTTTAATCTTAACTCGCGCCTGTTCGACTGCGAGAATTGGCACGGAAGGCTGGACGAGGAGGGCACGTACAACGCCTTCGTCGACTGCGGTCAAGAGATTGCCCTGCACGGCGCAAGGCACGTGTTTTTAAACAAGGTTCCTCTGCCCGAGGCCGTCCGAGAGGTGGTCGACAACAGGGAGTATTTAGAGGAAAAATTCGATAGAATAATCAGGGGTATGGCATACGCCTACAACGGCTTTAACGAGCAAGTAAAGAGAGTTTTAAAGGATTTGGGCGTCGCATATGCCCGAACGACTAAATCAACGTACAGCTTCGATATCCCCACCGATTGGCTGGAGCTTAACCCCACCTGCCATCATAGGGACGCAAAACTTTCCAAGATTGCAGACAGGTTTATAAACTCCTCCCCCGAGGACGAGTTCAAGCACCGCGAGGGCTGGCTGTTCTACCTCTGGGGGCACAGCTACGAGTTCGACGACGACAACAACTGGGAAGTTATCGAAGATTTAGGCAAACGCCTTAGCCAAAGGAATGATATCTGGTTTGCGACCAATATCGAGGTATACGATTACGTAACCGCATATAATAATCTCATCTTTTCCATTGACGGGGAGAGGGTTTTCAATCCCTCCTCGCAGTGCGTGTGGATAGAGGTTCGCGGCAGGATATATGCCGTCGAAAGCGGAAAAACCGTTGTGTTCGATAAGGAAGATTAAACGGGATTAATATTAATTTTAAACAGGCGTAATTAGTTTTTGGGATAATTTCGTCTAACCCCCTTGAATTTTTATTCGGGGGGTATTATAATATATAGGCAAATTAAAACAAGAGGTGGAATAATGATACTTGATTTATTTAGCTTAAAGGGCAAAGTGGCAATAGTTACCGGTTCCAATACGGGTCTCGGTCAAGGCATTTGCAGGGCATATGCGGAGGCAGGCGCAAAGGTGGTAGGCGTTTCGAGAAGACCCTCTACCGAAACGGAGGAGCTTATCGGCAGCGAGAATTTCTATAACGTTATCGCAGATTTATCCTCAATAGACGTTATACCCGAGGTTATTTCCAAGACCTTGGATAAGTTTGGCAGAATAGATATCCTCGTGAATAACGCAGGTATTATCAAGAGACAGGACTCTATCGAATTTTCCGAAGAGAATTGGGACAGCGTTATGAACGTTAATTTAAAGACGGTGTTCTTCTTAACCCAGGCGGTTGCAAAGCAGTTTGTCAAGCAGGGGGGCGGCGGTAAGATAATAAATATCGCTTCGATGCTCTCCTATCAGGGCGGTATAAGGGTGCCTTCGTACACGGCGAGCAAGTCTGCAATAAAGGGCATTACCATGACCTTATCCAACGAATGGGCGAAGTACGGTATTAACGTTAACGGAATAGCCCCCGGATATATGGCAACCAACAACACGCAGCAGCTGCGCCAGGACGAGGAGCGCAGTGCGGATATCTTAGCCCGTATCCCTGCAGGCAGATGGGGTACCCCTGCCGACCTGGAGGGCGCGGCGGTCTACTTGGCAAGTGCGGCTTCCGATTACGTGAATGGGTTTACAATAGCGGTCGACGGCGGCTGGTTAGGTAGATAACTT
>JBJEVD010000027.1:25355-86952 GCA_051884175.1 Candidatus Coproplasma sp.
AGAGGGGTTGACGGGTATCATAATCGTCGCGCCGTTTTCGCCCGTCATAACCTCGGGAAGCTTGCCGTCCCACTTAGCAAGGTATTCGGTATACTTGAGGTATTCTGAAATAAGCTTAATCTCTTCCGCACTCTTGCCCGTAAAGTCGATATCGTATCTCGTCGAGGTGACGGTAGTTACGGTTTCTACGCCGTTTTCGTCCGTTTCGGTTATCTCCTCGGTAACGGGTGTTTCTGTAATCGTAAAGCCGAGCATACGCGCAACTTCTATGGACTTAGCCTTGAGTGCGTCCGCCTCTGCCTGTGCAACAAGCACCTGCGCCTTAGCGTCTGCGTTAGCGGCAACGAGCTTTGCCTCTGCCTGGCGTTTGGAAACTTCTAATTCCTTCTCCGCGTTGATAATCGCCGTTGCCTTTTCGTATTCAGCCTTAAGCTTTTCCTGTTCGGCAATCATCTTATCCTCAACCGTCTTTTCAAACGCGTCGGAGAAATCTATGTTGGTTAAAACCACAGTATGTACGGTTACGTAATAGTTCTCGCCTATAGCCGCCTGAACGGACGTCTCTACTTCGGGGGAGATGCTCGACCTCGTCTCGATAATCTTCATTGCAGAATATTGCGAGAGTACGGATTTACACTTTTCAATCGTAACCGACTGAATTCTGTTGGATAAGGTGTCGAGCGTGCCGTAGTTGTTTGCAATCTCTATTCCCTTCTGGGAATTAATCTGGTACTGCAAAGTCAAATTAACGTCCATTGTCTGTGCGTCAGAGGAGTATGCGGTGGTGGATATATCGAGGTTCTGTACCTTGGCGTCATACTTTTCGTAGTCCTCGGTTATCCAGAAGTCGAAGTACGTTCCCGCAGTTCTTACCGCCCTTGCGTCGCCGAGGTGCTTTACCACGGCTATTTCACCTGCCTGCACGGTGTGGAAGCTGAAGGGGATGAGCAGAAAGAGTATAAACGCCACTGCCGCACCGGCGAGCGTCAAACCGCCTGCAAGCGGTTTTTTTACTGCCAGCCTGCCCTTTCCGAGGTTGGGGCGCAAGCCTGTGATAAGGCAGACTGCAACTGCCAAGCAAGCCGCAACGGCTAACACAAGCACAATTCCTATGATAATTCCGATTGTCATAATTTTTATCTCCTTTTTTCGGCTAAGTATTATTTTATTTTAGCTTTAGCCGTTAATTACCTTTATTTGTACCGATTATAACACAATATCTGTTTAATAGCAAACGGCGGCGTTAACCAAATCGGTGATTTTCATTTTTATATCAGTTATTTTTACACCCTGTTCTTTTTGCGGTATATTGCCCTTTCTATGAGCTTTTGCAGCTCTACTAAGGGGATAATGGCGACCGAAACGCCTACCGCAGCCAGCCACTCCCAACCGCTTAATTGTGCGGTGCGGAAAACGGTGTTGACGCCCGGGATAAGTACCACCGCAACGGTTAGGGCAATGCCCAACAGTGCTGATAAATCGAGGTACTTATTTGCAAAAAATCTCTTATTCAACACGCTGTTTCTCTGTGAACGCAGGTTGAACGAGTGGAACAGCTGTATAAAACAAAGCGATACGAACGCCATTGTCGAAGCCTGTTCATGGCTGCCCAACACAAAGTAACCGAGGCAGAAGCTGGTCATAACCAACGCGGACTGCATTACGCCCTGGATTACGATATCCTTGCCCATATTGCCGGAGAACAGCGATTTATCGCTCTTTCTCGGAGGTTGTGCCATAACGTCGCTTTCGGCTCTTTCAGCCCCTAACGACAGGGCGGGGAAGGAGTCGGTTACGAGGTTGACCCATAGTATCATAACGGGAGTTAAGAACACGAAATCGGGGTCGGTTGCGCCTACGACTCCTGCGAGCACTACCGAGGCTATGAACAGGCATATGACCTCTGCAATGTTAGCCGAAAGCAAAAATTGAATCGCCTTGGTTATGTTGGAGAAGATTTTTCTGCCCTCTTCGACTGCGCCTACGATAGTGGCGAAATTGTCGTCGGTCAGTATCATATCCGCCGCGTCCTTGGATACCTGGGTACCCGTAATGCCCATGCCTATGCCTATATCCGCTTCCTTTATGGAGGGGGCGTCGTTGACGCCGTCGCCCGTCATTGCAACGACCTGCTTGTTGTACTTAACCGCCTTGACTATACGCACCTTGTTCTCGGGACTGACCCTTGCAAACACGGCATACTTCCCGATATTTGCGTATAATTCTTCGTCGCTGATTTGGTCAAGCTCTGCACCCGTTGCGCATAGATCGCCGTCGCGCAGGATATCCAATTCTCTCGCTATTGCCTTAGCCGTTTCAACGTGGTCGCCCGTAATCATAATGGTGTGAATACCTGCGCTGCGGCACTTGGCAACCGCGCTTTTAACCTCTGCTCTGGGAGGGTCTATCATACCCGTTAAGCCTACGAATACGAGGTTTTCTTCGTCAAGGTTTTCGCCATCGGTATACGCTGCGGCAAGTACCCTTAACGCCTTTTGCGCCATACGGCTGTTTGCCTCTTTAATAGCCTCTTTATCCTCCTCGGTCATAGGCAAAACCCGACCGCCCTTTACTATGAATTTACACCTTGCAATAAGCATATCGGGTGCGCCTTTGGTGTAGCTGACCTTCTCTCCCTCGCACTCGTGCACGGTGGTCATAAGCTTTCTTACGCTGTCGAACGGTTTCTCGTTCACGCGGGGATATGCGGCGGTCAATGCGGAAAAATTATCTCCGCTGTCTATTGCATAGGCAACCAAAGCCGTTTCGGTGGGGTCGCCGACCAACCCGTCGGAGGTCTGGGCGGCGTCGTTGCATAACGCCATAATTCTGCGCAATAGCCCTTCGTCCTTGTCGGGGCAGTAGCACTCCTTAACCGTCATCTTGTTCAAGGTTAAAGTACCCGTCTTATCCGAACAGATTACCTCGCAACAGCCCAAAGTTTCGACCGAGGAGAGGTTTTTAACTATGGCTCGCCTCGTGCTCATCTTTCTTACGCCCATAGCCAAAACAATGGTAACTACCGCAGGCAAACCTTCGGGGATTGCCGCAACTGCTATTGCAACCGAGGTCATAAACGCGTCTACGAGCTTGTTCATATCCCTGTAATCGCCGTAGGCAAAAGCACGGACGAGGAAGATTATTACCGCAATCGCAAGCACTGCGACAGAGAGTATTTTCGCCGTCTTGGAGAGCTGTCTGTCGAGTGGAGAGGGTGCCTCTTTAACCTCGTTTAACATCTTTGCAATCTTGCCCGTTTCGGTATCCATACCCGTTGCCGTTACCACGCCCTCGCCTCTGCCGTAGGAGACCGTGCCGCCCGAGTACGCCATATTCAGCCTGTCGCCCAGGGCGGCGTTTTGCTCGGCAACCGCCTCGGCGTTCTTGTCTACGGGTACCGATTCGCCCGTCAACGCCGACTCTTCGATTTTGAGGGAAGCGGAGCTTATAAGCCTCATATCCGCAGGGACGATATCCCCCGCCTCTAAAAATACTATATCGCCTACGACTAGCTCTTCGGAGAGTATCGTCTTTCTCTGACCGCCGCGCAGCACCTTGGCGTACGGTTTATTCTTGTTCTTCAAAGCCTCCAAAGCGTTCTCCGCCTTGCTCTCCTGAATAAACCCGATAACGGCGTTGATAACAACGATAAGCAGTATAATTCCGCTGTCGATAAGCTCGGCGTATTCGCTCCTGACTATTGCAAGCACCGCGGAGATTACCGCCGCAACGAGCAGTACGATAATCATCGGGTCGGTGAACTGCGATAAAAACTTGACGATTGCAGGCTTCTTCTTTGCGGCAACGAGTGCGTTTTTGCCGTTTTGCGTTAACCTGTCGGCAGCCTCTGCGTCGGATAGTCCGTCTCGCCGTGAGCCGACTTGCTTTATAACTTCGTCGAATGGCAGGTGGTGATAATACATATTTTCCTCCGAAAATTATTAGGGTATACACCGCCAAGGCGGTGATGCAATCCAATGCTTTGCATTGATTCAATCCACGCTGAAGCGTGATGCAATCCAACAGCAGAGCTGTTAATTAAATCCAACGGCAAGCCGTTGATAGCGGTGATTATTATTTTTAAATATTCCAACCGCGACCAATCTCACAGAGATTGATTTCATCTTACCATAGGTAAGATTTCATCGCTTTAGCGATTTAACCGCCAATAGCGATTTCATTGCCGCAGCCCGACGAACTATTACGAAGCTTATACGCAAAGCGTAACTAAAAACAAAAAACAAAACTATAAAAAAATAGACCTTCAGCTTATTGCCAAAAGTCTTGTCTCCTAAAAGTCGGTTTCCGCACCGAGCGTTAAAAGTGTTATTTTACACCTTAATCGGCTGTGATGACGATAGCGGAAAGGGGGATTCGCTCCCCTGACTACTCCCTTTTACGCATTCTATAATAGCATATTCTGCGGAATTTGTCAATATGTCTGTGATGAATTTTATGTAAAATTCGCAATATCCGTAAAAGGTATAAAAATATCCGTTTTGTGTATGGAATAGAGGGAGGGGAAAAGATATAATTATTATGCATAAAATGTTGCGCACGTGCGTGTGCGTATATAAGGAGATAAAGGTTAATTATGACAATCAAAGAGAAAATCGACAAGGTTGTTGACGAGCTCGGCTGCGTGGGTATCGTACCCGTCGTTAAGCTCGACAAGGTGGAGAATGCTGAAAAGCTTGCAAAGGCTCTGCGTGACGGCGGTATCAACTGTGCGGAAGTAACCTTCAGGGCAAAGGGTGCAGACGAGGTTATCAAGCGTATGACGACGGCTTACCCCGATATGCTCGTAGGTGCAGGCACGGTGTTAACCTGCGACCAGGCTGACGCCGCTTACGCTGCAGGCGCAAAGTTCTGCGTGGCTCCCGGTCTGAACCCCAAGGTTGTAACCCACTGCCTTGAAAACGGTATTCCCTTCGCCCCCGGTCTTTCTTCGGCGAGCGAGGTAGAGCAGGCGTTGGAGCTCGGGCTTGACTTCGTTAAGTTCTTCCCTGCAGAACAGGCTGGCGGTCTTGCATACATAAAGTCAATTTCCGCACCCTACAGCACCATGCGCTTTATGCCCACGGGCGGCGTCACTGCGGACAACCTCAACACCTACCTCGCAAACAGCAAGATAGTATGCTGCGGCGGCAGCTGGATAGTTCCCGCTAAGCTTTTGGACGCTGAAGATTGGGCAGGCATCACCGCGCTTTGCAAGGAAGCAATAAACAAGATGCTTGACTTCAAGGTTGTTCACGTAGGTATTAACTGTGCGGACGCGGGCGAGGCAGAGGCAGTTGCGGACAAGTTCGACGACGCGTTCGGCTTTGCTAAAAAGATCGGCAACAGCTCCATCTTCGCAGCTTCCTACGTTGAGTGTATGAAGGCTCCCTTCAAGGGCAGGTTAGGTCACATTGCCGTTTCCACCAACTCGGTAAAGAGGGCGGTATATCAACTTAAGGCAAAGGGCTACGAATTCGACGAAAGCACCTATAAGTATGATAAGGCTGGCAATTTGACGGTGGCGTACTTAACGGCAGACTTCGGCGGCTTTGCAGTGCATCTCGTGCAAGCGAAATAACGCTTTGACAATAAACGGCGCAATACGGTGTCGGCTGTGGCAACCCTCAGTCACGTACGTCTATGTACGCTCCTGTCGGGTTTTCCTCGCCTCCTTGTCTTGCTTGTTTCTTGTCAAAGGTACAACCCCGAATAAGGTGAAAAATATTTATAATATTCTTTTACCTCTTAAAAAAACTAAAATCAATTAAAATTAAAAAAATCATATAGGAGAAAAAAACTATGAAAAAAATCGTAACCATGGGCGAAATCATGCTTCGTCTTTCCACCCCCAACAATGAGAAGTTCATCCAGGCTGATGAATTCGACGTATGCTACGGCGGCGGCGAAGCTAACGTTGCAATTTCCTGCGCTAACTACGGACACAAGGCTGAGTTCGTAACCGCAGTTCCTGCAAACGAAATCGGCGACTGCGCAGTTGCAGCTTTAAGAAAGTACGGTGTTCAGACCGACCACATCGCTCATTGCGGCGAAAGACTTGGTATCTACTACCTTGAAACGGGTGCTTCCATGAGACCTTCCAAGGTTGTATACGACAGAGCACACTCTTCCATCTCCACCGCAACGGCTGCAGACTTCGACTTCGACGTAATCTTCGAGGGCGCAGACTGGTTCCACTTCACGGGTATTACTCCCGCTGTATCCGACGCAGCTGCAGTTTTGACCGAAGAAGCTTTAAAGGCTGCTAAAAAACACGGCGTAACCGTTTCCGTTGACCTTAACTTCCGTAAGAAGCTCTGGTCTTCCGAAAAGGCAAAGAAGGTTATGACCAACCTCATGCAGTACGTTGACGTATGTATCGGTAACGAAGAAGACGCTGACCTCGTTCTCGGCTACAAGCCCGGCGAAACCGACGTAACCAAGGGTGATTTGGAGCTTGCAGGTTACAAGGATATCTTCCAGAGAATGTGCAAAGACCTTGGCTTCAAGTATGCAATTTCTTCCCTCCGCGTATCCCACTCCGCATCCGATAACGGCTGGTCTGCTTGCATCTACGAAGCAGCTTCCGGTGAGTTCTATCATTCCAAGGAATACAGGATCTGCCCCATCGTTGACCGTGTAGGCGGCGGCGACAGCTTCGCAGGCGGTACCATCTGCGGCTTCCTCGACGGTAAGAACTTCAAGGATGCATTAGAGTTCGGTGTTGCGGCTTCCGCATTGAAGCACACCATCCCCGGCGACTTCAACCTCGTAAGCAGGAAGGAAGTAGAGGCTTTGGCAGGCGGCGACGGTTCCGGTCGTGTTCAGAGATAATTAACCTTATATATACACGCACACGCACGTGTATGCGTGTGCGTGTATAAAAAGCGTTTTGCCAATAAACGGTGTAATCCACCTGAAGGTGATTAAATCCAAACTAAAGTTTGATTCAATCCACGCTAAAGCGTGATGCAATCCACCGCCAAGGCGGTGATTAAATCCAACGGCAAGCCGTTGATAAAGGTGGGATTATTAGAAAAGGTGAAAATTATTAAAAAATAATTTAAACCATATTAATTCTTATAAAAAATTAAGGAAACAAAATGAAAGTAGCTTTCAGAACGCATGACTTAGGCGTTAAAGGCGTTGAAGCCGAAGTTGAAAAATTAAAGGCTTGCGGAATAGATACCGTTCAGCTTGTGGCGTACAAGTTCATAGACGAAATACCCTACAAGCCGGGTGCGTTAAACGCCGAAAACGCAAAGGCGGTGGGTGACGCGTTAAAGGCAAGCGGAATAAGCGTAGCTCTTATCGGAGCTTATTTCAATCCCGTACACTCCAACAAGGAAAAGGTGGCTTCCTGTAAGCAGATATTCAAGGACTACTTGAAGTATTCCCATCTTCTCGGCTGTCCCGTTGTCGGCAGTGAAACGGGTTCGTTCAACGACGATAAGTGGACGTACAATCCTTTAAACCGCACCGAAGAGGCGTTAAACACCGTAATCGAAACCTTTACCGAGCTTGCCGACTATGCCCAAAGCGTAGGCGCGTATATCGGTATGGAGGGTGCTGCAGGTCACGTCTGTTGGAAGCCTTCCGTATTAAAAAAAGCGGTTGACGGCGTTAACCGCAAAAACGTAAAGGTCATATTCGACCTGTATAACTATCTCGATTCAACCAACTACGAAAATTATATGGATATCTTAGACGAAGGGTTAAAGCTCTTTGCAGGTAACATTTTGGTGTTCCATATGAAGGACTTCGTGGTTGAAGAGGGAAAGGTTAAACAAGTTCCTCCCGGAAAGGGCAGGTTTGACTACCCCGCAATACTCAAAAAAATCAAGGCGTACGACAAAGACGCTGTTCTGGTTTTGGAGGGTACGACGGGAGAGGACATCATCCCTTGCACACAGTTCGTATCAAGGACGTGGGAAGAAGTATAGTAAAAACGAAAAGGAGTATATATTTTAATGAAATTCGACGTAAGATATGCAAATCACCCCGACGACTCTAAGCATTACGATACCGATGAGTTAAGGGAAAAGTATTTAATCAAGAAGCTGTTCGCCAAGGACGATATCCTTCTGACCTATTCTCACCAGGACAGAATTATCGCAGGCGGTGCAATGCCCGTAAAGGAGACCTTATCTTTAGGCACCTTTAAAGAGCTTGCAACCGCATATTTCCTTGAAAGAAGGGAAATGGGCGTTATCAATATCGGCGGCGCAGGTGTTATAACGTTGGACGGCAAGAAGTGGGAAATCGGTCACAAAGAGGGCATTTATATCGGCTTGGGCACCAAGGAGATAGAGTTCTCTTCAGTGGATAGCGAAAATCCTGCAAAGTTCTACATTAACTCCAGCCCTGCCCACAAGAGCTACCCTACGGTTAAAATTACCAAACCTGTAGAGGGCGTAACCCCTCCCGAAGGCACCCGCTACTGCGTACAACGCCATCTGGGCGACCAGATCGGCATTAACAAGAGGACGATAAACCAGTTTATCGTCGGCGACGTATGCGAGAGCTGTCAGCTCGCAATGGGCATGACCGAGCTTGACCCCGGCAACGCTTGGAACACCTTACCTTCCCACACTCACGAAAGGCGTATGGAAGTGTATATGTACTTCGAAGTACCCGAAGATCAAGCGGTTATCCACCTTATGGGTACGCCTAAGGAGACAAGGCATATCATAATGCACAACGAACAGGCGGTTATTTCGCCTTCGTGGTCCATTCACTCGGGCGTCGGCACCCACAACTACACCTTCATCTGGGGTATGTGCGGTGAGAACCAGACCTACGACGATATGGACAACATAAAGACCCAGGATTTGAAGTAATTCAGGGTAGCTAAAAAAATTAAACATTCAAGAGGGAAAATTAAATGTCAGTATTACTTTTTAAAGACGTAAACAAAGTGTATCCCAACGGATATCACGCCGTACACGATTTCAATATGGAGATCAAAGACGGTGAGTTCATCTGCCTGGTAGGCGACTCCGGCTGCGGCAAGTCCACCACGCTTCGTATGATTGCAGGTCTTGAGGAAATAACCTCCGGCGAATTCTACATCGACGGCGTGCTCGCAAACCAGATGACTTCGAGGGAGAGGGGAATTGCAATGGTATTCCAGTCCTACGCACTCTATCCTCACCTTACCGTAGCTGAAAACCTTGCGTTCGGTCTTATGCTCGAGGGTATCGACGCAGATATTATCGAAGAAAAGGTTCAGGCAACGGCGAAGATTTTAGGTCTTACCGATTACCTTGAAAGGTTCCCCAGAAATCTTTCGGGCGGTCAGTGTCAGCGTGTAGCCGTTGGCCGTGCTCTTATAAGAAAGGTTAACATCTTCTTAATGGACGAACCCTTATCCAACCTCGACGCAAAGCAGCGTGTTACCATGAGATCGGAAATCAAGCAGATTCACCGTTCGGTAGGCGCGACTACAATCTACGTTACCCACGACCAGACCGAGGCTATGACCATGTCGGACAGGATAGTCGTTATGAAGTCGGGCGGCTACGTTCAGCAGATAGGCACCCCCTACGAGCTGTACTTCCACCCCGCAAACCTCTTCGTCGCAGGCTTTATAGGCGAACCTCCTATGAACTTCCTTCAAGGCAGAGTTGAGAACGGCAAGTTTGTCAACGAGGACGGCTTAAGCTACGACATAGCTCCCGTAGTAGACGACGTTGCCGCTATCGAGGGTAAGGAAGTGGTATTCGCATTCCGTCCCGAAGCTATCAAGCTTACCAAGAACGGCAAGGCAGAAAAGGACCAGTACCTTGTAGAATCTCAGGTTGACCTCACCGAGCTTTTAGGCGATACCACCAACGTATACGCCAACGTCGGTTCGGTTAACGTAATTTTGAAGGTTAACCCTCACTACACCCCTGCAATGGGATCCGAATTCAAATTCTGCGTACCTTACAAGGCAGCTTACATCTTTGATAAGGAAACGGGCAATGCAGTGCCTTCATCTATCGAACGCGAATAATTACTGTGTTTAATACCCGTACGAGTGAAAAATGCAGAGGGGTTAACTCCTCTTCTGCACCCTGTGGGTATAAAGACTTCTAAACCTTCCACACAATGGAAAATACCGAGAGGAAATAATCAATATGGAATTAATCAATAAAAAAGTTTACAAAGAAGTTTGCGGCAAGGATAAGCCCGAAAGACCTATTAAAATCATGCAGTTCGGCGAGGGTAACTTCCTCAGGGCTTTCGTCGACTGGATTATTCAGAGCTTGAACGACGCAGGCGCGATCAACGCTAACGTTGCAGTCGTTCAGCCTATGCCCTTCGGCAGAGTTAAAGAACTCGGCTTGCAGGACGGACTTTATACCCTCCGCTTAGAGGGTATCGACAAGGGCGAAAAGGTTAAGTCCAGCCGTGTCATAGACGTTATCGGCGACGTAATCAATCCCTTCGAACAGTATGACAAGTTCTTAAGCTACGGCGAGAGCGAAGATTTACAGGTTATCATCTCCAACACCACCGAAGCAGGTATTGCAGTCGACCCTACCGATACCGATTTGACGGTATGCCCCAAGTCCTATCCCGGCAAGCTCCTCGCCCTGTTAAAGCGCAGGTACGACCACTTTAACGGCGATATGACCAAAGGTCTTGCAATTATCCCCTGCGAGCTTATCGACGACAACGGCGACGAGCTGTACAGGTGCCTGACCGAGCTTGCCCACATCAACAAAATGGACGAGAAGTTCATCACCTGGATGCAGACGGCTTGCCACTACACCTCGACGTTGGTTGACAGGATAGTACCCGGTTATCCCCGCAACGAAATTGAAGATATCCGCAAAGAGACGGGCTATATCGACGACAACGTGGTTAAGGGTGAAATCTTCCACCTCTGGGTACTTAAAAAAGAGGAGTTTGTTCAGAAGGTTCTCCCTGCAGACTCAACGGGCTTGAACGTAATCTTCGCAGACGACATTCACCCCTACAAGCAGAGAAAGGTTAAGATTTTGAACGGTTCCCATACCGCTATGGTTCCCGTTGCATACCTTGCAGGTATCGACACCGTAGGCGAGTCCGTAAACGACCCCGTTATCGGTAAGTACGTTCACGACTTCATCTTCGACGAGGTTAACCCCACCATAGCCCTTCCCCAGGATCAGATGGTTGCCTTCGCTAACTCGGTTATCGAAAGGTATAAGAACCCCTATATCCGTCACGAGCTGATGTCCATTGCGCTTAACTCCACGACTAAGTTCCGCACCCGTATTATGCCTACGCTCGAAGATTATATCCGCATCACGGGCAATCTTCCCCAGCACGTATGCTTCTCCTTTGCGGCACTCGTTGAGTTCCACAAGGGCAAGAGGGGTGAAGAGGATATAGCTCTCAAGGACGACCCCGCACTCCTCGCTCATTGGGCAAAGCTGTGGGCTGAGTTTGACGGCGACTATACCGAGCTTGCTAAAAAGGCTCTCGGTTGGACGGAAGCTTGGGAAATCGATATGAACACTCTCCACAAGGACATCACCGCAACGGTTGCAAAGTACCTTGAGGATATGGATAAGAACGGTATGAAAGCTGCCGTAGAAAGGTTTGTAAATGGCTAAGAAAACTATTATAATCAACCCGATAGATAACGTGGCGGTCGCGCTTGCCGACCTTGCAAAAGGCGAACTTTGTGAGGGTGTAACCCTTGCAGAGGACGTCAAGAAAGGTCATAAGTTTGCCCTTCGCCCTATCGCAAACGGGGAAAATATCATTAAGTACGGCGTACCCATCGCCCACGCAACGAGAGATATCGCTGTGGGCGAGTGGGTGCATACCCATAACGTAAAGACCAACCTGTCGGAAAATCTGGAGTATGAATATACTCCCGTGCAGTGCGACTTAAAGCCTGCAAAGATGCGCCAGGTCAACGTCTACCCCCGTGCCAACGGCGACGTCGGTATACGTAACGAAATCTGGGTTATCCCCACGGTTGGCTGCGTAAACGGGCAGGTCAAGGAAATAATCGAAACCTTTAAAGCCGAATACGGCGAACAGGGCTTCGACGGCGTGTTCACCTTTACCCACCCCTACGGCTGTTCACAGCTCGGCGACGACCACGAGAGGACAAAGCTCATTTTGCAGAAGATGGTTCGCCACCCCAACGCAGGCGGCGTGCTAGTTGTCGGCTTGGGCTGCGAAAACAACCAGATGGACGCCTTCAAGCAAACGCTCGGCGAGATTGACGAAAGCAGGATTAAATTCCTTGTCTGCCAGGAAGTCGAGGACGAAATAGGCGCAGGCGTGGAGCTTTTAAGGCAGATTGCAGAAGTGGTCAAGACGGACAAGAGGGAGGAGAGGGATATCTCCTGCCTTAAAGTCGGCTTGAAGTGCGGCGGCAGCGACGGTCTTTCCGGCATTACCGCTAACCCCTTAGTGGGCAGATTCTCCGACTATATCGTATCGGTAGGCGGCACTTCCGTGCTCTCCGAAGTTCCCGAAATGTTCGGTGCAGAGCAGCAGCTTATGAACCGCTGCAAGGACAGGGAGACCTTCGAAAAGGCGGTTAAGCTCATCAACGACTTCAAGGATTACTTCCGCTCCAACGGTCAGCCCGTAGGCGAAAACCCTTCGCCCGGCAACAAGGCAGGCGGTATAACCACACTTGAAGACAAGTCCTGCGGCTGTACCCAGAAGTCGGGCAGCGGTCCCGTTTCGGACGTTGTGTTCGACGACGGTTTCGTAACTGCAAAGGGTCTTAACCTTCTCAACGGTCCCGGCAACGATATGTGTGCGGTAACCAACATTGCGGCTGCAGGCTGCCATCTCGTGCTGTTCACGACGGGCAGAGGCACGCCCTTCGGCGGTTTCGTACCCACCATTAAGGTTGCAACCAATTCCGAGCTTGCTTCAAAGAAGGCAAATTGGATAGACTTCAACGCAGGCGCGGTGCTTGAAAGCGACTTTGATACCCAGCTTGAGAAGTTTATTGATTTAATCGTAGCCGTTGCCAACGGTCAAAAGACCAAGAACGAACTCAACAATACCAAAGAAATAGCAATTTTCAAAACAGGAGTAACGTTATAAATTATGAAAAAGTTTATGGATAAGGACTTTTTGCTTGAAACCGAGACGGCAAAAAAGTTATATCACGAGCACGCAGAAAAGATGCCTATTATAGACTATCACTGCCACCTTCAGCCCAAGGAAATCTACGAAGATAAGAAGTTCAGAAACCTCACCGAGGTTTGGCTGGGCGCAGGCGACAGGTACGGCGACCACTACAAGTGGCGCGCACTCCGTGCAAGGGGCTACGAGGAAGATTCTATCTCCGGTCCCGACGACGACTATAAGAAGTATATGCAGTTCGTAGAGAGCATGCCCTATTTTGTCGGCAACCCTCTCTATCACTGGTCGCACCTTGAAATGCAGAGGTATTTCGGCATTGACGATATAATCAACCCTGCTAATGCGGAGAAGATCTGGAACAAGGCTAACCAAGTTCTCGAAACCTTGACCGCAAGGGAGATGATGTACAAGTTCAATGTCAAGACCGTCTGCACCACCGACGACCCTGTAGACAGCCTCGAATGGCACAAGAAGATGAATGCAGATCCCACCTTGAAGGTTAAGGTTCGCCCTGCGTTCAGACCCGATAAGGCAATCAACGTAGAACTTTCCTGGTTTGCTTCGTGGGTTAACCAGCTTGCTGGCGTTGTAGGCAAGGAAATCAAGACCTTGAACGACCTCTGCGACGCACTTGCAGACAGAATCGCTTACTTTGATTCCATGGGTTCCAAGCTCTCCGACCACGCTTTGGACGTAGTTTGCTACGCTCCCGCTACCTATGAAGAGGCTAACGCAATCTTCTTAAAGGGTATGAAGGGCGAGACGGTTACCGTAGAGGAGCAGGATAAGTATAAGGGATATATCCTCGTATTCCTCGGCAAGCAGTACACAAAGTACGGCTGGGTACAGCAGTACCATATCGGTGCTCTTCGCAACAACTCCAAGAGTATGTTGAAGAAGATCGGTCCCGATACCGGCTTCGACGCAATCGAGGACTCCGTATATATGGAAAAGCTCTCCGCGCTTTTGGGCGAGCTTGACGGGCAGGACGCTCTTCCTAAGACCATTTTATATTGCCTTAACCCTCGTGATAACTACGCGCTCACCGTACTTGCAGGTTGCTTCCAGAAGGAAGGCATCAAGGGCAGAGTGCAGGTAGGTACGGCATGGTGGTTCCTCGATCAGCAGGACGGCATGAAGACCAACCTTGAAACGCTTATGCAGGTTGGCTTAGTTGCACAATCGGTTGGTATGCTTACCGACAGCCGTTCTTTCTTAGCATATCCCCGTCACGAATATTACAGAAGAATACTCTGCAATATGCTCGGCAACTTAGTAGAGAGCGGTCAGTATCCTGCAGAGGAGCTTGAAACGCTCGGCAAGATTGTAGAGGATGTGTGCTACAACAACGCCGCTGAATACTTCGGCTTTTAACGTTCTCTTCATATAAGCGTCGTAATACGGTGTCAGGCTACGTTTTTCTCGGGTCATTTACGTCTTAGTAAACTCCCCGTCGAAAAGCCTCGCCTTCCTTGTCTTGCTCGCTTCTCTGAAGAGAGATGGGGGTGGGTACATTCCCCAAATAAGGTGAAGAATATTTAAAAATATTTATACCATTTTTATTCTTTATTCTTTATTCTTTATTCTTTAAGAGTAAGGTATATTCCCATATAAGGTGAAAGATTATCCGCCCCGCACGTTCCGTGCGGGGCGTTTAAAATAATCTTCACTAATTTTTCTTTATTCTTTAATAAGCGGGCGGAGTATGAGTGATTTATAACTGTAAACGCTTGATAAATATGTAACCGTGTGCTATACTGAAAAAACGTTGTTTAGAGAAATAAAAAAAGGAAGATAGTCGTGCTTTTTGATTTAACTCACATTCTTTACATAATAATTTCGATAGTGCTTACTGTAGGGCTTTTAGTTTTATTTACAAGGTTTAAGTCCTTTAAGGCAAAGGAAATCATTTTATTAATAATAGGTATTGTTACAATGGTTCTCCACGTATGTTCTATTTGGGTGGAGTTCCTGATGAACGGCAAGGCGGAAATATCTGATTATTTTCTTTTTCCTATTTATTTTTGCAATCTGCTTATGCTCTTTCTGTTTATATGCGGAATTATTAGAAACAAGGATAGCGTAGCTTTCCGTTGGTTTGCGACTTTTACTGCTTACGGCTCGGTTATAGGCGGACTTATATCGCTCTTTTACCCTAGCTATTACTTATATAACCCCACTTTGTTGGATTGTGTAGTTATAAAAAGCCTATTAAGCCATTCTACAATGTTGTTGGGCGGTCTATATCTTTTCACGGGCGGCTTCGTTAAAATTCGAGTAAATAATATGTTGCCCCTTGTTGCCGGGCTGTTGCTGTGCGGTGCAATAGGTTTTTTAACCAATTTATTGTTTTCCGTCTGCGGCTTAGAAGCACCTAACGCCATGTATCTGCAAGCGAGTGCTCTTGACGGAGTACCCTTTTTCAACGCCTACGGAATAGCTCTTTTAATGGTTATTTTGGTATTCCTTTTTACCGTGGTTTGGGAATTTTTCGCTTGCAAAAAGGGCGAACGCTGGTATAACCTTTTGGCAAAAAAGGAGTTTAAAAGTTTTATTAAGCAACAGTAAAATATGTAACCGATACCGAACCCTGCAGCGGATATACAATCCTGAATAAGGGTAACGTAATTCAATAGGTAAAAAACAGTCGGCGAGTGCTTTTGCACTCGCCGACATAATTTTTATTTCGAAAAAAACAGATCACGGCAAATAAATATTTTTCCTCAATCTTCGCCAAAAAATTGAGTTTTGCGCTCTATGAAATTATCTATAATATCATCAGCTTGCTCTTGAGTTAAGCGTTTACCCCATTCAACGGGGGAAATCTCGGCGTCGGTCAATCCAAAGTAGGCAAACCTCGCCGTCTTGTCGCGGTAGGTGTCGTTCCACTTATCGAACAGGTCGGGGTGGATATGCCTATCCAAACGGCAGTTAATAAAATCGCACTTGCCGAAATCTCTCCAAGGTCTTGCGAGGAAGACTGTTCCATCGCCTGCGCCCTCGGAGCGGAAGTTACAATTATAAAACACGTAGCCCGTACCCTGCGTTAAGGCGTGGCAGGGTGCCGCAACGTAGCCGTAAACCCTCTTTTCGGCAATGGATACAATCTCGCAGTCGACGAAGTACGCCTCCGCACCGCCGAAGATAAAATCGACGTTGCCGAAAATTCTGCACCCCTCGTACAGCTGAACCGAACCGCCCTCCATATAGAGCTGGTCCTTGGGGATAAACCCGTCGTAGTAGGTGGGGTCGTCGGTCAAGCCCGAATAGCGGATAACCAGATCGTCGGGGAAGGGGGCGGTGAACAAGGTGTCCTGCGTGGAGCGCAGGTCGACGTTTTCCGCCTTGAAAACCTTGGCGTTGACCGAGAGGGCAACGCACTGTCCGACCTCTTCGGGTTTGGTGTTTAAATTGGCAACGGTCAAATTCTTTAACGCACATCTTTCACCCGTTACACACACTGTGAAAGTGCGGAAGGTGTTATATTCCCTGCCGTCAATATTGGCTTTTTTGGCGTAATCGTCGTAGCAGATAACCGTTGTTTCACGGTCTTCACCGACTAAAGTTACGCCGTCGCAAGCAATGACGATTTTGCAGCGATAAACGCCCTTTTTCATATATATTGTGGTTGGTTCGGCAATTTTAGACAATATATTCGATAAATTATCGTTAGGTGTGACGGTTAAATATTTCATAAAAAAGCCTCCTTTTTACGCTGGATATTGTATCACATTTTTTTTTGAGAAACAATTAAAAAAAGTATTGATTTTTGTAAATTGCCGTGTTATAATGATTAAGCTAAATGTGATAATATCACAAAAGTGCGTTTACAAAGTGTGTAAATTTATAAAATATGCGTAAGAACGGTTCACGACTGATTTCCGTAAAACAATATAGATTAACCGACTTATTCCTTTTTGTGTTAATACTTGCCGTCTCCGAATTGATAGGTTACTTTGCGGCTGGTATGTTGCCGAGTGAAGCTTACTACACGGTTTCCTTTTCAATCCCTATAATACTCTTGGTTATGATGCGTTGGGGTTGGCCGTCTGTTCTTTACTCACTGCTCAGCGGTTTAATCGTCTGTCTGATGAATGTCGGCAAAGTCAGCGGTCATCAATGGGCTTGTTATTTAATAGGCAATGCGTTTATTGCGTTAATGCTCATTCCCCGATATTTAATAGGTTCAAAGGCGATCAACTCCAAATGGTGGGCGATGGCGCTGTTTGCAATAGGCGGTTGGCTGTGCGTTTATCTGGGTAGGTCTATCGTCTGGGCAATCGGGTTTGCCGTTTCGCCTGTAGACGGGCAGACGGCGGCGAGCGGTTTTGTCACCTTTGCGCAGAGCGACTTGCTCTCGCTGGCAATGGGTGTGGTGCTAATGTTGGTTTTGCGTAAGCTTGACGGCATGACGGAGGACCAGAACGAATTTTTAAGGCGTTTGGATACCGAGCGAAAGGACAAGCAGAAGGTAGACGAGTTCTATGATAACGGAGCAGAGTTAGACGAAGAAGCTTTAGAAATTCTTTCAAAGAGCGATAACGATTTGTATTAAACGTTTTCGTTACTGTGGGTGCGGTTAGGCACTAATAACACATAATAAGGTTTAGTTCTGGTATTCCCGGTAAAGGGGTGCCTGCTAACAATAAAATAATCGCTTAAATAAAAGTGATATGGAGGAAAGTTAAATGTTCAAACTTAAGTGCGACGATTTCCTTGCCTATGACGAGGCCACGGGCACCTACTCGATGCCCAAGGACCAGCAGGTAAGGGATACACATGAGCGCAATAGTTGGAAGAGCGTTGGAATAACGTTACTTAAAGACTGGCGTCTTTACTTAATGCTCGTTCCCATGCTGGTGGTGTATCTGTTATGGCGTTATATGCCCATGACAGAGTTACTTGCTGTGTTCAAGGATCCTAATACGCAGGTAGAGGGTGCTTCAACAAACATTGCACTGCAGAACTGGTACGGTCTTACCAACTTCTACAATCTGTTATTTGGTACCACCCAAAACACGATTGACTTCTGGCAGGCTTTTAGAAATACATTCATAATCGCGTTCTACGGATTAGTATTCGGTTTCCCTTTCCCCATCATATTGGCATTGTTCTTCAATGAGGTAAGGTCCAATATTGCCAGAAGTATTATCCAGGTTTGCGTATACCTGCCTAAGTTCATGTCGACGGTTATTATAACCACCCTTGCAATCGTTCTTTTCAAGGGGCGTACAGCAGGTGCGGGTCAAGAGAGCGTGGGTCTTGTATCCAAATTGCTCATGGCTATCTTCCCTTCGGATAGATTGACCAATGCAGCAACGTCTACATACGGTCTTATCTTCTCGCCCTCGTATTTCCGTGCGTTATACGAAATCACGGGTATTTGGGAGCACGGCGGCTACGACTCGATCGTATTCTTCGCAGCGGTTATCGCCGTATCTCCTACCTCTTACGAGGCAGCCCAGATAGACGGTGCGGGCAAGATGCAGCAGATGCGCTACGTCGTAGTTCCTTCAATTCTCTCGACCGTTGTCATAATGCTTATAATGAAAGTCGGTTCGCTTCTCTCCGTAGGCTACGAGAAAGTTTACCTTATGTCCAACACGGATAACTACACGGCAGCCGACATCGTTGCAACCTTGGCAAACAGATGGTCTACGAACGGTGGTAATAACACGTTGGGTATGACGGCCGAAATGGTTAACAACCTCATCGGTATGATTTTGGTACTCGGTGCGAATGCGATTGCCCGCAGGGCGAGCGACGTTTCGTTGTATTAAGGAGGATACGGCTTTATGAAAAGGAAAATGGAAGTATCTGAGCTTATATTTAAAATTATAGCTTACGTATTCCTTATATTATTTGCTTTGATGTGCGTGTACCCCTTCATATATGCTCTCAGCTGTTCGTTCAGTAATGCGAGTGCGGTTGACGGCGGTGAGATTATCTTGATCCCCAAGGGTTTCCAGATTACGGCATATAGTTACGTTCTTACCGATAACATTTTCTGGGTAAGCTATGCAAACACCTTGTTCCTTGCGTTCATCGGTACCATCTGGTGTTTGATTTACTCGATATTGGGTGCCTACGCGCTCTCCAAAAAGCGTCTGATGGGCAGAAGAGTATTCAACTTCATCCTTGTGTTCACAATGTGGTTCTCCGCAGGTATTATCCCTACCTACCTCAATTATAAGGCAACGGGCGACATACTTGCAGCATTATCGGGTACGACATATGCTAATATCGACCAGAAGTGGCTTATAATCCTTGCAATGGGTATGAATGCAACCAACATCATCCTTCTTCGTAACTCCTTCGAAGGTGTTCCCTCCGAAATCGAAGAGGCTGCAAGAATAGACGGTGCAACCGAATTGCAGGTTCTTATGAACGTCTATATCCCTATGAGCAAGGCAACCATTGCAACCGTAGCATTGTTCTTCGGTATCTCCCGTTGGAACGGCTATTTCTGGGCAATGAAGATGATGCCCGATCAGCAGTACAGCTGGCCTATACAGGTGTATATACGTAACTTCATCGACCAGACGTCCGGACTTGTTAAAGAGCCTGAAGAGTACAACCACTGGTACGAAGTTATCCGTGACGGGTACTCGACCGACTCGCTGTCAGCTCTGTCAGTTGTATATGCAATGGTCATCTGCGCCGTTATTCCTATCCTCATTATTTATCCCTTCATTCAGAAGTATTTCGCAAAGGGCGTAAATATGGGCGGTGTAAAAGAGTAATTCAGGAAAAAGAATTATTAATAAGTTATATATGGGCAGTAAAGTCCGTGTAAATATGCAAGAAATTTATAAAAATTATTTATAAGGAGAAAAATAAATGAACAAAAAACTCAAAATTGCCTCAATTGCTGTTTCAGTAGTTATGGCAGGTACGATGGCATTTGGTGTGTTTGGTTGTAATTCTACACCCAATACGCCCGATGATTCCAATCCCAGTACTAATGCAGACTTAAACCTTGATGCAAACGGACACCTTACCTATGCTTCTACTACCGAGTTAAGACTTAACGTAGGTAACCAGAACGGAACCAAGCCCCAGAGTCCTTCATATAAGGCTAATACCGAGCTTGCAGGTGCTGTAACCATGCCTGACGGCAAGAGCTACACAATCAACGACCTTAAACCCGCTTGGGCAGCATTGCAGACTCAGCTTAACTTAAAGCTTAAAGATGCATTCCAGAACAAGAAGGCTGAAGCTCAGTTAACCGATCCTATCGACGGTACCGGTGGTACTATGTCTGACTACGACATCATCACCGCTTCTGCATCTGCTATCACCCAGAACACCAGCGAGCTTGTCGACATCAACCAGTACCTCGACTATATGCCCAACTACAAGGCATTCCTCGAAGCTAACCCTGTAACCAGGTATTCACTTACTTCCGATACTATCACAGGTGCAATGTACTATGCTCCTTATTATGATGGTAACGACGATATCGAAAAGTACTGCCTTGTTGAACAGAACTGGGTATGCAATCTCCTCGACGCAACCGACGTAAGCGGTGCTGCCACCACTTATAAGGCACAGCAGGTTGCAAAGGAAAAAATCGCAGCAAGCGGCACGGTAGTTGTAGACGCTACTTCCTATATGGGTACGACCGGTTCTTGGACCGTTGCTACCACGAAGCCCGGTGCAGACGCTGAAACTGTAAACGTAACTGTTGACTACGGTGCAGTTATCACCGCCCTCGGCGATGCAAACAGCGAACTTGCAAAGGCTGTACAGGCTGCTATCGGTTCTGCAACCATTGATAAGACTTCTGGTAACATCGTTGACATTCAGAATCAGATGATTACCGAATCCGCAGGTGCAGTTACCGGTGCTCAGCTCCTTAAAGTTCTTCAGGAATACATCAAGGTTGCTTACAAGGTAGACGGTGCTCAGCTCTACGGTGCAACCGTAAACGGTGTTAATACCAAGATTTCCGACGTGTTCAACGCAACTTATGCTGCTTGGGACGTTGACCTTCTCACCGCACTTTGCCGTTGTGCAGTAACCTGCAACGCTCTTATTGGTGTTCAGGATGCTAACATCAACAATATCTATGGTATTTCAGGTCGTCAGGGTACCACCCAGAGACGTGTAGACGTAACCGCACTCGTCGGCGAACTCTACGGTATCCGCGGTATGGAATCCCGTCTCGAAAACCTCTATATTGCTGCTGACGGCTCCGTTAAGGATTCTCGTTTGAATGCTGAATCCTACGAAGCTTGCGCAAAGCTCGGTGCACTTGCTAAGGAAGGTCTTATATATATCGGTGACGACAACGTTCAGTCCAGCCGTGATGCAAGCAAGGGTCCTGCAGCTCTGATGATTCACGACTATGCTCAGACCCAGTCCAAGGATTGCTTCACGAATGAAAACCTCAAGATCGTTCCCGTTAACACCCCTGTATCCAAGTGGGATACCGATGATGACGGTACACACGAGACCATTATGAGATTTACCGAGAGCTGGCGTTCGGTTAAGAATACCGGTTTCTGTATCTCCAAGGCGGCAACCTATGGCAACAAGGATAAGCTCTCCGCTTGCCTTGCATTCATTGACTACCTGTTCTCCAACGACGGTCAGATTCTTATGACCTACGGTCCTCAGTCTACCACGGGTAACACCAACCCCAACGGCTTCTGGTACGCTACCGAAGTTGAAGACGCAGCTACCTCTTCTAAGGTTGAAAAGATTGCAGACGCTACCAGCTATGCTCCTGCACAGTATAAGATGAAGTCTGCTAACCTTACGGAAGGCTTCGTATATAACGGCAAGGTTTACACCGGTACCGCATATAACGGAACTCAGGTTCCCACCGTTACAACTGCTAACCAGGATCTTTATGCTGGTAAAGAAGTCAACGGTTTCCAGATGAACGTTGGCAACCTCAAGATCAACGAAGCATACAACTACACCAACTATGCTCGTAAGATTATAGGTTCAACCCTTCCCATCGGTAACAAGAACCAGGGTTACGAATACCAGGGTACCGCACAGTGCGCACTTGACGGTGCTGCAACCGTTGCAACCTCTTTGTTGAACGGCACTATTAAGCACGTTAAGCTCACTCTTGACCAGGGTGAATCCTTATGGTATATGATCTGCCCCACTTCCTTCGCATTGAAGGCAAGACAGCAGGCATTGCTTAAGGAAGACGCTCAGACCGTTATCTCCGGTACTTACTTCCTCAATGACTCCGGCACTACTCAGAGAAGAAACATTTATATCGACTTGTGGATGTACGGTTTCGACACCGATCAATACATCTGCGGTCAGCAACAGATCGGTAAGATGAAGACTGACGGTGCTGCATACGTAACATTCGTAAACGAAGATGATAACCTTACCAAGCGTGTAAATGCATACAACACCGCTTGGACTACTACCAAAACTTACTTCAATATTGGTCAGTAATTGATTTGACGTAGCATTGCTAAATAATTAGCACAAGTTTCCGCCCGCCTCTTGCGGGCGGGCGGAAAATAATTTTTTTGGGGAATTTGAAATGAAAACTCAAATGAAATTTCAAAAGATAATATCGCTAGTATCGTTAATCGTTGCAGCGGTAGTATTCGTATACGCACTTTCATTCTTCAGTGGTAATTTGTCCGACCTTCTCGGATATATAAGCCAGTTTGATGATACCTTTACGGTTGCAGACGATTTCCTGTATTCAGGTCAGGCATTTGTTAGTAATATGGTTACTATAAGCATAGTATTCTTCTGTGTCATTGCGTTTATTTATATAACCTCTACGAACACAAGACGTAATTACTATATCACTAACTACATTGCTATCGGTCTTATTACCTTTATGTGTGTATTTGTTGCACTCTTTGGTATTATCAATATCTGTGTACTCATGGGTAAGTTTTATGGTTTAGATTGGACTGCGATCTCCAATTACTACTTAAATAATACGGATTACGTCAGAGAAGTATCAAAATCACCTGCTATTTTCATAATAGGTTTGGTAGTATTCTTACTGGTACTTGCTTTGGCTGCAGTATGGGTATACAACTTAATATGGAAAAAGAAACTTATGGACGGGGAAAAAGCATTGCTTGCCGGTGCTGCTCCCTCAAAAGAAGTTGAAAATAATGAAGTAGCAGAGGAGGGCGTTTGATTATGACTAACAATCAAATTTTAAAAGACGACACCTTACGTTACAAAAAGAACAAGTTGCCTGCAAATCTTGCCTTATTGGCACTTGTGTTTAACTGCTTGTATTTCTGTCTTCTTTATGCAGTTAAAACACCCCGTTTGCCTAATGACACGGCAACCAAGTGGGTTACGGTTGAAATAGGTATTTCAGTCTTACTTACTCTTGTAACTTTGCTTGTAGGCTTCCTCTGTTCCGAGGGCATTAAAGGCTATAACAAAAAATTCTGTATTCCTCTGCTTGTTTTGGCAGGTATTCAGATTTTCAGAATTTTCGGTTATCCTCTTTACGGCTTACAGAACGATTTACTCAGGGTTACCTATTTCTGGATCGATCCTAACTCAAGCACGTTTGAGTTTATAATGATGGTCATCTGGCTTGTGGCATCTGCAGCTTGTTACATTGCTTCGGCTGTCTTGGGTTATATAAATATCAGTCGCTTAACCGCTCACGTTAAAGCAGTTGAAAAAGGCGAAATTGATGTTGATAAAATTATTAACGAAGAAGAAACCGCAGCAGTTGTTGCAAAAGAGTCTAGTGCGGAGGTGGAATAATGCCTGAGGTTAATATTAGACATTTAGATAAAATTTACGATGGCGGCGTTCAGGCAGTTTGGGATTTTAACCTCGACATTGCTGACGGTGAATTCATAGTACTTGTAGGACCTTCCGGTTGCGGTAAGTCAACCACTCTTAGAATGGTTGCAGGTCTTGAAGATATCACCAAGGGTGAACTTGTCATTGACGGTAAGGATTGTACCCGTCTTCCTCCTAAGGACAGAGATATAGCGATGGTTTTCCAGAACTACGCTCTGTACGGTCACATGACTATTTACGAAAACATGGCTTTCTCGCTTACCCTTCGTAAGGAAGATAAGCTTGTAATTCACCGTAAGGTTATGGCTGCGGCTGAGATTTTGGACTTAAAGAGCCAGCTCAATAAAAAGCCCAAGCAGCTCTCCGGCGGTCAGCGTCAGCGTGTTGCAATCGGACGTGCCATCGTTCGTAATCCCAAGTTGTTCCTCTTTGATGAACCTCTGTCCAACCTCGACGCAAAGCTTCGTGGTTCGATGAGACGTGAGCTTATGCTTCTTCACAAGAGGCTCAATGCGACGATTATGTACGTAACCCACGACCAGACCGAGGCATTGACTTTGGCTGACAGAATAGTATGTATGTCAATGGGTCACGTTCAGCAGATTGGTAAACCTATCGATCTGTACGAGCATCCTGCTAATACTTTCGTTGCAACCTTCATTGGTTTGCCTCCTATGAACATGTTTGAAGGCAAGATTGAAAACGGCGAATTCGTCTGTGAGTACTTCAATTATCCTTTAAACGACGTTCAGAAATCTTCTTTGAAGGATTATGAGGGTAAGGAGTTAATTCTTGGTGTAAGACCTGAAAACATTACGGTTGACGGCAGCATTAACTTTACGGTAACCAATAACGAAAATCTCGGTATGAACACTTTAGTTCACGGCAAAGTTTCCGGTCAAAAGAACATCGTCTGCAAGTTTGCAAAGTGGTGTAACTACAAGTTTGGCGATGAGATTACCATCGGCTTCGAAGAGGACAAGATGCACTTCTTCGATAAAGAGACGACTAACATAATCGAGATAGGATAAGGGGGCAGTTATGGAAGAAAATAAAGTAGTTGCAAACGAAACAGCTGAGGCTGAAGTTGTTTCTGTTGAGACAAAGCCGTCTTTTGGTTCACGCTTTGTGGCAGGTCTTAAGGAACGTTGGCGTAAATTCTTAGTTAATTTAAAACGTAATCCTCAGAGAATACCGCTTGTAGTATTTTTGATTACATCCATATGCTGGTTATTCTGGTTGTTTACGTTCTCCAAGGTAGCATATCAACATTCAGTTATTCAGTTTAGTGGACTTACGATTTTCGTAAACACTTTATTGTCTATACTTATCTTGGCGTTATTCCTCAATGCGTTCCCTAAGCGCAAGAAACCCAATATAGTAATGATAGTGCTTCTGTTTGTGTTTATTGCAATAATGATTGCTATGGACATAATCTTTTATATCAACGTATCTGGTTTCAAAGCTACTATGAGTGCTGAAGACATTGCGAAGGAACCTTTCATGGGTCAGTCGCTTAACTATGCAATTGTTCATATCGTGCTTTTGGGTGTAAGTGCAGTAATACTCGGTCTTTATCCTGTATATAAGCGTCTTCTTCCCAAAATCAATACAAGGAAGGAAATCGACGATAACAACATCAAGGAAGCTATCGAGGTTGAAGACGAATAATTTCACGTTTGATTTCCGAGTCGGAAAAAATTTAATTTAATAAAGCGATTAAAATAACCGACCTTTAATGTCGGTTATTTTTAAGATTAAGATGTCTAAAAAGAATAAAAAACAAAACAAAGAAACAACAATAGAAAACTTCTATGATTTAAGAACCGAAGCCGTTGACGACCTCGTTGAGGCTTTAAAGACGGGAGAGTCGAGAGAGGAAATCTCCACCAACATCTCAGAAATAACGGGTGAAGAAGCTAAAGCTAAAGCAGGAAGCAAGAAGGCAGAGTTCGATCCTTACAGAAGAGACAAGCTCTCCGCGCTGCCCACATGGCTTAAAGCTATCTTTATTAAATGGTGGTTTGCGGGTTGTGTATGCTATTTCGTAATGATGGGCTTAGGTAGTCTTTTAGGCGACCCCAGCCCTGCCACTAACGAAAACCTGTTTTTGCTTACGGCAATAGTTTACGGTGTGGTTGTCGACGTATTGGTCAACCCTTCGTTCAGATACCTGGAGTCTGACAGGAAAGAGTACAACAACTACATGATGTTCCCCTTCCCGTTAAAGGCGTTCTGGACGTTTTTCGCCAACATAGCTTATTACTTTGTAGTAATGATACTGGTAAATATGTCCATAAACGGCATAAATGCTGCTCTTCACGCAATTGGTGTTAATTCTAACGTCTACTTTGAGCCTTTGCTCTTCGGCACTCTCGCTGTAATCGTTGATATGGCGTTTATAGGCATTAAGGACTTAATCGTCTACCTTGTCAAACGTTCAAAGAGAATTAAGGCGATAGCGGCAGGGGAAGTTGAGATAGGTTTTGACGGACAGCCCGTTGAGCAAATGCCCAAGGCTAAAGGCAGAAGGAAGGGCGGCAAGCATACGGACGTTGCACCCGTTGAAGCCCAAACTCAGATTGTCGGAGATTCGGCAGGCGGTGAAAAAAATTTAACCGACCCCGTGTCAAACGAAGAGGCAGTCGGCGAAGTTGACGAAATCGAGCGGCTGCGTAAGCTTGCCGAAAACAGCGGCGAAAGCAACGGCAAGAACGGCAAAAACAAAAATAAGAAATAAAAAAGAGAAATTAAGGAGTGGAATGATGTTTAAACAACTTTTCGTATCCGGAACAACTGCTTGTTTCGAGCTTGAAAACACTAACCCTTACTACGCACCTGAAAAATATCAGGTTACGGTAAACGGTGCAAAAACCGATAAGGTTTGGGAGAGTAACGTATTTTCACTTTTCAACCTCCTGCCCGATACCGAATACGTTATAGGCACTACGCTGGATAAGGCAACGCTCACCATTCACACCGATAAGGAGAGCGGCACGGTCAACGTAAAGGACTTAGGCGCAAAGGGTGACGGTGTTAGCGAGGATACCTACTACGTACAGATGGCAATCGATTCCTGCCCTAAAGGCGGCAGGGTTATAATTCCCGAAGGCAGCTACTACGTTCGCCCCATAGTTTTAAAGTCCGATATAACCATTGAAATTCAGAAGGGCGGTGAACTCCTCGGCGATATAGTTGAAGAGCATTATCCCTACGTCCCTGCAAAAATCGAGCACGAGGACGGCACGGAAGAAATTCTGGCAACCTGGGAGGGCAACCCCTATCCTTCACACCAGTCCTTTGTTTCGGCATATAAGCAGAGCAACATTAAGATTGTAGGCGAAGGTGCAATCAACGGCAATGCAGACCACTCCACCTGGTGGGCAACCCCCAAGGGCAGGGCTGTGGCAAGACCTCGCCTTGTAACCTTGAATAAGTGTGAAAACGTAGTATTCCACGGCGTAACGTGTAAGAACTCCGCTGCATGGAACCTGCACCCCTTCTTTTCCAAGAACCTCGGATTCTACGATATCCGTGTGCAGAACCCCTACACAGGACCCAATACCGACGGTCTTGACCCCGAGAGCTGCGATAACGTAAACATTATCGGCTGCGTATTCTCGGTCGGCGACGACTGCGTCGCGCTCAAGGCAGGCAAGCTGTACATGGGTGCAAAATACAAGACCCCTGCAAATCACCATACAATCCGCAACGACCTCTTCCAGGACGGACACGGCGCGATAGTTTTAGGTAGCGAGATTTCGGGAGGCGTTCAAAACCTCTCCGTCTGCCAGTGCGTATTCAAGCATACCGACAGGGGGCTTCGTATCAAGACGAGAAGGGGCAGGGGCAAGGACTCCATAATCGACGGCGTAGTATTTGAAAACATCAAGATGATTAACGTCATCACGCCCTTCGTTATTAACATGTACTACTTCTGCGACCCCGACGGACACACCGAGTACGTGTGGTCAAGGGAGAAACAGCCTGTAGGCGACGATACCCCTTACCTTGGCAAATTCCTGTTTAAGAATATCGAGTGTACCGACTGCGAGTGTATGTGCGCATACTTCGACGGACTTGTAGAACAACCCGTCAAGGAAGTTGTAATCGAGAACGTAAGCTTCTCCTTCAAATCAGACGCAAAGCCCTTCAAGCCTGCAATGCTTGAGTTTGTAAGGGACTACTGCAAAGAGGGTATTTATATCGACAACGTGGAGAACGTTATACTTAAAAACGTTACTTTCGACGGAGTTGAAGGCGAGCATATCATTCAGAAGAACTGCGGTAAAGTCACGATTATTTAAGTCAAAGGGGTTTATAATATGAATTACGAAATCATTGACAAATACATTGACAGGCTGATTGCCGACACCAAGCCTGAAGCTCCCATTTGGAATATTGAAAACATAAGACAGGGTAAAAAGCCTGCGTGGAACTACATAGACGGCTGTATGATGACGTCGCTGTACACTATATACAAGCAGACGGGTGACAAAAAGTACCTGGACTTTATAGACGGCTTTGTCGACTATTACGTCTTTGAAGACGGTTCCATAAGGGGTTACGACCTTGAGACCTACAACCTTGACAATTTAAACGAGGGCAGAATACTCTTCGATTTGTACAAGGAGACGGGCAAGGAGAAGTACGTTAAGGCAATGGAGCTGCTCTATAAGCAGATAGTTGAACAGCCCAGGACGGAGTACGGCAACTTCTGGCATAAGAAGATTTACCCCAACCAGGTGTGGTTAGACGGTATTTATATGTCCGAGGTGTTCTATACACGCTACGTTGCGGAAAAGGGCAACGGCGATTTCTCTGAAATCATTAAGCAGTTTAAGGGCGTATTCGAGCATATGTACGACAAGGAAAAACGCCTTTACTACCACGGCTGGGATACTTCCAAACAGGCGTTCTGGGCGGACAAGGAGACGGGGCTTTCACGCAATTTCTGGCTGCGTTCAATCGGCTGGTACACGGTAGGTCTTATCGACGTTCTCTCCTATCTTCCCGAAACTGCGGTTGAAGAAAAGAGCATTTTAGGTGACATTTTCAAGACGACTATAGAGGGCTTAGAGGCGTATATCGATCCTCAAACGGATATGTTCTGGCAGGTGCCTAACTTTATAGGAAGGGAGGGCAACTACGCAGAAACTTCCGGCTCTTCCATGATTGCATACGCAATGATGAAGGGCGCAAGGCTGGGCTATGCGGACAAGCGTTTTGCGCAGGTCGGCAAGAGAGTGTTCGAGGGTATCTGCAAGAAGTATTTAACCGAGACGGACGGAAAGCTTAACCTCGGCGGTATCTGCCTTGTTGCAGGGTTAGGACCCGAAACCAACAGGCGCAGAGACGGCTCCTACGAGTATTACGTCTCCGAACCCGTCGTAGAAAACGACGCAAAGGGTACGGGACCGTTCGTCATGGCGTACACCGAAATCAAACAGCTTTAATCAAATTTTAATAGCCTGAAAGGGGTGGTTTTAAACCACTCCTTTTTTTACGCCGGTTAACTGCTTTTATAGGATTATAAGAGGTAATTAATAACATAATCGTTAAATTGGAATGAGAAAAAGGCACAAAAACAGAAATGTTTTTTCTTTATGCATTGACAAAGGGGTTAAAGCGTGATAAAATGTATATGTAATAATAGCGGAAATATCTGCTAAATTTTTGGAGGAAAAGATGAAAAAATTTACTAAATTATTATCCGTATTTTTAATTGCGGGTGCAGTGGGTACAGGCGTTGCAGGCGTTTCTGCTTGTAGCAACAACAATCCCCCCGAACACACTCATACCGCCGACACCATCTGGCACACCGACGCCAACAAGCATTGGCATGAATGTACTTCAGGCGACGGCGAAAAGATGAACGAAGCTGATCACGCAGATGCAAACTCAGACGGCAAGTGCGACGTCTGCGATTATCAGATGACTACCCCTGCAGATGGCTACGTAGTTGAGGCAACTACCACAGGTCTCCAGGTTGAAGGCGTGCAGACCACTTACAATTTAAGCACAAGCTTAACTTCCGCTACGGTTGATATATCTGCAATCAAGGTATATCTTGACAACCAGGGTACCAAGGGTAAGGAAGTTCCTACAGCTAACTACACTGTAGAGCTTTATGACGGTACGATCAAGCTCACCTCTATGAGCGGTCTTAAGAAGAACGGTACGTATACCCTTATCGTAACCTTAGTAAACGCAAAGAAGCCCGACGGTTCCGCAGTTGCTGCAGATACGATCTATAAGCAGGTTACCATCACCGTAAACAACGCTTACACCGCAATCGCACTTAAGAGCGGCACGACTTCGTTTATGCAGGGTACAACTGCTTCAACTGCTGACTGGGTAATTGAAGCAACAAGGGCAAACGGCGATAAGGAAGATATTCCTGCAGCTAACGTTGAAATCGGCAGCATAGATACCGTTAATGCAGGTACACAGGAAATCAACGTATCTTATGGCGGCATTTCTATTAAAGTAACTTGCACTATTACTGCTGATACAAGTATGGTTACGCAGTCTTATGCAATCAACGCAAACAATTTGGAAAATGAGAGTATAACCGCTGATAAGGTTATCGATGCGGCAAGCGGTGTTTCTGTAGTTGCTACGTCTTCAAAGGCTGTAACGATTGAAGCGCACAGCAAAACCGCTGATACTAAAACGTTTACCAAGCGTATAAAGCTTGCAGGCGACGCAAATTCGATTGTAATACCTAACGTAAATTCAACGGTTGCAGGAGCTACTGCTAACACCGCAATTACGACCAAGGTTACCATTTACGCTATTTCCGGTAATGCTACAAATAAGCGTTTCATAAGCTTTACTAAGGACGAAGAGACCGCTCCTAACGTAGCGCAAGCCGTTTTACTTGACGGTGCAGAGATTACCAAGTGCGAATTTATGCTCACCGAACCCGGTACTTATAAATTTGCTACGTTTAAAGCTGACAAGTTCGCAGATCACCCTGATTATGCAAGTGCAGGTTCTAACGGTGGTATCAATATTTATTACATTCAGGTTGACAAGATGATATCCAACGCACCTGCAGGAGTAGAAAACGTTCCTCTCGGCGGTGAAAAGACTTATGTCAAGCTTGACATCGATACGGCGGAAGTTAAGAAAACATATAAGGTCGGCGATACTTTAGATACTACAGGTATAACCGCATCTGCCGTATATGCAAACTCCGTAACGGCTGAATCTGGTTCCGAGGCTGTCGAAGCTTCTCAGTTAACGTTCTCAGAGTTAGATACTTCAACTCTTGGCGAAAAGACCATAACCGTTACATATACTCCTGCCGGCGGCAGCCCTATAACTGCAACCTATAAGGTAACTGTTGAGTCTGCAGTTGCAGGTATTACAGGTATTACTGCTTCCGAAAATCTTGAGTCCAAGCAGGTAACTGCAGCAGACGGTACAGTTAATCTTTCAAAGAGTAACATAGCTGTTGCACTTGTAGGCACGAACGCTGAAGCAGTAGTTGACTCCTATACCGTAAAGGTTGACGGCGTAGATTTAACTGATACCGTAGCCCTTACCGTAGGTACTCATACAGTCGAAGTTACCGCTGTAGTTAAAGCAGGTGAAGCTACTGCAACGCTTACCGATACGTTAGAGATTACCATAACTGTTAAACCCGCTGAAGGAGTTCTTAGCGAAGTATCTGTAACATTTAATACGAACGGTGCGGTATTAAGCATTGAGAACAATACTGTAAGCAGCGTTGCTCTTGATACTACAAACGGTCAGATAAGGACTCAGGAAGGCGACCCCACGACTTATAATACAAAGGGTACAAGTATTCAGAGCAGTGCGCTTTCAAGAAGAACCGTTACTATAACTTTGAAAGAGGCTGGAACTTATAATATCGTTGTTAAGGCTAAGACGTCTTCTGCAGGTCGTCACGTTATATGCGGTACGTCTACAACGGACTATACAACCTCCACGACTGAAGTTGCTAATGGATCTTTTAATGAAACAACCTTCAGTAACGTTGTAGTGACAGGAACGACATTAATTATCGCTGCAGATGCAAATATCGATATTTCTGAGATAATAATTACTCCTGTTAATTAATGGTTTATATCGTGTGATTTGGTTTAAAATAGTTCAATAGTTTTTGAATTATACGCATAACCAAATGATAACAAAGTAACTAAATAATAAAACCTAACGCAAAACGCCCGACGGTTGAAATATACCGTTGGGCGTATAGCGCAAAATTAAAAATAAGGAATTAAAAGGTCTATGAAAGGTAAAAAATTTTTAGCCTCGTTACTCCTCTGTTCTGTCTTGGCTACGGGCGTGGGTATGTCTACGCTTACGGCGTGCAGAAACAACTCCAATCCTCCCGAGGAACAGGAAGAGGATAATTCTGTAACCAGTATCAGCCTCAACTACAGCTCCTATAAAATCCGTTTGGGCAACACGTGGTCGGGGCTTAGCGTAACAGTCGTACCCTCAAGCGCAAGCGTCACGTGGGCGTCATCCGACCCTACGATTGCAACCGTTACCGACAGAGGTAACGTACTCGGCATTAAGGAAGGTACCGCAGTTATAACCGCAACCGCAGGTAGCAAGGTTGCTTCTTGTACGGTAGAAGTTATCGACGGTGCTATCTTGGAGGTTAAGGACGAGACCGAGGAAGTTATTTCTAAAGTAACGGGCAATACCTATTACGTTGCACCCGACGGCAATAAGAATGCAACGGGTACAGAGAGCGACCCTTACGACATTAGAACGTTGATTGATTTCGACCACACCAATGACGAATCAGGACTCGATTGGGGCGAACCCATCTTAAAGGCAGGCGACACCGTAATCGTTAAAAACGGTGACTACATCCTTGACAGTCGTATTCAGTTGGGCTATAGCGGCGATTACAACAATCCTATCACCATAAAGAAGGAAGCGGCTGAAGGTAAGGCAACGCTTAAGTTCTACGATATGATTTTCGCCGACCAGAGCCGCGGCGTGCAGATTAACGGCAACTACTTTATCTGGGACGGCATAGATATCTGCGGTGCAGGCGATAACGGTATGTATATCGGCGGTAGCTATAACGTTATACAGAACTGCGAGTTCTACGATAACCGCGATACGGGCTTACAGCTCGGCAGAGCATACGGCTCTCTCGGCAATATCAACGATTGGCCCAGCTACAACCTTATTAAGAACTGTACCTCGTACAACAACTACGATAACGAAACTTACGGCGAGAATGCCGACGGTTTCGCTGCAAAGCTCACCGTAGGTTACGGCAATATCTTCGACGGCTGTATCGCGTACCGTAACTCCGACGACGGTTGGGACTTATACGCAAAAGTTGATACGGGCAATATCGGTGCGGTAATAATCTACAACTGCGTTGCTTTCGACAACGGTTTCATTATGGAGCCTCAGTCTTCGTTCAACGCTAAGTTCCCTAATTTCGATAAGAATAAGGAAGAGACCAATACAGATAAGTACGACACCCGTGACGGCGACGGCAACGGCTTTAAGCTCGGCGGTTCGGTTATGGAGGGCGAAGTATTCCTCTACAACTGCCTTGCGTTCAACAACCGTATGCACGGCGTAACCGATAACTCCAACCCCGGCGTTTTGGTGGTTGATACAGTTACCTCCTATAACAATGCGGCAAACGTAGATAACAGACGTCAGATTGCATTAGACAGCGACGATAACGAGCTTAAAGACTACGTTATAGTTGCTAATAAAGTCTACTCGGTCGACGCAGACGGTAACCCTGTCAGCGAGATTGCAGACGCAACTATTGTCGATAATCCCACTTACGGTCACATTATCTATACGCCTACTGCGGCTGACGAATGCGCTAACATAGACGTTGCACGCCAGACCTACAGCTATAACCACATAAGCAACATACTCTCCGTAAACAACGGCAACCCTTGCCTTGTTAACGATAACTACAGGGGTACCGTTACCAACAGTATCCTTCAGGCAGGCAGCAACTCCTACCAGATCGATGAAAGCGAAGAGTACGACACTAAGCAGAACATTAACGGTACCAAGGTTACCCCTATAGCTGCAAGCGTATGGTTCAAGCAATTGCCTACCAACGACTATGCGATAAGCTACGGCGAAGGCTACTCTTCACCCTATCACTACCTTGACGCCACCTTGAGAAACGCAGACGGCTCCATTAATATGGGCGATATGCTTGCGCTTGTAGATGCAACAGGTACAAGGGGTGCTAAACTCAGTCTTTCATCCTGGGCAGATTACAAGCACTTCAACTACAGCGATATGACCCAATACCAGAGCAGACAGGCTGCTACGGCACAGGCTATCTACGATATGCTCTATCTTCCCACCGATCTGGACGGCTGCTACCAGGATTTCCAGGTTGTGTCTACGATGATGCACTATCCTATTTTCTGGACGTCAAGCGATTCTGACGTGCTCTCCGTATCCAAGAAGGTATACGACTCCTTCTCGGGCAGCTTTGTAAATAAGGTTGAAGTTCTCCGCCCCGTAAACGAGGACAAGACGGTTACTCTTACCGCACAAATCAACGTAGGCAACGTAGTAATTAAGGAAAAGACCTTCACCGTAACCGTTAAGAAGAACACCTTTAAAATCGGTGACGTTATCGTTGAAGGACTTGTAGATGACGAGATTATCGTTGACCAGTATGGCGGCTATACCATTACGGCACCTACGGTATTGAACGGTGCTTCGGAGAGCGGTAAGGTTATCGACCCTTCATTGTACGATATTTCTTACAAATATGAACTTGCTATTGATAGCGACCATCCTTTCGAAGACAGAATAAGATTTGACTCTAACCAGGAAGGTATCTGGCGTGTAACGGCTACCATTACCTTAAAGCCCGAGGCTACTTTAAACCACGCCGGTACGCAGAGTGCGGCTTACACCTACCTGGTATACGTAGCATCACCCAACACCGGGGTAGACTTCCTCACCGGTACCGAGGGCGTATTCGTAAACAAGGACGGTTACACTATCTACGGTCAGCCCACTAACCCCACGGGCGTTATGTACGTTCTCAAGACGGCGTCGGGCGCAACCGTTCCTACCGCTGCAGAGGTTGAAGCTCAAGGTGAGGTATACGAGTTCAGAACGACTTATATCTCCAAGGATTTCATTGCGGACAACAGCAACGGCTACGATATTCACTATATAATCAAGAACACTAAGGGCGACCAGTGCTCCGCCGTTCACACAATAGCTGTTACCACGGTTGACATTACTACCAAGGCAGATTTCGAAGCTATGCTTGCAGAAAATTCTGCACAGCAGATCTACCGTCTTATGAACGATATAGACTTCGGCGGTTCGCTTACGACCAGCGACACCAAGTTTGTAGGCTTGTTCAACGGTATGGGTCATACCCTTAAGAATATCGCTATAAGCAACAATGCCGAGCTTGACGGCGGTTTCGGTATCTTCCGCACGGTTGATAACGGTACTATTATGAACGTTAAATTCGAGGATATTACCATTACCGAATTGACAAGCAAACATCAAAAGACGGGTATTATCGGCTTAATGTACGGCGGTTCTATCTACAACGTTAAGATTAAGAACGTTAAAGTTACCGGTAACCAGAGAGTCAGTGCGCTTATTGGTCAAGTTATTGCCTACAGCAACAAGGGTGCAACCACTACGATCGAAAGGGTTGAAGTAATCAACGACGTTGAATATAAGGAAGTGCTTGTTCAAGAGTCTACATTCAGTCCCAACAAGTACTACATTAAGGACGGCGACAACTACGTAATTCAGCCCAGCTACACCGCAGGCGTTACCTATTACGAGCGTGTACCTCAGATTGTCGGTGATAGGTCAGGCGGTATCGTTGGCTTCATTCAGGGCGGTAACGGAAATGCTTGGAACATTGTAACCATCTCCGATTGCTACGTAGACGTAACCTTGAAGTCGGGCGACTACTGCGCAGGTATCGTAGGCAGAAGTGACGACCGTGAAATTAACGGCAAGGATAGCTTGACGATTAACAACTGCTACTTCTCAGGCGTAATCTACGGCACGAAACGTGCTGCAGGCATTCTCGGCGGTTTCACCGGTGCAGGCGTAACCAGGATTAACGGCTGTATCAGCATTGGTAAGGTTTACTATGGCAGCAACCTTGACATTGTAACCACTTCCCAGAAGAATAGCTCCGGTATAGTCGGTAACTTCTCTGCAACTGCAGATATGGCTGTTTCCAAGTGCTATGCACTCTTCGGCGAATACAACGCTGACTACGACGTAAATACCGTAACGGAGTTCTTGCTTTCGCGTAACCAGTTCGCAAACTATTGGGAAAAGGCGATGAAGTTTGATATGACCGATACTTGGGAATACGTTTACACCAGCGCGGAAGGTACTGCACTTGCAGCTCCTTACATCAAGCTCAGATAAGCTTAAGTTGAGGATAAACAATTAAAAACGGTTACTAAGTAACTTAAAGCCCCCGTGCGCATAGGCGCACGGGGGCAACTCTTTTTAACGTAATCGGGGAATAAATGCAAAAATACGCCGCCCCTGCGGAAAAGCTTTTCCGCAGGGGCGGCGTTGTCTTACGGTTGTATGAGGTTGGGGCAGGCGAGGAGCTTAGCCGTTAGTCCTTTAACCTACCCTTCGAGTACAGCAGGGGGGATACTCCGAAGTGCTTTTTAAACACCCTAGAAAAGTACAGCGGTTCTGCAAAGCCGCACGCTTCGGCAATCTGGGAGACGGTGAAGTTGGAATAGTTGTTGGTTATTCCGTTTTCAATGTACTGCCTCGCCCTGTCCATACGTATGCCGTTCAAGTAGTCGTGCGGGGTGACCCCCGTCTCCTTTTTAAACAGCTTTCTCACGTAGTCGTAATTTAACGGTATTTTTCGCAGTGCCGTTTCGGCGGAGTAAGTGCTGTCGGTAAAATTCTTCTCCATATCGGCTTTAATGATTACAACAATCGGGTGAAGCTTAACCGAGTAATCGTCTGCAACGTAGGCGACGATTAACTGTCCCAACGCTGCAACTATTCCGTCGGCACGGTCTGTATACTCGTCGCAGTGGTAGTAATAAACAGCCTCCTGCACGGCGTTGCGCATACCCCGGCTTATGGTGTTGGTGACGATATTCACGGGCAGAGAGGAGCGGAGTAGGGGTTGTTCGATGCAGACAACCAAGTCCTCGCTGTCGGAATTTAAAATTTTGTAGTTGCAGTAGGGGGGGAGTATGACGTATTCGCCCCAGGCGTAGAAATCGCTATCCTCTAAATTCTGCCCGGAAGCTACCCGACCGCCCTTTCCGTTTTGTTTGGGGACTAAGACCTTAAGGCATTTATTGAATTTTTGCGCCCCCGCCCTTTCAAAGGCGGAGTATTTATCTGCAAAGACAATGTCGTTCATAGCACGATTATACTATAAATAAGCCGTTTTGTCTATATCTACAGCCGAAATTTATATGTTAAAAATTTAACGTTTTTTCAAAGACCTTATTATCTAACTCTGCGCAGTATTCACCGTTGTCGCTATATCCGCAGTGGGTGAAGAAGCTTTCAGCTTCCTCGGTGGGCAGGGTATAGGTTGCCTTAACTCCGCTTTTTGCAAGCTCGTTTTCGGCAAAGGTTAAAAGCTTGCCGCCAATTCCCCTTTTGCGGTGGGAGGGGGTGACGTAAATCTCTCGTATATCCCCGTCGCCCTGCCTGAAGCACCACTCGTTTTCGGGGGCGTCGGTCTGGTAGATTATAAATCCAAAAAGCGTTTCGCCGTCTACAGCAACCGCAACCGAGAATAAATTATCCTTAAGGTCGGGCAGGACGTATTCGTCGAAGAGGTGGCAAGGGTCGTCCTCGCAGTCCAACTCCTCGTAGTAGGCGCAGAACAGCTCTTCAAACTTTTCGTAATCTTTTTCTTCAATTTGTCTTACTAACATATTTCCACCTAAAAAACAAAGGCACCTCAAAAGAGATGCCTTAGACTTTTAAAACTTACTGAGCAACGGGGTAAACGGAAACCTGTTTGCCGTCCTTGCCAACCCTTTCGAACTTAACGGTGCCGTCGATAAGTGCGAAAAGCGTATCGTCTTTACCGATGCCAACGTTGTTGCCGGGCTTGAACTTGCTGCCGCGCTGTCTTACAAGGATGTTGCCTGCAAGAACTGCCTGACCGTCAGCACGCTTGATACCGAGATATTTGGGGTTACTGTCTCTGCCGTTGTCGGTAGAACCGCCACCTTTTTTATGTGCAAATAATTTAATGAATATCATCACTTCGTCCTCCTTAAATTATTCAGCTGCGCTTTCGGTTTCAGCAGGTTTAGCTGCCTTCTTCGTTGCACGCTTCTTTGCAGGTTCGCCGATTGCCGTAATCTTAATTTCGGTATAGGGCTGTCTGTGACCCTGCTTTTTCCTCTCGTTCTTCTTTGCCTTGTACTTGAAGACGATAATCTTCTTTGCCTTACCCTGTGAAAGGACCTCAGCGGTTACTTTCACGTTCTCTACTTCCTTGCCAACGGAAACTTTTGCATCATCTGCCGTCAATACAACGGGGAAAGATACGGTGTCGCCTACGTTTGCGGCAAGCTTTTCCACCTTTACGGTGTCGCCAACGGAAACTTTATACTGCTTATTTCCGTTATCAAAAATTGCGTACATGGTTTGTCCTCCTCTAACCAGTCTCGTCGGATACTTAATTGCCAAAGGCGTAGGCGGTGCGGTGAAAGATTTTTTGCACACTTAAAAAAGCCCGTTCCGAACGGCTCGGGAATTAATATAACACAATTAATTGCTTAAAGTCAAGCGTTTTTATGCTAAACGGAATATAAATAGCAAAATAAGAGCAAATTATTTTCAACAAATTATAAGGAGAACAAATTATGGAAAGCATTAAAAACGACAGCGAAATACTTGCAGAAATTTACAGAAACGCACAGCTGGGGTTGACATCTATCGTGGATTTACTCCCCGAGGTGGACGACGAGGAGATGAAGGAGGAGCTTACACGCCAGCACGAGGAGTATGAAAAAATCTGCTCGGAGGCGACTAGAATTGCGGCGACGCTGCAGTTGGAATTAAAGGAGCCGTCGCCTGTAAAAAAGGCGATGATGTGGTCTGCAATCAAGATGAATACAGCGTCCGACAACAGCCGTTCAAACGTTGCGCAGATGATGATTAAGGGTACCGTACAGGGCATAACGAGTTTAAAAACCTCCATGACCGAGAGCGAAAAGGTTATGAACACCGAAATTAAAAAGTTGCTCGGCAGGGCTATTGACCTGGAAGAGGGGTTCGAGAAGAGGTTGAAAAGTTATTTATAACTCAATCCACTCTTTAAGTGATGCAATCCAACAGCAAAGCTGTTGATTAAATCCAACGGCAAGCCGTTGATAGCGGTAGGAGCATTAGAAATCAAACTCTATCGTCACTCACTATGGTTCGTGACACTTTCCCTATTCTTTAGGGAAAGCGAGATTAAGGTGCAAAAATTAATAACAGTACTCACCTATGATGCTGGGATTGCCACGCCGCCTAAGGCGTCTCGCAATGACGGTGGGGTCACACCCGCCAATTCTACCTTAAAAATTTTTTCGTCAGGTATTGCAATATTAAAAATATATGGTATAATAATAACTGACGAAAAATAATGTTAAGGAGAATTATTCCAATGAACAACGAACAGATAATTGAACAAATCAAGAAAATGAAGATTGTTCCCGTAGTAGTGCTTAACTCCATCGAGGAAACGCTTCCCAAGATGCAGGCTTTAGTTGAAGGCGGACTTCCCTGTGCTGAAATCACCTTCCGTACGGCTTGCGCTGAAGAGGCAATCAAGCTCACGACTGAAAAGTACCCCGATATGTTTGTAGGCGCAGGTACGGTAATCAACCGCGACCAGTGCGAAAGGGCAATTAAAGCAGGCTCCAAGTTCATCGTTTCTCCCGGATTTAGCGAAGAAGTTGCCGACTGCTGTGCAGAACACGGTATGTTATACCTTCCCGGTATCGTAACCCCCACCGAGGCTATGGCGGCAATCGCTAAGGGTCTGACCACGTTAAAGTTCTTCCCTGCATCCAACTACGGCGGACTTAAGACCATCAAGGCTATCTGCGCTGCATTCCCTTACCTTCGCATTATGCCCACCGGCGGTATCTCTGCAGACAACATCTTAGAGTATCTTGCATACGATAAGATTATCGCTTGCGGCGGCAGCTGGATGATGAAGGGTACTCCCGAAGAGATCAAGGAAGCTACGGCAAAGGCAGTCGCTCTCGTCAACGGCTAAGCTGTAAAATCAAGTTAATCGGTTAAAAATTGCCCCCGTCGCGCTTTTTGCGCAACGGGGGCTTCGTTTGATTGGTGAGGAGTTGGTCAAGTGGTTGGCAATTAAGAAACCCTGCGACGGGTCACACCCGTTTGATTGGTGAGGGGTTGATCAAGTGGTTGGCAATTAAGAAACCCTGCGACAGGTCACACCCGTTTGATTAGTGACGGGTTGGTCAAGTGATAGGCAATTAAGAAACTTCGCTGCAGGTCGCACCTGCCCCTGGCGCGTACTGCGCCAGGGGGCTTCGTTTGATTGGTGAGGAGTTGGTCAAGTGGTTGGCAATTAAGAAACCCTGCGACGGGTCACACCCGTTTGATTGGTGAGGAGTTGGTCAAGTGGTTGGCAATTAAGAAACCCTGCGACGGGTCACACCCGTTTGATTGGTGAGGAGTTGGTCAAGTGGTTGGCTATTAAGATATACGGCTCAACGCCTAGTTGTATATAATTAATTTACCCGTCTTTTGCTTTCTAAGATACAGCCGCAGGGGGAGGCGGAGGGTGAATTTTAAGGCGTTGTTAGGGCAAGAGGATACGCATTTCAAACAGCGTATGCATTTGCCGTTTGTAACACCGCCGCATATGGCGTTAAAATGGCAAACGTCGGTACATATTCCGCACCCGTTGCAGGCTTCGGTCTTGTATATCTTTACGTTAAGCCTGCTCCTGAAATTGGGGAAGAGGGAGGAAAAAGCATTTTTATATAACTTCGGAATAACAACGGGCGAAGGTCGGTTGACCTTTTCTATAATCGGGGTTAGGCTTTCCCAATCGCTAAAACTTTTCCCGCCTTGGTAGGAGTGTTTGGTGGGGATATATGCCCCTGCCACTATATTGAATTTATACTTTTTTTGTATCTCGTATAAAACGTTTCCCGGGCACATTCTGCCGTAGGTTGCAATTGCCGTAAGATTTTCTATCTTTGCCGATTTCAAAAACCTTTTAACGGCAAGCGGTACGTTCTGACAGTGTACGGGGAATACCAATACGAGGTTCTCGTATATTTCGGGGCAGACTTTCTCAATATCAAAAAGGGGGTAGTCAAGCTGCTCGGAAAAAAACTTTGCAACCGCTTTGCTTTCCCCCGTGTTTGAATAGAAGACTACGGCGTTCATTCTTTAAAGTACCCCTTCATTATCGCACATTCGGGCAACTCCTCAAGCGAAAAACCGAGGGAGGTATTCATCTCTTCAATGGCTTGCTTTCGGGAGAGATTGTTCTTTCCGCTTGCAATGGATATTTCAAGAGCACTGAAGGGTATCATAGAACTTTTCATATGATAGAAGCGTATGAATTGAGAATACTCCTTGCATTTTTCTATTTTGCAGCTGGTATGCAGACCTTTTTCGGCTTGTTCGGGGGGAACCCAACCGCATTCTTTGACGATTATATCCTTAATCTTCCGCCATTCGTAATTGCCGCCGCAAGCGTCGTTTAAGTCAACCTGGACAAAGGCAGGGATATTGCCCGTCCGGGAAGAGGAGCGAATGGCTCTCTTCAACGGTTTTACTATCTCGGGCACTTCCTTTATAGCCTCGCAGACGTTGGTTAAAAGCTGATTAGTGTATCCCGTCAGTTTTTTAATAAAGCTATCCCCGTGCGCCAATTGCTTCATAGTAGCCAGCGTATGAAACTGCCCTTTTTTAAGGGGAGGGTGCAGGGTTAAAATTCTGCCTGCATTGAACAGGAAATTTAAGGGCTTATTGTCGGGGAAGGTGTAAGCTATCTCGGGTGCCATTTTGTTGAAATACAGCCCGATAAGCTGTGCAGGTTCGTTCCCTGCGACAAAATAAGGTACTCTGTTTGCGACGAGTTCAGGGTAGAACAGCACGTATGCCAAAGAAGGGCAGGCGCAGGTGTTCTCGCTTAAAGAATAGAGCTTGGAGTAAATGCGTTTCAAATCGTCGTCGGCGATTTTTCTTGTTATAAACTCAACCGAGTGCAGGGAGTTTTTGGCGTTTTCGATGCTCTTTCTCGCGCTGTCCGACATATATGGTATCTCCCAGGTGAGAGCCAGCACTTTTAGTTTTAATACCTTGGACAGGTAGTATAAAAGATAGGTGGAATCCTTGCCGCCCGTGTAGAATACGGCGACGTCGAAACGCGATTTTTTGGACTTGGGGAAGACGTTCATAACGGGCACGACGCTTTTTAAATTGCGAGTCTTTTCGCTTGACTGACATATAGGGCATCTGCCTTGAGCGTCGAATTCCAACCCGGGGATAATAAAGTCGTTAGCCGCACAGCTTACGCAGAACCTTGCTTGGCTTAAGCAGGTGGGCGTAACCTTTTTATCTTCGCTCTTCACAACCTGTACGCCTATAAGCCCCTTTAACGAAGAGATTTCGTCGGGGGATAATTCGCAAGGGAGCTTTTCGATTATTTTTACCTGTTTTTTTGTAAGCTTTACTTTATTTTTAAGCGTGTTCGGTTGATTTCTCAAACCGTAATAGTTTAAAAATCCGTTTTCAAGCTTCCATCTGTTCTGAAGTTCGTACATAATTGTCAATCCACCCTGAGGGTGATTAAATCCAAGCTCAAGCTTGATTAAATCCACGCTAAAGCGTGATGCAATCCACCGCTGAGGCGGTGATTAAATCCAACAGCAAGGTTTGGTAATCCACCCTGCGGGTGATTCAATGCAAACCAAGGTTTGATTCAATCCACGACTAAAGTCGTGATTCAATCCACCGCAAGCGGTGATTAAATCCAACGGCAAGCCGTTGATTGAGGGGGGTATTATTTCAAGTATCAAACTCTTTCGTCATATACTGCGTATATGCCACCTTCCCTGTTCTTCAGGGAAGGCTAAATTGAGGAAACCTATTTAGAACGGTTGGTCACATACCCGCTGGGATTGCCACGCAACGCTATGCGTTGCTCGCAATGACGGATATAGGTGTGCCGCCCCTGCCTCGCTTGACTTGTGATGGGTTAGTCAGGTGATAGGCAATTAAGATACTTCGCTGCAGGTCGCACCTGCTAAGAAACTTTGCTGCAGTACACTACTGCCTGAAGCCTTTGCCCAAGATTTCGTTGGCGTCGGTTATAATGGTAAAGGCGTGGGGGTCAAGCTCCTTGACCTTCGCCTTCAGCCTTGCCGCTTCGCCGCGCTTGCAGACGGTGATCAGCACGGTTTTTTCATTGCCCGTGTAACCGCCCACCGCCTTGTAGGCAGTATAATCACGCTTCATTGTCTGGGTTATGTGTTTGCCGATCTCGTCGGGATTAGTGGTAATAATGGTTATGTACTTGCTCTTGCCTATGCTTTCGATTACTCCGTCGATTATGAACGCTTTGGCAAATAGCCCTAAGATAGAGAACAGCCCGGCTTGAATACTGCCCGTAACAAAGAAGGTGGAAAAGGCGATGGCAAAGTCGGTTATTAAAAGAGCTTTGCCCGTGTCGAGCGTGGTGTACTTTTTGAGTATGAGTGCAATTATGTCGGTACCGCCGGAAGAGGCACGGCAGTTAAAGATAATCGCGCTGCCGATACCCGTTAGCAGCATTGCGTACACAAGCTCCATAAGCGGTTGGTTGGTTAAAGGTATTAATTGCCCTGCCTCGTCTTTTGCAAAGGGCAGAAGATATTCAAACAGCATATTCTCCAGCGAATAGACTATGGAGCAGTAAGCCGTTTTAAACGTACAGCCCTTGCCTAAAAAGATAAATCCGAAGATAAGCAGCAAAACGTTTACCGCCATATTGATATTGGCTTGGGTAATAATGTTCGGTGCATAGTGGGAGAACAGTCGGGATAAAATTATAGAAATACCGCTTACGCCGCCCGTCGCGAAGTTGTTGGGAACCTTGAAAAAGTACACGCCTGCCGCAACTAAAAGCGTGCCGATATTGATTAGCACCCAATTAAAAATCGTATCCTTGATCTTCTTTTTCTTGTGCGTTTGTTCGGTCATATCCTGCTGCGAGTGTTCGCGTGCGCCCTGCGTCTTTTGCAATTTGTCGTCCATTTCATATCCCCCGTGAAAGCTGACGCTTTCAAACCGCAAACATATTAACATAAGAGCAGGTTAAAGTCAACGGCAGAGAGTAAAACTCGCAAATTGCTATGTGAAAATTTTATGTCTCTATTGACAAAATAAACAATCTGTGCTATAGTTAAGATGAATTTTTTATAAAAGGTAATAAGATACATCTTATTACAAAGAGGTGAAATATGGGTAAGATTATTTCAAACAATTCAAATCAGGCTGTAGCCGCCGGCAACGTTAAAAAAGTGTCCGCTTCGCCGAAGCTTGATAAGATTAGCGAGGCGGAAAAGGATTTATCTAAACCTTTAAAAACGCTCAATGAGTATATTTTAAAGACGAGGGGACAGGACAGAACGTATTTAACCTATGAGAAGTATCCTTGCAATATTCGCAAAGTCACTGATTTATCGCTAAGAGAGTTCAAAGAATTAATACGATATAAGGATGAGTTTGAAGGCAGTGTCGGGCTTCGTAATAAACCGAGGGACGTTAAAACTGCAGAGAGTCATCTTGCATCCGGTGATTATGACGCGCTTCCCGCCTTGATTCATATTTACTCCAGAGGTTTTCAGGTTACGAAAAACGAATATATTTTGGGGTATTTAACCGAATTATATTATTTAAAAAATCACCGCGTTCCGAAATATTATCCGCTGTTTAATATGGCTGATTGTTATTATTTCGGCACAATTTTCCCCAGGAATATTATGTTTGCCAAGGAGTTGTATGAGTTTATTTTACAAAAATTCAATCCTCAGTTTTTCCAGGGCGAAGATAGAAATTTGGAAAATTTGTGCAGGTTACGTTTGGATTTGCTTGAGGCAGAATACAAATTGAGTGCTGAAATAACCAAGAAAACTATTTCATTCTCATATTTATTGCACGATGTTTTTGAGCAGAAGTTGAGAGAGTTTTTTGGGAATTATCATAACTATTACGGCGTTAAAACTAAATGTGAATATCGTAAACTTGCAAATGGCTCGGATTACGAATGTGTAATTGTTATATCGGGATTCACCAAAGAATTAGCCAAAACTATAGGCTTTGTCAAGCGTGATGGTCCAACTAATACGGATAAAGCCAGTCATCAATTAAGGAAAGATGGCTTACACAATATTGCAACTTCTAATTTCCATGATTACGGCGACCCTAAACTAGACCAGGCTGTTAAAAATCTCCAGGATAATTATAAGGCTGCGCAACAAGCGGACGAGGCGGCTTTTAAAAAGAGAGGCAAGGAGGAGATTAATTATCTTGTCAACCTTGCGTTTAAAATTATGTTGTCAGATTATAAAAACTATACAATTGTACATGACGGTTATAACGTTACGGCATATTCATATAGGATAGAACCGCTTACATAGTGTTTAAAAGGCTATCACGCCACTTAACGAGTGGAGTATAATAGGGGCTTTATCTGAAAGAAAAGGCGACATGAGAAAAAAAGAATAGGCAATAAAATGCACCCCGAAGTTTATCTGACTTTAAGGGTGCGTTTTATTGTATGGGCAGGTTAAAGTCAACGGCAGAGAGTAAAAAGCTAAAATGCACGTTGACTTTTCAATTGCATATTGACTTTACGCATAATTTATGATACACTTTGAGTTGGTAAAAGAAGAGAATTGATATGATTAGCAGAGAAACACTATTTACAGACGAAACGGAAAACTTTAAAACCCCCTATGAACCAAAGGCAGGCGACAGCGTAACGCTCACCTTCCGCACCTTAAAAAACGACGTAACAAAAGCGTATGCGGTTATTAACGGCGTACAGCACAAGATGAAAAAGACGCACTCCGCCGCGAGCGAGAGCTTTGACTACTATACCTATACGTTTAAGTGCAGGGGCAAGTCGGTCAGCTACTACTTCGAGTTAGAGGACGAGGACGACAGAATTTATTATAACCGAATGGGAGCCGTAAACAGCAACCAGGACGAGTATAACTTCGGCTTTGTAGTCGGGCAGAAGGTTCCCGACTGGGCGAAGGGCAGGGTGTTCTACCAGATTTATTGCGACAGGTTCTGCAACGGCAACCCCTTAAACGACGTCGAGGACAACGAGTATTACTATACGGGCGGTCATTCCCGAAAGGTCAAGGACTGGTATTCTCTGCCAAATACTACCGACGTAAACCGTTTTTACGGCGGTGATTTGCAGGGAGTGGAGCAGAAGCTGGATTATTTGGCGGACTTGGGCGTAGAGGCGGTCTACTTCAACCCCCTTTTCGTCTCGCCCTCCAACCATAAATACGACACGCAGGATTACGACTATATCGACCCCCATCTCGCCATAATCGAAGAGGACGAGGAGCATACGATGCAGTCGTGGGAGCACCACAACGGCTATGCCCCCAAGTATATCAAAAGGGTAACGAGCAAGGTCAACTTAGAGAAGTCCAACGAGTACTTCAAGGGCTTGGTTGCAAAAATGCACGACAAGGGCATTAAGGTAATAATGGACGGCGTGTTCAACCACTGCGGTTCCTTCCATAAATGGCTGGACAGAGAGGGCATTTACCTTGCGCAGGAGGGGTACGAAAAGGGTGCCTTCCAATCGACGGACAGCCCCTACAGGGAATATTTTAAATTCTTCCAGCCCCAACTTACCAACAGCGAATACGAGGGCTGGTGGGGGTATAAGACCCTGCCTAAGCTCAATTACGAGAAGAGTCAGGAGCTCTGCGAAAGCATCTACGAAGTGGGCGAAAAGTGGGTTTCGGGAGAATTCAACACCGACGGCTGGAGGTTAGACGTCGCTGCAGATTTAGGGCATAGCGAGAGGTTTAACCATAAATTCTGGAAGGAGTTTGCCTCAAGGGTGAGAAAGGCTAACCCCGAAGCGTTTATCTTTGCGGAGCACTACGGCGACCCCGAAACGTGGCTTAAGGGAGGCGAGTGGGATTCGGTTATGAACTACGACGCCTTTATGGAGCCTGTGACGTGGTTTTTAACGGGTATGGAAAAGCACTCCCAGGGCTTCGATCCCAACAAATATTTAGACGGCAAGGCGTTCTTCGCTTCCATTACAAAGAATATGGCGCGTCTGCCGAGAGCCGCGTTGGACAGCGCGATTAATCAGCTTTCCAATCACGACCATTCAAGGTTTTTGACGAGGACGAACCGCAAGTCGGGTACGCTTAAAACTCAAGGCGCACAGGCTGCGGCAGAGGGAATAGACGTAGACGTATTCTACCTCGGCGTGCTTATGCAGATGACCTGGCCGGGCAGCCCTGCCTTATATTACGGAGACGAAGTGGGCGTAGTCGGTTGGACCGACCCCGACAGCCGCAGAACCTTCCCTTGGGGCAGGGAGAATTGGGATATATACAACGTGCATAAGTCGGCAATAGCGTTAAGAAAGAAAATCCATTGCCTTAAGATGGGTTCGCTCATGCCTTTGGACGCAGGCGACGGCTACGTCGCTTACGCAAGGTTTGACAAGGACGACTGTGCTGTTGTGATAATAAACGCCGCGGATAAACCCGTTGCGGTAAACGTACCCGTATGGCTTGTTACGGGTGAACGCACGGACAGCCTTACAAGGGCTTTTGCCGTAGGACGTGGCAAGGACGGCGTGCCCGATAGATTGGACGTAAGGTTTGGCAGAGCTTTTATAGAACTGCCGGCAAAGACGGGCTGCGTGTATTACAAGCAGTTTAAATAAATTAGTTAAAAGCAATCATCAGATTGTTTAAGGAGATATTCAATGGAAAACAGATTTTTCGGCGATTTAGACAGGTACTTATTTCACCACGGTACTCATTACGAGCTGTATGAAAAGATGGGTGCGCACATCAGGGAGATTAACGGTGTACGCGGCACTCACTTTGTGCTGTGGGCACCTGCGGCAAGGGCGGTGTGCGTCGTCTCCGACGGTAACGGCTGGACGCCCTGGCGCGACATTATGGAAAAGGTAGACGACTCCATCTGGGAGCTGTTCGTGCCCGGTATGTGCGAGGGGGTTAAGTATAAATACCTCGTCGTTCAGGCTGACGGAAAGGAGGTCTACAAGATTGACCCCTACGAGTTCGGCAGCGAAAAACGCCCTGCTAACGCTTCGGTAGTAACCAACCTCTCCACTTACGAGTGGGGCGACGGCGATTACCTCGCTAAAAGAAAGGGCGAGAACTACCTTGAAAAACCTATGTCCGTCTACGAAGTGCATCTGGGCAGCTGGAAGAAGGACACCTGGAAGCAGGACGAGGATCAGTTCTTAGACTACCGCCGTCTTGCCTACGAGCTGTGCGAATACGTTCAGTATATGGGCTATACACATATTGAAGTTATGGGTATCTGCGAATATCCCTTCGACCCCTCCTGGGGCTATCAGGTAACGGGCTACTACTGCCCTACCGCGAGGTACGGTTCCCCTCAGGACTTTATGTACTTTGTCGACTATATGCACAAGCACGGTATAGGCGTTATTTTGGACTGGGTACCCGCCCACTTCCCTAAAGACTCCTTCGGACTTGCCAACTTCGACGGTACCCCCTTATACGAATATGCAGACCCCCTGCGTGCAGAGTATCCCGAATGGGGTACCAAGGCGTTTGACTTGGGTAAGAAAGAGGTCTCCAACTTCCTCATCGGTTCGGCGTTGTTCTGGGTCAATAAGTACCACTTAGACGCACTGCGCGTCGACGCCGTTGCCGCAATGCTGTATACCAGCTTCGGCAGGAGCGAGTGGCGTCCCAATATCTACGGCGGCGACCACAACTTAGAGAGCTTTGAGTTCTTCAAGCATTTAAACAGCATTCTGCGCAGCCGTACCGACGCGTTCTTGATTGCAGAGGACTCCTCGATTATCTCCGGCATAACCGCACCCGTCAAGGACAACGGTTTAGGCTTCGGCTTGAAATGGGATATGGGCTGGATGAACGACACCCTCTCCTACATAAAGAAGGACCCTGTGTACAGGAAGTATCACCATTTCCTTATGACGCACACCCTTGACTATATCTTCGATGAACACTATATATTAGTGCTCTCCCACGACGAGGTAGTATACGGTAAGGGCAGTATGTTTAACAAGATGCCGGGCAGCAGAATGGACAAGTTCGGCAGCTTAAAGGCGTTCTATACTATGATGATGGGTCACCCCGGAAAGAAGCTGCTCTTCATGGGTCAGGACTTTGCGCAGGAGAAGGAGTGGAACTTCAAGACCAGCCTTGATTGGCACCTCTGCGACGACCCCGGTCACAGGGACGTTATGGACTGCTACCGCACCTTGTTACACCTGTATAAGGAAAGACCCGTGTTGTATAACGACACCAGCTATAAGTCGTTTGAGTGGATTGAGAGCGGCGACGTTGCCCGTTCGATATTCGCATTCATAAGGCGCAATCCCTGGAACTACAACGACGCGTTAATCTTCGTATGCAATATGACCCCTATGGGCTACTCCAACTACGGCGTAGGCGCACCCGTGAGCGGTAAGTATAAGAGAATTTTCTCAACCTATCCCGAGGGTAGTTTGATGGAAGTGGAGGCGGAAGAGACGCTCTGCAACGGCAGACCTTATAAGCTTACGTTTACCCTGCGCCCCTACGAGGCTATAATTTTCGAAGTGCCCTATCACGAGAGCACCGAGGAGGAGAAGGCGAGCGAGAAGAAGGAAAAGACGAGGGTAAAGAGGGAATACAAGGCGGTTAAGAGCGACGTATCCCATATCCCCGCCGAGGAAATTCCCGAAAGCTTAAGCGAGAAAAAGCCGGCTAAGAAGAGAACGTGCAAGAAAAAGAGCTAAGTAAATGAATGAAAGACTCTTTACCCGTCATTGCGAGGCGTGAAACGCCGTGGCAATCCCGGTGGGTATGTGGTCGCTATTTCTAAATAATTATTTCTACATTAATATTAAGGGCGGATTTGTTTATACAGTCCGCCCTAATCTTTGGGATTGCCACGCCGTCCGCAACTAAAGTTTCGTCCGTCTCGCAATGACGGCTTAATTATCTTGACCAAGCCGACGGGATTGTGCTATAATAACCTACAAATTAACACAAACTATTTTACTTGACGATAGGAGGATAAAACCGTGACGGTCAGGGAATTACAGGATAAGATTATACAGCTCAAAAGGGAGACGGACACCTGCATTTTAGCTCACAGCTATATGTCGCCCGATATCTGCGAGATTGCCGATTTCACTGGGGATAGCTACGCCCTTTCGGTAAAGGCGAAGACCACTCCGCAGAAAAACGTGATTATGTGCGGCGTTCGTTTTATGGCAGAGACGGTTAAAATGCTCTCGCCCCAAAAGAGGGTGTATCTTGCCAACCCCACGGCAGGCTGCCCCATGGCAGAGCAGATGGGCAAGGAGGAGATAGAGCAGGTTAAAAAGATGTTCCCCGGCTATGCGGTGGTTGCATATATCAACACCACTGCGGAACTTAAAACTATTTCAGACGTGTGCGTAACCTCCTCTTCTGCGGTTAAAATCTGCAAGGCTATACCCGAGAAAAATATATTATTCATTCCCGATATCAACCTCGGTACTTTTGTTAAAAATCAGGTACCCGAAAAGAACTTTAAACTGCTTTCAGGCGGCTGCCCCACTCATGCCAGGGTTGACGAGGAGGAGGTTATTAAGGCGAAAGCCGCTCACCCCGACGCACTCTTTCTGGTTCACCCCGAGTGCAGACCCTCGGTGGTCAATTATGCAGACTACGTCGGTTCGACCTCGGGAATTATGGACTATGCAATAAAGTCCGACGCAAAGGAATTTATAATCGGTACCGAAAACTCCATTTTACAGCACTTGCAGCTTAAATGTCCCGACAAGAAGTTCTACCCCTTATCAAAGGACTTAGTCTGCCACAATATGAAGGCGACCACCCTTGCGGACGTGTACAACTGCCTTAGAGGCGAGGCGGGAGAAGAGATTATAATGGACGAAGAACTCATCTCCTCCGCCGTCAAGTGTATTAATAAAATGATTGAATACGGCGGCTGAATATGCAATGCTCTTTAGAGCATTGATTAAATCCAACAGCAGAGCTGTTGATTCAATCCGCAACTGCGTTGCGATGCAATCCAATGGCAGAGCCATTGATTCAATCCAACGCCAAAGCGTTGATTTAATAAGGTATAAATAATGAAAGGAAATGTTTTGCTGGAGCAGGCAAGGGTGTTTGCAAAAGAAATAGAAAGCCTTTGTAAAAGTCTTTCCTGCAATCTGGGAATAGATAATTACATACACCAGCTGCGGAAGTCCTCCTCAAGCATTTTTGCAAATATTTCAGAAGCACAGTACCCTCAAAGTGCGGCAGACATGCTTTCAAAATTTAGAATAGCGTTAAAAGAATGTATCGAAACCGAGAGTTGGTTGGATATGTTGCACGATTCGAAATATATCAGTGACGAAGAGTTTAAGCACAGTCGAAATAACTGTGGCAGAATCAGACGTTTACTTATAGCAAGCTGTTCGACTTTAGGGAAAAATTCTAATTAACTTTTAACCACTAAATCACGACTTTAGTCGTGGATTGAATCACTGCGAATGCAGTGGATTGAATCGTTGCAAAGCAACGGATTGCATCACGGTGAAACCGTGGATTTAATCACGGCACAATCCGTGGATACACCAACCACTAAATCACGACTTTAGTCGTGGATTGAATCACTGCGAATGCAGTGGATTGAATCGTTGCAAAGCAACGGATTGCATCACGCGAAGCGTGGATTTAATCACCGTTCAACGGTGGATAAACAACCAGAGGTGTTTTATGATGATAACGACCAAGGGGAGAAACGCCCTTAAGGTTATGCTCGATTTAGCCCAGCACAACGACGGAAATAACGTTTCGCTTGCGGACATCTCCGACAGGGTTAAAGAGTCGCAGAAGTATTTAGAGGCAACGGTTGCCTCGCTCTCTTCGGCAGGGCTAATTATCTCCGCGAGGGGCAAGAGCGGCGGTTACCGCCTTGTAAGATCCCCCGAAGAGTACAACGTGGCAGAGATAATCTGTGCGGCTGAGGGTACGCTTTCGCCCGTGTCCTGTCTGGACGCAGGCTGTTCAAAAGCAGACGGTTGTTTAACCCTGCCCCTATGGAGAGAGCTTGACGACGTTATAACGAACTTTCTGCGCAGCAAAACTTTAGCGGATTTATTGAAATAATTGTGTATACATTTCCGATAACTGCACACAATACTTTTATCGGAGGTGAAATTATGAGACTTAATTGCGGAGATACCTGCCCTAAGAGCGGTACCTACAAAGTAGTTGACGGCAAAGGTCACGTTATCAACAACGTGCACGTGGAAGAGGGCGAAACCATGCCCCCTACACAGTATTCTGACTGCCACTATGAGATAGACTAAAGCTTAGTTTTAAGGGTACGCACGGAGTTTCGCCGTGCGTACCTCATTTTAAGCAAAAATATTTTTCAAGTGTTGTAATTCCTATTGACAAAATAGGAATTATTTTCTATACTTATATCATACTAAAAAAGTAGGAATTAAGAGGCGTAATTTGAAAGAGCAAAAAATCGTTTACGTAGATAACGCCGCAACGACGGCGATGAGCGATACGGCGATAGCCGCAATGCAAACTTATTATAAAGAGGTATACGGCAACCCCTCGTCGCTGCATACGGTGGGGCAGATTGCCAAAGAGGCGTTGGATAGTGCAAGGGCGCAAATTGCCTCGTTAATCGGCGCAAAACCCAATGAGATTTATTTTACTTCGGGCGGCAGCGAGGCGGACAACCAGGCCATACGCTCTGCGGCATATTCGGGTGCGTTAAAGGGTAAAAAGCATATAATATCTACCGCTTTCGAGCATCACGCCGTACTTCACACGTTAAAGAAGTTAGAAAAGGAAGGGTTTGAAGTAACCTATCTGGACGTACACTCCAACGGGTTGATAACGGCTGAAGAGGTGCAGGCGGCTATCCGACCCGACACCGCATTGGTAACAATTATGTTTGCCAATAACGAGGTGGGCACAATCCAACCCATTCGCGAGATTGGCGCAGTCTGCAAGGCGAATAAAATCACTTTCCACACCGACGCCGTTCAAGCGGTAGGGCATCTGCCCATCAACGTGGTTGACGACAATATCGATATGCTCTCCGCATCGGCACACAAGTTCCACGGACCCAAGGGCGTAGGCTTTTTGTACTGCCGCACGGGCGTAAGGCTTTTCAACCTTATCGAGGGCGGCGCGCAGGAGCGCAACCGCCGCGGCGGTACCGAGAATATCGCAGGCGTCTGGGGCATGGCTGCCGCTTTGAAGGAGGCGGTGGAGCACCTTCCTGAAAATATGGCAAAGGAAGCTAAACTTCGTGACAAATTAATTGCAGGTCTATCCAGGATAGAGCACTCCAAGGTTAACGGCGATTTAACACACCGCCTTCCCGGCAATGTCAATATGTGTTTCGAGGGTATCGAGGGCGAGAGCCTTTTACTTCTTCTTGATCAAAAGGGTATCTGCGCTTCCTCGGGTTCGGCCTGTACTTCAGGTTCGCTTGACCCCTCTCACGTGCTGTTGGCTTTAGGCTTACCCCACGAGGTGGCTCACGGTTCGCTCCGTTTGAGTTTATCCGAATGGAACACCGAGGAAGAGGTGGACTACATTATTGCGGAAGTACCTAAGGTGGTGGAGTATTTAAGGTCTATATCTCCCGTATGGGAGAGTTTATCAAAGGGGTTAACGCCTCATTTGATTTAACGCTCTTCAATTTCGCTCTTCATATAAGCGTCGCAATAGTTCGTTGAGCTGTGGCAATGAAATCGCCTTTGGCGGTTAAATCGCTAATGCGATGAAATCTTACCCTTGGTAAGATGAAATCAATCTCTACAAGATTGATTATGGTAAAGAATATTAAAAATACCAATACCATTTTTATTCCATAAAAACGTTACATTTACATTATAAATAATATACAAAAAAACAGAGGTTTAAAAAATATGGCACTTTACAGCGAAAAGGTTATGGACCATTTTACAAATCCGAGAAACGTGGGCAAGCTTGACGACGCGGACGGCATCGGCGAGGTAGGCAACGCAGTCTGCGGAGATATTATGAAGATTTATATCAAGGTGGAGAACGATATAATTGTAGACGTTAAGTTCAACACCTTCGGTTGCGGCAGCGCGATCGCTTCCTCGTCTATGGCTACCGAGATGATTAAGGGCAAGCCCATTTCCGAGGCGTTGACTTTAACAAACAAAGCCGTTGCTGAGGCGTTGGACGGTCTGCCTGCACACAAGCTGCACTGCTCGGTTCTTGCAGAAGAGGCTATCCGTGCGGCAATCAAGGACTACTACGACAAGAACGGTATTGAGTACGATAAGGCTCAGTTCCCCGAACCTCATGAAGAAGAGCACCCCACAGAGGAATAATGGCGAGGGAGCTAACCCCGTGCGGGCGCATAGAGCGCAGCATAATAACCAAATTCCGCAAGGGCATATGGACTAAGTTTTTACAGGCGGTCAAGGCGTATAACCTGATTGAACAGGGCGATAAAATCGCCGTGTGCATTTCGGGGGGTAAGGATTCAATTCTGCTCGCTAAATGTATGCAGGAGCTTAAACGCCATTCGGAGATAGACTTCGATATAGAATTTATCGTTATGAACCCCGGCTATGCCCCTGAAAACTTAGCGTTAATCGAGAACAACCTCTCATTAATGGAGATACCTGCCCACGTTTACGAGTCGGATATCTTCGACGTCAACGAGTTAATCGGCGGCGAACACCCCTGTTATCTCTGTGCCCGTATGCGCAGGGGCTTTCTCTACGCCCGCGCAGAAGAGCTTGGCTGTAACAAGATAGCTCTCGGGCACCATCTGTCGGACGTTATCGAAACTACGCTTATGTCAATGATGTTCGGCGGTCAGATTCAGGGAATGATGCCTAAGATTAAGAGCTCCAACTTCAACGGAATGACTCTCATTCGACCCCTGTACTGCGTAAACGAGGACGATATAATTCACTGGAAGGAATATAACAATCTGCAGTTTATCGCCTGCGCCTGTAAGTTAACCCGTCATCTTTCGCTTGGGGAGCAGGGGCAATCGGGCAGGCAGGACATAAAAAGATTAATCAAAGACTTCCGCACCCGCAACCCCGACGTAGACGCAAGCATATTCAAAAGTCTGCACAACGTTCAGTTGGATACCCTGCCCTCCTTTAAATATAAAGGGAAGACGTTCGATTTCAATACAAAATTCGAAAAAGGAATAACCTTTACCGTAAAGCAGGATAAGAAAAGTTGAGTTAAAATATTTCATAATACGGCAATTGCACTTCTTAAAAAATTAAGAGGTGCTTTTTTATATACAAGAAGTGAAAATATTTTTAATTTTTTTAACGAAATATGTTTACAAATAACAAAACTTATAATATAATTATGTATAACTATAACTATTTCTTAATTTTATAATCAAAATAGTTAATATTAGCGGCTAAAACCGCGTAAAGGGGGAAAAATATGAACAAGAGGAGAGTATTTATTACCATACTCCTGGCATTCGTTCTTTCGTTCGTCTGCGCTTTCGTTGCTGCCTGCAGCAAGAAAAACGACGATAATAAGAACGTTGCGGTTACTGCGGTAACCTTAAACAAGGAGTCGGTAGAATTACAACTCGGCACAACGACAACGGTAACGCTTACTGCGATTGTTACGCCCGACAACGCCACGGACAAGACCGTAACTTGGACTACGAGTGCGGAATCCGTTGCAACCGTTGAAAACGGCGTGGTAACGGCAGTCGGCGTGGGTACTGCTACCATAACGGCAACGGCAGGCGGCAAGAGCGATACCTGTGCAGTAACCGTTAAACCTGCACCTGCAGGCGTCGTAGCAGTTACGGGGGTAACGCTTGATCAGACTACGGCAAGCTTAAAGATGGGTGCAACCGAAAGCGTAACTTTAACGGCGACGGTGGCTCCTGCAAATGCGACCAACAAGGCAGTTAGCTGGGCTTCAGACAACACTTCCGTAGCAACCGTTGACCAGAGCGGCGTTGTAACTGCAGTTTCGGCAGGTACCGCAACCATAACCGTAACTACGGCGGACGGCAACAAGACCGCAACCTGCGTTGTAACGGTAGCTGCGGCAGACCCTGTAACTCCCGAAAACGTACCCGTGACGGGGGTAACGCTCGATAAGACTACGGCAAGCTTAAAGATGGGTGCAACCGAAAGCGTAACTTTAACGGCGACGGTGGCTCCTGCAAATGCGACCAACAAGGCAGTTAGCTGGGCTTCAGACAACACTTCCGTAGCAACCGTTGACCAGAGCGGCGTTGTAACTGCAGTTTCGGCAGGTACCGCAACCATAACCGTAACTACGGCGGACGGCAACAAGACCGCAACCTGCGTTGTAACGGTAGCTGCGGCAGACCCCGTAACGCCTCCTATAACAGACTACACCGCAAACGGCGACTACGTACTCGATATAGAGAACGCAGGCGCAACCGCCGGTATATATAGCTGGACAAAGGGAACTAGCGACGGTGCATTCGGTTCAAACGCTAACGATAGTGTAAAGTACTTCAAGATATCTGCGGCAAGCGGTGCTTACGACTACCTCTACATAAACTTAAAGCTTCAGGCTAAGAAGATAATAACCATTACCGGTACAGTAAGAACTTCCAACTTAACTGATAGTTCGAAGAGTTCGACTATCGGCATATCGCTTAAGAGCGGTTCTACCGGTGCAGTTACAGGTTTGACGTCGTTTGCGGTTACCCAGCCTGATGGTAACAAAAATATTAATTTGGTAGGAAACGTAACGACGGAGGGTACGATAGTTCTTCAATTATCACGTACCGCAGGCAACACGGGTTGTGAGCTTCTTTCATTCACCGTGACCATTTCCGACCCTGAACCCGTAAAGGTTGAAAGCGTTTCTTTGGACAAGACGTCTTCCGCACTCAAGGTAGGCGAAACCGAAACCTTGACGGCTACGGTTGCTCCTGCAGACGCAGACAACAAGGCTGTTACTTGGGCATCTTCCGATGAAACGGTTGCAAGCGTAGTCAACGGCGTTGTAACCGCAAAGAAGGCAGGTACGGCAACCATAACCGTAACGACTGCAGACGGCGGCAAGACTGCTTCCTGTGCGTACACAATAACCAACGTTGCGCCTACTTCTGTTGAACTCAACAGAACTACGGCAACCATAGCAGTTGGCGATACGGTTAATTTAACCGCAACCGTATTACCTGCAAACGCTACTATTAAGACCGTAACATGGAAATCTTCCGATACAAATATTGCAACGGTTGATGCAAACGGCGTTGTAACGGCTGTAGGCGTAGGTAACGTAACCATTACGGCTACTTCTGACGATGACGCTTCCGTTAAGGCGGAATGCGCTATAACTATTAAATCTACAATAGTTTATGCGACTGCAATCGAGCTTAATCACTCAACTGCCGACCTCAAGGTTGAAGATACACTTCAGCTTACGGCAACTATTACCCCTGCAAACACCGACGACAAGAGCGTTACGTGGGAAACTTCCAACGCTGCTGTTGCAACGGTAAGCGCGAGCGGTTTAGTTACAATCGTAGGCGAAGGCACGGCAGTAATTACGGCAACTTCCAACAGCAATGGTTCCCTTACGGCAGAATGTACAATTACTGCAACCTATCAAAAATACTCCGTAACCTTCATATCTGAGGGTTCTAACGTAGGTGTAAACGAGGTAATTAAGGGCAGGACGACAACCGCTCCCACTGTTGCAAGGCAGGGTTATGCACTCAAGGGTTGGTACGAAAGCTCTACGTTCAGCGGAACGGCGTTCGACTTCTCAACGGCTATAACTAAAGATATAACCCTCTACGCTAAGTGGGAAGAGGCAGCATTCGATATCACCTATTCTCAGGGCAACTTAGAGAGTGCCGCTATCGAATGGAGTGAAGCCAATGCGGCTTCTGCAGCCGTATCCTATAAGCTTGCTTCCGCAGCAGACACTGAATACGTTGCAGTAGATAGCGAGCTTATCCGCCAGGTAGACGCTGACACCGCAAGGGTAGACGTGCTTGGCTTAAAGGGCGGTGAAAACTATACCTTCAAAATTAAGTCAAGCAGCGGTGGCGAAGCAACTCAAACGCTTGCAATAAAGAAGTACGACCGTTCGGGTTACGCACACTTTAACTACACCAAGGGTGTTGGTGCATACAACGACGACGGTACTTTAAAGGATAACGCAATCGTACTCTACGTAACCGACGAAAACAAGAACACGGTTACCTTAACTTACGGCGGTATCACTGTTACCGGTATCGGTAATATCCTCAACACCGCAGGTATGGACGTTGGTACAGGGCTCAACGCAAAGGGCGGTACCGCCAACACCAACCAGGGTATTTTAGCGAAGTTAGCAGATGCCAACATTCCTCTGGTTGTAAGATTTATCGGTTGTGTATCCGATTCAGGATTATATACAAAAGCTACTTTTAATTGCTTGTCCAAACCTTTAATTGATGGTTTAACAATTGCCGACTCAATAGATATGGGCGGTACGGCTGGCGACAACGGACATATGGCACGTATGAAGTCGGCTAAAGACGTAACCTTAGAAGGTATCGGCGAAGACGCCGTAATCGACGGTTGGGGTTTCCACTTCATGCGCTCTACTTCGGATAAAGATACCGAAAGAGGTACGAGCTTTGAAGTAAGAAATCTTACCTTCATCAATACCCCTGAAGACGCAATCGGTATGGAAGGTACGCAGGGTATTTTATCGGCGAGCGGTTCCGTATCGGGCGATTCCTCACCCACTTCTGATATACTCGGTTCAGTAGAGAGATGTTGGGTACATAACAACGAGTTCTACGGTCCTAGTATCACCGGCAATAAAGAGAGTGATAAGAGCGAAGGCGACGGCAGCTGCGACTTCAAGCGCGGTCAGTACTTCACCTGTTCTTATAACTACTTCGAAGGTTGCCACAAGACCAACCTCGTTGGTTCTGCAGATTCTTCGCTTCAGTTCAACTTGACCTATCACCACAACTATTGGAGATTCTGCAAAGCGAGAGGACCTCTTGCAAGAAGAGCTAATATCCATATGTATAATAACGTCTTCGAAGGACAGACCGATTATGCTATGAATACGAGAGCTGATTGCTACATCTACTCTGAATACAACTTGTTCTATATGTGCAAGAACCCTCAAAGAGTTGACGGCGGCGCAATCAAGTCTTACAACGACTCGTTCTCAAGCTGTATAGAGGGCGTAGGAACGATTGTAACCGATAAGAACCAGACCGTAGCAAACAATTGTCAGTTTAGCTATCGCAATATCGATTACAGCAAGTTTGATACTAACGCTACTTTGTCCTATATACCTAACGGTAATTATCAGCTTCAAGAAAGCGTTACCGAGGCAAGAAAGTATATCGAAGCATTCTGCGGCGTTACCAAGAGGAACGTTAAGGCGATAGAGGATATCGATTTATCAGAGATGTCTTACGTTCCCAGCAACGTTACCCCTGTTAATATTTCCGTACCTTCTACGGTTACCCCGGGTAAGATTTCAAAGACCGTGTATGCGTTTACTATAAACGCTGCCGCAACCGTAACTCTTAATGCTACGGGTGCAGTGTTAATCAACGAGGCAGGCGAATGTCTGTTAACGGATAGCGGTTCGACCGTATTAGAACCCGGTACTTACATTGTACAGGCTACCAATTTCCAACCCGGAGATGCTACGGGGCTTGGACAGTTTAAGGATGTGACTATAACTTCAATTGCATTCGAAGAATATAATTCTACAGAATTAAATGCTAAGTTAATTGCTGACTACGATGCTAAGGCTACGTTAGTTAAGAACGCTACTATAGCTTACAATGATGAAAGCTATCAGTTAATCGCAAACGCTCAGAACGCTTATGCACGCTTAAGCGACGAATTAAAGACTCAGGTATCCGTTCCTTATTCAACGGTAACTGCGGCACTCGCTACTTACGTTGATCTGGGCGAAACCGAAGTTGAAACGTTGATATCTGCTATCGGTACGGTTACCGTAGACAGCGGTTCTGCCATAAGTAAGGCAAGGGCGGCTTACCAAGCACTTATAAGCGTTGCGCCTGCTGCAAACGTTTCTAACTATGCTGCTTTGGTTGCTGCAGAAGAGGCTTACGAAAGCTTCAAGGTAGAGGGATTAATCAACCGGATTACAGCCCTTGCAGATCCTGCAACGGCAACTACCGAAGAGGCAATTGACAGCTTACTTGCCGAGTACCAGAGCGTTCAGGATAGTTACGATACTCTCGACGAAACGCAAAAGACTCAGGTTACCAACTACTCAAAGGTAACCGAAGGTATTGCAACGTTGCAGGCGGCTAAGGCTCCTTATACCGTTATCGATATGATTGAGGCTTTACCTGCAGCTTCAGCAGTAACCCTTTCCGACGGTACGGCAATAAGTGCGGCTCGCAGCGCATACGACGCATTGACTGAAGCTCAAAAGACGGTAGTCGGCGACATTACTAAGTTGACCGAGGCAGAAGCAGCTTTAGCAGACCTTGCGGCAGCAACCACCGTTGCTATCTTTACGAATGATGATACTTCACTTGCAACAAGTGTAGGTTTCACCGTAACCGGTTCTTATAAGTCGGGTGTATCATTTGAATATGCGGGCAAAACTTACAACTCGCCTTTGAAGCTTGAATCAAAGACCTCGGTTACGTTTACAACGGCAGTAGCGCAGAAGATGACGATAAAGCTTTATTCTGCAGGCGGACAGATTAAAGTCGACGGAACAAATTACACCGACGACGACAACGATGGCTTAATTGTTATCAATAGCCTTGCAGCAGGAAGCCATACAATCACTAAGGGAAATAGTGGTGACCCTCACCTTTGCTACGTTATTCTTGAAGCTGTAGCATAACTCAAACAAAAGCTTGGAAAGGCTTGAATAAAGATACGCCCACGACGGCAACGTCGTGGGCGTTCTCTTCTTCATATATACTTCGCTTTGCGAATTCCTTATCCGTCATTGCGAGGCGTGAAACGCCGTGGCAATCCCAGCGGGTATGTTGTCACTATCACTAAATTTTTTTGACCGCATTTTTAACCTTCCCTGAAGAACAGGGAAGGTGGCACGAGTCTAAAGCGAGTGACGGAAGAGTTTGATTATTTCTTACATAAATTTATATGGTAATCATAATTAAATTTCAAACTCTATCGTCTAAAACTCCGTTTTAGACACTTTCCCTATTTTTTAGGGAAAGCCCACCTAAGTTAATAATCTTTAGAATAGTCCTCCTTTATGCTTTGAGATTGCCGCGCCGCCCATTAAGGTTCGGCTCGCAATGACGGTTAAACTGTTACATAATAAAGCCCGTCACTCCGGTGGTGCGACCACAGCGGCGTATCTTAATTACGTAACCGCTTGACTTATTCAACACTCATCAAACGTGGTGCGACCACAGCGGCGTATCTTAATTACGTAACCGCTTGACTTATTCAACA
>JBJEVD010000027.1:87052-106987 GCA_051884175.1 Candidatus Coproplasma sp.
CTCATCAAACGTGGTGCGACCACAGCGGCGTATCTTAATTACGTAATCGCTTGACTTATTCAACGCTCATCAAACGTGGTGCGACCACGGCGGCGTATCTTAATTACGTAACCGCTTGACTTATCCAACGCTCATCAAACGTGGTGCGACCACGGCGGCGTATCTTAATTACGTAACCGCTTGACTTATTCAACGCTCATCAAACGTGGTGCGCCCGGCTATCCCAACCGTCATTGCGAGGGCGGTACGCCCGCGGCAATCCCAGACTCCAAACTGTCACATAATAAAACCCGTCATTGTAATAAATTAGCAACGACGGGTAAATTAATTTGTTTAGTTTTAATAGTCCTTTCTGCCGATTAAAAAGTCTACCGTAACGTCGAAGTAATCGGCGATTAGCCAAAGGGAATTGATGCTCGGCTCTTTCTTTTTGGCAAGCCATGCGCTGATTGCGCTTTGGGCAACGCCTATTTCCCGTGATAACTTCATTTGGCTTACTTGATTTTCCTTCATAAGTTGCTTTAAATTTTCGCTGAACGTAACGTCAATCATATTGACATTATATCCCCAAGGAGATATAATTATTAATAATCATATCCAAGGAGATATGCAAAACAGGAGGAATAATTATGAATAAAGGAACGGGTATTTTAAACCATAAAAAGCAGCTTGCTAACGAACAGAAGATAGAGAGGGAGCAGCTTTTACAGGAGATAGAACCGCTTGTTAAAGAGTACTTTATCTGCAACGTTGCTCTAACGGAAGAGGGGTTGCAGCTTAATTTTAGCAATGGTCAGTCTTTTGTGCTTATCGTTAAAGAGGGGTAAAAGAAAGCTAAGTTACGGTAGTAAAATTTGTAATAATTGTCACTTTAATTTAGCCTTCCCTGAAGAACAGGGAAGGTGGCACGAGCCTTTAGCGAGTGACGGAAGAGTTTGAATTTTATTGTTGTGAATGTTTGGAAGGTTCAAACTCTATCGTCTAAAACTCCGTTTTAGACACTTTCCCTATTCTTTAGGGAAAGCCCAACTAAGGTAATAATCTTTAGAATAGTCCGCCCGTATAATTTTAGATTGCCACACACCTCACAAAAGTTCGGTGTTCGCAATGACGGTAGGGGCGCACCACCTGTTTGACGGGTGAAGAGTTGGTTAAGTAACCAAGCAATAAAGAAACCCCGCCGTGGGGCGTCCCCACTGCTTAAAATAACTAAAATGTAAACTAATTACAAAAATTAGCGTTAAAAAATTTCAAACGGTGTGATATTTCACATTTTTAAAATAGGTATAAGAAAATTTAATACCTAAAATTTGTGTGATTTATGAATAGGGTATTTTGCCGTTTTTAGTATTAAAGCCGTAAAAAAAGTCAATATATTGTGGTGTTTTAACATTGACCGTCAAGCATTTTCATTTTGAATTGAAATTAGGGTGTTTTTAGGCTTTTTCAGGGAAAAATACGGCGTTTTCCGTCAAAAAAGTGCTTTCAAATCGTTGACTTTAAAGTTTGAACATTATATAATAGTTGAGCACGTTGAAAAAAAGTGTGTATGGGATGAGGCATAAAGTTACTTCAAACCTCTGTTTAAACCCGCAGAGGAAGATAATTTATGCTGACAACTGTAGGGGCTTGACCCCTGCGACTAACCGCGGCTATTTATTTATGCGCCGTTTTTGCGGTGTTTTTTAATGCCTTGGTCGCGATACACACGGTTAAGTTGACGTAGAGCACATATTATTTTTTTGTTAGTATAAAAGGAGAATTAACATGGCAGGACAGAAAATCAGAATTAAACTTGCAGCTTACGACCACGAACTGGTTGACCTCGCAGCATCCCGTATAGTTGAAACTATGCAGAAGAGCGGCGCGAAGATTTCGGGACCTATTCCCCTTCCCACCGAAAGAGAAGTGGTTACCATCTTACGTTGCCCCCACAAGTATAAGGACAGCCGCGAGCAGTTCGAGCAGAGAACCTATAAGAGAATTATCGACATCTACACCCCCAACGCAAAATTACTTGACACGGTTCGTTTGCCTGCAGGCGTAGATATCAAGATTAAGCTTTAATCAGGCGTTCGCCCAATAAACGTCGCAATAGTTCGTCGAGCTGCGGCAACCCTCAGTCATTTACTTCATTGTAAACTCCTTCGGGTTTTCCTCGCTCTCCTGCTCTTGCTCGTTTCTTGAACGAAACACAACCCAAATAAGGTGAAAATAATTTCACCGCCAATCTAAAAAGTCAATATAGATAACCAACGGATCGGCGACGACGGAGACGGCGCAACGCCAAACGAGTTATCTGAAAATATAAACAGGAGGAACTTTATCGATGAATAAAGCAATCATCTGCCGTAAAGAGGGTATGACTCAGGTGTTTACGGCGGAGGGGAAAGTAATCCCCGTTACGGTGTTGCAGGCAGGTCCCTGCCCCGTAGTACAAATCAAAACTGTTGATAAAGACGGATATTCCGCTTTAAAGCTCGGTTTTGACGAAACTACCGAAAAGGCTTTGACTAAGCCCGAGCTCGGTCAGTTTAAGAAGGCAGGCGTTAAGCCCTGCAAGGTATTGAAGGAGTTCAGACTTGACGACCTCTCTTCTTACGAAGTAGGCAAGGAAGTTAAGGCAGACGTCTTTGCAGTAGGCGACAGAGTCGATGCTCACGGCGTTACCAAGGGTCACGGTTATACCGGTGTCATCAAGAGATGGAACCAGCACCGTTTAAAGGAAACCCACGGTGTAGGTCCTGTGCACAGGGAACCCGGTTCCATGGGTGCAAACAGCTCTCCTTCAAGAGTATTTAAGAACAAGCACTTGGCAGGTCAGTACGGTGTTGAAAACGTAACCGTGCAGAACCTCGAAATCGTCAGGGTAGACGTTGAAAGAAACTGCATCCTTGTAAAGGGTTCGGTTCCCGGTCCTGACGGAAGCATCGTTACCATCAACGATACGGTTAAATAAGGAGGGAACGTATGCCTAACATTAAAGTTTACAATATGGACGGCACCGAGGCAGGTTCTTTGGAACTTTCCGAAAAGGTTTTCGGTGCTGAGTACAGAGAAGAATTAGTTCACCAGGCAGTAGTTACCAGGCTTGCAAACGACAGGCAGGGAACAAAGTCCACCTTAACCCGTACGGAAGTAAGGGGCGGCGGCAGAAAGCCTTGGAGGCAGAAAGGTACCGGTAATGCACGTCAGGGTTCCATCAGGGCACCCCAGTGGATTAAGGGCGGCGTAGTATTCGCACCCAAGAGCCGCGACTTTTCAAAGGGTATGAACAAGAAGGCAAAGCGCGCTGCACTTGTATCCGCACTTTCCAGAAAGCTTGCCGACGGCGAAATCGTCGTTTTGGAAAACCTTGCAGTGGTTGACGGCAAGACCAAGGAAATGGCTGCTATGCAGAAGGCTCTCAACCTCAACAAGACCGCTATTATATATATGGATAAGGCAGACGAGAAGGTTGTCCTTGCAGCAAGGAACATTGAAAACCTTTCAACCCTTCCCGTTGAGCAGCTCTCCGTATACGAAATCGTAGCAAACGAAAAGGTTGTTCTTACCAAAGAGGCAGTTAAAATGATAGAGGAGGCTTACGGAGAATAATGTTAGCTCAAGACATCATTATTAAACCCCTTCTCACTGAAAAGGGTTATGACGGAATAGCTGATAAAAAGTACACCTTCATCGTGGCTAAATCAGCAAACAAGACTCAGATTAAGCTGGCTATAGAAAAGCTTTTCGGCGTAAGCGTCGCAAGCGTTAACACCGTAAACTGCAAGGGCAAGCTTAAGAGAATGGGCAGGAACGAGGGCTATACTCCTAACTACAAGAAGGCAATCGTTCAGCTCAAGGCAGATTCGAAGAGCATTGAATTCTTCGATTCCCTGTCCTGATAGGAGGATTGAAAAATGGCATTAAAGAGATATAAACCGACAACCTCTTCCCGTCGTTTTATGACGGTTTTATCCTACGAGGAGTTAAGCGGAGATAAGCCCGAAAAGAGCCTGTTGCACGACAAGCGCAAGACCGGCGGTAGAAATAACCAGGGTAAGATTTCCGTTCGTCACATCGGCGGAGGCAACAGAACCAAGTACAGAATTATCGACTTTAAGAGAAATAAGGACGGTATTCCTGCAACGGTTAAGTCCATCCAGTACGACCCCAACCGTTCGGCAAACATCGCGCTTTTGGCTTATGCAGACGGCGTAAAGACCTATATCCTCGCTCCCCTTGGTCTCAAGGTAGGCGACAAGGTTATATCCGGTCCCACCGCAGATATCAAAGTGGGCAACGCGCTTGCTCTTGAAGATATCCCCGTAGGTACCGTCGTTCATGCAATCGAGCTTCAGCCCGGCAGAGGCGCGCAGATCGCAAGAGCAGCAGGTATTTCCGCACAGATCATGGCAAAGGAAGGCAAGTACGCAACTTTGAAGATGCCCTCCGGCGAAATGAGATTGGTATCCGTAAAGTGCCGTGCTACCGTAGGTCAGGTTGGTAACCTTGAACACGAAATCGTTCACCTCGGTAAAGCTGGTAAGACCAGATACCTCGGCGTAAGACCTACCGTAAGAGGTTCCGTAATGAACCCTAACGATCACCCCCACGGTGGTGGTGAAGGTAAGAGCCCTGTAGGACATGCAGGTCCTATGACCCCTTGGGGCAAGCCTGCTTTGGGTTACAAGACCAGAAAGAAGAAGAATCGTACTTCCAAGTACATCTTGAAGAGAATTAATTAAGGAGGAATAGGTAAATGTCAAGAAGCGTTAAAAAGGGCCCCTACGCAGAAGAAAGGCTCATGTCAAGAATAATCGCAATGAACGCTGCGGGCGAAAAGAAAGTTGTTAAGACCTGGTCGAGAGCAACCACCATATTCCCCGAGATGGTAGGACACACTATCGCCGTATACGACGGCAGAAAGCACGTGCCCGTATATGTTACTGAAGATATGGTCGGCTGCAAGCTCGGCGAGTTTGCTCCCACCAGAACGTTCAAAGGCCATGCGGCTAAGACAACCGGTAAATAAGGAGATACTCAGTTATGGCAAGTAATATGAAGAAAAAAGTTGAAAAGATTGCCGCTACCGAGGATAAGCGTCCTTATGCAACGGCAAAATACGTAAGAATTTCCCCTTACAAGGTAAGAACGGTTCTCGCTCTTATCAGGGGCAAGAGCGTTGAAGAAGCAGCAGCAATCCTTACCTACTGCGATAAGGGCGGTTGCGACGTAGTTAAGAAGGTACTTCTTTCTGCAGCGGCTAATGCAGAGCACAACCAGGGCATGGACAGAAGCGACTTAGTAGTTGCCGAAGCTTATGCGAACGGCGGTCCTCACCTCAAGAGAATGCAGCCCGTATCCAAGGGACGCGGTCACGCAATCTTGAAGAGAACCAGCCACATCACCGTCGTGCTCGACGCTAAGAAGATTTAAGGAGAGTGAAGTATGGGACAAAAAGTTAATCCTCATGGCTTAAGAGTAGGCGTAATCAAGAGCTGGGATACCCAGTGGTACGCAGACAAGAAAGACTTTAGCAAACAGCTTAAAGAAGATAACGTCATCCGTACCTTTATCAAGAAGAAGTACTTCGACGCAGCAATTTCTAAGATTTGCATCGTAAGAGCAGCAAACAAGGTTGAGGTTACCATCTATACCGGTCGTCCCGGCGTGCTTATCGGTAAGGCGGGCGCAGAGATCGAGGTAATTAAGAAGGATCTTGCAAAGCTTACGAACGGCAAGGTTATCATTATCAACGTCAACAAGGTTGAAAAGATCGACCAGGACGCACAGCTCGTTGCAGAAGCAGTTGCTTCTCAGCTTGAAAAGCGTGTTTCCTACAGAAGAGCAATCAAGCAGCAGCTCTCCAAGGTTTCCAAGACGGGTGTTAAGGGTGTAAAGATCACCGTATCCGGTCGTCTTGACGGCAGAGAAATCGCCGGCAGCGAGAGCTACCACGAAGGTTCCATTCCCCTTCAGACGTTGAGGGCTAATATAGATTACGGCTTTGCGGAAGCACACACCACCTTCGGTGTACTCGGCGTTAAGTGCTGGATATACAAAGGCGAAGTGCTTACCGGTTCCAAGAAGCTTATAATCTCAGACGGAGGCGAAGAGTAATATGTTAATCCCTAAGAGAGTTAAAAGGAGAATGCAACACCGCGGCAAGATTCGCGGCAGAGCCCACAAGGGTAACAAGGTTGCATACGGCGAATACGGTTTAGTTGCTGAAGAGGGCGGAAGAATTACTTCCAACCAGATCGAAGCAGCCCGTGTAGCTATGACAAGGTTCATCAAGCGTGGCGGTCAGGTATGGATAGACATCTTCCCCCACAAGCCCATCACCAAGCACCCTGCTGAATCCCGTATGGGTTCAGGTAAAGGTTCGGTTGAATACTGGGTAGCTATCGTTAAGCCCGACAGAGTGCTTTTCGAAATGGCAGGCGTACCTGAAGACGTAGCAAAAGAGGCTATGCGTCTTGCAAGCAACAAGCTTCCTGTAAAGTGCAAGTTTGTAAGAAAATCAGATTTAGAAGGCGGTGAAACAAATGAAGGTTAATGAGATCAAGAATTTAACCGATGAAGAACTTAGCGCAAAGCTCTCCGAACTCAAGACGGAGCTCTTCAATTTGCGTTTCCGTCATGCAAGCGGTCAGCTTGAAAACCCCATGCAGATTAACCTCGTTAAGAAGGATATCGCAAGGGTTAACACCGTAATCCGCGCAAGGCAGCTTAAAGGTTAAGGAGAAAGGCAATGGAAGAAAGGACGACTTTAAGAAAGGAAAGAGTAGGTATCGTTGTTTCCGACAAGATGGATAAGACCGTAGTCGTAGCCATCGTCGAGAAGAGCAAGCACCCCCTCTATAAAAAGACCATAACCAAGACCACCAAGTTCAAGGCGCATGACGAAAACAACGAGTGCGGCGTTGGCGATAAGGTCAGAATCGTTGAGACCCGTAAGCTTTCCAAGGATAAGAATTGGAGAGTGGCTGAGATCATCGAAAAAGCTAAGTAATTTTTATCACATTATATGGGCGTTTGTGCAATAAGCGGCGCAATAGTTCGTTGCAGTCCGTGCCGCCTTGGTCGTGTACACCCAAAGTACACTCCCTGCGGGCGGTACTCCTGCGCCTGCTCTTGCTTGCTTCTTGCGCAAAACGGTTCCCGGATGCGGTAAAAAATTATTTAAATAGATATTTTTATACGTCACGGTGTGGAAGCTTAACGTAAGTAAGCGTGGGCGCAAGCCGCCTCACCCTCTGAACGTTTAACTATATTGAGTTGTAAGTTAAACATAAATTCAAATTAAAAAAATCAAGGAAAGGTAATTTATATGATACAACCTCAGACCAGGCTCAAGGCTGCAGACAACAGCGGCGCAAAAGAGCTTATGTGTATAAAGGTGCTCGGCGGTTCTTTCCGCAAGACGGGCAACATCGGCGACGTTATCATATGCTCGGTTAAGACTGCTACCCCCGGCGGCGCAGTTAAAAAGGGCGAAGTGGTAAAGGCCGTTATAGCAAGGACAAAGCAGGGTATCAGGCGCAACGACGGCACCTATATCCGTTTCGACGACAATGCGGCAGTGCTCATCGGCTCCAACCAGGAACCCAAAGGCACCCGTATTTTCGGACCGATAGCAAGAGAATTGAGAGAGAAGAACTATATGAAGATAATCTCTCTCGCACCTGAAGTTCTTTAATTAAGGAGAGATTGCAATGAACGTAAAATTGAATGATAACGTTGTAGTTATCACCGGTAAGGATGCGGGCAAGCAGGGCAAGGTTATTGCCACTTCTCCCAAGAACGGAACGGTGACGGTTGAGGGCGTAAACGTCCACAAGAAGGCGCAAAAAGCAAGAAGGGCAAACGAAACCTCTCAGCTTGTCGACAAGGAACAGCCCATTGACGTTTCCAACGTAATGGTAGTATGTGAAGCTTGCGGCAAGGGTGTAAGAGTAAAGCACTCCGTTGTAGACGGCAAGAAGGTAAGGGTTTGCGCTAAGTGCGGAGCCGTATTGGATAAGGCATACGCAGGTAAGGCAGGCAAGGCTCAGCAGCCTAAGGAAGCTCCCAAGAAGCGTGTAAGAAAACGTGCCGCTAAGAAGGAAGAGACCGCTGCTGAAGAGAACAAGGGTGAATAAGGAGGCGCAAGATGGCTAATAAGGAATATGCAAACAGAGTAGCACAGCAGTACGCCGAAGAAGTTGTACCTGCACTTACCCAGAAATTCGGTTATAAAAACCCTATGGAAGTTCCCAAGCTCGTGAAGATCGTCATCTCCTCCGGCTTAGGCGATATAAAGGATAACGCAAAATCCATTCAGGCTGCAGTAAACGAAATCAAGCAGATTACAGGTCAGCAGCCTATTCTTACAAAGGCTAAGAAGTCGGTTGCAAACTTCAAGGTAAGGGAAGGCATGAGCGTTGGTATCAAAGTTACCCTTCGCGGCAACAGAATGTATGAATTCTTCGATAAATTCATCTCCATCGCACTTCCCCGTGTTCGTGACTTCCGCGGTGTTCCCACCGACAGCTTTGACGGAAAGGGCAACTACTGCATGGGTTTAAAGGAACAGCTTATGTTCCCTGAAATCCAGTACGATCAGGTTGAAAAGATCAGAGGTATGGACGTGTGCATAGTTACCACGGCTAAGACCGATGAAGAAGCAAGAGAGCTTTTAAGGGCGCTCGGTATGCCCTTCAAGAAGTAAGGAGAAAGAGTTATGGCAAAGAAGTCAATGATAAACAAGCAGCAGAAGCCTGCTAAATATTCAACGAGAGCATACACAAGGTGCTCTATTTGCGGCAGACCCCACGCGGTTCTTCGCAAATACGGCGTGTGCCGTATCTGTTTCCGTGAACTTGCTTACAAGGGTGAAATCCCCGGCGTTAAGAAGTCGAGCTGGTAATTAAAAGGAGGAAAGATAAAATGACAGATCCTATCGCAGATATGCTCACGCGAATCAGAAACGCGTTGGCAGTAAATAAAGAAACGGTTGAAATTCCTTCCTCCAACATGAAAAAGGCAATCGCTGACATCATGTTAAAAGAAGGTTACATCGAAGGCGTTAAGCTTGTAGAAGACGGTTATTCCGGCAAGCTTGTAGTAACGCTTAAGTATGCAGGCAAAAATAAGTCGGTCATCAACGCTCTGCAGAGAGTTTCCAAGCCCGGTTTAAGGGTTTATGCAGACGTTGAAAATATGCCCAAGGTTATGGACGGACTCGGTATCGCCATCATCTCGACCAACAAGGGCGTCATGACAGATAAGCAGGCAAAGGCTGCCAACGTAGGCGGCGAAGTGCTCTGCTACATCTGGTAAGGAGGTACTTTATATGTCAAGAATAGGTAAGGAACCCGTAGTTATCCCCGCAGGCGTAACCGTATCCTTCGCTGACGGCGTTGTAACCGTCAAGGGTGCGAAAGGTACGCTTACACAGAAGATCGAAGGCAATATCCTCATTCAGGTAGAAGGCAACGTAGCTAACGTAGTTAAGGGTGCAGACCTTGCAGAGTTAGACGCAAAACACGGTTTATACCGTGCACTCCTTCAGAACATGGTTAAGGGTGTTTCCGAAGGCTTCACCAAGACCTTGAAGGTAAACGGCGTAGGTTGGAAGGTTGCAAAGCAGGGCAATAAGCTCGTTATGAACGTAGGTTATTCCCACCCCGTAGAGTTCGTAGAACCCGCAGGCGTAACCATTGCTTGCCCCAACCCCAATGAAATCACCATTACGGGTATCGACAAGACGCTCGTAGGTCAGACCGCAGCAAACATCAGAATAGTGCGCAAACCCGAACCCTATCACGGATACGGCATTGCTTACAGCGATGAGGTTATCGAACGTAAAGAAGGTAAGACGGGGGGCAAGGGCAAGAAGTAATTTCGGATATAAGGCCGCTTAAAGCAAGTCTGTATCAATCCGTGCAGATAGCCGCTTGAAATCGGCTGGCAAAATTTGCCGCTTTAAGCGCAACCGTTTCCGAAGGGTTGTCCAAATAAGGAGATATTATGATTAAGAAAATCGACAAAAACGAAGAAAGACTTCGTCGTCACACCAGAGTAAGAAAGAAGATTTCCGGTACTGCGCAAATGCCCAGGCTGAGCGTATACCGCAGCCTTAACCACATCTATGCACAGGTTATCGACGACGTTAAGGGCGTAACCTTGTGCTCTGCTTCCACTATGGAAAAGTCAGTTCAGGCAGAAATCAAGGATATGACCAAGACGGACGCTGCTAAAGCGGTTGGTAAAATCGTTGCAAGCCGTGCAATGGAGAAGGGCATCACCGCTGTCGTATTCGACAGGGGCGGCTACCTCTACACCGGCAGGGTTCAGTCCCTTGCCGAGGGCGCAAGAGAGGGAGGACTTAAGTTCTAAGGAGTAAGACCATGGAAGAAAAGAAAGAAAGAACCGCCCGCAGAGGCGACAGACCCCGTAAAAGGGAAGAAGACGACGGATTTATCAAGAAGCTTATACAGGTAAACAGAGTTACCAAGACCGTTAAGGGTGGTAGGAATATGCGTTTCGCTGCCCTTGTAGTAGTCGGCGACGGCAACGGTTCGGTTGGTTACGGTATGGGCAAGTCCAAGGAAGTTCCCGAAGCAATCGAAAAGGCAACCGCACAGGCAAAGAAAAATCTCACCAAGGTAAGCCTTAAAGGCACCTCTATTCCCCACGGCGTTTTGGGCGTATACGGCAGAGGTTCGGTTTTGATGATGCCTGCATCTGAAGGTACCGGCGTTATCGCCGGCGGTCCCGTACGTGCGGTTATGGAAGCTGCAGGCGTTAAGGATATCCGTACCAAATCCCACGGAACGAACAACCCCATCAACGTCGTTAAGGCAGCTATCGCCGGCTTGACAGAGCTTAAGTCTGCTGAAGAAATCGCAGCAGTTCGCGGCAAGTCGGTTGAGGAAATTTTAGGCTAAGCGGAGGAATACAATGGTTAAAATCACGTTAGTTAAGAGCGTATCCAACGAAAACGCAAGCGTAAAGGCAACCGTTGCTGCGCTCGGTTTAAAGAAAATCCGTCAGAGCAAGACCTTGGAGAGCACCCCTGCTAACCTCGGTCAGATAGAGAAAGTTAAGTACCTTCTCAAGGTAGAGGAAGTTTAAGGAGAAGTAGTTATGGCTATGAAAATTCATGAATTACAGCCCGCAGAGGGCGCAAACACCTCCACCAAAAGATTAGGTAGAGGTATCGGCTCGGGCAAGGGCAAGACGTCCGGCAAGGGTCACAAAGGTCAGTGGGCGCGTTCGGGCGGCGGCGTTCGTCCCGGCTTCGAAGGCGGTCAGATGCCCCTTCACAGAAGGATCCCCAAGAGAGGTTTCCACAACAAGTGGGCAACTTCTTATCTCATCATCAATCTCTCTCAGCTTAAGGACGTACCTGCAGGTACCGTAGTTGACTACGATTACGTAGTTGAAAACAACCTCACCAAGGTTGTTAAGAACAACGGCGGACTTAAGGTACTCGGCACGGGCAAAATCGAGGTTGCCCTCACCGTAAGGGCTGCAAAGTTCTCCGAAAGCGCGAAGGCTGCTATCGAGAGCGCGGGCGGCAAAGCAGAAGTTATCGGTGCTGACGCAGAATAATCTGCGTCGCATCATAGCGGTTGGCTTATTTGTTCAGCCGCTTAAAGAGAGGTTAAAATGTTTGAAACAATAAAAAATTGTTTTAAGAATAAGGAAATACGTACAAAGATTTGGTTTACACTTCTTTTGCTCGTTATCTTCCGTCTCGGCTGCTACATTCCCGTCCCCGGAATTTCGCCCGACACGTTTACCGAAGCGATTAAAGACGTTTCGTTCCTCAACATAATGTCGGCGATTTCGGGCGGTTCGCTTACCAACGCAACGCTTTTTGCATTGGGCATCAGCCCTTACATCAACGCCTCGATTATCGTTCAGCTATTAAGCGTGGGTATTCCTGCACTTGAACGCCTCTCCAAAGAGGGCGAAAGCGGCAGGCGTAAGATTGCCCAGATTACGAGGTACGTTACCATTGCGTTGGCGGTTGCTCAGGCAATCGGTATCATCATAAGCTTCGGCTTAAGGGATACCAACGGCGAAATGGCAATCAATCTTGCAAACTTCGGTTACCTTTCCAACGGTACGGGTATTTCGCAGGAGGCTGCTAAATGGGTAGCGGGTATATTCTTAACCGTCGTCTACACGGCAGGCGCGATGCTCGTTATGTGGATAGGCGAAAGAATTACCGAATACGGAATTTCAAACGGTATTTCGATAATAATCTTTATCGGTATACTTTCGACGGCGGGCGAAGCAATCGTAGAAAAGTTCGTTACTGCTTTCACCGGCAACCCCGGCGTATTGTGGGAAGTGCTCGGTTTCGTTATTTTAACGGTATTCGAATTTGCTGCAATCTGTACGGTTGACCTTTCCGAAAGAAAGATTCACGTTCAGTATGCAAAGCAGGTTAAAGGCAGAAAGATGTTCGGCGGTCAGTCCTCCGTAATCCCTATGCGTATATCCGGTTCCGGCGTTATGCCCTTGATATTCGCATTCTCCATTATTTCGGTGCCTGCAATGCTTGCAAGCTTGTTCTGGCCCGGCAGTGCTTTCGAAACGGGTGTAGCCGAATGGTTCTCGGGTAACGGAGCTTGGTACGGACAGCTCATCTACATGGTAGTAATGTGCGTACTTATATTTGCATTCTCGTTCTTCTATTCGTCTATGCAGTTTAACCCCGAGGACGTATCCAGGACGATTCAGCAGAACGGCGGCTTTATCCACGGTATCCGCCCCGGCAAGCCTACGGCAGATTATTTAAAGAAAATCAACAACAGAATAACCCTTTTCGGTGCAATCTATCTTACGATTGTTGCATTAATACCTTCGATTTTATCGGTTATTCTCTCGGCTTGCGGACTTTCAATCGACTTGATAAGCGTATTCTCCACCACCGGTATCCTCATCGTAGTATCCGTTGCGCTGGAAATCGACAAGCAGTTGCAGTCGCAGTTGATGATGAAGAATTACAAGAAAGGCTTCTTAAAGTAATTTTCTCTTCATATAAGCGTCGCAATACTGTGTCAGGCTACGTTTTTCTCGGGTCATTTACGCATAAGTAAACTCCCCGTCGAAAAGCCTCGCCTTCCTTGTCTTGCTCGCTTCTCTGAAGAGAGATGAGCTTGGGTGTCAGATGGTTTGTGCAAGTAAATAACTTGCACAAAACTCATTCCCGAATAAGGTGGAATTTTGGAATTATTATATTTAGTTTCCACTTTAATCTGGTTAACCTATATAAGGTAATAAAGCATTATGAATATAGTTTTGTTGGGTGCGCCCGGTGCCGGTAAGGGTACGCAGGCAAGCTTAATAGAAAGTCAATTCAATCTCGTTCACGTTTCGACGGGCGATATTTTCAGGGCAAACATAAAGGGCGCAACGCCCATCGGCAAGCTCGCGAAGAGTTATATCGACGCGGGCAAGCTCGTGCCCGACGAAGTCACCTGCGAAATCGTCAAAAACAGACTTGCAGAAGAGGACGTCAAGTCGGGTTATATGCTCGACGGTTTCCCCCGCAATCTCTTCCAGGCGGCAGAGCTGGATAAATTTGCAAACGTCGATTTATGCGTAAACATAGACGTAGACGTTGCCCTGCTTATGGACAGAATTTGCGGCAGGCGTGTATGCAGCTGCGGTGAAAGCTATCACGTTTCCACCTTGAACGGCGCAACTACCTGTGCTAAGTGCGGTAAACCCTTATACAGAAGGGACGACGACAACCCCGAAACCGTTCAAAAGCGTCTGGACACCTATTTTTCGCAGACTGCACCCCTTATCGACTATTACAAAAAACAGGGCAAGCTGTTTACCGTTAACAGCGGTAAGCTCTCACCTAAGGAAGTTTTTGCGATAATTGCCGAAGAACTCGGCAAACATACGGGTAAGTAATGGTTACCGTTAAGACAGCGCAAGAAATTGAGTTGATGCGTGAACCCTGCAGGATCGTCAAGGAGACCTTGGAGTACGTCGGCAAGCACATTCGTGCAGGAATGACCACCAAGGAGGTTGACGAGCTTGTATACAAGTATATCACGTTAAACGGCGCGATACCCTCCGAACTCGGTTACTGCGGTTACCCTGCAAGCTCTTGCGTATCCGTAAACGAAGTAGTCGTTCACGGCATTCCGGGAGACAGGGTTATACAGGACGGCGATATCGTAAGCGTAGATATAACCGCAGAGAAAAACGGTTTTCAAGGCGATGCGTGCAGAACCTATCTCATTGGCAACGTGTCCGAAGAGAAACGCAAACTTGTAAAGGTTACCGAAGAGTGCTTTTTTAAGGCGATAGAAAACCTTAAGGCAGGGACTCCCTTATTCGATATAGGCTATGCGGTGCAGACCCATGCGGAGAGCCACGGCTACGGCGTCGTCAGGGCGTTGACCGGACACGGCATAGGCAGGGAAATGCACGAGGACCCTTCCGTACCCAACTACGGCAGGAAGGGAACGGGTATGAGGCTTAAGGCCGGAATGACCATCTGCATAGAGCCTATGATTAATATGGGTACCTACAAGGTTATCTTTGACAAGTCGGACGGTTGGACGGTGAGAACGGCAGACAATAAACCTGCCGCTCACTATGAAAATACCGTACTCATAACAGAGGACGGCGTGGAAATACTTACCCTTTAAGGTGTGTGTATGAAAGTTTCCCAGCCCCGTTTAGGCGGAATTGCGCAGAGCATGCAAGGGCGAGATAAAGGTAAACTGTACGTCATATGCGATATTACAGATAGTACGCTTTTGCTTGCAGACGGCGTAACAAGAACTAAAGCTTCACCCAAGCGCAAAAACGTTAAACACGTTTATTTACTAAATAAAACCGTCGCTGAATACGGCGTAGCTTATCCGTGGGATAACTCGTTCGATTGCATGGCGGCGTATGCGTTAAAGCAAATTAAAGCGGAATTAAGTCCGCAAATCAAATCGGAGGATTAAGATTTTGTCCAAGGACGACGTAATCGAAGCTGAAGGCAAGGTAATCGAGTGCTTGCCCAATGCAACATTTAAGGTTCAACTTACCAACGGCTATGTTATAACCGCCTATATTTCCGGTAAACTTCGCCTCAACTATATCCGTATAATCGAAGGCGACAACGTTAAGCTGGAAATGAGCCCTTACGATTTGACCAAAGGGCGCATAACGTGGCGCAGCAAATCTTAAGATAAGCTGCTACTCAATCGGGCATTGCCCACAAAATTTACTTTTAATTATTAAAGGAGAAACTAAAATGAAAGTAAGACCTTCAGTAAAGCCTATGTGCGATAAATGTAAGATAATCAAGAGAAACGGCAAGGTTATGGTTATTTGTTCTAAAAACAAGAGCCATAAGCAGCGTCAGGGCTAATTTTCTATTCTTTCCATATATACTTCGCAATAGTTCGTCGGGCTGCGGCAACCTTCGGTCACGTACGTCTGTGTACGCTCCTTCAGGTTTTCCTCGCCCTCCTGCTCTTGCTCGTATCTATGAAAAGAGACGGGCGTGGCGGTAATCCGCTCTCCGCAGAAAAAAGGGCTTGGTCGTCTCGTATCTATGAAAAGAGACGGGGCGTGGCGGTAATCCGCTCTCCCAAGAAAAAAGCTTTAATTCTGAATAATCTTTACAAAATTATTCAAAGAAGAGAAAACAACTAAATATTTTACAAAAATTGCACGAAAAATTTGCGATAAATATTCGTCAAACGGTTGCAATATTGTAAACGGCTGTGATATAATATATTTTGCAGTATTTCAGATAAATGTGTCAAACGCAGAAAAAGTAAAAAGCGTTTGACATACTTTTCTGCGTTTTTTGCGTTTTGAAGATTTTTGTTTAATGTGGTTAAATTAACTTGCTTTTAGGCAAAAATTTAAACGTGAAAGCCTGATAATTGCAGAAAACAATTCCTACTTGAAAATAAAACAACATTCCATCTTTCAGTTTTATTTTGAGTACGGCTCGATATATATACAAAAAAATAAAAATTACAAGTAAAATTAACGGAGGAAATAAATCGTATGGCACGTATTGCCGGTGTAGATTTACCCAGAGAAAAGAGGATTGAAATCGGTTTGACCTATATATACGGTATAGGTCTTGCAACGTCGAAGAAGATTCTTGCCGATACGGGCGTTGACCCCGATATCCGCGTTAAGGATTTGGACGAAACGACGGTATCCAAGCTCAGAGAGTATATCGATCATAATTTGAGAGTAGAGGGCGAACTTCGCAGCGAAGTATCCCTTAACATTAAAAGACTTATGGAAATTGGCTGTTACAGGGGCATCCGTCACAGAAAGGGTCTGCCTGTAAGAGGTCAGTCTTCAAAGAGAAACGCGAGAACCAGAAAGGGTCCTCGCCGCACGGTAGCCAAGAAGAAGGGCGCAAAGTAAGATAGGAGGACAAGTTTAAGTTATGGCACAAGTAAAGAAGACTACTACCGTTTCTAGAAAGCGTAAAGAGCTTAAGAAGGTAGACAAGGGTCAGGTTCATATTCAATCTACTTTCAACAATACCTTGGTAACCGTAACCGACATGCAGGGTAACGCACTTTCGCAGTCAAGCGCAGGTGCACTCGGCTTTAAGGGTTCGAGAAAGGGTACGCCCTTCGCAGCGCAGATGGCTTGCGAGACGGCAGCTAAGGCAGCAAAAGAACACGGACTTCGCAGCGTAGAAGTTTACGTAAAGGGTCCCGGCGCAGGTAGGGAATCGGCTATCAGAGCACTTGCTAACTGCGAATTGGAAATCACCTTGATTTCCGACGTTTCACCCATTCCCCACAACGGTTGCAGACCGCCCAAGCGTCGTAGAGTATAATAGGAGGACAGTATAAATTATGGCAACTTACAGAGAAGCAAAGTGCCGTCTTTGCAGAAGAGAAGGCGGTAAGCTCTTTTTAAAGGGCGACAAATGTTATAACGGCAAGTGTCCTTTCGAAAAGCGTCCCGTAGCTCCCGGCGCACACGGCGCAGGCAGGAAGAAGGTTTCCGAATACGGTCAGCAGCTTAGAGAAAAGCAGAAGGTTAAGCGTATTTACGGCGTTCAGGAAGGTCAGTTCAGAGATTACTACGAGCGCGCCGACAGAATGAAGGGCATCACCGGTGAAAATATGCTCTCCCTTTTGGAAAGAAGGCTTGACAACGTAATCTACAGAATGGGTATCGGTGTTTCCCGTGCACAGGCAAGACAGCTTGTAAACCACGGTCACTTCACCGTAAACGGCAAAAAAGTCAATATCCCTTCGTTTATTGTTAAAGTCGGCGACGTTATCGCCGTTAAGGAGAATAAGACCTCTAATAAGTATTTTGAGGCAATCAAGGCAGCAAAGGTTACAAACCTTCCCAAGTGGTTGGAATTCAGCCCTGAGAAGCTTGAAGGCAAAGTAATTGCTCTTCCTGCAAGGGATGATATCGACAGCCAGATTGCTGAACACAGGATTGTCGAATTGTACTCCAAGTAATCATAACAATAAGGAGGTAGTATATGATTGAAATAGATATACCCAAGCTCGAAGTGGTTGAAAGCGAGGACCAGTCATACGCAAAGGTTGTAGTTGAACCGCTTGAAAAGGGTTTTGGCCTTACGATAGGCAACTGCCTTAGAAGAATTTTGCTCTCCGCACTTCCCGGTGCGGCAGCACAGGGAATCAGATTCTTGGACGGCTCGGTTAAGCACGAGTTCTCCGCTGTTCCCGGCGTCAAGGAAGACGTAACCGAAATCATACTCAACTTAAAGTCGCTTGCAATCAAGACGAAGGTTACCGATAAGGACTACGTTAAGGTTGTTCATCTCTATAAGGAAGGTCCCTGCGAGGTTAAGGCGAGCGATATCGAGCAGGACGCCGAGATTGAAATAATCAACGGCGACCAGCACATCTGCACTGTAGACGCAGGTGGTAAGATAGATATGGAAATAACCATCTGCAGAGGCAGGGGTTACAAGGGTGCAGACCATACGAGAACGGAGCTTATCGACTATATTCCCATCGATTCCATCTTCACACCCGTAAAGAAGGTTAACTACAACGTAGAAAACACCAGGGTTGGTCAGAACACCGATTTTGACAAGCTTACGCTTGAAGTATGGACTAACGGTGCGTTCTCCGCAAAGGAGATAATCTCGCTCGCGGCAAAGATTATGCAGGATCACATCAGCCTCTTCGTTGACCTGTCCGATACCATTAAGGATATGGACATCTTGGTTAAGAACGAGGATGACCGTCAGCAGAAAATACTTGCTATGGCGATTGAAGATATCGATTTGTCGATGCGCTCTTATAACTGCTTAAAACGTGCAAATATACACACGGTCGAGGATTTAACAAAGAAGACCGAAGAAGAGATGATCAAGGTGAGAAACCTTGGCAGAAAGTCGTTGGATGAAATTATCTTAAAGCTTCAGTCCTACGGGCTTTCTTTAGCAAACAAGGAGGATTAACGTTATGCCCGCAAAATTGGGAAGAACATCGGAAGAAAGATTAGCAATGCTCAGGAATCAGGCTTCGGATCTTTTGTGGTACGGCAAGATTGAAACTACCGCAGCAAAAGCAAAAGCTTTGCAGTCCTACGTAGAAAAGATTATAACCAAAGCTATGAAGGTATATGACCTTAACGAGGAAGTTCAGGTCACCACAACCGACGCAAAGGGTAAGGAAGTAACCAAGAAGGTTATCAAGGATTCCCCTAAGAAGCTTGCAGTCCGCAGGCAGCTTATGGGTAAGCTTAGAGACTTGCAGGAAGTTAAAGGCTTCTCCGAGAAGAAGTCTGAGTTCAAGGCAAGGACTAAGGATATTCAGCACCCCTTAATGGAAAAGCTTTTCAACGAGATCGCGCCTAAGTATGCACAGCGCAAGGAAGAGCTTGGTCAAGGCGGCGGTTACACCCGTATCTACTTGCTCGGCTCCCGCCGCGGCGATGCGTCCGAGATGGCTATTATCGAACTCGTTTAATGAGCCGTAAGGAAATTAAAAATTATAATTCAAGTTGCGTAGAGGTTTTCGCTTCTGCGCAATTTTTATCTTACGTGATAAAATAATGTAAAAAAATCGTATTTTATAAAAAAATTTTTTTAGCGTTATTTGACATATAGGTTTTATATGCTATAATAGTATTATCAAATCAAAAGGAGAAAAATGTAATGACTTGGTTTAACAAACAAAGCCGCCTTGTGCAGATTTTATTACTGCTCATCCCCGTAGTTAACTGGATTACCGAAATTTTGGTAAGATGGTCTACTCTCTTCAAGAAGTTCTCGTTGTTAAGACTTATCGTCTGCATCATCGTTACCTTCGGCGGTCTTTTCGTAGGTTGGATTGACCTTATCTGGGTATTGTTGTTCAAAAAGCTCTGCTTACAATAATTCATCGGGTAACAATTTTGGCTTAAGCTTGTACTTAAAGAGAAATTAACCGCATACAATAGTAAAGGTTAAAAAATTAAAAGGAGAAAGATTTATGTCGTTTGATAAATGGTTTAATAAGCAAGATAGACTTCTTCAGGTTATTCTTCTCATTATTCCCTTCGTTGGTTGGGTAGTTGAATTACTTGTAAGACTTTCCGTTATGCTCAGGAAAAAGGACGTCGTAAGCATTGTTGTCTTTGTTCTCTTCCTCGTTGTAGGTTGGAGCTGGATAATCTGCGTAATCGACCTTATTTATCTTGTACTTAAAGGTCACCTTATTTTGGCTTAAGTTGGGGTAGAAAGAAAAAAGGCTGTGGTTATTATCCACAGCCTTTTTTAAGTCGCAGACTTAAAAATCAGGAACGTTACTCGCTTAAAAATCCGGGATCGCCACGCCGATAAAAGTAGGCTTACAACGATGGTTGGCGTAATAATAGGTTGCCTCGCGCCGCTTTATGCGGCGCGAGGCAATATCTTTTGTTAAAAGTAAACCCCACGCTGAGCGTGGGGATAATAAAAAAGCGGTAGCG
>JBJEVD010000028.1:0-8629 GCA_051884175.1 Candidatus Coproplasma sp.
ACGCTACCGCTTTTTTATTATCCCCACGCTCAGCGTGGGGTTTACTTTTAACAATTAAGATGCCGCCCCTTACGGAACGGCAAATATAGAATATACCATTTACCGCAAGTTGCTACACTCATTTCAAAAACAGTTGTCCTCTTTTTGATAGCGAAAATAGTATAGTTCTACCGAACTATACGAACAACTGCAATATTAAATTGAAATGAATGTAGCGTACTCATTATAGCAGACTACAATTTTTTAGTCAATAGCAGAAAAACCATTCCTTTTAAAAATCATAACTTTTATTGTCGAAACAGCTATAATAAGTAAAAATCGGCTTATTTTAAGTATTTTTATCCGTGTGTTTAATATTTTGTCCAACCATCTGACTCCCAAATCAACAAAACTACAATTACCTGTTGTCTATACTGACCTATTTTATATTTTTTTACGAACTTGCTGTTTGCTTTATGTATTGTTGCATTTGTGTCCCCAGGAATATCTAACCCTCCTCTTGTTTGCATTTTGTTTGTTTTGGGCTTGCATTTGGATTGAATATATTTGAATATTCATGTATTCGATTGTAGAGCTTTTCAGATTGAGAAACCACTTGTAATTTTAAAGCCATTTGCAAACAAATTTCAACCGAATTGCTCCATGCAATGGCGAACTGGGCTACTTGTAGCCTAGTGAGATATGGCTATGCCGCATAAGCGTAAAGCCATTCGAACTAGGGTAAAATCAGGGGATCCCAAAAAGTATCGCAGAACTTTTTGGGAAAAGGAGCGGCAAGCAAACAGGTCAAGCCGATAAATAAATTTGGCGGCGGACAAGCTTGCTTTGCCGCGACGCAGTGAGATATGGCTAACCCGTCAAACGGCTAAGCCATTTTTTAATATATTCAAGAAGGAAAAAAATTATCAGTTATCAAGTATTACGAATAGAAAAGTTTACCCAATCGAGCTTGGGCGGTATAGGCAGAGAGACCGAACGAACCGCCAAGCACCACCGTAACGAGGGCATCGACGAGGAGAGAACTCCGCTTAACCATTATTATAAGAAGTCGGACGGCGGTCTACACCGACAAAGAAAAAGCATTATGGAAGATCTGAACGTCAGCTTTCAGGGCAAGAAGGACGCTGTCGCTTTCGAAGGTATGATTATCACGAGCGACTGCGCATTCTTTGAAAAACTGGGCTACGTTCCCGGCGAAAAGCCACCGCCCGAAGTGATTGATTTCTTTAATCGGGCATATCAGTTTGCTCTGTCCGAAATCGGCTACCACGGGACGGACGAGAATATCCTCTCCGCCGTTGTTCACTTGGACGAAACCACTCCCCACCTGCAACTTTACTACATACCGCTTGTCGATACGGCAAAGAAGAAGGTCTACGCCAAAGGTTCGGACGGAAAGGTTTTGAGAAATAAAAAAGGCTCTCCCGTTCAGGCGAAAGACGAGAACGGAAAGAGCATTTACGAATACATAAAGTTAAATGCACCCAAGTTGTGCAGTTCGGACTTCTGGGCAGAACGGGGCGGTCAACTCTCTTACGGAAATCTGCAAGACGATTTTTATGAACGTGTGAATTGCCGTTGCGGTCTAGAACGAGGCGAAATCGGCAACTGGTATTTAGGAGACAGCGACACGGGCGTTAAGGCAGTCGGTACCACAGGCGCAACGGGTGCTACAGGTGCAGACGGCAGAGGTATAGTAAACATTGAAAAGACTTCCAGCGACGGACGAGTAGACACCTATACTATAGCGTATATGTTATATACATAACCCTTCACATATACGTTATCGTCAATTATTTTACGGCGTACCCGATTAATTCTAATACTTTCTTCGCTTAACCCATATAAAACGACAGACGAAAAACACACCTGCTCCGACTCCTGCTCCCGCAGTTACGGAAATAACTATTATTACAGCGGTTGACAACCCCTGTTTATCTAATTTCTGAATTGTTTCCCATTCAATTATTTCTCCGCAATTAACGCATTCTTTATGCTTTTCGCCTTCAAGCTCCAAAGTAGCTTCCCTGTCGGTTATCCATTCACCGGGAACGTGTTCAGTCTTACCGAATTCGTAAAGTATATACTTTTCAGAACAAACCGCACAAACCTTATATAGCATACCGTTTTCCGTGCAGGTAGCCTGTTGTTCATATATATCGTCGCTCCAGATATGATCGCAATAACCCAAAACGGGGATATCCTCTTCAACGATTACATTGTTGCAGACCGTACACTCTTTATGCCTTTTCCCCTGCTCATCGGTTGTAGGTTCCTTGTCGATTATCCATTCGCCGAGAACGTGTTCCGTCTTATCGAATTCGTAAAGTATATACTTTTCAGAACAAATCGTACAAACCTTATATATCATACCGTTTTCCGTACAGGTAGCCTGTTGTTCGAATATCTCGTCGCCCCAGATATGGTCGCATTGACCTAAAACGGGGATATCTTCTTCAACGATTATATTGTTGCAGACCGTACACTCTTTATGCCTTTTTCCCTGCTCATTGATTGTGGGTTCCTTATCGATTATCCAATCGCTTAGTGTATGCGGCAACTTCTCAATTGTGGTAATAATATCCTTACGGTTACAAATCGAGCAGACTTTATACGTAGATCCGGGTTGCACACAGGTAGGATTTTCTGTAAATACTGTACTACTCCAATCATGGTCGCAAATAATTTCGATTTTGTGATTATCCACTTCAACATCCACTTGCTCCGTGCCGTTTTTAATGACGACTTTACAAGAGAAGTCAATATCTTCCCACGATTCGTTTTCAATTATTTTAAATGTGAATTTCGCTATATCACCATTTAAATCCGTTTCTGAAGAATAGAGAATTACGCCGTTCTGCTCTTGATTATTCCAATCACTCAATAACGCTCCCCCGATTAGCCACTCGCCGTCTATGTATTCAAGTTTTTCTAAGTCATACAGGGGTACAACCGCCATAGATTTAATTTTGGGACAATCTGACAGACAAAGCGTTATTTCCACAGTTTCGCCCTTGTAGGCGGCAACGTCATTAAAGCTGATTCTTGCCGATGACGTTGCCATAGCAGGGAGAGTGACGGATAAACTAAAGAACGTCAATGTCACTGCAGCCAGAACAAATAACAATTTTTTCATTGTTCTCTTTTCCTTAAATTACCAGTATAAAGGATATTCTTCAGGAAGAAGAGTATTTCTTAACAGGTAAATCGCATCGTCACTATTTACGATATTGTCACCATTGACATCTCCGCTCTGATTTAAACTGAAAGCGGCGTCACCGAAAAGCGTAAATCTCAGTAAATATATTGCGTCCGTGTCGTCAACTTCTCCGTCGTCGTTGAAATCTCCGCGCGGAACGTCTATAACGCTCACGTTACCCGGTGCCACCTCAAGAGATATAGAGGTATCAAAGCCTTGCTCGTTAACACCGTTAACCAATGCCACGCAAGAAACCGTATAATCACCCGCAGGACAATCGTCTTTAACCTTTATTCTAAGTTCAAATACTGCAGTATTGGACTCCGTATTGGTGTCATATGTAAAAGTTGCCATTTCCTTATCGGAATCCCAATCGGAAATTATACCGTTAACTTTCCATTCTCCATTGACTATTTCCAATCGGGAATCATCATAGACAAACGAATACAGTAAAACGGATTTCAATTCAGGCATATTTATAAAGCTGAATTCAACTATTACGTCTCCTCCTGCCACTGCTGTCCTGTTTTGAATTTTTAGCTGTGCAGCAGTTGACTCCACGATTTTCTGTGCAATATTTATTTCGTATTTAAGTTCCCTGTTATCGCTATAGACAGCGATAATATGCTTGCCGTAGTCGGTCATAGTCGGAATACCGTAGACAATATCTTCGTCTGCCATAAAGCTGTAAGTCATACCATCGCTCATCGTCTGCTTGACGATGGGGCAAACAAAGCTATCGCCGTACTGATAGTCAATTTTAGTTTCGAGCAAATCAATCTCGACGTCAACTATTTTTACGTCAACAATCTCCACAGGAATATACTTTACCGCATTCTCACCTTTATAACTGTAGGAAAGTTTTATTGCCGTAACATATACTTCGTCATCCGCACCGTGCTTATTAAAATCATACTTATACGTGTATCCTGTAGAAACGTTTCTGTTCCCTTCGGCGTCAACGTATGAAAGTTCGGCAATACAGTCGTTGAGTAGCTCTCCTTCCGTAAATTGAGTTTCCCTGACGTAAGAAACCCTGATTCTGTCTTCTGCCCAAACAGCCTCCACATTAGCATCATAGCCGCTTTCGTCCTCGTTTACGTTTTCAGAGGTTTGAGGAATCAAATCACCGAGACCGATTTTAGACGCTATCGTTACAAAACCTATATCGGAATTGACGGAAGAAGTTATGCTTCCCTCTCCGATATTACGTGCGATACCTTGCGTTTCCAAATAGGTACTTGCATCGGGATTATTTCTTAGATTTACGGTTACTGTAGCTTTACTGCTGTTATATGACTGACTGATGCTTCCGCCGTTTAAACCGCTTATACCGGAAACAGCGACACGCAGACCGGTCATATTTGTTGCAATGCAGATATCTGATTGTTGAGAGGAATTCCAACACTGATTGATTATACCGTTAGCGTTATTGATACCTGTGATACCGCCGATCGATAAGTCGTATGTTTCGTCTGAAGAATTGTCTTTATCTATATTCCGCTTGGAAATATATCCGCCTTTTAAGGCTTTATTATTAGCAAACCAGAGTCCTGACGAATTTATGGACATATTCATATTTTCCGATTGGCTGTTGGGTTCGCTTGGACTCCAATTGGTGAATACTTCCTCTTTTGTTCCGGCAATGTAATACTTTTCAGCGTCATAATCATAGTAGAACTGATTTCCATCCGACCAGGTCCAACTGTTTACGTTTTCCCCGTTACGCTTCGCGCCCGTCCAGAAAAGTTTATTTTCGTCCACTTTATGAATGCTGAATAACAATTGAATGAGCGACTGCTCCGTTTCAGAGCGAACCGTAGTAAGAATCTCTCCGCTACCTTGGTCTATGGTTCCCAAAGATTCGTTATACGTTTTATCTCCGTCGTAAAGAGTATATAGCGTTGAAGCAGTATAGAGTTTCACCCTCTCAAACTTCTCATCGTCGTCGGCAGGGATAACGCCTTCGGCACCGGACTGTCCGTCCTTTCTCGTATCTCTGCCGCTACCGCCGAGTCCGCCTGAACCGCCGTCGCCCACGCCGTTATCGCTTAAAATGATTTTTGCGCTACCGAAAGCGACAATTTCTATATTTTTATCGTAAACCGCATTGCCGAACAGACCGCCGACGCCACCCATTCCGCCGACGCCGCCTTTACCTTTTACTCCGTTACTACCCAAAACACCCCAATGATTACCGCCTGATCCGCCGTTGCCGCCCGTTCCGCCGACACCGCCGACACCGCCTGTTCCGCCGAACAGTTTAACATCACCTTGGAAAACGGTTAACGATTGACTGTCAATGGCTTGTCCACCGTCGCCGCCCATTCCGCCGACGCCGCCTGTTCCGCCGTCGCCGCCGTTACCGCCATTATAGCTGAATGCACCGCCTCCGTGACCGTTGCCACCGTTACCGCCCGTGCCGCCGTCGCCGCCCGTGCCGCCGTCGCCGCCGCAGACGGTCAGCTCAGCCGTTAAATTAACGACGCAGTTTTTTGCATAGAGGGCTATCCCTCCCTGTTCTCCTGTTGCACCCTGACTGCCGGGTTTACCCTTTGAGCCTGCGGATGAATAACCTGAACCGTTGGCTCCTTTATCTCCGTCGGCACCCTTTGCACCATTGATTCCCTGCGACCCTGCTATGTACAATTGAGCGTCGCCCGTAATTATCAAATCGTTTTTTACGTTTATTGCTTTAGCTATACCCTGTATATCAGCTTCTATTCTATTGCCCTCACCTTCGGAAATAATCCAAAGAGGTTTTACCGCTTTAGTGCTTATAGCTCCGTCGGTTGCGTTATATGTAAAATTCATATCCTGAAGTGCAATATATCTCTCTTGTTCCGAATTTTCGATGAATATATTGAGTCCTTCGTATTTTTTGTCAGTGTCGCCAATAATACGCAAGGCTTTTGCGCCTGCGCCCAAGACTAAAGTTTTATTGATACGCGAATCTATCTGTCTCAAATCGAGAATGGTCGTCTTATTGATCGATTCGCTGATTTCACTAACTGTTAAAGGCGTCAACGTCTCCGCTGTACTAAACAGTGCTTCGGTATCTACGCTGGGTGCGTCGACAGATAATTCGTAATCATTATCATCGCCCTCGTAAAAGAAATTTGAATTAACCGACACATTGCTTTGGCAGTTCTCTATTCTTCCGCTGTTAAAGCCGACAAGCCCGCCTACATATTCGATATTTGAGTCCGCCATAGCGATTTGACCGTCAACGCTAAGATTCTTTATGGTACCCGTGTTGTAGCCGAACAAGCCCGCATAAGGGCTATTTGGTTCGTCCAGCGAAGTGATGTTGAGGTTGCTTACCGTGTTCCCGTTTCCGTTAAAAGTTCCCCTGAAAGGATTATTTTTTGTGCCTATAGGCTGCCAATTCGGGTACGTATCCAGGCTGATATCGCAGGCAAGAATATAATTACCCCTAAGATTGTTTCTAACGTCGTTTAACTGCTTAGCCGTAGAAATGACCGCATCGTAATTGCTGAAATCTATCTCCCCGTCGTTGACTGTTTTATAGACGAACTTATTGAGCAGACTGTTACTCTTATTGGCAACCTGCTCGTTATAGTAATTTTTGAGTTCCGATTTTCTATCTGCATAGTTAGCAGGGAGCAAATCCCACATCGAAATAAGCGTAAGTCCGCTGGAAAGTACTTGAGCATTTTCATTATCTACACCGTCACCCCAGGAATTTACAGATTCTACTTTCGTTTCGTCAAGTTGTCCTTTGGACGAACCTCTGGAAAATGTAGAAGTTATCCTGAATTTAGAATCCGTATTTTCGGTTATAGTCTCTTTTTCTTTAACCTTAGTTTCAAACCCGGCAGCACCGAACGACGATACTTTAGTTTCACCGTTAGCTTCAGCTGAAGCTTCAATATTGACGGAAGAAGACGTAGTCAGATCCATATACATAGATGAAAACGTGTATTCGCCTCCTCGTTTATAGGATACTATAATATGCGTTCCATAAGTATCGAAGAAGTCCTTGGGCGACCACGTGTATTGAGGTAAAGAGTCCGTCAAAGCGCCGTAGACGTTGGCGTTCAAATGATTCCGAAGTACGGACGCGTTCCCCATAATACCGCCGTTATCCCAATTCAGCGTCCACGCGTCCAGATATTTCTGATAATTATAGGTCGTATACTCGATATCTAAAGACGCCGAAGCAGAAACGTTGACGCCCATCGAAAAGCCCGCCTCCATTTTAGCCGAACCTATAATAAAGTTGCTTGAAGCACTCGCTTTAGTGCTTAAATCAACACCCATAGACATAGCTAAAGACGCAAAGCTTTTACTTGTATAACCCTGCCCGTAGCTTGCTGAGATATAGTCTTTGCTGACGGTAAAATCGGAGAGGTCAGAGTCGTCCAAAATATTAATTAAATGATTCTGCGCCAGCAAATCGTCCGATTTATCGTTGGTGTCTATTTCACGCAGAAGATTAACGCCTCTGCCGAGATATCCCAAATCGTTAACGTCTTCAGGCGTACAGATTACAGCTTCGGCAGTCAGGCTGAAGCTTGGCAACAATGCGGCGACGGCTATTACGCAAGCTAACGCAACTGCAGAGAGCCTTGTTCTTTTAAGATTTAAAGTTCTTTCTTTTGCAATTTTCATTTTTTCTCTCCGTAATTCCTGAGTATAAATAACTAATTTTATTGTATCATAGAGTTTTGATAAAATCAATACATAAATTAATTAATTACCAAATCAAGGGCAGGATTGTGATAAAAGGAACCCACCAGCTTAGCTGGTGGGTCTTCATTTTTCGGGCATAGCCCTGGTTTACTAGTCCGTTCGCTCAGCGCACATATGACGACTGACAGTCTTTGCTATTATTACTTGCTACCCTTCAAAGGGTCCTCTGCGTAATCAATGCCAACTGCATGTTCTCTTTATTTCTTTTCAGTTGGTTTTGTATATACTTTGCGTCCTGCAACAGGCTCTTTCCCGATTCGGTGAGCTACAGACCGTGATTAGTTCTCAAGAAAAGGGAAATGCCAACCGCTTTTCAAGCGAATTTATCTGCTTCATTACTGCCGTAGAGGAAATAAACAGCGTATCAGTAGCTTTGGTAAAGCTACCACTCTCCGCAACGGCTATAAATGTCTCTATCTAAGGATTATACAAAGTAACCGCCCCTTTTTCTTCATTAACTTTCGGCTACAACTATTATATCATTACCACAAAGAAAAATCAACCCTAGATCACAATTTGTAAATTCCCCAAAAGAGTCCACTGCTACAAGAAGCAATGAACTTTTTTAATTTCCCACAGAATCATATTCATAACTTGCCGCACTAAAAACAGGGCACGAAAACCCGCTCAGCGTGCCGTCTATGTTAAACTTCTCCGTATAATCAAAACTACGCGTTCAACGCGTAGTTTGCTCCAGCCCTGAAAGGGCATGGT
>JBJEVD010000029.1:0-31266 GCA_051884175.1 Candidatus Coproplasma sp.
ACGCTACCGCTTTTTTATTATCCCCACGCTCAGCGTGGGGTTTACTTTTAACAAAGAAAGGGCAAACCGTTTTATAGGTCTGCCCCTTGATTTTTTATAACTCGTAGTCTATCTTTGACAATATCAGTCGGTTAAGCCTAACTTTGCTAAGTAGGTTGTTACTGTTTCGGAGTCTGCGGTTAGTCCTTTAAGCGAAACCGATTCAAAGTCAAGGGAGTTGTTATCGGTATCGCCGTCGTTCACCCTAACCAATATTATCTGTTTGCTGAAATCGGTAATTAAAGTACCTTCACCGACTTCGTTATTGGTTAAATCGGCGTCTGCGCCTAAAGCGTCAACCACGGTATTGCCGTTTACAAGTTGAAGAGAGAAGGTTTTATTGCTAATAGAAAGAGTAGACCACTCGATATCTGCACGGCTTACCGAAAATGCACCTGTGGGATTGCCTGCCGCACAGCGTACGATATAGACCTGACCTGCCTCTATCGTGCCTGTAAGCTCAAGCTCCTGCCACTCGGTTGCAGTTGCACCGCCTACGGCGTATTTAAGCTTATAGCCCGTTAAATCAATAGCGGAGTCGGTGGGATTTTTGATTGCTATAAAGTCATTGGTTGCAGGTCCGTCAACCTTTGTGCCTGCACCGCCTACTGAATAGATAAGCAGGTGGTCTGCGTTTTGTACGGGTGCTTCTATAAAAGTGCTGTGCATTTCATAGCTCTTCTTTTCGTTTTCCACAGCATAGAACGCAACCGTGCCGCTGTTTTCGTTGGCAACTACAAGCACGTTTTTATTGCCTGTTTTTTCGCTTGCTTCAATATAGTCCATACCTTCGGGTGCAACGTCGCCAGCCATTGCCTGTGTATAGTCACGGGTAGTAGTAAAATCTTTGAGCGTTGCCTCACCGTACTTCAAGTTAGTTAAATCAAAGGTCATAACGCCGCTTACACGCTCTAACCCGACAAACGCATAGGGTTTACCGTCTATATAACGGACAAGAACGGTTTCAGGTTCGGGACCCTTTTTCTTGCTGCGCCCGTCGAGCGCATTTTTATCGTTGCTACAGTTGAAGTATGCGGAATATTCAGAATTTGCAACCGCCCTTTCAATAGCGTCTCCGCTGTCGTATACGAGCGACATATCATCCGCCTTGAATACCGAGAAGGAACGTCCGCCTAAGATATATGTTTTTTCTGCCTCCAAGCCGTCCCACTCGTTATTGTCAAGTATTTCCACTTTAGTCGTGCCTATCGTCTTTTTGGTTATGCCCGAATAATCGCCCCACTCTCTGGCGTCGCCTTCGTTTGCGGTGGCAATATAGGTTACGCCGTCCAACTCAAACGCATCTATACCGTCGGGCATATATACACCATAGACGTCCTGTGTGGTTATATCTATCTTGCCGTCGTCCAAAAGGTCCAAGGCGTTTTCCTGTTTGGAATGGTCTTTAAACCCAAGGGCGTTGACCTTTATAAACTGTTTGGTCTGCAAGTCGAGCGTGGCGATTGCGTTTGCCTCCTGCAATGAAACGTAAGCGTAGTTACCGCTTACCGTAATATACTCAGGTTCGAAGTCGGTGGAAGGATTTGCACCCTTTTTAATAAGTACGCCTGCTTTGACGAGAGCATCTCTCTGAGAGTCAAAGCTGTCTAAAGTGGCATTGCTTACTATACCGTTCTGCACACCGGCTGAAAGGTCAATTATTGTAACACTGCCTTTGGGGTCAACCGTACCTTCGGCATAGCCCAATCTCGGCTCGCCTTCGTTTGCAGTCAACACTAAATTACCTGCAAAGGTAACCATATCGGGCTGTACGCCGCAAGCATAAGCTTTAACGTAATTGCCGTCGTAGTCTAAAAGCACTACCGCACCGTTGGAATAATATTCGGAGCCCTGCAATGCAACTGCGATAACCTTAAGCTCGTTATTTATTGACACGCTGGTTATATCACCAACCTCGAAACCCGTTTCAAAATCGGCAGAATGTTCGGAAACTATTTTATTAAAATCAATTCTGTCGGTTACCTCGTTAAAGGTAGTCTGTAATTCGTCTACGTTGTCCGCATAAACGCCTAAAGAGACAATGTCAAGCGTCTGCGTTTTGCCGTTTACAAGGTAAACTTTGCCGTTATCTTTATTATACTTGACTATTTCTGCAACGCCACCCTCTGCCGAACTGAAGCCCGTATTAAATTCAGCAGCTTTGTTTAAGGTTATATTCGTCTGTTTAACACTGCCTGAGTTATGCTTACTGCCGTCTGAAAATACGACGATAAGTTCACCGTTGCCGTTGACGTATACGCCCTGTACCGAAACGCCGTCAACTCCGTTGGTGCCGTTTGTACCGTTTATACCGTTGGTGCCGTTCTCTCCCTTAACCTTGCCTGCGTTCTTGGTGGTGCCGTCCGAAAAGGTTACTATCAAATCTCCGTTAGTGTCTATCGCAACACTCTGCACCGAGGTGGCAGTTACACCGCCGTTATCCTGCGAGCAGCCTGCAAATGCCGCTACTCCCAAAGCCATTGCCGCCGCTGAAATAAGTGCGGCTATTTTTTTCTTTTTACTCATTAAACTTATTCTCCTTGTTAATGCTACGGGTTTAGTTTACCGCCTGAATGTAAACTAATCTATCGCTCTTTTGTCTATTTTTCGTAAAATTTTCGGCAGTAAAAAAATAAGGCGTAAGCAGAATATCGGTAGAAATCGCCACTCCGCCTACGCCTGATAAGGAGAAATTTTTTAACAATGAGCGTGTACAAAACGTTTTTTGTATCCGCCATTTATATTTAGTTATTCGGTTTTATTCTGCGAATATTTTAATTCTACTTGTCTTATCTTTTCTTTCAATTCTAAAATTTCCCGTTCCAGACGGTCAATTTTATTATCCTGATATCTTTTGCCGACAACCGCTAAAATTGCAACTAAAATACAAAACACTACACCTAAAATACCATATACCATAACTTCTTTTATGGTAATCATCCAGATAAATAGCGGAATAATTATTATAGGAAGTATAAGTCCGCCACCCTCGACAAAAATCTTATGACGAGATACGCCTTGGCTACGATAAATTTCTTTTAGCTCTTCTTCCCTTTCCGCTATTTCCATATTACAATGCGATATTTCAATATCATACTCCGACAAATTAGTTCTATCATATCCTTCCATAACAACACCATTTATAGTATATTAAAACCTTTTTATTTGAATTGCGCTGAGAAGTACGATTAACACTATAATCAAAGCACCGCCGAAAAGTAAAAACGGCACGTACCACTCGAATTGCAGCGCGATTAAGGCGGTGTAGATAAATGAAGCATAGTGTGAGTTAAACGCCCATATTCCTAAAAGAACAAAGGCTAAGCCTAAGATAAACCCAAGCAACACAGTCAACAAACTTTCGGCGAGAAATATTTTAAAAATTTCGCCTTTGCCCGCACCGAGATTTTTCAAAATACGGATATCTTTCTCCCTGAACGCTATGCTCGACAGTATAAAGTTAAACAATAATATTATTGCAAACACCGCTAATATCCCGCAGACAATACTACAGAGTTCTATGGCTATAGTAAGCTGTAGTTCAAAATCTTCTACGGCGAATTGTTCAAAGTTTTCCATAGAAAAGTGCAGCCCCGTCGCCGAAGAAAGACCGTCGTCGTAGAGCGCATACACAGCCTTTTTCTCTTCGGGCATCGGTGAGATTAAATAGTCGTAATAATTATCCACCGCCCCGTAAGAGATTTCTTCCGCATCCGCCTGCGTAAGACAGACGGCACCGTCGCCATTAAACGACGTATCGTCGCCGAAAACAAGACCGGCAAGGGCAAACTCCTTAACCATTGAAGAAGTACCGCCTACCCTTACAGTCATACCCACGGCGTATTTTTCTACAACGTCCGCAATATCCGTATAGAGTATTTCGGCAAAGGGGATACCGAACAGGCTGTAACTTCCTCTGCTGAAAGCTGTTAATACTTGCTCTACCCTGTATTCCCTGGAATAATTATCGGTTATCAGATAACTGTAATCTTCTTCGATTATTCTCCCGATTTTTTCGACGCTGTAAAAATTGTTATTTATAAATTGGTTTAAAGTCGTACAGCCGTATTGGTTGCAATCAACCCCGTCGAGAGGTATATCGTACTCCGCAACCAATGCAAGAAACTCAAACAAGCCCAAAACACACTGCCCGTCATTGAGCGTTTGGTTGAATAAAACCTCTTTCGTAGTTTTAGCGTTATACTTTTCACTGCCGTAAATTAAAAGGTCAAGATCGCCGAAACCTGCAATACTCCCCTTAATGAACAGATCTCTGTTCGAGATATCCAAGACGGCGTCTCTCTTTATCAAGCCCACGTCTAAATATATATTATCCACACTTTTTTTGTGGCTTTCAAACTTTTCAGGCGAAACGAAAAGAGTTCTGTGGAGATAATACTTTTCGTAAAATGTCTGTTCTTTTTCAAGATTATCCTTTAAATAGGGCTGTGACGCAGACGAAACAGCCCTTTCAAACGCCGTCTTATCAAAATCGAGATTTAAAATTACACCGCAGACAATACAGTCTGAACTATCTATATAGCTATAACCGAAAGAAACGGTTTTTCCTATCATATCTTCCGCAGAGGTGATAGCAATTTCGCTCTCACCGTCGGTGTAGCCGTAAGAGATAAACGTATTTACGGTATATTGGGTTATTACAATCTCGTTCTCCGCTTGCGGAAGATTGCCTAAAAGCTCGAAATTAAAGTCCTGAATTATTTGCTCTGTCAACACGCTGCAGGAGTTGAAAGTATAAATGTTTTCACTGCTCAAACTGTTGGCAGGCTTTTCATAAACGCTGTTTTTAAAAGAAAAAGCGTCGCCGATAATGCCTAAGCACGGCAACCCCGTAAGAGAGGTGTACTTTTGAAGATCTCCGTCGTCCATAAGCATTTTGACGTCGTACCTTCCGCTTCTTGCAACGTTGGTTCCGCCCGTTACGTACTTTGCCGTTTCGACCGTGTAGTCCCGGTCTACGTTATAAATGGTTCGCTTGATTGCCTCATTGTGATTAAACAGCGTAATCATACAGCTCATTCCTAAAAGGCACACCGTGATGGTTAAGAGCAATACGGCGGTAATTAAACGGACGGGTTTTTTCACGGCGGTTCTCAATCCCATTCCGATTGCCCTTTTTGATTTCAATCTGGCAAATTTAAGAGAAAGAGTGCGGTTTGACTGTGGGGAAGCAATGGGCGAACTGTCGCCTATTACTCTGCCGTCTTTAAGCTCGATAATTCTGTCGCCGTAGCGTTCGGCAAAATCTCTGTCGTGCGAAACGACGATAACGAGGCGTTGCTTTGATATTTCCTTAAGCTGTTGCATCAGGTTCTCGCCCGACTCGCTGTCAAGCGCACCCGTCGGCTCGTCGGCAAGGATAATACGGGGATCTTTTATCAACGCCCTTGCAATGGCAACCCTCTGCCTTTGACCGCCTGAAAGCTCACCCGTCTTTCTCTTCTCCATTCCGTGCAGATCAAGCTCATCAAAAATTGCAGAAATTTCCCCGTCTACGGGTTCTCTGCACTGCAACTCCTGCGCAACCGCAACGTTTTCCCCTGCGTTAAAATCGTCGATAAGGTTATATTCCTGAAAGATAAACCCGACGTAGGAGTTGCGGAATGCACATCGTTCCTTTTCCGACATCTTGGAGAGCTTGCAGCCGTCAACGGCTATCTCGCCGCCGTCAAAACGGTCAATAGCTCCAAGCATATTCAAAAGAGTAGTCTTGCCGCAACCCGACTTGCCGAGAATAAACGTCATTCCGCTGTCGCCGAAGGATAAATTGACGTTATCCAAGGCAACCGTTCTTTGTTTTTTGGATTTGTATACTTTAGTTAAATTTGTAATTTCAATCATAATTTAGTAGAAAACAGAGTAAATATCTCAATTTACTAAAAAGTAATTCTGACTGTCTAAGGGAGGATTATCGTTTTCAACTACAGCGTAACTGCCGTCGGGGAGCATCTTCCTTGCCTTGACGTTATCTGAAAGTATGGTCTGCAAAATGCGGTAAATTCTTTCCCTGATATTCTTATCTAATATGGGGGTTGCAATCTCCACTCGCCTGTCGGTATTTCTGGTCATTAAATCGGCACTTGATATGTAAGTCGTCATATCCTCCCCCTCGCCAAAGCAATACACCCTTGAATGTTCCAAAAACCTGCCCACAACGGAAATTACGTTGATATTGTCGGTTACGCCGGGTATACCTGCAACAAGGCAGCATATTCCCCTTACAATCAGGTTGACTTTGACGCCGCATTTGCCTGCCTCGCAAAGCTTATCTATCATCTCCTTATCGGTTAAGGAATTCATCTTTGCAATAATTATTGCTTTTTTGCCATCTTTGGCAAGTTCAATCTGTCTGTCAATATGTTCTATCAAGCCCTTTTTAAGTCCTTCAGGGGCGATTAACAGGCGTTTGTAGTTGAAATCGGTATTGCAGATAGCAACGTTTCTGAAAAACGCCGCACCATCCTCGCCAATCTCTTCGTTGGCTGTAATTACGTTTAAATCGGTGTACTGCTTGCTCGTACTCTCGTTATAATTACCCGTGCCGAGATGGGTAATATATCCTATCTTACCCCCTTCGTTGAGGAGTATGGATATTATCTTGGAGTGGACTTTATAATTCTGCATACCGTATATTATCGTACAGCCTGCGTCCTTAAGTACGCCTGCGTAGTACATATTGTTTTCTTCGTCAAAACGGGCGCAGAGCTCTATAACCACGGTCACTTCCTTGCCGTTTTCGCTCGCCCTCTTCAGGGCTTCGACAATGCGAGAGTGGTTGTCTAAACGGTATATGGTAATCTTAATCGAAACGACTCTTTCGTCCTCTGCACACTCGTTTAAAAGGCGAATAAGCGGTTCCATAGAGTCGTACGGGTATGATAGGAAAATATCGCCGCTGCGTACCCTGTCTATAAGGCTGACGGGCGTTAATAAATCTGCGGCTATTTTGCCCTTAAAAGGGGGATATTTAAGGGTGGACAGCTTTTCCCCGTCGAAGTACTTGCCAAGCGAAAACAGGAACTTATAGTCCATATAGTGTTCGGCTTTAAAGCAATAGGGCTTTTTAAGGTCTAAATTCTTTAAAACGAAGGGGCGGATTGCCGTGCTGTTCGTATCCGTCTCTACCCTTACGGCGTCCTGACGGGAACGGTTTTCCACCTTTCTCTTCATATATTTTGAGAAGTCGAAATCGTGTTCCACGTCGCTGTCGTCTACCCTTGTATCGAAGTCGGCATTTCGGGTTACACGGAGCAAGGTCTTACTTATAACCGTATATCCGGGAAACGCAAGGTTGCCGAATTCAGAAACCAAGTCCTCTACGGTAATTAAATTTACCTTACCGCTTCCGGGTATGCGGTAGAGCCTTTCGGCGGAAGGGGGAACTGCCATAACGCCTATCATCTGCCTGCCGTCACGAAACAGCTCGAACACTATGTATATATGCTTGTTTTCAAAGCGGATAAGGGGATGCTTTGCGTCCAGAACCATAGGCGAGAGCAGGGGCATAACCGAAGTTACGAAGTAATCCAGACACTGCTGTCTGCGCCTTGTTGAAAGCTCGTGCGGGCGAATGAGCCGCAAGCCGTTTGCATTCAGCTCCTTGGCTATTGCAGAAAAGACCGAACAACTCTGTTTATACAGCCTCTTTGTTTCTGCAAGTATGCAGTCAAGCTGTTCTTCGGCAGTCAAACCCGTCTTATTCTCCTTTTCCTTTGGGTCGGTGCGCTTCTCGTTAAGCAAACTGCCAACGCGAACCATAAAAAATTCGTCTAAATTAGAGTGGAAAATGGCAAGAAATTTGCACCTTTCCAAGAGTGGGTTATTCCTATCTGCCGCTTGGTCAAGCACCCTGCGGTTGAATTGCAGCCAGCTGTATTCCCTGTTGCAGTAAATGCCCTTAATGGGTTCTACGTATTTGGTCTTAGCCATATATTTGCCCTCTCCAAAAATTTATTCGTTAGTATTGTCGCTGCAAGCAAGTATAGTTTCCTTGCCTTCTTTTTCACCTTTTACGACGAGATTCAAATAACCCTCTTTTACGCCGTAGGGCGAAAGAGTTGCCTTTTCAATGCCGTAATACTTAAGTACCGCACACAGGGAAATTAGCGAAGTTACAAAGGTTTCAATACGTTCGGGTGCGATTTTAACTATTAAAAGACTTCTTACCGAAGACGTGATTAAGTAGTTTCTGAGTTCTTTCAGCTTGCCGTACTCAACCACGACGTTTTCGGAAGGTTTAAGATTAAAATAATCACAATACGCCTCGTATATCGCCCGTGCGGTTGCGCCGACAAGCAAAGCCGTTTTAAATTTTACGCCGTCTGCAAACGCTTTTTTACCAAGCTTATTCTTTACGTAGCGTTTAATTTTATTCGCCTCGCCCTCGTCAGGGTGAGTGTAGCGTACGAATTTACCCTTTAAAAATACCGAGCCGAAGTCCAAAAAATCCACTGCACACTCTTCGTCTTTTGCGGTTAAATTGCATAGCTCGATACTACCGCCGCCGACGTCAACTAAAAGAGTGTTTTCGTCCGAATTGCAGGGAGTGTTTGCAACGTAGTCGCAATACGCCTCCGTCTGTCCGTCCAAAAGATTGAGATTTGCCCCGCACAGCTCGATAAGGCGTTTTTCAACCTCTTCGTAGTTTGAAGAGTTGCGAATGGAAGCCGTAGAGATTACGTAGCACTTTTCCGCACCGTAATTTGCGGCTATGCCCTTCATCTTTTCAATGCCTTCTGCAATCTTTTCTATTCCCCTTTCTGAAAGCGTCTTACCCTTAGCATAATGCAGGACTGAAACAATTTCCCTGTCCGTAAGCAGCACTTTAAGTTTTTCGTCAAACTGAGCTACCAATAGCGAAACACTGCACGAACTTACGTCTATAACTGCATATTTCATATATATTATTCTCCCGTAAAAATTTTAATTTTTATCTATTGCCTATCTGCCAAAGCTTAACCCCGTATGCAAAGCAGCCTTATAAAGGGGATTATCCTCGGTTACGCACTTCGTTCTGCCTGCAATATCCGCAAGCGAATTGTAGGTTACTTTGCCGCAAGACAGTGCAACCGTTACACCGAATTTGCCAACCTTAACCAGCTCTCCTGCGTATGCGCCCAACAGAGTACAAAGAGCCCTGTCGTGAGCATTGGGGCAAGCTCCCCTTTGCAGATAACCCACGGTCTGAGTGCGTGCCTCTATACCTAAACGGCGTTCTATCGTCTTTGCCAGCCTATCCGTAACAGAGGCATATCCCTGTGCCTTTCTAAGTGACAGCATTTCCTTTCTTTTAAGCGTACTTTCCTCTATCGTCATTGCCCCTTCGGCAACGACTATAATATCGTACCTTGCGCCCTGCTCTCTGCGCTTTGCAAGGGTGGCAAGCACTATCTCTTCGTCGTAGGGAAATTCAGGCAACAGCGCAATATGCGCACCGCCTGCAACGGCGGCGTTTAATGCAAGCCAGCCCGTCTTATTGCCCATAACCTCCACAAGCATAACCCTGCCGTGGCTGTATGCCGTGGCGTGCATATTCCTTACGCATTCTGCCGCAACCTCTGCCGCAGTATCGAAGCCGAAACTGTAGTCGGTACCCCAAATATCGTTGTCTATGGTCTTAGGCAGTCCTATTACGTTGCACCCCTCCGCGCTTAGTGTTGCCGCCGTCTTGTGAGTACCTGCACCGCCTACTGTTATAAGGCAATCCAAACCCAACTTTTTGTAATTAGTCGTCATTTTGTCAAGCTTAGTGCGCCCGTCTTCACCTTCGTCGTTCATACTCTTAAAGGGTTGGCGAATACTGCCGAGAACGGTGCCGCCCGTGAATAATAAATCTTCAAAAAAGCTTGCGTCAACCTGCCTATAATTGCCTTCAATCAACCCGGTATACCCATCGAGAAAGCCGATTATTTCCGCTTTAGGCAGATTAGCCTCTATATATTTTACGAACGCTCTCATAACTGCGTTAAGCCCGGGGCAGTCGCCGCCGCTTGTCAATAACCCTATTTTCATATAATTATCCTCTTAAAAACTGCACAAACGGCAGCCGCCCCTCGGACGACCGCCTGTCTTTAATATATTATTATCACTATTATTTTACATATGCAGTGTAAAATAATAACGCATGGTATTGTAAAATAAATGTAAAAAAGGCTTTCGCTAAAACCATAATCAAATAGTATCACTACATGTTTGTCATTTTTAAAAAATACCATACATAATCAACACTATCCCATTTTATTTTAAAATTTTATACAAACTTGCTGTTTGTTTTATTATCCATTGTGATATTTGTGTCCCCAGGAATATCTAACCCTGCCTCTCATTTTTTTAATTTTTGTTGCAATTTTAAACTCCTCCTCTTGTTTGCATTTTGTTTGTTTTTGGCTTGCATTTGGCTTGTGTATCCCCCTCCTTAATTTATCTTTCTTTACCACCAACTAGAAATAAGTAGTGTCAGATATCAACGACGGCGGTTGCTTTTTGCAACCGCCGCCTTATGCGTCGTGATAATTTAGTTGTATGGTAGAGTATCCATCTATATAAGCAGCTTAAATTTATTCCGAAATTTCACATTTTAAATGTTTTTAATTTCTGTAAATAGCCACTCAATTATAGAAGTAAAAACTGCATTCTCCTGTGGTGTTGGTAGGCGTGGTATAAATATGATTAGTTCCGCCTTCCCATACTACGTTTCCCGCCGAGTCTTTCTTAATGAATTTGAATTCTAAAGACGTACCGGCTGGTACAGACAAGTCAAAGAACCAGTCAGGATAATTAGCTATAGAAGAAGTAGCATTATAAAAAGGACCTACCGCTTTTGAAGTATCCCAATTACCGAGTTCAATACAGTTACCTACAATATAAATACTCTGTCCATAAGTAGTCGTAGCATTTTTTGCTTTAAACCTAACGGCAACCTGATTACCTGTAAGCACCTTAAATTGAGAATAATCTTCCGTATACAGCCCCGAAGATGTCGTGACTTTTATATTGTAATAACCCGCCGAAACCGAAGGTATGATAAATTTTATACAACTGTCTGACCATGACGTTATCGTTGCAGAAGTAGTACCGAATTTAACACTACCCAAAGTATTTCCAAAACCTCGCCCCGAAATTGTAACCGTATTACCTGTAACACCTATCAACGGATCAATATTTCCTATAATCGGCGAACTGTCGGATGACGCTGTATATTGCCATACTGCGCATTGTCCTGCGCCCAGATAATAACTGCCAATCGCTCCATTGTTGACGGTAAGCGTTCCTCCACCACAAATATTCTGCAAGACGTCTGAATACGTTCCATCAGGCAGAGACGTCAAAGCCCCCGTTATGTTATATCCTGCGCTTGTATTTCTGTTTACAGCAACATACACAACACTGTTTCCGAAAGTCCTCTCGTATACAAGCACATCGCTGTTTGTCCATCTTTCAGTAGTATCACCGTAAGCTACTGCCGCATTGGTTTTACGCAGAGGAGCAAGTCTTGATATGATTTGATATGCAGTAGAATTAGTATTGAAAGACGGCATATCGCCTCTATTATCGGGATCGGACGCACCCGTAGCGTATTGTTCAGAACCGTAATAAACAGTAGGTATTCCGCTTGATGTCAGTTGCAGAACATAAGCGGTATCAACGCTATGTGACGTACTGTCGGTCAAGGTCATGAATCTTGACATATCATGATTATCGATGAAAGTAACCTGGTCGTTAATTTCTTTATAATCCAATTCAGTTGAAACCATAACGTCATAAAAATCGTCCATACCCATCGTCAGCGTGCCTACCGCACCCCTGACCGCATTGGCGTAACGGAAATCTAACAAACTCATACCGCTTTCATTAGCAAAGCAATCCATTTCAGAATCACTGCCTGTTCCGCCGCTGAACCACTCACCGAACACGAAAGTTTCATGCTCCGAGTATATACTGCTGAGCCAGTTGGACTGCCAGCCCATAGGCATATGCTTTACTGCATCAACGCGCAGACCGTCCACGCCAAGATCAAACCACATATCCACGGCATCTTTCAAATATGTATCTACGGTTCCATTCATCTGATTCAGGTCAGCTAGCCCGTACATACTATGGTAGATGCTGTTTTCCCAAGTAGAAAAATCCGTCCATTCTTCATGGTTGAAAATCCCTGCCGTATCATTCGTAAATCCGCCGACGAGCGTACCGTCTCGATATAGTTTTCCGTCTTCAGGAAATACCATCGTACCATATTCGGCAGTAGAAGTATGATTAGGAGCAAAGTCGATTATAACTTTTATCTCCTTTGAATGGGCGGTATTGACCATAGTCTGAAAATCCTGTAAAGAACCGAAATAAGGATTTGTTCTGAAAAAATCCTTTGCCCAATATCCGTGATAGGCGGCACTGTTATTAGAAGGGTCTATCGTAGCAATATTTTCAACGGGCGAAGAAATCCAAATTGCACTGATACCCAATCCTGTAAGATAACCGTCATTTAATTTTTGGGTAATTCCCGCCCAGTCGCCTCCGTGATATTTACGATTATCTGTCTTGTCGTATATATCTCCGGTAGGATTATTTGTTGAATCGCCATCAAAAAACCTGTCGGTTACTATCTGATAAATAGTATCAGTAGAAAAACTAGCTGAGTTTGTCACATCGGAATCTGCCACACTAACCCTTGTTGGCATTAAAGCGGTAGACATAGGAAAAAAAGATAAACCTATAGACACAACAAAAAACAACGTGCAAATAATAGGCATTAAGAATTTTTTACTTTTAGCACTTTGTTTTATATTATTCACCTCAACGTTTTTGCTTAAACTATGCGGATTTGCCGTTCTTTTTCAATAACGCTAACCTTATTTAATTCGGGGATAAGCTTTACCTCTCCCGTCAGCGGTTTATCCGTGCGGACGTAAACCTCTTTACCGTTCAACGAACATTTTAAAAACCTTTCAGTTGAATAGTCCAGCTCTCCAAGCACAGTTGCGGTTATGCCGCTTTCTCCGATAGCAAAATCGTAGGGAGAAAACTCACACGCATATTGCGTGTTAAAAACCTTTCTACCTGAAAACGCCGCAAACATCTTTGTGCAAACCTCGTCAGGGCAGACAAACTTTTCGCCTTCTATAACAAAAGAATATACGGCTTTCTTTTTACGCTTACCCTTATCATCCCTTTCGACGACCTTTTCCATAATAAAGGTTGCGTCGAGAGAGTTTACGAGCGGCAAGGGCTCCACTACGTTTTCACCGCCACGGCGAAGGGTTATTTGTTTGAAATCAATACCTATATTTACTTCACCATTCGATTGAGCCAAATCGCAAAGTGTAAACACCCTCACCCCGTTTATATCAAGCGAAAGAAGATTATTTCCCGATATATTCTCGCAACCGACTACTTTTGCCTTCGTCTCTCCTACTGTCAATGCGGTTACGGGCAAAAGCAGTTCGTAATCCCCGTCGTCGCAGGATATTGCGGGGGGAATGACAAATTCCGTACAGAGCGTACGCAGCTTATTTACACTGACCGTACAGTTGAGATAGTTGTATTCGGGAACTCTGGGCAGAATACTCTCCTCCGTCTCGCTGTCGAACAGGTGAATAGCACCTATATCGAATGCAGCTTCAACCACTTCGCCAGATTCATATTCCTTAAACCCGCCCGACTTAATGATTACTTGAGTTCCCGTATCAGCAAAGCCGTCGCCGTCAAGATTTATATCGCCGTAGACGAGCGTTTCGGTACCCAACTCCTCGGTATGGGAGACCTTAACCTTGATGACCGCATCCGACTGTGCAACCTTAACAGGGTCGAGAGAGATGTCCTCCGCCCTAAAGCCTATCGTTACCTTGTGCTCTCCGTCAAGGTAATGAGGGATAACCTTGGTAAGCGAGGAATACGGAACGGTCGATTTTGCTTGAGAGTTTACAAACTTTATGCAAACCCTATCCCCCTCCTTTAAAATTGTTCCCTCAAAGAAGTTCATCTGCGGAGTGCCGATAAAGCCTGCAACAAACTTGTTTGCAGGATATTTATATAAATTTTTGGGAGTGTCGATTTGCTTGATAAACCCGTCTTTCATTACGACTATGCGAGTACCCATAGTCATAGCCTCTACCTGGTCGTGCGTGACGTAGATAAACGTAGTCTGCAATTTTTTATGCAGTTTGACTATTTCGGAGCGCATCTGCGTACGCAGTTTCGCATCGAGGTTGGATAGAGGTTCGTCTAAAAGCATAACCTTGGGTTCACGCACGATTGCCCTGCCTAACGCCACACGCTGGCGCTGACCGCCCGACATCTCCTTGGGCTTCTTCTTTAAATAGTCGGTTATACCGAGGACGGCAGCCGCTTCCTTGACGCGCCTGTCTATTTCGTCCTTTGGCACCTTTCTCATCTGTAATCCGAAAGCGATATTGTCGTAAATAGTCATATGCGGATACAGTGCATAGTTCTGGAACACCATAGCAATGTCTCTGTCTTTAGGCTCTAAACCGTTAACTACCACGTCGCCTATCTTCAATTCGCCTGCGGTTATCTCTTCAAGACCTGCTATCATTCTGAGCGTAGTTGATTTTCCGCAGCCCGAAGGACCGACAAACACGATAAACTCTTTATCCTCTATCTGCATATTGAAGTCGTTTACCGCCTTGGTTCCGTTGGGATATACCTTATAAATATGTTTTAAACTTAAATTAGCCATAACTTTCCCCCTTTTATTCCTTGACTGCCCCTGCCGACATACCATTAATCATATATTTGACAAGGCAGAAATACAGCACGATTATGGGTATGGCGATTATTATTGAACCTGCCGCAAACCGTGCGAACTCGGTTTCGCCCAGGGACATAAGCCCCACGGCGACGGTGTACAGATTTTTGTCCTGCAACAGCATTTTGGGCAGAATGAAGTCGCTCCACGGCCACGTAAACGCAGTCAACGCCGTATAGACTAAAATGGGCTTGGACATCGGAAGAATAAACTTTACGAACACCGTGAAGTTAGATGCCCCGTCTATTCTCGCCGCCTCGTCTATGGAATACGGAACGGTATCGAAAAAGCCCTTCTGCACCATATAACCCATGGGTGCTTGTGCCGAGTAAATTAAAATCAGACCCCAGTGCTGGTTAATAAGATTGAACTGCGTCATCAAAAGGTATACTGCAATCGTACCCATAAACGAGGGGAACATTCCTAAAACCAGCGTGGTTTTCATCATAGCTTTCCTGCTTTTAAAGCGGAAACGAGACATACAGTAAGCCGTTAAAATAGTGAGCAGCGTTCCGAGAATACAGCTCATCCCCGCAATGAAAAGAGTGTTTAAAAACCACCTGGGGTAGTTGTACATAACCGTATCCGTAAAGAGGACTTTAAACGCCTCTACGCTGTATTCGGAGGGGAAGAACCCGTCGAACGAATATATCGACCCCGACTTTGAAAAGGAAGCTAATATCAGCCATAGACAGGGGAAGAAAAAGATAAACGCCACGATAATGAGAATACAGTAGGTTATAAGTACGTTGAGTACTTTTTTGGACTTAGCCTTTATAACTTTACTCTTTGCCTTATTCATCTGAACGTTTCCTCCTGTTTATACGAAGGCGACAACACGTAGACTGCAAGTGAAATTGCCGAGGTTATGATAAAGATAATTAAGCTTATCGCCGCACCTATGGAGTAATAATTATTGTCAATTGACATATTGTACAGCCAGTTTATAAGTAGGTCTGTGTCGCTTGCAAGGAAATAACCGTCCACGTACAGACCGCCGCGCAGGAAGTAGAATATGCCGAAATTATTGAAGTTGCCGATAAACTGAGAGATAAGAACGGGCGTGGTTGCAAACAGCACGTAGGGAAGAGTTATCTTTATAAACTGCTTCCACGCACTTGCTCCGTCCACCCTTGCCGCTTCGTACAAGTCGGTATTAATGTTGGAGAGTATACCCGTTGCCAAAAGCATAGTCGAGGGTATACTTATCCAGGCGTTAACCGCAAGCCCTAAAAACCTTGCAGTCCATTTTGCGTTTAAACCTAAGAAATCCACCGCCTGACCGCCGCCCTGCTGAATGTAGTAGTTTATTGGTCCGCCGTAGGAGAACATAAACTTAAAGCCGAGCAAGGTAATAAAGCCGGGTATTGCATAGGCGAGTATGGGGAATGCACGCCAGAACACCTTGCCTTTAACGCACTTTTTGTTGAGAAGCAATGCAAGTCCTAACCCTGCAAAGTAGTTGATAGCCGTAGATAAAACCGCCCAGAGCATATTCCAGCCGAATATCTTAAAGAACGTGGGTGCAAACTGCCCTAAAGTTAATATCTTTCCGAAATTCTCAAATCCCACCCAATCTACAAGCGCAGGGGGGATTATATCGCCGCCATAGTTGGTGAATGCTATTAGTATCATAAAAACTATGGGCAAGATACTGAATACGCACACGCCTAATACGGGCAATGCCAAAGCGGTTTTATGGAAAGATTTATCTAAAAGCGCAGCCGCCTCCTGCTTGAAGGTTTCGGGCTGTTTCAACGTGTCGTAGGCGCACTGCGTTCTGTAGACGTCCTTTACGTTGGAAATATAGATTGCTATATAGAGAATAATCATCAGTATGGCGAAGATACCCATAATGAGCATAACCACCGAGTTGTCGCCCTCTATTCCGTACCAGGCGTTGCCCTCACGGGTGCCGAGGGTGAAAAAGCCGAACAAATCGGTTGCGCCCGTAAGCACGAAATATGCAATGAAAGCAATCTGCAGGACGAGAAACATTATTCCCTTCGCCCATTGCTTATACAAAAGCTGACCAAGCCCCATTATACACAGCGAGGCGCAGACCTTTCCGTTACCCTGGGTCAAAATCTCCTTTGCGCCTGCAAATTTGTTTTTCAGCTTTTGTGGTATACATTTGAAAAATGCCTTTATTTTTTTGCCGAAGTCGGCAAAACGGTTGCCTTTTTCTTTTACGTTAATCATCTTCCCCTCCTTTAACCTGCAAGCGTATGAATAGCGTCGTATATCTGCTTATCGACGTTTGCAAGTCCGTCCTTGAGCGATTGTTCTGTAATATAGACGTTCTTTGAATTAAGCACGTCGTCGGCAAGTATTGCGCAGAAGGTCTGCAACGGCGTCCATACCTGCGCTAAGGCTCTGACGCTTGGCATAACGTAGATTATGCCCTTGTCGAGATTTTCGTTTATAGTACGGTTTAATCCGCCCCTCTCCTCTGCAATATCCGAACGGGCGGGGGATATCCCCAGCAAATCGCAACGCCTTCCTATCATCTCATAGCTTGTTGCAAAGTTGACGAAGGCGAGTGCGGCGTTGGGCGCTTTGGTGTAGGAGCTTATGGCATAACCGTTGACGCCGCCCATTACGGTCATCTCTATCATTCCCTGCGATTCGTCCTCCAAATCGCCGCTGACGGGCAATTTTGGAACGGGAACGACCTTTAAATTTTCACGGGCGTACTCCTCGCTATATCCTGCGTTTACCATCTCCTTTATGAACAGAGTATAGACGTCGGGCGTGGTCATGGTTGCAAAATAAGTTCCCGAAGCAAGGCGTGAATAGGAGTTCTTGGTTATGGTGTCCTCGGTACATTCAAGGTTCATAACCGAGGCGAGCTGACGGATGATTCTTGCCCCCTTGTAACTCTCCCCTTTGGAAAACCCGACGTCGTAGGTATCCTTGCCGTCCTCGCCGCCGAACACGTAACCGCCGTAGGAGAAATAGTAGCCCGAAGCAAAATAACCGTCGTTCAACGACTTCATATAGCCGTATTTACTGCCGCCGCTCTCTGTACGGATGAGCTTGGAATAGCGGTATAAATCCGTCCAGTTTTCAACCATATCGGGCACGCCGTTTTTATCGTCGTCCCAATCTGCCTGCCAGTTTTCGGGCAGTAAATCTTCACGATAGTATAAAAGAGGCTGCTGGATATTGACGGGTACGCCGAAGATATATTCCTGTCCGCTGAAGGTTGAAGTATACGCCTCCCACGCATTTTCACCGATATAGTCGTAACAGTCAAGCTGTTCGACGGGCAACGGCAGTATGTGCTTACCGTCGGTATATTTCATAACCGCATCGTTAGCCTGATACAGCACGTCGGGTCCGTAGCCGTAGGGACCGCCCGTCTCCAAGTCGGTGTACTGGTCCATATTGGCGTCCACTGCCGTTATGCCGTATTCTTTATACTCCTCGTTAAACGCATCGAGCAGCTCCTTTAAATAGCCCTGCTCCTTTGCCGTATCGTTTTCAAGTATTCTCAAGGTTACGCCGCACTCCAGCTCACCCGTGAATTTTTCAGCCCCTTCGGAATTAATGCCTGCGGCAATCATGCCCAGCGTTCCGAGCGTTATTATCACGGCGAGTATTACGGCAATATGCGCAATCAATGCAGATAACGTCTTTCGCATTTAACCCTCCTTAACCATTATTTTGTGCAGAACAAATCCGCCCTCAGACAGAATCTGCCCCGCATATTTATTGGAGCAAACCGCATTATCTGCGGCATATATACGCCCCTTTCCGCTCTGGTTGATCGCTAAGACGTATCTTTCACGCCTTAATATCAACAGTCCGTTCTCTTCGTAAATTTTAATCTCCGCCCCCGAAAGTCCGCCTTGACTTTTTATAGCGGAAAGCGTTTTTATAAGCCTCTTCAACGGCGTATCCTCTTCCGCCTTATCCCAATCCATACAGCGCCTGTTGTCGGGGTCGTAACCGCCCTCTAAACCAATCTCCGTGCCGTAGTAAATACAAGGCGTTCCTACGAAAAAGTAATTGAGAGCGATTGCACTCATCAGCTTATCTTCATCGCCCTTCACACGGGTTAAAAACCTGTCCGTATCGTGACTGTCGAGAAGATTTAGCATCATTAAATTAACCGTGTCCGTGTTACGCATCAGAATTTCGTTGAGTTTGTCCGCCATCTGTTTAGGGGAGAATTTGTCGAATGCGTAGAAATCGAGGCAAGCCTTTGTAAAGGCGTAATTCATTATGCCGTCAAACTCGTCGCCGTGCAGATAGGCGTTGGCGTCGTGCCAGTTTTCACCGATTAAAACACAGTCGGCGTTTGCCGCCTTGACAACTTTACGGAAGGTGCGCCAGAAATCGTGGGAGACCTCGTCCGAAACGTCCAACCGCCAGCCGTCTATTTTAAATTCCTTTATCCAATAGACCGCCACGTTCAAAAGAAATTTCTGCACTTCGGGGTTTGAGGTATTGAATTTGGGCATATATTTGCAGGCGGCAAAGCATTCGTATTCAAGCGGCTCATCGCTTGTTATTACAAACCAATCGTAGTAGGGCGATTTTCTTCCATTTTTTAAAACGTCATGAAACTGCAAAAGATTTTCACTGCAATGGTTGAATACGGCATCCATCACGATTTTCATACCCAGCGAATGCGCTTTATCTACAAGGCTTCGAAAAACCTCCTTGTCTCCGAAGGCGGTGTCTATCGAATAATAATCGCTTATATCGTATTTATGGTTGGATATCGACTTGAAAACGGGCGTAAGATATACTGCGTTTATGCCTAAATCCTTTAAATATCCAAGCTTTTGACAAATCCCTTGCAAATCACCGCCGGCAAAGCTCTTAGGGTTAGGTATCCCGTCCCACTCCATATTTATATAGGATAAATCCTTTTCCCTGTTTCCTATGTTAAACCTCTCCACGAAAATCTGATAGAAACATGCCGTGTCCATCCATTTTACCGATTGCATAATATCGGCTTTATTAATGTAAGCGTACTGAAAACAATTGTAATAACTCAGCTCAAAATCAAATTGTTTGGTCAGTCCGTCCTCGGAATAGAAACATTTCCTACCCTTATCGCATATTTCAAAAACGTATACTAGCCGCAAATCTTCTAAAGATAACGTTACAGTGTAATAAGCATACAGTCTGTCCTCGTAGCTCCTGTTCATAACCGCTTCTCTGCGTTCAATGGCGAATGAATACTTCCCCCCGTAAATAACCTTAACCTTATCGGGCGTATCCTTACGGGATATTCTAAGCCTTAAACAGACTGTATTTGCGCCTGTAGCATAACAATATTTGGATTCAGGATAGTGTAAAATTGCGCTTTCGTTCATATTAAAAACCTTATTCTTGACATTTTTTGTAAGCTTTGTTATACTTTAACCGTTATGAAAGACAGAGTTACCATTCACGACGTAGCACGTGCCGCAGGCGTTTCAGCCGCAACCGTATCCTACGTAATAAACAAGAGAGAAGACCAATCCATCAGCGAAGAGACCAAACAGAAGATTTGGCACGTTATTAATCTTCTAAACTATAAACCGAGCGTTTTTGCAAAGAATCTGCGTGCCGCACCCCACTCAAAGCTCATTGCGGTATGCACGGGGGAACTCAATCCCCTTGCACGGGCAGAATACCTATATATGCTTGAAAACCTTTCGGCGGCATTCCCCGGAGACTATGGACTGCTTTTCAATACCCTGCCCTGCGGTCGCCTTGAAAACGCAGACGCCATAATAGCATATAACGTTACCAAAGAGACCTTCTATGAAATAGGCAACAAAAACTATATCCCCCTCGTAGCCGTGGACTGTCTTGTAAACGACCCGCTGTTCTTTCAGATAACCACCGACTATGCGGCTTTAAAAAGCGTAGCCGACGAACACTTTAGCGAAGGTTACGTCTTTGTGTGCATAACGCCGTCGGACGAAAACCTTAAAAACGAAATTAAAGTTCAGTTCCCCGACGTCTTATTTGTTGAAAGCTACGACGATTTATGCGCTATTGACGCCGCTTGCGTAGTAACTTTGCACGAGATAATCGCAAGATTCTTCCGTAGCCGCAACGTGAACGTATTTTTTGCCGACAACGCCTACTTGGCTAAATGCGGTCAGACTACGAGATGTATAGAGCAGGCGTTGAGCCACGAACCATTCGACATCCACTCGTATAAAGTATAGCATACGTCCATAAACAAATAAATAGCAACAGTTAATTAAACATCATAATTAAAGTAAATCGGGTGTCGTAAAGGCACCCGATTACTTTTTGGGAGAAAAATTTTACAGTGCCACGGCTTTTAGCTAACTTGATAAAAATCAACCTTTTCGGTAGCTATATCGTAGACGAGCTTGTAGGTACCTGCGGTAGAGCAAGTGAAGTTAGATCCGCTTGCAGGAGTAAATACTGAGTTTGCATCACCGCTCGTTCCTATAACGGACGCACCAAGGTATGTGCCGTAGCCGGTGGTTTCACCCTTGGGGTGTTTTTCCAGACCGAATTCCACAGGTGCGTCTGCCGCTACAGTAAGGGTAAACTCATACTTGGTTTCGTCAGCGGAGAGAGTTAATCTCCACTCCTGAGAGAAGCCGTGCGACCAGCTGTTAATGTTTGAACCCTTGATATAAATATCTAACGTATCAGCTGATTCAACGTGTTCGGTGATGGTTATTATCATAGCGTAGCTGTTGAAGGTAATATCGTAAGTTCCGGCTGTAACGACCTTTATGTTGTTGTTTCCACCGCCCACTACAGTGAACGCTTCACCGCCGTTATAGAGATAGGTGTAGTTGTAACTGCCAAGTCCGTTATAGCTTTCGGTTCCCCATTCACCACGTTCGGTAGAACCCGCCTTGAACGCCTGAATTATTAACTGAGAGTCGGCTTTCATAGTAACGTTCTTAATTTCGTATACGTCGCTCGTTCCCACCTGAGCCAGCTTGTAATCTGCGTTGAAGCAGTAACCGCTCCAATCTGCAACGCCTTCGGCAAACGTACCGTCGATATAGTAATCGGTAGCTGCAGGCACGGCAGTTGAATCGAACGTAGCCGTAAGCACCTTGGTAGATGCGGTATAAGTAAAGGTGTAAGTACCTGTTGCCTTTGCAATCATATTGTAGGTAGCCGTCTGGTCGATTAACGCCTTAGCTGCCTCGTCGAGGTTGCTTGCCCTGAGATATTCGGTACCCGTCGTAACGTCGGAACCTATGGTATTTTGAGAAGTGAACATAAACTCTTCACCCTCTTTGAGATAGACGCTAAGCGTATATACGCCGTCCGTGTTGGTCATCTTGGTTGCAGAGTTATACATATCCTTCCAATCGGTTATACCTGCGCCCTTGATGAAATAGTCGGTTACTACTTCCACGTCTGCGGTTACGTCGCCGTTTCTTACCCAAGTAATGGTGTCCAAAGGATTGATATTGAAAGCTTCTTTGTTAGCTTCTGTGTAAGAAGCATTGGAAGTTTCGTAAGCGTCATCGTCGGGGTGAGTAGTAAGTGTAAACGTATAGTTACCTGCATACTCGCACTTTATGTTGAGACGGTAAGCAGAGTTATCGCCTATCGTGCTTGCACCGCTGAACACTTCAGTTCCATCGGCAAGTGTGAGTTTATCAAGATAACCTACGCCACGCTGATTGTGCCAGCTATCGTTGATGGCAAACTGGAACAGATCGCCCACGTATAAATCTACGGTGTAAGTGTATTCGTTCTTATCCGTAGCCTTGGTCATCTGCGTGGTTTCGTCAAATACCTTACCCCAATTGCTTGCGGAAAGAATAGGACTTGTTCCTGCACCGACTATATAATATGTACGGGTGTCAACCGACTGAGTAGCCGATGACCACTGCGAGAAGACGGACGTATCCGCATTGATAGTTACCTCGTCGAATTTAAATTCGTGAGTAAAGCCGGGGGTAGCCCACCAACCTTCAAAATTATATCCTTCCTTTTCGGGGGTCCAGTTCGTTGCCTTACCGCCCTCCTCTACGCTTTCAGTTTTTAAAACGTTGCTTCCGTCATAGTACGTGACAGTGTAAGTCGTCGTTTGGGGCTCCGAGGGTGTGCAAGCTGCAAACAGGGCAAGCCCCATCATAGCCGCAACGACAAGAATAAGCCATCTTAGTTTTTTCATCTTTCCACCTCATAAATTTTTTACGATAGCGTAAACTCCGTCAAACATCGTTTACTTAATCGGTTAAGTTAATTATAATCAGCCTTATTTCATTTGTCAATACCTTTTTTTAAAATTTATAGAATTTCTCATAAAATGTTATTTTCTTTCATTGAAAAAATAATTCACCTATAATTGTCGTTTGATAATTAAAATCCCTGAAATTGGTCAATGAAAGGTATTGCCCTATTACTCCCCATGGTTCAATTAAATTCGATTAAAATTCTCGTGAGACTAATTTTATCTGCTAAACGATGAGTTAATCTGATGACAATAGCTATTTATAAAAGAGGAGTTTAACCCGTAAACTCCTCTTTTATTTGTGGTTCTTCGTCCAAACTTTGGGGTTCACATCAAACAACGTAACCGCTTTATTGACGCAGTGAAAGACGCCTGCGGCACGGGTGCCGCAGGCGTCTATTTACTTTATGCTGCATTAAGATTAATAATTCTCTTTGCGAACCTCGAAAAATGACTGAGGGTGATTGCATACAGGGCATACCTCGGGAGCGGCGGTGCCTACCACGATATGTCCGCAGTTGCGGCACTCCCAGATTGTTACGCCTGCCTTTTCGAATACCTGCTTGGTTTCAACGTTTTTAAGCAGGGCACGGTATCTCTCCTCGTGCGACTTTTCAATTGCGGCAACGCCACGGAATTGCTTTGCCAAATCGTGGAAGCCCTCTTCGTCAGCCTCCCTTGCCATTCTGTCGTACATATCCGTCCACTCGGCGTTTTCGCCCTCGGCTGCGTGCAGAAGGTTTTCAGCCGTGTCTCCAAGCTCGCCTAACGCCTTAAACCAAAGCTTAGCATGCTCCTTTTCGTTCTCGGCAGTCTGTAAAAAGAGTGCGGCTATCTGCTCGTAGCCCGCCTTCTTCGCAACGGAAGCAAAGTAGGTGTACTTGTTTCTCGCCTGGGATTCGCCTGCAAAAGCTTCCCACAAGTTCTTTTCGGTTTTGGTACCGGCGTAAGGGTTCTTAGCCGTAGCTTCCTCGATTTTAACAAACTTGCTTGCAGGCTGTTTGCATTTAGGGCATTTGAAGTCTTCGGTCATAGGACCTTCGTGTATGTATCCGCATACTGTACATTTCCATTTTTCCATAGTTTTTACCTCTATTTATTTAATCTATTTAATTAAGCCAACTGAACGCTGACCGTAACTTTAATTATTACAGATATTATAAAACGGTTTTCGACTAATGTCAATAACCGTTTTAATTTTATTATTAACTTAAAATTTTACCGAGTAAATGACGTACCCTGCTGAAAACAGAACGTCTCTTGAAAAGAACTGCTCGTTTAACTCGTCGTAGTGTTCTTTACAAAATTCTACAACTTCACCTGCAATTTTGGAATTGGGGTTCTCCCTCAGCATACGCGAAAAGTCATTGGGGATAAAGCTGAACCAGCTTTCAAAAAGAGCCTTCTTGTCATTCCTCTTCATATTAGAGGTGTTGATGCCGTATCTCTCCAGAACAATTTCTTTAGGCTCCATTTTTTTAACGTATGAAAAAACCTGTCTGCCTGTATACCTGTAGCCGCTGTAGATGTTATGTATATAAAAGGATTGGAATTTAGCAAACAAGCCGTCCTTGTCGGGATAGGCAAAGACCGCACCGTCGTCCACGTCCCTGACCAGCATTACCGCATCGTCGTTTAAAAAGTTCTGGATTGCCTGAAGAACTTTAAAAGGCTTTTTAAAGTCCATTATCGCCATACTTAAATAGACGAAATCTATACCGTCAACCCCTGCCTGTTCCAAACAGTTTTCAAGCTGTTCATCAAAATTATCGGCTTCAAACTGAACCCGGAAGAAATCGATTTTCCCTTTTTCACTCTCTAATTTTCTCGCGTTTCCGTATTTGGCAACGTCCTCGTTATAGGAAAGCGCGACGACGTTGGATATCTGCGGATAGTCCAACCGAGCAAAGGAACCCCTTGTACTCAACACGTTTACGTCAAGGCAGACGACGTTTTCTTTACCCTCTAAAAGCCTGTCGATTATGGGCTTTTCATACTTGGCAAGCAAATTGTCTTCTACACGCAGTCTGTTCTTTTCCTGCTCATCTTCAAAATAGTAATAACGAACGTCGTCGTGTCTTTCGTTAAGATTGATTTTACTTTCGCAGACTTCCACGTTTTTAAGCATGGAAATTATCTTTTTGACTGCCGCGTCAAAGTACTCGCGAGAGGACTGAACGCCGTTAAAAAACGGGAGAACCTGCAAAGACGGCGGTAACTCCTCAGGGAAGCTGAACCCCACCATCATAACGGGTATAATGTTCTTTTTTTGCTTTATTGCATACTCGATTTCAAGCCTTAGCCAATCGTTTTCCATTACGCAGCGATCCAAAGAATTGGGGGGCAAGACCAAGACGAAGTTTTCACTGCTGTCAATAGCTTCATAGAGCTTTGTGTTGAACGGTCCCGAACGCAATTCTTCAAGATCCAAAAATACAGAAAGTCCTGCATTATTAAAGCACTCGTACAATAGACGAGCCATTGCATATCCGCCGTCTCTTCTATAACTTATAAATACGTCCATACTCCAACCTATCTGCTCAAAGTCATTTTATAGCAAGGGATACCGTGCACCCCGGGGTATTCGTACTCGATTTTAAACCCTAATCTTTGATACAATCGCCAAGCCCCTGCATTTGCCACAACACATTCAAGCGAGCAAAAATCCTTTCCCTCCGTCACGCTTTCAATCAACGCCCCCGCTATGCCTTGTTTACGGTAAGCAGGGTCAACGGCTGCGTTTGCAACGTAGTAACCGTCCTCTTCACCGCCCATCTTGGAATAATAGGCGTCAAAGACCTCTTTCGTCCTTTTGTCTTCTTGAACCTTAGCTCTTCTAAAGGCTTGAGAAATATACTCTTCGTCCTCAACAAAAGGCGTTTGCTTTGAAACTACCATACCTGCAATAAACCCGTCAGGCAATACGGCAACGGTAATATTTTCCCTGTTGTACAGCGTAGGCAGCTCAATCATTTCACGAATGACTTTAACTCCGTCTTCCATACTGTCAAACCAGTTGGGATAGATATACGGGTCGGTCAAATATATGAGCCTGGCTACCTGCTCCAAATCGTCCCCTGCAGCCATCTTGCGAATTGTAAATTGCATTTCATTGCTCCCCTTAGATAATTAACAAAGTCCTACCATTACATTTTAATATTTAGTTAAAACTTTGTCAATACCTGCAAAGAGTTTTGTATGTTTAACAATTTATAAAGATTTTACCTTCTTTGCTTGACTGCCCGTTGAATACGAACTATAATGGAAACAAAAATAAGGAATTTTGTTTCCGTATGAAAGAACGTATTATTCTTGAATCTATTGAGAGCCTAAGACGGGAGGGGCTGAGGTTTTCGGTTGACACTATTGCCCAAAGACTTAACCTTTCAAAGAAGACGATTTACAAATATTTCCCCGACAAACAGTCGCTTGCCGTTGCCCTGTACGAAAGGTACTACGCCGACGCAAACGCCGAGGTTGTAAAGCTTGCAGGCTACAATTCGCAGTCTGCACGGGTGAAACTGCTCTCCCTGTACTTTGACGCAAAGCTGATGACAAGCGGTGGTATTTTTAATAAATACAAGCTTAACGGTGCCCTGCGTACATATACACAGAAGCAGAACGATAAGTTGTTTAAGGCGATTTATCCCTCCTTGGGCGGCAGTTCCGAGCGTGACGAGGCGGTACTCCGCATAATTATAGACGGTACGTTTGAAAAGCTCTGCACACAAAAGCTATGTGCGGAGGAAGTTATTAATTATTTGGTCAAGGCGTTAGTATGATTGTTTCGATTTTACGTGTTTTTGCAATGCTCTGCACCGCACTCATCTGCGGAAAGCTGGTTTCCAAATTAAAGCTGCCTGCCATTTTAGGGTGGCTTATAGCAGGTATCGTATTCGGACCAAACCTTGCAGGCATAGTGACCGCAGAGGTTACCGACTCCGTCTGGTACAAAATTTTCATCAAATTCTTCGAGTGCTTTGCAGGCGTGATGATAGGGCGTGAGATAGTGTTTAAAAAAATTGCCAAGTCGGGAAAGCAGATTATAGGCATAACCTTTATTCAGTCTATCGGCACGTTTTTATTCGTCAGCGGTGTGTTTGCGATAACCTTTCTCATTGCAAACGTACCCGTGTATCTTGCGTTCGTGTTCGGCGGAATCGCGCTGGCAACCGCCCCTGCACCCGCCCTTTCCATCGTAAACGAGTACAAAACCAAAGGACCCGTCACGCAGACGCTTTTACCGCTTGCCGCCATTGACGACGTCATAGGCGTGGTGGTATTTTTCACCGTCATTTCAATTATAGGCGCAACACACGGCGGTGCAAACACCTCTCCCCTGACAATAGTCGGAATGATTTTATTCCCGTTCGTCATAGGCATTGCCTTTGGTTTAGCAACAGCTTTTTTAATGAAGGTTATAAAAAAGACGGCTTTCCGCTTTTGCGTTATGCTGCTCTTCCTTATATTATCTGCGGTCAGCGGACTGCTGATAGATTATTTCCTCTTCGGTTCGTTTACCATAAACTATCTGCTTATGGGTATGGCGTTCAGCGCGACGGTTGCAAATATCGTACCCGAAGAAAAGCTTGAGGGAATATTAAAGCTGTATAACCCCATATTGAGCCTATCGCTTGTCATAGTAATTGTTAACCTTGGTATGCCCCTCGACTACAGGTTGATTGCAGGGGCGGGAGTATTCACGGCGGTCTATATTTTATCGAGGGCGGTTGGCAAAATCGGCGGGGCATATGTCGGGGGCAAGGTTACCAAGGCACAGCCCACGGTTACTAAGTTCCTCGGCTTTACTCTGCTTCCCCATTCGGGAGTTTCGCTGGTGTTCACGGGCATTGCAACCACAACCCTATCCGCTTTTGACCCCTCGCTTGCAACAATCGTGTCGGGTACAATAGTAGCCTCGGCGATTATCAACGAGATTATAGCGGTAATAATAGCCAAATTCGCCTTCAAATGGGCAGGTGAAATAGAGGATAAAAAGGCTGTAACCGCTGAAGATACGGCAGAACCTACCCCCGTCGCACCTCCGTCGGAGACGTAATATCCCTTAGCCAATATATTTCACGATAATTATTGCGCCCCCGAAAGTCAATGGCTTTCGGGGGCACTTATTATTTTTATACCTTATGAAGATTTATAGGTCTTGGCTAAACCGCCCTCGCTCGTCTCGCGGTATCTGTTGGACATATCCCTGCCCGTTTCATACATAGTGCGGATAATCGTGTCAAGTGAAACCTTCCTCGTATAGGTCAGAAAGTTTGCTATATTTACTGCGTTAATCGCCCTCATTGCCGCAACGGCGTTGCGCTCTATGCAGGGTATCTGTACAAGTCCTGCAACGGGGTCGCAGGTTAAACCTAAATGGTGTTCCATTGCAATCTCTGCGGCGTATTCGATCTGCTCTATATCCATTTCATACAGCTCTGCAAGTCCCGCAGCCGCCATTGAACAAGCCGAACCTATCTCCGCCTGGCAGCCGCACTCCGCACCGCTTATGGAGGCGTTGGTCTTGATAAGGTTACCTATTATTCCTGCCACTGCAAGCGCATTGACTATCTGTTCGTCGGAGAACTTTCTGTCCTTCTTCATATAGTACAACACCGCAGGCAGTACTCCGCAGGCACCGCAGGTAGGAGCCGTTACCACCACACCGCCCGACGCGTTCTGCTCGGCAACGGCGTAAGCGTATGCGCAAATCTTTCTGTTTTCCGCAATCTCGGGCGTTTCGCCTATGTGCTTGCTGTGCCATAGATATGAAGCCTTGCGCATAACGTGCAGTCCGCCGGGGAGTTCGCCCTCGCCCGCGTTAAGCCCCTCCTTTAAAGAGGCTTTCATCTGTGCCCACACGTCGGCAAGGTAGTCCGCCATATCGGGTTCGACCGCAAAGACGTAGTCCGAAAGGCGCATATCCTTTTCCTTTACGTATGACTTAATCTCCTCAAAGGTGTTGAGGGGATAGACTTCGGGGCATTCTGCAATCTTTTCGCCCTGAAAGCAAATCTTACCGCCCCCTACGGAGAGAATTGTATGCTTTGCAACCTCGTTACCCCCCATATATACGCTGACGAACATAGTATTGGGGTGGGGTAAATCCTCCGTTTGCGTATCGAAAATAACGGTGACTTTATCGCCTAACACCCTATACAGCACCGTATCCGTACCGTGCCCCTTACCCGTCAAGGCAAGCGAGCCGCACAGCGTTATTTTAAACTCCGCATCGGGGTAGAGGCTTAAAAGCTTCTTCGCCGCCGCCTCCGGACCCATACTGTGGGAGCTGGAAGGACCGACGCCTATGCGATATAATTCACGTAACGATTGCATATGTTATCAATAATTTCCTCAGAATTCTTTTTAAAGCTCTACACCGTTTTTAATCAGCAGTTCTCTTGCGGTATCCACGCTGTCGACGCCTGTTGCGTTTTTGACGGGGGCAAACTCCTTCTCCCTCTCAACCTCGTAGGCAATGCAGCTGCCCATAAGCTTGACTAAATCGACCGCAAGCTGCTCCATCTTAAAGCCGTTAGGGGTTTCGGGGGTAAACTTCTTGCCTCCCTTTAAGCAGGGTATCTTCTTCTCCGCAAGGTGATAGGGCAGTTTTTTATTTGTCGTTTCTTTAAGCTTTTCTACGCTGAACAGGTAGTTCAATATTACGCCGTAGCAGTATACAAGTTCTCCCTTTACGTCACGCCTTACCTTCAATCTCTGCGGCATATCGTAGTACTCGATTACCGTAGGAACACCGTCCTCTTTGCAGATGACGCCCACCTTTTCGTCGGGGGTGACTTTTTTAACCGATTTAGCTCCGCAATTCGCCCCGCTAGATACAGTTGCGCCGATAAATACGGGATCGCAAATCTTTTGCAGAACGTTGTCCACGCCTGCAAGGTTAAGCCATTTTATACCCCATTTGTTAAGCATTTTTCCGTAAGCTTTATTAAGAGCCTTAAACCAACCGCCGTTGCCGTCGGGGGTCAGCACGGGTTTATACTTTTCCGCCATTAAAATCTTTCCGTCGGGGGATATAGCGGGGGCAACGCCTTGAACGAAGAAGTGAACAAGCTTTTTATCATAGCCGAAATAATCGTGTTCTTCAAAGAATTTACGGGTGACTTCGTCGTTTTGAGGAGCAGTCATTATAAACAGATGGGGCAAAACGCCTGCGGCAGAACAGCAATTTTTAATGCTGTTTATCTGACACTCGAATATATATAATGGTCTGTTTATGCCGATATTGAAGGTGCCCTTAGGTCCGTCATAGCCTAAACGCGTACCCTGACCGCCTGCCAGCAGCACGACGCCTACCCTGCCTTCCCTTATTGCGGCAAGCCCCGTCTGCATAAAGCGTGAACTCTGTTTTTTAATCTCCTTTAAGGAGAGAGCCTCTATCGGAGTGACTTCGCCAAGCTCCTTCTTCTCCTCCGTATTCAAACATTTAAAGGCTGAAAAATCTATTTCTTCGATTGCGTCGAGCAGGATACCCCTCTGCGAATCGCTCAATTTTTCATAGTAATGCAGTAGATGCTGTTGCCCGTATTTTTCAAGCAACGCGCTTGCAGCTTCATAGTTCATTCCCTTTTTCCCCCGTAAAGCTTGATACAATTTTATTATATAATATTGACAACGTTATGTCAATATCAGTACAATCAAATTTGTTCGAATTATTGACAACCGCTTAGCATAGTATTATAATTAAACCTGACAGAAACAATTAATAAGCGTGATAAACAAAATAATAAGGAGGAAAAATTTATGCATTGTCCCGTATGCGGAGAGAAGCTTGCCCTGTTTGTACACGAACAGGAGGGACTTGTACCCTATTGCAAGCACTGCGGTGAGTTCAGGTTTCCGCAATTTGCTACCGCTGTATCTATGGTTGTGGTAAACCGCGCAAAAGACAAGATTTTGCTTGCTAAACATAACGGTCAGGACGATTATATCCTGTTTGCAGGTTACGTTAAAAAGGGCGAGACGGCTGAAAAAACCGTGACTAGGGAATTTAAAGAGGAGACCAAACTCAACGTGGTCAAGTATAAGTATATGTCGAGTTTGTATCACGAACCGCACAACGTGCTTATGCTCAACTTTTTAGTCGTTGCCGAGAACGGAGAAGTCGAGCTGGATAAGAGTGAGCTTGCCGAGGCGCAGTGGTTTGACTTTGACACCGCTTTGCAGGTTATCCGCAAGCAATCGGTTGCCGAGACCTTTTTAAAGAACGCCATAGCCGAACTTA
>JBJEVD010000030.1:0-2214 GCA_051884175.1 Candidatus Coproplasma sp.
CCCTAATCTTCTTACTGCAATCTTTGGCATACATCTCGTTTAAGATGTTCTTGAATGGCGTAATATCGTCGTCGGGATTGGTTTCGCTGTCCACTTGATCGTAGATGGCAATGAACCTTACGTCGGCTTCCGCAAGATAATATTTCGTGTAATATCCTACGAGAATATGGTCTCTGCCAAACCTTGACATATCCTTGACGATTACAGTAGAAATTCTTCCGTTATCCACATCGTCCATCATACGTTTGAAATCGGGACGGTCGAAGTTACTGCCCGAATACCCGTCGTCCACGTAAAATCTTACGTTGCGCAAACGGTTTTCGTCCGCATACTTTTGCAATAACATTTTCTGATTACGTATACTGTTCGAATCGCCGTCCAGATCGTCGTCGCAGGAAAGCCTGCAATAGCAAGCCGTCCATTGTTCTTCTGTGCTTTTTACTTTCTTATTTTTAATTGTCGGTTGCAAATTCATTGTTTATTACCTCCCGAATTGCAACTTTCAAACGATGACTTATGAGATAACCGAACGGGAGGCTTTAAGGCTTCGTCCATATTCCGTTCGATTATTCTTTTTGTAATGTCGAACGCTGTGTTGTCGGCATCCGTCCTTTCACGGGAGATAATGGTGTAAACCGTGTTCCCGATTACTTTTTCGCGGCTCCTTATATATTCGCCGTTCGGTTGTTTCAGATAATAGGTGAATATACTTGCCGTGGGTTTTGTTGTTTTAATAGTTTTTGCTTGGTTTTCCGTAATTTTAATCTCCTTATCATTGATTTCAATTACGCAAAACGGCAGGAAATAAGTTACGGCAAATCAGTAGTCAAAGTGCCGTTTTCTTTCTTTTTCTTCAAAGCCTCGTATCCCTCTTTGATGAGGCGGACTTTGGTAATATCGTTTTCTTCGAGAAATTCGTTTATTTCATTAAAAAGCGCTCTCGGTATCATCGTGCCGAAGTTTCCGCTTGCCTGTTTTCTCTTTTCCTTATTCTTTTCTTCATACTTCCTGCGCGTCTTGCGTACAGGCGTATCTTCCTTTCTTTCCATTACGCTTAACCTCCGAAATAATATTCTCGTATTGATACATATTTTATCCTGTTTCAGATAAAAAGTCAAGCTCTGATGGGGAGCAAAGGGAAGATAGCCCTTAAATTTTATTTATAATTGTTGTTTTTGTTGTGCTTTTCGTATTCTCTCCGTTCTTCTTCGATTTCCCGTTCAATCTGTTGTAGCCGTGGAATCCGCATCGTCACGTCCGGAGTGAACATAGAGAGAACGGAGTCAAAGAAAGTGCCGATAGTTTTCGGCTTGCCTTGGCTTATGCGCTTGTATTCCGTGGGATTGGTTTGTGCAAGCGTTTTTCCGACGCGGGCGTAATGCGAATCGCTGTCTTTTTCCCTTTGCAGAGTTTCCGCTTTTTTCGCGTATTCAAGCGTTTCGCCCATAGAGCGGTCAAGTCTTTTTGTCAGGTCTTTATTCTCTGCCGTTAAAGCAACGACCTGTTCTTGCAGTTTACCGCGCTTGCGTGATATTTCTCCGTTTTTCGCTTCGGCAAGAGCGTCCGCATAGACCTGATTTTCTTGCCGTATCGCTTCGGCTTGTTCGATTATCTTTTTCGCCTTGAACTCTGCTGTGGAGAGGTGTTTTGCCTGACTGCCTTCCTTACCTCGCTGTAAACCCCATTTCTTGCCGACGGCGTTGTAAAAGTCAGTCTGCAATTGTCGTAGTTTAGATTTATCGAATAGGTCTTTACTGCAAAGCCGTCCGTCCGGCGTGATAGGAACAAGATTCAGGTGCATATGCGGCGTGGTTTCGTCCATGTGGATTACCGCCGATATTACGTTTTCTGTTCCGTATCTTTCTTCAAAGAACTTGGTACAGTCCGAAAAGAAGTTGTATTGTGATAATTTCGATAGCCCGTCAAAGAACGCCTTATCTGCGCCCACAACGATAGAGTTCATCACGACGGCATCTTTGCGCGGAGAAAGATTTAACTCGGTTATTCGCCTATTGATGAACTCGGTATACGTTCCGTCGGGGTTGTGCATATGATAATTGTCTTTCGTCTTTGAACTGTCTATCTGCGGATTGTCCGACTTGTAATTCTCGTCCCGTTCGTTTTCCCGTTCAATCGGGGCGACGTCTTGCTTATGGTACTTTTCCATGTGACATACTAAATATGATATTGTAGTTTCCTCCTTTCATTTTGATT
>JBJEVD010000031.1:0-2122 GCA_051884175.1 Candidatus Coproplasma sp.
ATTAAAAAGCGTTGGACAAAAAAATAACCGCCGTTCGGCGTTTGGGTTGGGTCTTTGGGTAAGGGAAAGCGACCAAAGGTGGAAGGGCGGTTATTTACCGCCCTTTTTGTTGTCTTATAAATTATAGTTCATTTTTAGCTTTTGATATCAACGATAGCGCAGCTTTAATTTTTTCCAAAGTGTTAAATTCGGTTATAACTATGCAGCCATCGTGCGGTAAATCACTTAGGCGGAATAATTCTTCTGCTTCATCCATTGTATTGGCTTGTATGATTATATAATGCATTTCTTTGTCGTTTGTAAAATCTTCTTTAAATTGATATTCAATTGCATAAATTTTCATTTGTTATATCCCTTTTACTTAATTTTAATTTGCCCGTCAAGCCGATAGCACAGCTTATATTTGAGTTATCTTATAATGAAAGTTTTATTGGATAATTGTCTTCTATGTAAAATATTGTGTAGTTGTCTATCTTGTCGCCAGGACTAGCCAAAATTGCTTGTACGTAGTCGAATTCCATTTCAGCAAAAATATTTTTGTTATATTTATTTGTACCTTTTATTACTGTAGTTATCCAATAAGTTGGTTTAAAATGGCTTTTTGATATTTCAATTTTTTGTACTGCTATCAAATTACAAAATGGAATATCCATTCCGTAAGCTGTTGTTTGAACTGCTGTTTTAATTTCATCTATAGTAGGTGTCTGCCATTCGGCTTTGAACTGTTTTATATCATCTATTTCATCGAGTGTGAAATTCCTTTTGTTTATTGTAACTTTCATATTTTTTTCTCCTCTAATACTTGATTTTTTGTAAATGCTGTGGTAAACTAAAAGAAAGTTTAAGCGAAGAGGTTAGGCAGGTTGTTTGCCCCCTCGCTTGGTTAGCCGTTCGGGATTTGTAAAGTTTGTGCCCGTACGGCTGTTTTTTTACCTACTTAACCAAGATTATCGAGTTATATACTCAATAAGCTTGACTATTTCAATTTCTGTCCAGCCTTGGGCTTTAAGATACTCAATAAGCTTGTGTAGCTCATTACTTGTCATTTCGTCCATATTTCCTTTACCTGCCTTGATAGTTGTAAGACGTAACTTAACCTTGTTTAACTCCGTAAAACTCTGATGAGGGGTTGAAGGTGCGCCTTCAACTCCTTAAGCAGAGCAAACGGAGTTGAAAACAAATAGTAAAGGGAAATTCGCAGGTCATACCTGACGGTCGAAATTTTTCAAAATTTTATTTCTAATAATTGCCTTCATCAAAAAAATAAAATTTTTAAAAATTGAACCGCTTGCCTGCGAATTTTACATTTCACACTTTACTATTTGGTTATAAATTCTCTTGCACCGCATTAACCCCCTTGCAGGGGGTATTTGCTTTAGCAAATTTCGGGGGTGCAGCGGTAATCTACTACCGCATTTATCCCCTCGCAGGGGATATTGTCGCAGACAATTTCAGGGGTGCAGCGGTACTCCTCACCGCATAAAAAAGCAGGGTTAAAGTCGAGGAAATAAAAAAAAGGTTGCGGAGGGGGTTCGAAGCAGGTTCGCGCGAACCCCTCCGCTCCCTTTTTACCGACTAACCGCAATCAACACAAAAAAGACAACAAAAAAAGCCCGTAGAAAACTACGAGCTTAAAGAAAAGTGTCATATAAGTGTCAAAAATTTGCGCGATACTTTAACCACTATATATTGATAGTTTTTAATAATTTTTAACACAATATCTTGTAATTTTTTAAACCTTCTTTTGCTTGACATGCAAGAGGTCGATGGTTCAAGTCCATTTATCTTCACCAAAAACGTCTAAGTCGGTTTCGACTTAGACGCTTATTTTTATAATTTAATCAAATATTGACACAAGTAAAAATTTGACTTAAAATTAAAAACCGTGATACAATACAGACAAGCAACAAGGGCTTCTCAAAGGCGGTTAATCTCGCCCCGTAAAGGGGGTGAAATTATGAGGATTGAGCTTATTATCTTTTTGGCGAGCTTGCTCGAAAAGGGGTACATAGCGTCGTTCCGTGTCACGAAAGATAAAATTTTTCTGACAATAAAAAAATAAGGTTCTAAATCAAAACTACGCGTTCAACGCGTAGTTTGCTCCAGCCCTGAAAGGGCATGG
>JBJEVD010000032.1:0-4877 GCA_051884175.1 Candidatus Coproplasma sp.
TCTTTTTTCTTTTTTTTCTCATAAAAATATGCACCTCCAAAAGTGTCTAACTTTAATTAAATATTCGTGGGGAATTTAAAAGAAGAATTAAATTCAATATATGCAAATAGCGAGTTCATTTTTAAGAGTCCGAAAAATCGGGCTCTTTTTGCATAAAGCCTTCCAGATAGGATAGAGGTTCAAAAAAGGCTTCTGCCGTTAAGTCTTGAAAATAAAACTCCATTCGAATATAATTAAATTGCTACCTGCCGGTTGCAATAAATAATCGAATGGAGGACGAATCGGCTACTTTGTGGTGGTCGATTTTAAGTTTTGCCGATATGAACAGGAGAGAACAACTGTTTATGCGAGCGGCAGGGTTATTAAAAACTCAAGCTTTCCGTCTTCCTGTCTGTAAGTCAGCTCTCCGTTCATCGAACGCATAAAATTTCTCGAAATATAAAGCCCTATACCCGTATTGTTTTCAGATACGGTTTCCGAATAGTAGGGCATAAAGACGTCTTTGCTTTCGTCTATACCCTTACCGTCGTCGGCTATGGAAAGTATGCAGACGCCCTTTTTCTTTGTAGCCGCAATAAGAATGTTTTTACATTCTGAATGCTCTATGGCGTTGAGGATCACGTTCCCTATAACAGAATATAGATTATTGTACTGCGCATAGACGGCTATTTTACAAGCAATTGTTTTCAGACATATTCCGTTTGCGGTGCAGTCCGGCTCGAAGTCCTCATGAGTGCGCACGAGCAATTCGTTTAAATCGAAAATCCGCGACTCCTCGGCGGCAAAACTGTTTTTTGCATAAGAAGATAATTCGGCAAAATTTCGGTTCAGTTCGTTGACTTTTTTGCTGAGGATATCTATCGTTTTACAAAGTTCGCGGTCCTGTTCTCTCTGTCTCAATATACCGAGGTAATGCTCTATACTTGCGGCAGGCTTTTTCATATCATGGGATACGTATCGTAATAGCTCGTCGCGCTCTTCAAGCATGGTTTTCATTTCTTTGGTTCGAATCTGAACCTCCGATTGCAGGTTTTTAGTGAGATAAGTAAGCCTTTTTTCTTGTCTGATAAAGACGCTAAGTCCCAAAAAAGCCGTGTAGGCGATGATTATAGCGCACATCCAGAGCGCAGGGTTGAACGCCGCAAACAGGTTGACGTCGGGCAGACACAGTGAAATTCCCATAATTCCTGCGAGCAAAGAATTTATAAGATAGATGACGTCAACATCTTTTTGTTTTGCATAGACAAAAACCGAAATTACAATTGCGCATGAATATATCAGCGTAACGACGAGCGAATAAAAGCCTGACCATGCAGAAACGTCGAAAGGCAGAATCTGTAAAAGCGGAACGGATAGACATAAGACGTGTGATAGAACAGCAAACACTATCCATACCTTAAACGGCGTTTTTTTATTCCTGAGGGCGTAAAACGCTGAAAGCATAGTTAATGCGCACATTAAAGTGCGGATAAACTTCAAGAGATAGGGGAAAGAGGTCGCCGTCGTCAGGACGTAAGAGGAAAATACGATTCCGAAAATGCCGAATACTATGCCGAGGTGAGGTAAAAAGGAAACCGTCTTTTTCAAGAAACATACGAAAACAAAAATCTCAGAGATCAGAGCGGCAAGGACGAATAAAATTATCGAAAGCGTATTGTCACGTGCTACCGCATTGCGAACGGCTTCGTCCGACCCGATGAGAGGGATGCCTTCTATCCCTGCCTCTTTGATGCTTCCGGCCTCATAATGAATGGTTACGACAGTCGCTGCAAGAAGTGCGTCTGGCGTAATCGCTTGCTGTTTAGGATAGAATGTAAGGTCTAAAAACAGAGGTTCCGTACTGTCGGTATGCGTTTTCGATTCATATACGTATTCGGTATAATTAATAAAGTTATAATCTGAAATTTCACCCGTTCTTTGTACCAATGAAGACCGAATATAGACGTTACATGCAGACCATACGCGCGGGATATAAAGAGTGAAATGCCAGTATCCGTCGCCCTGAAGATAGGGCGTAAGCTCTTTGGACTGCGCAAGGAAGTCGGGCGACATCGGGTCGATATTTCTTATGATAAATACAAAGGTTCCACGCTGTGCAAAATTATTTTTCTGTGTAAGATCGACGGGCATACCCTGTTTTTGTGAACCGGGAATTAAAAATTCGTCGGGCGAATAATTCACACAGGTCAGCGTGTTAAGTTCCTGTAAATCCGTAATAGAGATTGAAGCGACAGACCCGCCGTCCGTGCCGTTCAGGTCGTAATAGGACTGTGCTTTAGCGGTGTGCGGAATTGCGAAGGTCAGCACGGCAATCAGGGTGGCACATAACAGGCTAACTGCAAGAAGGATGCAATAACGCTTTAAATATTGTCCTTTCATTTAAAACTCCTTTGGGAAGAAGGCGTAACCCTTGCCGAATTCCGTACAAATAATATTTTCCTTGGAAAATTCTTTCAATTTTCTTCGGAGCGTTGAAAGATGTCTGCGTATCGTGGTGGTTTGCAGGCTGGGCGCCGCCCAGATGCGTTCGTATATCTCGTCTGCGGAAAAGAATTCGCACGGATTCTTCATAAGGAACCAAAGTATATTGAACTCGCTTGAAGTCAGCGAAACGTTTTCCCCTGCGTAAAGTACGGTACGCCTGCGGCTGTCAATAATCAGTTGCCCGCTTTCAACCACGCTTTCGCTCTGCGGCAGAAAACGAAGGCGCATTCTTGCTTCTAAAAGTCGCATAGAACACGGTTTTACGACGTAATCTACTGCGCCTGCGTTGAACCCGTCTAAGATATTTTCCTCATTTCCGAGGTCGGACAAAATAATGACGGGCGGAAGGGGAACGAGGTTTTCAAGAAGTTCCAACCCCGAGCCGTCCGGCAGAACCACGTCAAGCACTATCATTTCGGGTTGCTCGTTGTCGAGAACGGCTTTCGCTTCGCGCAAGCAGTCTGCAGTCCTTACGATATTTCCCTTAGCCGAAAACCAGTTTTTCATCTCCGAAAGAAGTTCGGTATTGTCCTCTACAAATAATATTCTTCTGTCAGTTATATCCTGCCTCAAACGACTTTCCTCCTCTATGTTGCATTTTAAGTATACATTATAATTCATTAAAAATCAATAGGTGCGTTTTTGTTACGAATAGTTACGTTTGCCCTTGGATGCGGCAAAACGTTAGCAAAGTCAAGCGCGAAAACGTTAATATGAACTTGGATAATTATGCTGATAATCCGACGCAAAGGATTCAGGTAAAAGGGAAGGAACGGAAATGAAAAACATAAAAAACAGAAAGTTTTTAGCAGGTTTAATTTCTATTGCTATCGTTTTATTTACAGTCGCCGGGCTTTATTTTGCGGGGTTGAGCGCGTATGCTGCGACGAATACCGACGGAAATTGGACGACGGGTCAGACAACAGATCTCATTCCTGACCTTACGGGAGATCCCCTTCTCAATCAGGGGTGGGGGTTAGGGGACGCTGATCAGGTAAATGCAAACGGTTGGTTGTCCGACGACTACGGCTACGCCATTCGCGCGCAGGACACGGGAGACGACCTTGGTACAAAATCTTATACAGGCGGCGTTTATTATACGATAGAACTTTCGGAAGCGGACAGGGTTAAAGCCGATTTGGGTCAGCTTACGCTCGACGCCTCGTCTGTCAACTGGTTTCAGGCGTCAGCGAATCACTACATTTCTATCCGCGTCTATTTTTATGATTCAAACGGTGCGGCGATAGGTTCGGGCACAGAGAAAACTTATGATAACTATTACGTTGCGCAAAAGGACGTCGCTCTGACCCTTTCCGGTGCTGCCGTGCCTTCGGGAACCTGTTCGATACAGGTATGGTTCTCTAACTGGGGATCTCTCTCCGGCAGACCGTTTATCGCCAAACCTGCCTGCTATCTGTACGATACGACCGCACCCTCGTTTTCGGGCGCAACGCTTGAAAAGACGTCGGTTGCGGACAGTGCAAATAACAGGGTGGTCACGGGCGACACGTTTAAGTACTGCATAGGATTTAACGAGAAGGTCAGCATATCTTCAAGCGGAACGGCTACCGTTACCTTAAACGGAAGCGCATATCTTACGTCGAGCAGTTCGGAGATAGTGACTGAAAACGGCAAGAGCAGAGCCTGTTACAAGTTCATTCTGCCCGAAGGAAGCCAAAGCGGCACTCTTGCACTTTCTTACGTTTCGGGACTGACCGTTGCGGACGAAGCGGGCAACAGCTATATTTATAGCGGCAGTCCTTCAGCGGAAACTCTGCAATATTACAAAACCATGTCCGTTTCTTCTTCGCTTTCGCATGTGAGTTTTTCGGGCGGAAGTTATGCGACGTACAATACCGATTATACCGCCTCTCTTGTAGCGGTAACGGGCTATTCGCTGCCTTCTGCCATAAAAGTTACCGTCGGCGGCGCAACTCTTACTCAGGGTTCGGACTATTCCTATAATTCCTCCACGGGCGCGCTTACGATAAACGGCGGCGCCATTACAGGAGATATAGTCGTTACGGCTTCGGGTGTAGCTAAATCATATACGGTATCCTTGGATATGCAGGGCGGCAGTATGGGTTCCGCTTCCGTTACGGCAACATACGACAGCGCAATGCCCGCCATAACGTTGCCTGTCCGCACGGGCTATACGTTCGGCGGATATTTTACGCAGACGGGCGGCAACGGAACGCAGTATTACGGCGCGGACGGAAGCAGTTTGCGAAACTTCGACCAAGCGAGCGGCATAACCCTGTATGCACTTTGGACGGCGCATACATACACTGTTGTTTATAATGCGAATAAACCTTCGGGTGCGAGCGGAACGGTAACCGGCACTACGGTTTCTTCCTCGCACACATACGATACGCAAAAAGTACTTTCGACAA
>JBJEVD010000032.1:4977-8110 GCA_051884175.1 Candidatus Coproplasma sp.
GGCACTACGGTTTCTTCCTCGCACACATACGATACGCAAAAAGTACTTTCGACAAACGGTTATTCTTTAACAGGCTGGACTTTCCAAGGCTGGGCGACGAGTGCAAACGGAAACGTTGTTTATGAAAACGGTGTGCAAGTTAGTAACCTTACAACGGAGAACGGCGGCACGTTCAATCTTTATGCCGTGTGGAAAGCGAACACATATACTGTTGTTTATAATGCGAATAAACCTTCGGGTGCGAGCGGAACAGTAACCGGCACTACGGTTTCTTCTTCTCATACCTATGATATTTCAAGCGGACTTACGGCAAACGGTTATTCTTTAACAGGCTGGACTTTCCAAGGCTGGGCGACGAGTGCGAGCGGTGGAGTCGTTTATGAAAACGGTGCGCAAGTTAATAACCTTACAACGGAGAACGGTGGCACGTTCAATCTTTATGCCGTGTGGAAAGCGAACACATATACTGTTGTTTATAATGCGAATAAACCTTCGGGTGCGAGCGGAACAGTAACCGGCACTACGGTTTCTTCTTCTCATACCTATGATATTTCAAGCGGACTTACGGCAAACGGTTATTCTTTAACAGGCTGGACTTTCCAAGGCTGGGCGACGAGTGCGAGCGGTGGAGTCGTTTATGAAAACGGTGCGCAAGTTAATAACCTTACAACGGAGAACGGCGGCACATTCAACCTTTACGCCGTGTGGGAACAGACGTTACATCAGATTACTTTCAATGCGTGCGGCGGAAGCGGTTCGGGTACGGTCAGCGTTTTATATGACGGCGAGCTTCCTGCATTAGCGACCGAGCCTTCTCGCAAGGGGTATCATTTTAAAGGCTATTACACGCAAGAAAACGGTAACGGAGTTATGTATTACGGCGATGACTTCAATGCAGTGGAAGGGCTTACATATACCATGGAGAGTAATCTCGTCCTTTACGCTTACTGGGATCCTATCAGTTACGATATCGAACTGTACAGTCAGGGACAATACGTCGGCATAATAGAAAACGTGGTCTACGGCGAACTGCTTCTGCCCTCTACCCAAACGCTCGGCATTTCAAGACCCAATTACGATTTTGTTGGTTGGAACCTATATGAAGAGCAGAATTGGAGCATGTATAGTGCGGACGTGTCCTACAACGTAGGACTTGCGGATTTTGAGGGGGAAAGGGTTTCTGTCTATGCAGCATGGCTTGAAAAGAATATCTACACCATCAATTTCGACGCAAACGGAGGTTTCGGCGCACCGGCTATGGCTCAGGCGCACGAAGCTGAAACGGTTATTCTTTCTGCAACCATTCCTTCAAGGGCTGATTATACCTTTGTCGGCTGGGCGGAGGCGGCGGACGCTGTAGAGGCGCAATATCTTCCCGAAGGCGAATTTACTATGGGCGACTCGGTGGTTACCCTTTACGCCGTGTGGCGGCTCAACCCCTCTCTAAGCTACAGTGCAAACGACGGTGAATTTATCAACAACGTTTGGGTAGCTTATCCTGCGGCAGGCTCTTCTGTGACAATCACGGCGATTAAGCCTGTGCGTACAGGGTATGAATTTATAGGTTGGGCGACGACTGACAATGCCGAAACGGCGCAGTATTTAAGCGGCGAAACGTTTATAATGCCCTCGGCAAATACCGTTCTTTACGCTGTATGGAAACGAACGGAATTCACAGTTTTGCAAAACATAGCTTCAGGTTATGCAATTTCGGGACTTTCGGCAAGCTATTTCTACGGTGACGAACTCTCCTTTAGCGTTACGGGTGAAAATCCTAAAGTATATATCAACGGCACGTTGGTCGCTTGCGACGGGGAAGGAAGATATTCGTTCACGGTTACCGAAAATATCTCCGTCATCGTTGCCGATTCGTCGTTACTCATTTTAATTTATTCGGCGAATGGCGGTTCCGACGCTCCGACGGACGGCAATATTTATTCCATAGGCAATGTGGCAACCCTTTCGGAAGTCATTCCCGTGCGTACGGGCTATACATTCTGCGGCTGGTCAATCAGCAAAGACGCTCAAACGCCGGATTATGAGGCGGGCGGCAGTCTTATTTTTTCGGATACGGACGTGATTCTGTATGCGGTGTGGCGCGCAAATTCTTATACGGTCATCTATAACGCAGTCGGAGGTGAAGGCACAATGCACGACAGCGCTTATACTTACGGAACAATCGGCTACCTTTCGGAAAACGTGTATGTAAAGGAAGGGTTTGTCTTTGTTGGTTGGGCGCTTTCTGAGGGTGGAGAATGCGTGTTTTCAGACGGTGACGAGGTATTAAATATTTCGGATGAGAACGGCGCAAACATTGCGCTCTATGCAGTGTGGGAACAGATTAAAACCTTAATAACGTTTGATGCGGACGGTGGAACGGGCGGAAGTGCAAATCTTTCGGTCGGTTACGGCGAAACGCTGTCGGCAAGCGGGCTTATTGCTCCCGTGCGAAACGGCTATACCTTTGGCGGCTACTTTACGGAAAAAGAAGGCAATGGAGAAATGTTTTTCGACAAGGATATGCTACCCGTAAATTATACCGTAAACGGATGGGATAGAACCGAGCAGAATCTCACGCTCTATGCATATTGGATTCCTACGCCTGAAACGATTATGAACGATATCGGGGCGGCAATAGATGAAGTTCAGAGCAATCTCGACAATGCGGTAGCGGAATTGCAGGCGGCAATAAATGCAAATGAGGCTGATATTGAGGCAAAAGTTTCGGCATTGGATTCTGCGTATCAGGCTGCGGACGCACTCCTTCGCTCCGATTTAACGGCGGCAGATGAAGAACTTGAAGCTAAAATAACTGCCCTTGAAAATGCAATGAACCAAGCTGATTCCGCATTGCAAGCTGCAATCGAAACCGTGCAAAGTAATCTTGACAATGCGGTAGCGGAATTGCAAGCGGCGATCAATGCTAACGAGACGGATATTGAGGCAAAAGTTTCGGCATTGGATTCGGCGTATCAGGCGGCTAACGCACTCCTTCGCTCCGATTTAACGGCGGCAGACGAGGAACTTGAAGCTAAAATAACCGCTCTTGAAACCGCAATGAACCAAGCTGATTTGGCTTTGCAAACTGCAATCGAAACCGTGCAGAGCAATCTTGACAATGCGGTAGCGGAAT
>JBJEVD010000033.1:0-1997 GCA_051884175.1 Candidatus Coproplasma sp.
TTTTTGTTGTGCTTTTCGTATTCTCTACGTTCTTCTTCGATTTCCCGTTCTATCTGTTGCAGCCGTGGAATCCGCATCGTTACGTCCGGCGTGAACATAGATAGAACGGAGTCGAAGAAAGTGCCGATGGTTTTCGGCTTGCCGCAAACGATTCTGTTGTACTCCGTAGGGTTCGTTCTTGCAAGCGTTTTTCCGACGCGGGCGTAATGCGAATCGCTGTCTTTTTCCCTTTGCAGACTTTCCGCTTTCTTTGCGTATTCGAGCGTTTCGCCCATAGAGCGGTCAAGCCGTTTGGTTAAATCTTTGTTCTCTGCCGTTAAAGCAACGACTTGTTCTTGCAGTTTACCACGTTTTCGGGAAATATCTCCGCTTTTCGCCTCAGCAAGAGCGTCTGCATAAACCTGATTTTCTTGCCGTATCGCCTCGGCTTGTTCGATAATCTTTTTCGCCTTGAACTCTGCCGTGGACAGGTGCTTTGCCTGACTTCCTTCTTTACCTCGCTGTAAACCCCATTTCTTGCCGACGGCGTTGTAAAAGTCAGTCTGCAATTGTCGTAGTTTAGATTTATCGAATAGGTCTTTACTGCAAAGCCGTCCGTCCGGCGTGATAGGAACAAGATTCAGGTGCATATGCGGCGTGGTTTCGTCCATGTGGATTACCGCCGATATTACATTTTCCGTTCCGTATCTTTCTTCAAAGAACTTAGTACAGTCCGAAAAAAAGTTGTATTGCGATAATTTTGATAGTCCGTCAAAGAACGTTCTATCTGCGCCCACGACAAAAGAGTTCATCACGACCGCATCTTTGCGCGGAGAGAGATTCAACTCGGTTACTCTCTTATTGATGAACTCGGTGTACGACCCGTCTGGGTTGTGCATATGATAATTGTACTTTGTCTTTGAACTGTCTATCTGCGGATTGTCCGACTTATAATTCTCGTCCCGTTCGTTCTCACGTTCGATGGGTGCGACGTCTTGCTTATGGTATTTTTCCATGTGACATACTAAATATGATATTGTAGTTTCCTCCTTTCATTTTGATTTAGTGGTGTTGGGCAAAGTGGTAGTAGAGAATGTCTGCCGACTTTTATTTTAGTGGACACACAGCCTCGCAGAGCCCACTACTTCGGCATCGAAGTATAGTGGGCTACACTTTTCGTCGCCATAAACTTCGTTTTATGTCGAACGCAAAATAGCGTCCGACAACTTTACTCCGTTATGACTCCTCTTCCCAAAAATCTGCTGCGCATATTTTCGGGAACCCTATAAGATCTGTTGCATTTTTGCTTCCCGTTTGCTTCCAAAGTTGCGCCCGCTTATGGCGGACGATATTGCTCGTAGTTTTTCATATAACCTCCTGATTTTTGGCGTGAAAAAGGTCGTTGATTTTTCTTCATCACCGACCTGAGAATGCGTTTCAGTATAAGCCTTAACGCAGTATTTAATTGTCTGTTTCTCTTACATAATAAAGCCTCCTTGTTTCTGTCTTAGAATAAAAAAATCCGCACGAATGCCAATCAACCGTTAAACGGTAATCTTCTTCGTGCGGATTAGTTCCGCTTATTAAATTGTAGGTTGTACATAAAAAAATTGTACAACAATAAAACCCACACCTCAAACCGCTTTTTACGGTTGAAATGCCTGCCGCAGGAATTGCTCATTCTCAAACGCAACCCTATGGTAAAGCGACAGTAAAAGCCATAATTATCAAAAATTAACCTCTTCTTTTTTGATAGAACATACTTTTTCAATTAAAGTATTCTTGATAACCAATCTCGGACATAGATAAAAATTCATATTGCGATTATCATTTCGGCGAAATCCGTGATATTCGCCTTAAAGTAATTTTACGTTTAATCGCCTATTTTAACATAAACGTTTTCTATTTATCTCTTTCTTATTTCGTTTTTTTCTTAATCGTATGAATGACAAAAAGCGCAACGAGAATCGCCTCGATAGCAGCAATAATTATGATAATAATTCTGTAAGTAAGCTCCA
>JBJEVD010000034.1:0-99493 GCA_051884175.1 Candidatus Coproplasma sp.
TTCCCTAAAGAATAGGGAAGGTGGCATATACGGAGTATATGACGAAAGAGTTTGAAGTTGTATGAATTATTAGAAAGTATCAAACTCTATCGTCACTCACTAAGGCTCGTGACACTTTCCCTGTTCTTCAGGGAAAGCCCAATTAAAGTCGATTTGTTAGATAATTACAAAGGTGATAAGAAATAGAAAGCTTAAAGGTATTTCACAACACTTACGTAGAAACCAAACAGACGAAGAAAATAAACTTTGGTATGGTTTTTTGTGCGATTTGCCTGTTCAGTTTCATAGACAATACATTATTGAAAGTTTTGTGGTAGATTTTTGTTGTCCTACAAAGATGGTAGTGATTGAGATTGATGGTTTTCAGCATTATGCATTAAAATCACTTGAGAATAAAGATAAAATGCGTGACGCTAAATTAGCTGCAATTGGTTATACGGTTTTACGTTATTCTAACCATGAGATCAATAAAGAATTTGATAGCGTTTGTGATACGATATATTATCACTTAAATTTAGATTAATTAATTATACCTCAATTTAACCTTCCCTAAAGAATAGGGAAGGTGGCATATACGAAGTATATGACGGAAGAGTTTGAAGTTGTATGAATTATTAGAAAGTATCAAACTCTATCGTCACTCGCTTAGGCTCGTGACACTTTCCCTGTTCTTCAGGGAAAGCCCAATTAAGGGAGATAGTAATTATACCTCAATTTAACCTTCCCTAAAGAATAGGGAAGGTGGCGAAAACGTAGTTTGCGACGAAAGTGTTTGAATTCAAAAAAAATTCATACCTTAATCAATGTTCCCCCTCTTTAATCACATAATGTGCCTGCTTTCCCCCTAAAGGTGGAAAGCCAAGCAAAAGAGGTGAAATTATTTATAATAATTCAGTTAAAACAAGGACAGGAGTAAATGGCTAACTTTGCTCAATACTACGTCAACTTTCTATGGACGTGGATACAAAACGTATGGTATTTTATAAGTGAGTTCTTCATACTCTTCTATAAACTCTTTATAGGGGACGTCATTGGCTACGACCATAACGGTATCAAGCAGGAGGGCTATATTGTAACCCTCGGCAAAGCTATTGCAGGCTTTGACGTTTTGGGTTGGATATGCTTTATTCTCGTCTCCTTAGCTAACATTGCGTTCCTGTTCTTCATCTGTTACAGACTGTTTCAGCTAATACGCCGTTATATCTTTTTCCGCGCAAAGGAAGTCGACAAGGACATTCTCTTAGAAGAGATTGCAAGGCTCAAAGAACAGGCTGACGAACTTGTCAAAGAGAAGAGCAAAATTTTTGCATTAAAGCTCGGTCAGTACGGGCAGATAGAAAACGCGGGACAGCCCGAAGCGGTTACGCCTCAAACTCCCGAGGGAGAACAAGCAGCAGTGGTGGAGACAACAAGCCGTTTCACCAAGCTTATCAACCTCGACGAAAAGTACGAGCGCAACCCCAACGTCGTCTATATGAACGACGAGGATATGATTTCGCTTCCTCAGATAATCAAACGCTTTGTCAATTTTGCGGCTTCGCAATTGAAGCTGTACTACACCGAGGAGACGATAAGGGTTTTCTTTGCAGGTCTTGCCACCTCTAAAGTAATTATTCTCGAAGGTATATCCGGTACAGGTAAAACTTCACTGCCCTATGCAATGGGTAAATTCTTTAATAACAACACCTCGATTGTGTCCGTTCAGCCTTCCTGGCGTGACAGAGCCGACCTGGTTGGTTACTTCAACGAGTTCACCAAAAAGTTTAACGAAACCGACTTCCTGGCGTCCTTATACGAGACGTCTTTGAGGGAGGACCCTAACTTTATCGTCCTAGACGAAATGAACCTTGCGCGTATCGAGTACTACTTTGCAGACTTCTTGTCCATTATGGAAATGCCCGACGTGGCAGAGTGGCTCATTGATTTAATCGCGGCTCCCCGTCCGGACGACCCGAAGAACGTCGTTTACGGCAAATTCCTCGTACCGCAGAACGTATGGTTTGTCGGTACTGCAAATAACGACGACTCGACGTTTACCATTACCGATAAGGTCTACGACCGTGCCGTTACGATTGAACTCAATCAAAAGGCAGATTATTTCGACGCACCCTTGACGCAGAGCTTTAACTGCTCTTTCAGCTATTTAGACAGCTTGTTTGAGAGGGCGCACAAAGAAAACCATATCTCCGAACAGAATTACGCGTTAATTCGCGAGTTTGACGGATTTATAAGGGAGAAATTCAAGGTCAGCTTCGGTAACCGTATTATGAAACAGCTTGCCCTTTTCGTACCCGTCTATATGGCGTGCGGCGGCAGCGAGGTTGGCGGCATCGACTTTATTATAACCTCTAAGGTTTTGCGCAAGTTCACTGCATTAAATTTAACCTTCTTGCATAATGAGCTGGAGGAGCTTATTAAGTTCTTTAACGAAAAGTTCGGCGAGGGGGCTATGCCATACAGCGTGGGCTACGTAAACGAGCTTATAAGAATGTCTTAAATTAAATTTTTGCACATAATAATTGCAGAGCATTTTCAAAAATTCAAGCCTGACCTTTGCGGGTTGGGCTGAATTTTTAGGTGGAATATGGATAGAGATTTTTTGAACGAGTACTTGAATAAAATTGACGGTGACAAAGATGAACTTGGTAGGTTTATTGCCGCCATTCGCGGTGGCGAAAACACACTTTCGCATTTCAATTTCACCCAGGCGGTTGAGCTTAACGACGATTGGATAATAGAAATCGAAGGGGCGTTAACCTCGGTTGAGCAAATCGTTCACCGCCCGAGAAAATTCATTTCCGAAAACGAGCTTTTGTTGGACGTCGCAAAGGTCAGGCGTACTACGACTAAAACCGTCCGTCATCTTTCTACCCATTCGCAATACGTGCAGAATTACGAACAGGATACGGGGGAGGTTAAGGCTAAAAAATTGCTCTCCGTGGAGATGGAAGAGGATATCGCCATCTACGAAAACCGTTTCATTTGCGCGTTGGTCAACAACTTGGCAAAGTTCGTTGAGATGCGCAATGAGGAAATGAAGGACAGAATCGAGTCCTTCAACCAAACCAATATTAAAATGCAGAGCAAATTCAACTACGGTGACAGCCGCTTTACCTGCAATATAGATTTGAAGGTTGACGACCCTATTAACAACAATGGCAGAAACGAAACCAACCTCGCTTTGTTTGACCGTATTCAGTTGTTGAGACGGAGATTGCGTATGCTTCAGACTACTGAGTTTATGAAGGAGCTAAGCCGCGCTAAGCCCGTCCGTCCGCCCATTCAAAAGACCAACCTTTTGATGAAAAACGTCGATTATAACAACTGTTATAAGCTTTGGCTGTATATTTCTTCCTATCAATATCTTGGCTTCTGCGCTACCGTTCAAAGCAAGGAATTACCCGTCGACGGCGATTATTTCGACGATTTGACAGTTTTAGCAGGGTTGAGCTTGCAGTCTATGCTTGACCACAACGTTATAAACCGTGAAAAGTATGACGCTATTCCTTTTTCAAAACCTGTTGAAAAGGAATACAAGGTTGTTAATAAGTTTATCTTTAAACCCGATTTTGACGATTCCGCGCAGGACTGCGATTCGGATACCATTAACGAATACTATTACCGCAAAATTAAAGACGATTTGGTGCGTGAAGCAAGCGTCGGTGAGTTGGGTGTGGAGCAGAGATTAAACGTTAATTTCGCTAAATTCTTCCGCTCGGTTTCACGTATTAACGAGGCGATGTACTCCGAACTTATCGAGGACGGTATTGACCCCGTAGATGAGGAGGAGATCGCTAAACTGCCCACAAAGTCAAGGCAGAAGCTGCTGGTTAAAAGGCAGAAGGAACGCGTTAAGAGGCGCAAGCTGTTTTTAAAGCTGAAGTGGGAAGAAATTGAACGTGCACAACGTATGCTCGAGCGTGAGGAGGCAAAGTTCTACATGTTTAAAGATGAGTACGACGGCGTGCGCAATGCGAGCAGGGCAGCTCGGTTTTCTAAACGTAAATTTAAGACTAAAAAGGATGACTAATTTTGGCTGATAAGGTAAAACAATCAAAAGCAAAACGCGTAATTTCGGTAATATTAACCGTAATTTCCGCTATAATTTTAGTTTTTGTCGGTCTTCTCTTAATCAATATGATCGTATGTCGCAGTCAGAACAGACCGGTTAATTTCTTCGGATATTCGTTCTCCGTCGTGCAGACTAATTCGATGGAAGACGAGATTATGACGGGGGATTTGATTGTCTTTAAGCAGGTTGAATATTCTTCGCTTAAAGTCGGGGACAATATCGTTTTTAAGGCAGACGATAACTTTAAAGACGGTGCCGGCAACAGCCTTGAGGGCTATACCATTGTTCATAAAATTATATCCGTGACGGCGGACGGGCTGGTTACTAAGGGCGTTAACAACGCCATAGAGGACGGTGGCTTTCGCACTGCTGACGAGGTTTACGGACTATGCGTTTCCAATTCGGCTATCTGGGGAAAAATCTTTACTTTCTTCAGCAAGTTCGGCGTTTTGATTATAATTTTTATTATCGCTGTGCCCGTAATTATCTCACAGACGGTTAAAATCGTTAAGCTTTCCAAAGAGAAAAAGGGCGAAGGTACGGGAGATGCGTCGGCAGAAAATAATGCCGAAAACGACGATGATAATAAGTCTGTTGAAAAGTAGCGTTGCGTTAATTTTTATTTGTAATTTTTATGAGTTCTGTATAGTGCAGGACTCATTTTTCTTTGATATGCTATAGTTTTTTTCTATGCTTTTCACACATTTTTAACATTACCGTTATATTATGAATTGGTATAACATTTGACTAAAATTAATTGTTTTGTTATAATATCATATTGATAAAAATGCTTTAAGAGGTATTTAATGTTAAAGACGTTACTTAAAAGCGTAAGGGAATATAAACTCTATTCCATATTAACGCCCATACTTATGGTTGGCGAGGCGGTTATGGAAATAATTATTCCCTTTTTAATGACTTTTATTGTTGGAGAGCTGGAGCTTATGGCTACAGGTAACCCCATCAACGGTGGGAATATCGCGCTATATGCTTGCCTTATGGTGGTGTGTGCACTTTTTGCTATGTTCTGCGGCGTGATGGGCGCAAAGCTCGCCGCAAAGGCTTCCTGCGGGTTTGCGCATAACCTAAGGGAGGATATGTACAACAATTTGCAGACGTTTTCTTTTGCAAACATTGACAACTATTCGACTTCCAGCTTAATAACCAGAATCACAACCGACGTAACCAACGTTCAGAATGCGTATCAAATGTGCATCAGAATGTTGGTTAGGGCACCTATTTTGTTCATTACCGCAATAGTTATGACCCTGTTTATCGAACCGCTTATGGCTCTTTTATTCGGTTGTGCCGCTTTGCTTTTAGGGGTGCTTGTGTCTGTATTTATGATTAAAGCCATTCCCTATTTTAAAACAATGTTCAAAAAGTATGATAAACTTAACGAGGTTGTGCAGGAAGATTTAACGGCTATACGTGTGGTTAAAAGTTACGTAAGAGAGGATAGGGAAAAAGGCAAGATGAAGGTTGCTTCCGAAGAGCTGTATCACTATTCCGTCAAGGCGGAAACCTTTATGACCTGCCTTATGCCTGCAGTTACGTTAATAATGTTTATGGTAAACATTTTAATTTTGACGATAGGTTCCAATATGGCGGTTGGTAATATAACTATCGGTTCGGTTAAGCCCTCACAGCTTCAAACGCTTATTCAGTATTCCGTTCAAATTCTTTCAGGCGTTATGATGGTGGCAATGTGCTTAACTTTCATATCAATGTCTAAAGGCTCTGCAGACCGTATCTGCGAAGTCTTGAACGAGCGTACTACTTTGCCCAAGGCAAATGACCCTGTAAAAGTAGTTGAAGACGGCTCTATCGTATTTAACGACGTGGATTTCTGCTACTCGCAAAAGGCAGATTTAATGGTATTGCAGGATTTGTCCTTTACAATCAATTCGGGTGAAACTGTGGGCATAATCGGCGCAACTGGTTCGGGTAAGACCTCGCTTGTGTCTTTAATTCCCCGTCTTTACGATGCCGAAAGGGGTAGCGTGTACGTTGGAGGAGTAGACGTTAAAAACTACGATTTGGATACTTTGAGAAACAGTGTTGCAATGGTTTTGCAAAAAAACGTTTTATTCTCCGGTTCTATTGCCCAAAACCTGCGTTGGGGTGACGAAAACGCTACAGACGAGGAAATACGTCTTGCTTGCAGGCAGGCTTGCGCGGAGGAGTTTATCGAGAATTTACCCGGTAAGTACGACTACGATTTAGGTCAAGGCGGTGTAAACGTTTCCGGTGGTCAGAAGCAACGTCTTTGTATTGCAAGGGCACTTTTGAAAAAGCCAAAGATTTTAATTTTCGACGACTCCACTTCGGCAGTTGACACCAAGACCGATGCTGAAATCAGAGGTGCGCTAAAAAAGTATGCGCCTGAGGTAACTAAGATAATTATAGCTCAGCGTATCGCCTCCGTACAGGACGCCGATAAAATCATTGTGTTGGATAACGGCAGAATAAACGGCATAGGCACACACGATGAGCTTATCAAAAACAACGCAATCTACAGGGAAGTTTACGAATCCCAGACTGAAAGTAAAGCTACTACTCAAACAGAAGGAGAATTAAATAAAACAGAAGGGGGTGATGAGTAATGCCGCCTATCAAAATGCACGGCGGGAAACCCGCAAAGAACCCTATGAAGACGTTAGTGAGGCTGCTTAAGTACGCCTTTTCAAACAATAAGCTTGCCACGGCTTTCGTGGTTGTGTGCGTAATGCTGTCTTCGGTTGCTAACGTTTTAGCTGCGTCGAGGGTTTCCTATATCACCTCAGAGCTAATTGCAAACGGCGCAAATGCTAATATGAACGGAGTAATCTACCCGAACATAATCGCAATGGCTGTAATCTATTTTATTGGTGCCGCTTCTTCAATGGCGTATAGCCTTATAATGATGCTTATATGCAATAAGACTTTGAAAAAGCTGCGTAACGATATGTTCTCCAAAATGCAGGATTTACCATTAAAGTATTTTGACGGACACACTCACGGCGACGTTATGAGTCTGTATACCAACGATGTAGATACAATGCGTCAGCTGTTATCACAGACCATACCTCAATTAATTTCATCATTCTTGACCTTGCTTTCAGTACTTGCGTTTATGATTTACTACAGCGTAACGCTTATGTTTGTCGTTATCGCAATGGTGGCAGTCGTATTTATAGTAACTAAAAAGATTGGCGGCGGTGCGGCAAAATACTACGTAAAAAACCAGAAGGCTCTCGGTGCGGTTAACGGCTACGTAGAGGAGATGACCAACGGTCAGAAGGTTATCAAGGTTTTCTGCCACGAAGGCGTTGCAAGGGAGAACTTCAAAAAGCTCAACGACGAGCTGTACGAGGCAGGTCAGAAGGCTAACGGCTATGCCAACCTTTTAGGTCCCGTTAACAATAATATCGGCTATCTGCAGTACGTATTGGTTGCGGTAGTGGGCATTTTAATAATAGCCTTCGGCAGCGAGATGGGCTTGCTCTCCTTGTATTGCTACACTAACGGAGCAGAGGCGAACCGTATCGCGCTTATGACGGGTATGTTAATTTCTTACTTAATGTACACCCGTCAGTTCAATATGCCCGTGCAGCAGGTATCCCAGCAGTTTGCGGCAATAACAATGGCTCTTGCAGGCGCGGAGCGTATATTCGATATGGTTGATGAAAAACCCGAAGACGAAGGTGGCGATATCACCTTGACCCACGGCGAGAGTGCAGAGGGAGAATGGGCTTGGAAGAAGATTTTAGCTGACGGTACAAGCGAATATATCCCCTTAAAGGGCGATATCCGCTTCAACCACGTGACCTTTGGGTATAACGAAGATAAGGTAATTCTCCACGATATATCCCTGTTTGCTAAACCCGGTCAAAAGATTGCCTTCGTTGGTTCAACGGGTGCAGGTAAGACGACGATAACCAACCTTATTAACAGGTTTTACGATATTCAGTCGGGCGAAATAACCTACGACGGAATTAATATCCGTGATATTAAAAAGCAGGATTTAAGGCGTTCGCTCGGTATAGTATTGCAGGATACTCACCTGTTTACAGGTACGGTTATGGATAATATCCGTTACGGTAGGTTAGACGCTACCGACGAGGAGTGCATTAACGCGGCCCGTCTTGCAAATGCCCACAGCTTTATCGAGCATCTGCCCGAGGGTTACAATACGGTAATCAAGGGTGACGGCTCCAATCTTTCGCAGGGGCAGAGGCAGCTGCTGGCAATTTCGAGAGCAATGGTCTCCCAGTGTCCCGTACTAATTTTGGACGAGGCGACATCTTCAATCGATACACGTACCGAAAAGCTCATAGAACAGGGTATGGATAAGCTTATGGAAGGAAGAACGGTATTCGTTATTGCCCATAGGCTTTCGACAGTCCGTAACAGCCACGCAATAATGGTGCTTGAACACGGCAATATTATAGAAAGGGGCAACCACGAACAGCTGTTGGAGCAGAAGGGTAAGTACTATCAACTCTATACGGGTGCCTTTGAGCTTGATTAATATATAAATAAAGGAGTATATTATGAGAGACTATGATGAGTTTGCTGAAAGAGTAAGTGAGTATATGTTCAGCGAGGAGACGTTTGCTCTTTATAAAAAGGCAAAGTCTATTGCAAATAAAGTGGTTGAATATGACCTGCCCGCTTATTACACAAACGAAACTCCTTCGGGGTATATAATTGAAGGGATATGCAAACCTTATAGGGATATTGAGATAGTTGAATGTGACAGGGAAGATGCTATTGCAGACGAGGGGATAGGAGCGTTCAGCTCTATTTCAATGCTTATCTTAAACGTTCCTTTCGTGCCTACCAGAGTGCTTGACGAAACTTCAGTCCGAGGTCTGTTTATCGGTGAGAAGGTTAAAAAAATTGAATTGGATTGCCTTGACCAACAGTGTAGGTTTTTGTACGTCGTAAGCTCCAACCCCAACTATTATTCGGACAATAACGTTATCTACACAAAGGATAAGAGCAGGATTGTTGCCTATGCTGCCTATAAACCCGAAGAGGTATTCGAGGTTGACGACTGCGTAAAGTCGATCAGCCGTTACGCATTCTGGTTTACACCGTATTTGAAAAAGCTGATAATCGGCAAAAATGTGGATTTGTCAGCTGCTCTTATAGACAAGTACGTTGAAGTTATAAGAAAGTAATTGTAAATATTACAAAGGGGTGTTCGACACCCCTTAATTTTTTGTTCAATTTTTAAATAAAGTTCTTAGACAACCTGTAAAAAACATACCTTAGTAAACTGACAAAAAAGGAGTAAAAAGGTATGTTTTTTGACGTGGCGGGACTTTTACTATCCAAAATCTTTTTCTTTACGGGGTTGGTTAAGCCAAAAGGCAGCTTCCCTAAACCATTATCTGCGGAGGAGGAGAAAAAGTACCTTGCACTTGCCAGAGAAGGGAATAAAGAGGCAAAAGATATTTTGGTTAAACACAATATGCGGTTAGTTGCCCACATTGTAAAAAAATATACGGGTGCGGCTGATAACGACGACTTGATGTCGGTTGGTTCGATCGGGCTGATCAAGGCTATAAATACCTATAACGAGAGTAAGGGAACTCAGCTTGCTACCTACACCGCAAGATGCATAGAAAACGAAATATTAATGCTTATTCGTTCAGGTAAAAAGCATCGCAACACGGTATCAATGAACGACGCCGTAGGATGTGACAAGGACGGTAACGAACTGACGGTTATGGACCTACTCGCCGAAAAAGAGGAGAGCGTCTTTTCTCAAGTGGAAAAGAATATGCAGAGGGAGAAGTTCGTGTACCTTCTTAAGGGATTTTTAAACTACAGGGAGTACTCGATTATAAACCTGCGCTACGGCTTGGAGGACGGATGCCCTATGCCGCAGAGGGAGGTGGCTAAAAAGTTGGGTATTTCCCGTTCCTACGTCTCCCGTATAGAAAAAAGGGCGATAGAAAAGGCAAGGCAAAACCTTAATAAGCAAGATTTTTTCACCGATTGACTTATTTTTATTGCCATTTTAGCTGATAGTTGGTATACTTAAACATATCAATTTTATTTTGGTGGTTTATGGGAATTTACGAAGAACTTAGAGAAAGAGGTTTAATAGCTCAGGTAACTGACGAAAACGAGATAAGAGAGCTTATAAATAAAGGCGGTGCAAGGTTTTATATAGGATTTGATCCCACTGCCGACAGTCTGCACGTAGGTCATTTTATGGCTCTTTGCCTTATGAAGAGATTGCAGATGGCAGGCAACAAGCCTATCGTTTTAATTGGCGGCGGTACGGGTTACGTCGGCGACCCTTCGGGCAGGAGCGACTTAAGGGCAGTACTCACTCCTGAGACTATTGAGCATAACTGCCAATGCTTCAAAAAGCAGATGGAGCGATTCATTGAGTTTGGTGAAGATAAGGCGATAATGGTCAATAACGCAGAGTGGCTGTTAAAACTCAACTATATCGAGCTGTTGAGGGAGGTGGGCGCATGCTTCTCCGTCAACAATATGCTTAGAGCAGAGTGCTATAAACAGCGTATGGAGAAGGGTCTATCCTTCCTTGAGTTCAACTATATGATTATGCAGTCATACGACTTCTATCATCTCAACGAGGCTTACGGCTGTAATATGCAATTCGGAGGCGACGACCAGTGGTCCAATATGCTTGGCGGTACCGAGCTTATAAGGAAAAAGACGGGTAAAGATGCATATGCAATGACCATCACCCTGCTACTAAACAGCGAAGGTAAGAAGATGGGTAAGACGGCTAAGGGTGCGGTCTGGTTAGACGAAAACAAGACTACTCCTTACGAGTTCTATCAGTATTGGCGCAACGTTGACGACGCAGACGTGGATAAGTGCTTAAAGATGTTGACCTTTATTTCTCTTGAAGAGATTGCCGAAATGGCGAAGTGGGAGGATAGCCGTATAAACGAGAAGAAGGAAATTCTCGCATACGAGTTAACCAAGATGGTTCACGGCGAGGAGAAGGCAAATGCAGCCAAGGCACAGGCAAAAGCGGCGTTCGGCGGAAGTGTGGAGGACTTGCCTGAAACCGAGATTAAGGTTGAAACGGCTACCATTATTACCGTTTTGGTTGCTGCAAAAATCTGCTCATCCAACGGTGAGGCTCGCAGGCTTATCCAGCAGGGCGGCGTATCAATCAACAGCGATAAGGTGACCGATATTAACGCCCCCGTTCAAAGCGGCGACGTAATACACAAGGGTAAGAAGATTCACGTTAAAGTTAAGCTTGTATAAATGGATAAATATTTATCGTTAAGCGGTAGATGCGTAACCGAAAAGGTAATAGAAAAATCGCGTTTTATTGTAACTTCTTGCCACGTTGAAAGCGAAGAAGAGGCAAAGGCGTTTATAGATGAGGTGCGCAAGACCTACCGTGACGCAACCCACAACTGCTATGCATATATAGCAGACGAAAAGGGCAACTTTATGCGTTTTTCGGACGACGGCGAACCGCAGGGAACGGCAGGTATGCCTATGCTTGAAGTCATCAAAGCCAACAATTTAAAGCAGACGGCTGTAGTGGTCACCAGGTATTTTGGCGGAATTAAGCTGGGCGCAGGGGGACTTGTTAGGGCTTATTCGGGAGCCGTTGCGGAAAACGTTGCGCAGGCTAAAAGGGTTTGCTATCAACCTTGCACGCAGAGCGAATATATTGCCGACTACCCTGCGACTGATACTCTTTTAAGGTATTTTGGAGAAAACGATTGCTCGGTAGTGGACACAATTTACTCCGATAAAGTTCGGTTTATCGTCTCTGTAAAGACGGATAACGTTACAAATTTTAATTCAGCTTTAATAAACAGACTAAACGGTAGAATTGAAATCAATCCCTTAGGCGAATTTATCTTCCCGTTTGATATCTAATTAAACAAAAAATTACACCGCCGTGCGGCAACTTTGCCGCACGGCGGTGTTACGTAAATCCAAGGTGTATCAACCTTTCAAACCAAAAGTATGACCAAGCATCGTAGTATAAGATTTGACCTCTTTCACAGCTATGTAATTATCAACTTCTTTAATTGCACCTTTGGGCAGCCAAGGGTTAAAGTGGTTAAAGATAATTGAAACGCTCTTGTCCTTTAAACTGTCTTTATTATCAATAATAAACTGTCTTACGGGTGCACACATTCTAAACACCCAAACGGGAGTGACGATTACAACGTTTTCATATCTCGCTAAATCAATTTCCGAGGGAAGAAGATCCATACCCATCTGTGCAAAGCAAATCTTCCGCACCACCAAAAGCCCAAATCGCCATCCGTTCTCTCTTTGGTTTTAATCTCAAAAATACTTGCTTTCAATCCATTTGCCGTCACGTATGCAATCTTTTTAGTAAACTTTTTCCTTGAAAAGTAGACAACTAAGGTCTTGGAATTTTTATCAATGTCCTTATAATCTTTCTCGTTAAAAATAAAGTTAACCTGGTTGAAGGATACTAAAGCAACGAACCCAAAAATTAACTGCAAAAGACCAAAAATAAAATATACCAAATCGATTGCGAAGAACGGGAATATAACAAACTGAATGGTTATCCAAAGCATTAAGGTTAATCCGAATACCGTTCCTAAAACGTAACCTGTTCTTTTGTTTTTCAAAATTAGCACGGTTGCGACCGCGTTTGTTATTCCGTTTACAATAATCAGCATTATGCCCGAAAAAACATAGTCCTGAAACAGTACGTCGGCAAACGGCAAGACTTGAAAATAGGGCAGAAGAGTATCTAAAAATACCAGACTTCCGTCGGGTTTAATCAGCATACAAATACTGCCTACAAACGCCCCGACCCCGACAAATATCGTCATTATCAATAGCAATACTTTAAAAATTTTTAATCTCATAATTTACCTCACATTAAAGTGTCGATTAATTCTTCAATAAACCTCTTTCTGTCTGTACCGATGGAAAAGTCGTAACCCAAATAACAACGTTCGGTAAGCGATTTTAAAAAGGCAATCTGCATCGAATTAACAAGATAAAAAGATATTTTCTCCTTCTTTTCTTTTGACTCTATTGCGTCGCCTATTATGCGTGAAAAGCCTTCGATAGATGCCCATGAGTTAGTTTCGTTCCCATAACTTGAGTAATCGTTCAAAATTGAAATCTTAGAGATAGACGGGTTGGTGAAAAGAAAATAAAAAACCTGACATGCGGCAAGTTTCAATCTTGCTTTGCCTGCCTCGTAACTTCCTAAACCCTTTCCTGCGTCCATATCGGGTTTAAAAGCAGATATTACTTGAGAGATTATCCTTTGTGTGCAAACGGTTATAAGATTATTCTTGTTACCGAAGTGGTAATTGATAAGTCCAACGCTGACATCGCTTGAGGCAGTTATCTCCCTTACAGTCACTTTTTCGACGTCGCCGTTATGCTTATTAATCAACCCTATAGTAACCTCAATCAGTTTTTCTTTGCAATTGGCTGTATTCATAATGTTACCTCATAAATATAATACTAAACACTGTTCAGTTTTGCAAGCGTTTTATCATAATTATTAATTAAATTAAAAGAGGAACAGGTAAAATTTTACAGCGTTTTAATTAATGTATTTACAAATTTAATAATTCGTTATATAATTAAGCTATGGCACCGGCAGTAAACCAATTAATGTGTATAGGAAGGGAGAATAAGGGGCTTTCCGTCAAACAGGCGGCAAAGCTTTTAAAAGTTCCTTCTTTTATTTTAAGGCGTCTGGAATACGGCTATTGGAGGGTAAGTAAAAAATTGCTTACCCGTGCAGGCGAATTGTACGGCATAGAGGAAGAGCTTTCCTTGGCAACCCAAGCCTACGTTGCGACTTTGCCCGAAAAATCTAAACAGAAGTCAGCAAGAAGGGATCTTTCGCTTCTTCAAATGCTTGGCTCGATTGCAGGGCTATTGTTAAGTGTTGCTCTGATTATCATAAGTGTGTTTGGTTTTAAAGCTGCCAACTATAGCAATCCCGATCTTTACGGTGACAATTTCAATGCTCTCTACCGTTACGTCGATAACAGTGAGGATGAGTACGTTTCATACGAGGGGGAGTACGGCACTGTCGAGTATACAAAGGGTTTGGCAATGTTAGTATCCAAAGCTTTGCTTAACCGTACTTATAAGTTCTATGATGAAACAGAGGTTACCTTCATAACTACTGCCGAAAATTACCCTTGCGACAACGTTACCTTAGATTTGGAGTTGGACGGATTTACCTACTCGTGTACTGCAAGTTTTGACGAAAACGGAAACTTGAAGAAGTTACAGTGCGTTGACGACGTGTTGCAAGAGGTTGAAGATTCTAAGGTTTTAGTACAGTTAGAGGCAATAATTAAAGATATTTATCCAAAGGCAATCTCCGACTTCAATGCTTTTTATGACAATATCGGTTTGGGTTGCAGTTATAAAGAGGTGCTAATTGAAGAATACAGTGCAATTAAGGCTGTTACCACGGTCTATGTTTGGTCGGCGGCGGGCTTGTATTTTGTGCCGATAGCGGCAATTTGTCTCGGCGTATTAAGTGTAATTTTTACGGCTAAATATATAGAGAAACTTAGAGCAAAAAAGTTTGTTATAAGTGGTCAAATACCTTCAGCCGATACTCAAACGGTTACAGACGATATACAAACGCCTTTATCGCAAAATATACAAACGCCCTTGCCTGAAGCAGAAGCGGCGGTTGCAGACGACGGCGCATTGCTTGACGAACCTGCTGTAATAAAAAGTCGTTTTAGAGTTTTGTGGGAGCATATCACGCCCGTTTTGCATGAGAACGTGTTGAGAGCAGTGGGGCTGATAATGCTTGCGCTTGGCTCACTCGTGCCATACCTTACGTTTATTAAATTCTTCGGCGGTTTGAGCGAGAGCCAAACAAACTTTATTACACAGTCCATACCCTATTTAAAGCCGTGCATTTCAGTTGCAACCGTACTTTTATTCTTTACGAGGATAGACATTCTCACCTACCGCAAATCATATAAAAATCAGCTGTTGCAGTACGGCATAATAGGTACCGTATTCTATTACGAAATCGCGCTTACGTTACTGCTTACGGGTCTTGTCAATTATCAGCCGATAATGTTTGCCCTGTCAAGCGTATTACCCGGAAACATTTTTTTAGGCATGTTCGCATATACGCTGACGGCTCTGTTTTTATTTTATACACCGAAGTGGGTAAAGACGAAAAAGGCAACGGTGCTTTGGAGATGTTTGTCAATTCTGCCTCTGTCATACGTTTTATTTGGTACTTTTGTCATACCGTATTTAAACCTTACGCCGTTAATCACAGGGCTTTTCTTCACAAACAGCCTTGTACCATCGCTCTCGGCGGTTGGCTATATTTTTGTAAGATTTATATTTAACAAAGTACAGAGCAAAACTTTGCCGCTCAAGGAAACGGGTGCGTTGCGTTCCAAGGGAATAATGCTGATTAAAAACCTTTCCGCATGTTTGGTTATTTGTCTGGTAATATTATTATCCTACCTGTTCTCTCTCAGTGAGGCTACTATCGTATTAGCAGGCGGTCAAAGTGCCATTGCGTTAATAGCCCTGCCGTTTATCGCTTTATACCAACCGAGGTTAGAGCCTCGCTCCAAGGTTCAAGACGCTGTTTTTGGCATTTTATACGGCATAGCGTTTACAATCTCGTACATACTTATACTTTCAACGCCGTTAAGCCTAAGCATACTCAAGACGTTAAAGGATTTTATTTTAAAGTAACCGCCCACACAATCGCAAAAACAATAGACGTAATAACGTTGACTAAAGAAAACCGATTTGTTAAACTTAAAACGGTTAAAGAGGTATACAAATGGATGAAAAGCTGCGCTACCGCAAATATCTGCGCCAGAACCGAACGGCAATATTACTGCTTTCGGTCTTATCCTGTGTCATCTCTGTATTGGTGGTAGCCTTTGCATATTTCACCAAGCTTTTGATAGATTATTCCTCCGACGGCAAATTATTTTTAATTTTCGCCATAGTAACGGGTGCGTTATTAATAGGTGAAGTAGGGTTAAAATTTCTTTACGCATACCTGATTAACCTTAAAATCTGTCAAACCGAGAACGCCATCAAAAAGGAAGCTTTCTTCGCATATCTGAAAAAGGACTACAGGGCTGCAGAAGAGATAGAAGACGCAGACGTGCTAATGCGATTAACCTCCGACTGCAGGGTAATAGCGGAGGGAGTAATAACCTATATTCCCGAATTTGTCGGACTGCTTTCAAGAATAGTAATCTCGCTTGTCGTCCTGTTTGTAATCGACCCCGTGTTTGCAGGTTGTCTGTTGGGTATAGGAATAGTGGTTTATTTTGTCACTAAGCTGCTTCGCCGCAGAAACAAAACCCTGCATAAAAACTCACAGCAGGCGGAGGGCGAAGTTCTCTCGTTCTACAAAGAGGGTATATCGCACTCGTTTTTATTCAAATTATTCGGCAACGGCAAGCAGGTTAACGAGCGTTGCGACCAAATACAGTCCAAGTACCAAACGGCGCGTATGCGTCACGCAAGTTTTAACGTATTTGTCAACTCGGCATTTTTGCTGTTTATGCGTGGCTCGTACCTAATCGCAATAATTTGGGCAGTAATTGCTATTACGCAGGGCGGCAGCTTGGGCAATTTGTTTTTAATGGTACAGCTCATTGCGCAAATAGAGGGACCTTTCAGCTCGATATCCGGTCTGATTCCCCAGTACTACCGCACCTTAGGAAGCATTGAACGTATATTTGACTTAGAGGGCAGTGAAGAAATCGAGCAGATAAATATAACTCATTTTGATTCCCCGATAGTCGTAGACGGTGTAACTTTCTCCTACGGTGACGGACAAACGCCGTTAAATAACCTATCTTTGACCATTCAACCCAAAGATTTTGTTGCGATCGTCGGCGGCAGCGGTTGCGGCAAATCAACGCTGTTAAAGTGCATTATGGGAATGTACAAGCCTTCCAAAGGCAGTGTAACCTACCAAGGGGAAGACGTTCGCCGTTGCGGTTCGCTATTTTCTTACGTTCCCCAGGGCAACTTCCTGCTGCCCGGTACCATAAAAGAAAACCTCTGCCTGTTCTCCCCCGAAGCGACGGAAGAGGAGATAGAAAGGGTGTTAAACTTAACAATGTTAACCGCCAAGATATCCTCGCTCCCGAACGGGTTAAATAGCTCCGTCTCCGACTTTGGCGCAGGGCTATCTGAAGGCGAGGGGCAAAGGCTGTCAATTGCCAGGGCACTGCTTGTAGACCGCCCTGTTCTCGTCCTGGACGAATGTACCTCCGCACTTGACGAAGCGACGGAAAAGGCTATATTGGATAATATAATGTCACTTGGCAAGACGGTATTACTCGTATCTCACAAGCCCGGTGCGATTGCATACGCAAGCAAGGTATTCCGTCTGCACAAAGAGGAAAGAGAGGAAATATGAACCTGTTAATAAAAATCATACGCTCTGTGTTAAACGGGGAAAAGCTTTCGATCAAGATAGACGAAGGACTGTTCGCCCTGGCTAAATATCACAGTGTAGCGGCATATTTATACCCCTGCATGGACGCAGCCGTAACGGACAAAGCTGTTGCAGACCAAGTAACGCAGGTCTATTTCACGGCGTTAAAGCGTGATATAATTCAGCAAACAGAAAGGGCGGCAATCGAGGAAGAGTTTGAAAAAAACCAAATACCGTTCCTTGCCTTAAAGGGAATGGTAATGAAGTCCTTCTATCCTCAAACGCACCTGCGCACAATGGGTGATATGGACTATCTTATCTCCCCCGAAAGTTTTAACAAAGCCCGTCAAGTGCTGTTAAACCTTGGATATAAGACGGAGGACAATTGCGAGCATCATTTAGGTTTCACCAAACCGCCGATAATGCTGATTGAGCTTCACCGTCTATTAATCACGCAGGACGAAATGGGCAGGGCGTTATTTGAAGACGTGCTAAGTCGTTGTAAGGCAAAGCAGGGTAAGGAATACGCCCTTGAAATGAGTGATGAAGATTTTTATCTGCACTTAATGCTCCACCTTATCAAGCATTACGTTTACGGCGGAACGGGTTTGCGTTCTTTTATCGACGTATATCTATATTTAAAGGCGAAGCCGAACCTTGATAGAAGCTATTTATCTAAAGCGTTTGCCCAAACTCAATATGCAGATACGGTCGCGCTTGCGGAGAGGTTCGCGCTGGATTTATTCGACGGCAACCCCTTAGACAGTGAGGAGTTTAAAATGCTTGAAAGGGTAGTTTATTCGGGCACCTACGGAACGATTGAAAACACCTCTGAAAAGGAGCTTTCTCAGTCTGGGAATTCGGCATTTAAAATTATTATGCGCAAGCTGTTCCCCACGGTCAGAACAATGAAGGGGTGGTACCCTGTTTTAGGCAAGGGCGCAGGGATATTGCTTTTGCCCGTGTTCTATATCTGGCACCCCATATCGAGGGTGTTCAAGGCAAACAGCTACCGCCGCACAAAGGAGCTTATAAAAGCCAAAAAGCAAACGGACAAAGAATAATAAAACGTACTGCCGCAGGCGCGCAAAATGCGCGCCTGCGGCATCTTACAAACCCGTCATTGAGGTTTTATCCGTCATTGCGAGGAACGAAGTGACGCGGCAATCCCAGACTCTCCACCGCGTCATTGCGAGGGCGTTGCTAAGCAAGCCCGCGGCAATCCCAGACTCCTAAGCGACTAACCATTTCTAATAATCAATTCCATACTTTAACTTTCCCTAAAGAATAGGGAAAGTGTCGCGGGCATAAAGCCCGTGACGATAGAGTTTGAACATTCACTCGTCAATGCAAACAGCCTTCGGCGTTATGCGAGCAATCCCAGACTCCCCACCGCGTCATTGCGAGGGCGTTGCTAAGCAACCCCGCGGCAATCCCAGCGGGTATGTTGTCACCCATTCTTATAATTCTCCCCTTATTAAACAGCGGTCGAATTATTATAACATTCCGCCCAAACCACATGAGATTGCCACACTTCGCCTTCGGCTCCGTTCGCAATGACGTTATATGAATGAGCAATCCCAGACTCTCCACCGCGTCATTGCGAGGGCGTTGCTAAGCAACCCCGCGGCAATCCCAGACTCCTAAGTGACCAACCATTTCAAATAATCAATTCCATACTTTAACTTTCCCTATCTTACAGGGCTCCCACAAAAAAAGGTTTTTGTGGGAAAAGGAGACGCAACTGGGCAACCCTTGTCGTTTGGGATTTATCCCGAACGACACTAACGCACAGTTGTGGCGACGCGGGAAAGTGTCTAAAACGGAGTTTTAGACGATAGAGTTTGATAATTTCTCAATATTATCACCACAAAAAATCAAACTCTTCCGTCACTCACAAAAGTTCGTGCCACCTTCCCTGTTCTTCAGGGAAGGCTAAATTATAGTTAGTATTATTTTTCACAAAAATTTTACAAAAATATAAAAAATGAGATTTTTACACAAATATTGTACTTTTCTACAAAAAATTTAAAATAATTGTTGACATTACTCATATAAAGTGATAATATATTACATAAGAATAATTTATTGTGTGGATAAGAAAGGCATATGCCTTTGCACGCTTGTTGCACAAGCGTGCAATACGTTTTATTTGTCTTTGTTATCCAAATAAACTGATAAGGAGATAGTTATGGAAAAGAAAAAACTCTTTGTTGAACCCGAAGTTGAGGTAGTTCGTTTCGACGAAAAGGACGTTATCACGGCAAGCGATCCTAGAGGTGTCTACAGCAGCACGGCTATTCAGAGCATAAAAGATTTCTTGAATATTACTTAATTATTAAGGAAAGAAGAATGAAGAAGAACTTTAAGCGACTGGTTGCAATTTTGCTTAGCTTAGCACCTTTAGCCTTTGCGGCGGCGTGCAGTCAGCCGGACAATTCCGCTTCGGGCGGCGACCCTTCCGATATAGTTGAAGAACAGCCCGAGGATAAGCCTTCCGAAGAGAATCCTTCTGAAGAAAATCCACCCGAAGAACAAACTCCTTCTGAAGATGAGCCTTCCGAGGAAACACCTTCAGAAGAGGAGCCTGCAAAACCGACCCTTCCCGGCGGTTTGGTAGACGGTGGTAATTTTACGGGAAACGTTTAAAAAAATATAATTTTTTGAGGGAAAAATAATGAAAGTTAAGACAAGGAAATTAATTGCCGCTATCACGGCAACCGCTTTGCTCGGCACCGCTGTCGGCGTAAGTGCATATGCTTTAAGCAATTCTAATAATAACGACTTCGGCTTTAAGGGCACGTATTCCCTTAACGCTTTCGCAGCTGCAAAGGAGTCAACTATTACAGTAGGAACTAATACTGTTGACGTAACCGACATTTTAACGATTAAATCTGCTGATGAGGCTTATACTCTTTTTCTTACTGTTGTAGATACTGCAGATATGAGTGGGCTTACAAATATCAAGGTTGGCTATAAGATCGGTGAAAATTATTATAACGGTATTTCTACAGGAACATCCAAAATTCTTTATAGTTCGTTGACAATTCATACAAATGAAACTGAAACAGAAACTATTCAAGCATCGTCTTATGTAATGACCAATGCAACCAATCCTGAGACTACTGCAGTTCCTATGTTTGTAATTGCTGAAGTTACAACTGAAACTGTTGGTTCAAATACAGCCGAACTTACCATTACTGGTCAAAAAATAAAAACGGAGACTTTTGAATGTGGAACGCTTATCCCTAGTAGTTACACATTGAAAACTGATATCGTTGCTAAAAACGCTACAAAAAAATTAAATGATTTCTTTACTATAAAACCTCTTTCTTCTTTATATGGCGCGCCTTACGAAAATATGCAAACAGCAGATAAGAGCAAAACGTTTACCGGAGCAGTTTACGCTAATGGTTCATTAAGTAATGGTACTATTGAACTTACTGTATCAAAAACAGGAACCTTGACTGTTTATTATGGCGGAAGTAATTCTGGTGCTACATCTAAGAAAGCAGAATCGGTTGATCAAACAAAGCTTACTGTTATAAAAAATGTTGATCCTACTGCAACTACAGTTGGATATTTTACAGTAGCTGTTACCGCAAACGATACTTTATCAATTTATGGAACAACATCAAATCGTTTGTGTATTTATGCGTTAGAGTTAGAATATACAGAATAAATTTAACTAAGGACCAAACGGCGGTGCATTCGCACCGCCGTCTTTTTTACCTCAATTTGACCTTCCCTAAAGAATAGGGAAGGTGGCATATACGGAGTATATGACGAAAGAGTTTGAAACCATTCGCACCGCCGTCACTTTTTTTAACCACCCCCAACCGTCATTTCGGTTTTATCCGTCATTGCGAGGAACGCAGCGACGCGGCAATCCCAGCCTCCTAAGCGACCAACCATTTCTAATAATCAATTCCATACTTTAACTTTCCCTAAAGAATAGGGAAAGTGTCGCTTGCCTAAAGCAAGTGACGATAGAGTTTGAACTAAAATAATTACAACGACATTCAAACTCTTCCGTCACTTACTTCGTTCGTGCCACCTTCCCTGTTCTTCAGGGAAGGTTAAATTAATGTGAGAATTGTTAAAAAATTCATACGTTACGACGAGTGAGAAAGAATAGGGAAGGTTAAATTATTGATGCTATATAAAATCGGTTTGAAATATTTTCAAACCGATTTCTTCTTGTTAAATATTCTTTTAACCTTATTTTTAACCTTTTTAATCGGAATACGTATAAACGCCGTAAGCCTCCAGAAAAGGGAGTAGCATTTATAGCCTAAACTGCGCTTAACTTCAATCTCCTTTCCGTTTCGCCAAATTCGCTCCAATACGCCTAAAATCTGTGCCTTTGGAACAAATTCTTTGCCAACGCAGTTGTCGCCTCTGAATATATAAATATCGCCCTTAACTTTAATCACTCGGTGCAGCACGCATACCCTGCCGTCTTCGCTCTCGTACAGTGCGACCTCGCCCTTTTTTGGCTCGCCCTTGGCAATAAAAACCGTGTCCTTGCCCTGTCGAAGCAGGGGGAGCATACTCACGCCTGTCACCTTGGTGATATGATAGCCGTTTTTTTCAATATCCTCCCTCGGCGATAAGGCTAAATTTTCGCCCATATCACTCCTCGATAAAGCCGTTCTTCTTCAACAACTCAACGGTATTTTTAACGGCTTGTTTTGCCTGTTCCTCTGTTGCGTCGTACTCGCTTAAAACCGCCTTTACAAGCTCTTCCTCGCTTGCACCGACTTCAAGCTTTTTCCACAAATAAGCTGCGATTTCGTTCATTTTAACCACGCCGGAAAAGTCGCTTCCAACAGGTATTGCAACAACCTGACCGTCAAGCTCTTTTAAAATAAAACCCTTTTTAATCTTCATAATTTTAACTCCTTTCTCGCCACAATTGCGGCTTCGTCACTTATATTGCAGCTAAGCTCATAGCAATCAACCCTCTTTGAAAGTTCGTTGAGTAGCTCTGTCAACTTCAGCTTATGCTCAATCTCTTTGGGGAATGAGACCTGCAAGAACATTTTTGTAAACGCCTCTTCAGCCGTCATCTTTCTCATCTCGTTTTTCTCTCCGCGCTTGAGAAAGCAGACTGCATAAAGTTTTGCCTTGCCGTTATAACCTGCGTCTTCCTTGCCCTGCCAAGGCGACCCGTATGCAGTAAACTCCTGCCCGTCAAAGTGGAAAAAGGGTTTGTCCCCGTTTAAAACTTTACAGTCGTCAAAATTTTTAAGCCAAAGCGCGACGTGCGTGCTCTTGCCTACGCCGCTCTTAGCTGCAAACGCAACCGCTTTGCCGCCAACCTCAATAGTGGCGGAGTGGAATAAAAAGCGGTCATAATCTATAATTTTTTCCGCAACGTTCCTGCAAATACAGGCGTTTTCGCTGTACTCGGCAATTTTTATATCCGATATTGCAAGTTCTTTTTGGATATCTTCGTCGGAACAACTCGCCGTAAACGCCGCCTCGCCTTGAGCAAGGTAATCCTCAACAAATTTATCGTTTATGGCATAGCGGAAATCAAGATTAATTAATAAATCAGCAATCTTTACAGTAACCATTTTTTATAAAATCTTTTGTTGTAATAAGCGTTAATGTTAAAAAACTCTTGTAGCTATTTTATAAATGCCTTGAAGCATAAGCCGAATACCGTCAGATTAAGTGCGGTTACCGCCGGAATGACAAGCATTTTTAATATATCGCTTAACACAGCCGTATTCATATTCAGCAGGAAGGAGAGCATTGCAATTATCAGTACGGCGATTATCGTCAGTATTATACAAGTGCTTATATATGAGTGGTTTGTCGGTAGCACGCTATGCTTGCCGAAGCCGTTTAACGACATAATTGTAAATACTGCAAACTGAAGGATGCCGATTGACAAAATTACAGTCGGATACACCCAGTTGATTGCAAGCGGTTCCATAAATATATAGCAGAGAATTGCCTCTACAATGAGAATTGCAAGCACTACGGCTGAGCTTTTAAGCAGTGTTAACCCCTTGTTGTAGGTCGTCTTTGACGCCCTTGCTCCGCTACGTTCGTTAGACGGGGTGATGGATACCCCGTCGCTTGCTCCCATATCGACTAAGCGAGTGGAATTTGCCGTACGTCGGGTTTGATGGGGCTGCGACGTTTCCGCAGGACGGGAGTGGTAGGTGGTCTGTACGCTGCCGTTGTAAACTGTTTTGAAAAATATTCCGTCAATTAAATTTCTGTAATCGCGTTCCGTTTCCGGTCTGTTGTTGTACAAGAGTTTGTCTGAATTTATATTGTCTGACCCGGGCACTGTGTCCTCCGCTTGTACGGGTTTCGGGCGAACAGGCTCGGAGATTAGTCGCATATAATTTTCATGGGTGCGCCTGCGTGCAGCTTCTTCTTCACTTTCTCTGCTTTCCGGTGCTGCTTGCTGTTGCGTGGCGTTTTCTTGCGTAGCGTTTTGCGCAGTTGCGCCCTGTGAGCTTTCGTTCAAAGTGGTATTGTTTTGGCTTAGCGTGGTCTGCACGCCGTTTTCCTGTGTTTGCGCGTCCGGCTGGTTATCGGATTTATTTTCCTTTTCGTTGCCGTTCGTTGAAACGTATTCTACCGCACGGATATAGGAAACAGAGTCCGTAGTCTGCGTGGGGTGTTGCGAAATAATCTGTTGTGCAGTAGGCTCGGCAAGTCGGGGCTGATTGCCTTCGACTGTCGGCTTATCATCAGCCTTTACTGTAGGTACACGAGAAACGCTATCCCTTAAAAGTGAAAAGTCAACAGCAGTGGGGGCAGGGTTTGCAAAATCAAATGACTTGTCGGAAATTAAAGAGTCAATAATCGTCCTTGAATATTCCCATTCGGCTAAATTCTTTTCGGTTATCGCCTTGCCGCTTTCGGTAAGCTTGAAATACTTTCTTCTACCGCCTAGAGTAACCTCATCTGTTTTCCAGTACGCCTTTATGTAACCCTGGTTCTCAAGGCGTTTTAATGCGCTGTAGAGGGTGGGTTGTTTTAACGTATACTGACCGTGGCTCTTGGACTCAATGTCGTTGATTATTTCGTATCCGTACTTATCTCGCTCGTAAAGTGCCCTAAGGATAATGGTATTGATATGACCCCTTATAAGGTCAGCACTTATCGAATTATTCTCTTCGGTTCTAGACGCGGAAGGGGAGTCGGTCTCTGCATCCGTACTGCCATCATTCTCGTTCAAAGCAGAGGTGTTTTCGCCTTCTTGAGCTATAGCGTTTTCCGCTTCTTGCGCAGAAGAATTTAAACTTTCTTGAGCATATGCAGCTACGGCGTCAGTGCTTTCCTCATTGTCCATAGCAGTGGTGTTTCCCTCTTCTTGAGAAGTCGTATTTTGGGTTAAATTGTCCTTGTTCTCGTTTAAGTCGTCAAACATATAAAACCTCAATAGATTGTAATTATTATATCATACAGTACTAAATATGTCAATATTTTGACCGAATAAAAAGTACTATGTCACACATAATTAGAAAAAATTTCGAGTTTTTGCTTAAAATTATGGACTTTTAGGGGCGTTATTGCTAAAATTATTGCAGAGGTAAGATAATGTATTGTAATATTAGGAATTATAATTTAAGATATACCGACGTTGACTTTAAAGACGATTTAAAGCTTTCTTCAATGCTCTCTTTATTGGAGGAATCTGCTTGTGCTTCTGCGGACGAGCTTGGGTTCGGCTATGAGGTTTTACAACCTAAACATATCGGATTTGTTATTTTGAATTGGCACATTGAGCTGTATAGGGCAATTAAGCTTGGCGAGGTGCTGACCGTTCATACCTGGCCTGTTAAACCCAAAAGGTTAACTGTTTTCCGTGACTTCGAGCTTTACTGTGGTGATGAAAAAGTGGGCGTAGCCGCTTCCAGATGGTGTGTTGTTGACCTTAAAAATTTTAAAATACTTGACCCGTCCTGTGCTTTCAATGAGGATATGACATACAATGACAGGCGTTCGGTTGAGGTTTTAAATTGGAAAATACCTTTTGTGAATTCAGAAAAGTGTATTTATTCTAAAAAGGTTGTCTGTTCCGACTACGATCACTATAACCACGTCAACAATACAAAGTATGCCGACTTTCTTTTAGACGTTTTTTCGCCCGAGGAAATGCGCGGTAAGTTTATTGCTTTAGCGGACGTTAACTATCAAACGCAGTGTAAGTATGGTGAGGTGCTTGACTTTTATAGGGAAGAGCAGGGCGAAAGTTCTTTGATTGAAGGCAGAGTAGATGGTCAGACCCGTGTGCAGATGCGCGTAGTGCTGAAATGATTGATATAAAATATGAATTGGTCCGCTCTTCGCGAAAGACTATATGCATCTCCATTCATAATAACAGGATTATTGTCAGGGCACCGATGCGTACCTCGGTTAAAACAATTGAGGATTATATTCTCAGGAAGAGAGATTGGATTGCTAAGCATTTATCAACCGATAACTGCTATAACGATTTGAGTAGTTACGAAAAGGTTCTTGTTAAAGGCGAAAGGCTTCCTTTGGTATTCGGTGATGAAAATAAAATCGAAAAAGATCACGTAATGGTTAGAAGCTTATCCTCTTTAAATAAGCTGTACACTCAAACCTTCAAGGAAGAATTTATTAAGCTGTTTGGAGAGGTCAGTCAGCTTTCCGGATTAAAAGCAAAGAGTGTTTGCTTTAAGTCATATAAGGCAAGGTGGGGATGTTGCGATACGCAGAAACGTATTGTTTTCAACTATAAATTGCTTATGCTGCCTACCGTTTTATGGAGGTGCGTAATCGTTCACGAGCTTTGCCATACAGTGTTTATGGATCACTCAAAAAACTTTAAAATGCTCGTTCAAAGTATTATGCCGAATTATAATACCGTACATAAAGAGTTAAAAAAATACAGCTCTATAATAAGACTTTATTAAATCATTTCTATACATCAATATATAAATAGCGGCAAAGCGTAAGTATTTCGGGTGGTGGAGGTGTAGTTGCTCTTAAAATTTATAAATATGCAAAAATACATAATATATTGAATAAATATAAATAATAAGTAAAATTTTTGCAAATTTATTCATTTACATTTTAATAATTTTTTAATTTTAGGTTTGTATTCGCTTGACTTACAATAAAGTGGTGTTATATAATATTTCAAGTTAATTAAAAATAATTTATTTTTTTAAGGTTAAACGCAAATGGAAACTAAAATTAAGAAGGTTGTTCTTGCATACTCGGGTGGACTTGATACGTCCATTATCATTCCTTGGCTTAAGGAAAATTATGATAACTGTGAAGTTATCGCCGTGTCCGGTAACGTTGGTCAGGCTAGCGAGCTTGAAGGGCTTGAAGAAAAGGCTCTCAAGACAGGTGCTTCCAAACTTTACGTTGAAGATTTAAGAAAAGAGTTTATCGAAGATTACATATACCCCACGATGCAGGCCTGTGCGGTTTACGAAAATAAATACCTATTAGGTACTTCTTTTGCTCGCCCCATTATTGCAAAGAGAATTGTAGAAATCGCTAAGAAAGAAGGGGCTGACGCAATCTGCCACGGGTGTACGGGTAAGGGTAACGACCAGGTTCGTTTTGAATTGACCATCAAGCATTTTGCACCTGAAATGAAGATTATCGCTCCTTGGCGTATCTGGGATATCAAGAGCCGTGACGAGGAGATCGATTATGCAGAAGCACATAATATCCCTCTAAAAATTAACAGGGAAACCAACTATTCCAAGGATATGAACCTTTGGCACTTATCCCACGAAGGTTTGGATCTTGAAAACCCTGCAAACGAACCCGATTATGATAAGATTTGTGAGTTGGGTGTTTCCCCTTGGAAGGCACCGGATGAGTCTACCTATTTGACCATACAATTCGAAAAAGGCGTTCCCACGGCTATCGACGGTAAGAAGATGGGGGCGATAGAATTAATCGAAACCTTAAATAAGATTGGTGGCGCAAACGGCGTCGGTCTTGTAGATATGGTAGAAAACAGGCTTGTAGGTATGAAGTCGAGGGGTGTTTACGAAACCCCCGGCGGTACCATTTTATATACCGCACACGAGCTTTTGGAATCAATTTGCCTTGATAAGGCAACCCAGCATTATAAGCAGCTTATTGCGATAAAGTATGGCGAAATGGTCTACGACGGACAGTGGTTCACTCCCTTAAGAGAGGCTTTGGATGCTTTTGTTGCAAAGACTCAGGAGACAGTAACGGGCGACGTTAAACTTAGAATTTATAAGGGTAACGTTATGAACGCAGGTATTACCTCGCCTTATTCGTTGTACAGCGAAGATATAGCAACCTTCGGTGAGGATGATTGCTATAATCAGATGGACTCTCAAGGCTTTATCAACCTGTTCGGTTTGCCCATCAAGGTTAAAGCACTTTTGGATCAGAAAAAGCTTAAGTAATGATAAAGGTATTTATTGACGGTAAAGAGGGTACGACGGGTTTACAAATATACGACAGGCTCTCAGCCCGTGACGATATATCGCTTATAACTCTTTCGGAAGAAAATAGGAAGGACGTTGAAGCCCGTAGGGAATGTTTAAACTCTGCAGACGTTAGCTTTCTCTGCCTGCCGGACAAAGCCGCTATAGAAGCTGCGGAGTTGGTGACAAACCCCAACGCAAAAATAATTGACGCCTCAACGGCACACAGGACAAACCCGAATTGGGTATACGGCTTCCCCGAACTGTCAAAAGAGAGAAGGGAGCAGATAGCATCTTGCAAAAGGCTTACCAACCCCGGCTGTCATGCAACGGGATTTATATCTATAGTTGCACCGCTGGTTAAAGGCGGCATTGCCTCTGCAGATTATCCCTTTGTTGCACATTCGCTGACGGGGTATTCGGGCGGTGGCAAGAAGACTATTGCTCAATATAACGATGAAAACCGTGACAGGGAGTTGTCTTCGCCGAGGGAGTACGCTTTAGGTTTAAGCCACAAACATTTGCCCGAAATGGTGAGAGAGTGCGGTTTATCGCAAGAGCCTCTCTTTAATCCTATAATTTGTGATTTTTATAGCGGGATGTGTGTAACTGTGCCTTTATTCACTAATCTTTTGAATAGAAAGATGGGTGTTAAGAACATGAGGGACTATTTTGCGGAGTACTATGACAGACAGAATATGGTGAAAGTTGCGACCGAAGAAGAGGTTCCCCTGTTCTTAGCTTCCAATGCCTTGACGGGTACGAACGGATTAAAGATTTTCGTCAGCGGAAACGATGAGCGAATATTTATTGCCAGCGTATTTGATAATCTCGGCAAGGGTGCTTCCGGTGCAGCTGTTCAAAATATGAATATTATGTTTGGTTTGGACGAGTGTACTTCGTTAATTTAAAGAGAAGAGAATAGAGAGAGTAAAGTATATAAATTAAAATGAAAATAAAAGAGATTAGCGGTGGAGTTTGCGCACCTGTTGGCTTTAAGGCAAACGGTATTCACTGCGGTATAAGAAAAAACAAGGTTAAGCGTGACTTTGCCTTAATAGTCAGTGACGTTAAGGCTGCTGCTGCCGGAGTTTACACAAGCAATCTTGTCAAGGGTGCTCCCGTAATTGTTACAAAACAGAACTTAGCGGACGGCTATGCTCAAGCTATTATTTGCAACAGCGGAAATGCAAATACCTGCAATAAAGACGGTATAGCGGTAGCAGAGCAGATGTGTGGTCTCGTAGAAGGTTTAAGCGGTATTTCTTCTAAAGACGTAATAGTTGCTTCAACGGGTGTAATAGGACTTCCACTCGATATTAGTCCTATGAGAGAGCATGCAGACGAAATTTGGTCAGGTCTTGGCGATAACAGCGATTTCGCAGCCGAGGCGATAATGACGACAGACACCGTAAAAAAGAGTATTTCAATTGAATTTGAAATTGACGGCAAGCGGTGTGCAATGGGTGCTATTGCAAAGGGTGTAGGTATGGTTTGCCCCAACATGGCAACTAACCTTATCTTTTTAACAACTGACGTTGCAATAACCCCTGCGATGCTTCAAAAAGCTCTTTCCGAAGACGTCAAAGATTCATTTAATATGGTAAGCGTAGACGGCGATCAGTCGACTAACGACACCTGTTGCATTTTAGCAAACGGATTGGCAGATAACAAGCTTATCGATAACGTCGGAGCAGATTATAATAAATTCCGTAAGGCATTAAATTATTGCACGGTTTATCTCTCCAGAATGATTGCAAAAGACGGCGAGGGCGCAACCAAGCTTATTGAGTGTAACGTTAGCGGTGCTTCAAGCAAAGCGGTTGCAAAGGCTGTGGCGAGATCGGTTATCAAATCTTCCTTGGTAAAGGCTGCAATGTTCGGCGCAGACGCAAACTGGGGCAGGGTGCTTTGTGCAATCGGCTACGCAGGCGTAAAGGTGGACGTAGAGGCTATCGACGTTTCGTTTAAATCACGCAAAGGTCAATTAGCCGTATGCAGCGGCGGTTTCGGTATAGAGTTTTCCGAAGAGCTTGCTAAAGAAGTTCTTTCAGAGGACGAAGTGGCAATCAACATTAACCTAAACAGCGGTAAAGTTAATTCCACCGCTTGGGGTTGCGATTTAACTTACGAATACGTAAAAATTAACGGTGATTACAGGACATAATATGGACAAGCAGGAACAGGCAGCGTTTTTAATAGAGGCGATGCCCTATATAAAAAAATATTTTAATAAAATTCTCGTAGTCAAATACGGTGGTAACGCAATGATAGACGACAATTTAAAGTCGTCGGTTATGCGTGATTTAGTCGTTTTGAATCTTTTGGGGATTAAAGTCGTGCTTGTCCACGGTGGCGGCCCCGAAATTTCCGAAATGGTTAAGAAGATGGGCAAGGAAACCAAGTTTATCGACGGACTTCGTTACACTGACGAAGAGACCGCCGAAATCGTACGTATGGTCCTTGCAGGTAAAATAAATAAAACGCTTGTCGATTTAATTTGCAGGAACGGCGGTAAATCCATTGGTATTTGCGGTCAGGACGGACACATAATTAAATGCGTAAAGCAGGATGAAAGGCTCGGTTACGTCGGTAAAATAACCAATATTGACACAACCTTAATTACAGATTTACTTAATTTAGGTTACGTGCCTGTTATCTCTACTGTAGGTTATGACGACGAGGGGCACACTTATAACGTAAATGCAGATACGGCTGCTTCTGCAATTGCCGGTGCGTTAGGGGCGGAAAGCCTTATTTTAATGACCGATATACGCGGTCTTCTGGAGAATAAGGACGACCCCGACAGCCTTATTAAAAAGGTATACGTATCCGATATTCCTGCACTCGTTAAACAGGGAATTATTTCGGGTGGTATGATTCCTAAAATTGAATGTTGTAAAGACGCAATCCGCCGTGGTGTAAAAAACGTGTTTATAACCGACGGAAGGGTTAGTCATTCCATTTTAATAGAAATTCTTTCCGACGAGGGTAGCGGAACAATGTTTAACGGCTGATTTATTTTTTTAAATCAGTCTTTATTTTAGTAATTTAGTTTTGGTGCGATATGGACTTAAAGGATATTATTTCAACTGATAAAGAGTACGTTGCCTCGACCTATGCAAGGTATAACGTTGCGTTCAAGTCGGGTTGCGGCGCAAAGCTCTATGACTTTGACGGGAAAGAATATATCGACTGTGCTTCAGGTATCGGCGTAAACATCTTCGGCGTAAACGATGAGGAGTGGAAAAATGCCGTTAAAAGGCAAATCGACAATATTCAACACGTATGCAATTTGTATTATTCCCAGCCCCAGGCGGAGCTTGCAAAACTCTTATGCCGAAAGACGGGTGCTTCAAAAGTTTTCTTCTCGAACAGCGGAGCGGAGGCGAACGAGTGTGCTATTAAAGCCGCTAGAAAGTACGGCAATACACGTTATGGCAGGAATGAAATTATAACGTTAAAAAACTCTTTCCATGGCAGAACGATGGCTACTCTTACCGCAACCGGGCAGGACGTATTCCATAAAAACTTCACGCCTTTTTTGGAAGGATTTAAATATGCAGACCCTACGATAAAGGGTATCTACGAATGCTATACCGAAAAGACTTGTGCGGTTATGGTAGAGGTAATTCAGGGTGAGAGCGGCGTCAATCCCCTCGACGTGCAATTCCTTAAAGAACTTGAAAAATTCTGCAAGAGCAGGGATATACTTTTAATATGCGACGAGGTGCAGTGCGGAAACGGCAGAACGGGTTATTTGTATGCCTACGAGGCGGCAGGCATTCACCCCGATATCGTTACAACTGCAAAGGGCTTGGGTGGAGGTTTGCCCATTGGTGCATGTATGCTATTTGATAAATGCAAAGACGTATACACCTACGGCGACCACGGATCAACCTTCGGCGGTAACCCGGTAGCTTGCGCAGGTGCAATTTCCGTAATTGAAAGGCTTACACCCGAATTTTTATTGGAAGTGCAGGGTAAGGGAGCATACCTTAAAATTAACTTAGAGCATATCAAAAACGTTACTCAGGTTTCGGGTCAGGGATTGATGATAGGAATATCTACTACCAAGCCGGCAAAGGAAGTAGTAGCGGCATGTCTTGAAAGGGGGTTGGTTGTGCTTACCGCACACGATAAAGTCAGACTTTTGCCGCCGCTAAACATTACTAAAGAAGAAATAAATACAGCATTGAAAATATTAAACGAGGTGATTTCACAGTGAGGCATTTACTTAAATTACAAGATCTAACAAGGGAAGAGATATTGTCGATTCTCAACCTTGCCGACCAGCTTAAATTTGAAAGGCTCAACGGCATACAAAAGGACTATTTAAAGGGCAAGAAGCTGGGTATGATTTTCCAGAAGTCCTCTACCAGGACGAGGGTTTCATTCGAAGTCGGCATCTATGAGCTTGGCGGCTACGGCTTGTTCCTTTCAAGTAACGATTTGCAGATAGGCAGGGGCGAACCTGTACAGGATACGGCACGAGTACTTTCTAGGTACCTTGACGGCATTATGATAAGAACTTTCGCTCAACAGGAAGTTGAAGATTTGGCAAAGTATGGTTCAATTCCCGTTATCAACGGCTTGACCGATTACGCCCATCCCTGCCAGGTACTTGCCGATCTTATGACGATAAGAGAGTATAAAGGCAGCTTTAAGGGATTGAAGATGGCTTTCATCGGTGACGGCAACAATATGGCGAACAGCTTAATGGTGGGTGCCGTAAAGACGGGTATGTCCTTTGCGATTGCCTGCCCTAAGGGATATGAACCCGACGCTAAACTCATTGAATGGGCAAAGGCAAACGGCGAAGTTACCATAACTACAGGCGTTAAAGAGGCATTAAAGGATGCAGACGTCGTCTATACCGACGTTTGGGCGTCAATGGGTCAAGAAGGCGAGAGGGCAGCAAGGATGAAGGCTTTTGAAGGCTATCAAGTCAATAAGGAAAATCTTTCTGTTGCAAAGAGCGACGTAATGTGCTTACACTGCCTGCCTGCACACAGAGGCGAGGAGATAACCGACGAGGTGTTCGAGGAACATGCAAAGGAAATCTTTGACGAGGCAGAAAACAGGTTACATGCGCAAAAGGCGGTAATGGTAAAACTTTTAAAATAAGTTTGTTCAAGGTTTGTTATACATAGAAAAAATTGATAAAACGGGATATATAAAATATGAAGAATGCAAAAGTTTATTTAACGCTGCAAAACGGCAGACAGTTTGTCGGCTACAGATTTGGTGCTGACGGGGACGTTGTAGGTGAGCTTGTCTTTACAACAGGAATGACGGGATATGTCGAAACGCTTACCGACCCCAGCTACTTTGGACAGATTGTCATTCAGACCTTCCCCTTGATAGGTAACTACGGCGTAACCCCCGACAACGAGAGTAAAAAGCCTTGGGTATCTGCCTATATCGTAAGGGAAAAATGCGATACGCCCTCTAACTTCAGATGCGAGGGTACGATTGACGATTACCTTAAACAATACGGTATAGTAGGTATCTACGGTATTGACACTCGTGAGCTTACCAAAATTGTGAGAGAGGCAGGCGTTATGAATGCCGCAATAACCTCCAAGCCCGTCAAGGATATGACGGAGATTAACAATTACAGGGTATTGAATGCCGTTAAAACCGTAAGTGCGAAAGAGGTGGAATACTTTGGTGATCCCAATGGCAGAAGGATTGCTGTTTACGATTTTGGTACAAAGAAGAATATAATTCGTTCGCTCACCAACCGTGGCTGCTACTGTATGAAAGTGCCTTATAACTATACCGCTGAAGAAATTTTAGCTTTAAATCCTGAAGGGCTTATGTTATGCAACGGTCCCGGCGACCCCACTGAAAACGTTGAAATAATTGAAAACTTGAGAAAGCTTGCAGGCAAACTTCCCATCTTCGGAATTTGCTTAGGTCATCAGCTCTTTGCGCTTGCAATGGGCGGTAAGACAAAGAAAATGAAGTACGGTCACAGGGGGGCAAACCAGCCCGTTAAATGCCTTGCAAACGGCAGGGTTTATATTTCAAGCCAGAACCACGGCTACGAGGTTATTTCCTCCAGCCTTGAAGGTGTAGGACAGTTGAGCTTTGTAAATGCCAACGACGGTACGTGCGAAGGTTTCGATTATCCCGATATAAACGCATTCACGGTACAGTTCCACCCCGAAGCTTGCGGAGGTCCTCACGATGCAGGTTTCTTATTCGACAGATTTATGCAAAACATTACGGAGGGTAAATTCAATGCCTAAGAAGGAAGATATTAAAAAGGTTCTCGTTATCGGTTCAGGTCCTATAGTTATAGGTCAGGCAGCCGAGTTTGACTATGCAGGAACACAGGCTTGCAGAATTTTAAAAAACGAGGGCATTAACGTTGTTCTTTGCAACTCTAACCCTGCAACAATAATGACTGATAGGGCTTTGGCGGACGAAATTTATCTTGAACCTTTAACCACCGATACGTTAAAGAGAATCATAATCAAGGAACGTCCTGACAGCCTTTTGGCTTCGCTCGGCGGTCAGACGGGTTTAACGCTCGGCTGTCAGCTTGCAAAAGAGGGTTTTTTGGATAAATACGGCGTTAAGCTTATAGGCGTAAAGCTTGATTCAATCGATAGGGCAGAGGACAGAGAACTCTTCAAGGAGACAATGCAGAAGATTAATCAGCCCGTCGTTCCTTCCGATATTGCTTACACTGTAGACGATTGCGTTAAGATAGCAGAAAAGATAGGCGGTTATCCCGTAATCGTCCGTCCTGCATATACGCTTGGCGGTGCGGGCGGCGGCGTTGCTCACAGTGAAGAGGAGTTAAGGCTTATTGCTCATAACGGTCTTATGCTCTCACCCATTACGCAGGTACTTATTGAAAAGTATATTGCCGGTTGGAAGGAGATTGAGTTTGAAGTTATCCGCGACAGCGCAGGTAACGTTATAACCGTCTGCTCTATGGAAAACTTCGACCCCGTAGGCGTTCATACGGGCGACTCCATAGTCATTGCTCCTGCCGTAACTCTTTCAGATAAAGAATATCAGATGCTCCGTTCAGCATCTTTGAATATAATCAGCGAACTGGGTATCGAGGGCGGCTGTAACTGTCAGTTTGCTCTTAAACCCGACAGCTTTGAATATGCGGTAATAGAGGTTAACCCCCGTGTTTCCCGTTCGTCTGCGCTTGCTTCTAAAGCAACGGGCTTCCCTATTGCAAAGGTTGCAACCAAGATAGCACTCGGCTATACTCTTGACGAGATTAAAAACGACGTTACGGGCATAACCTACGCGTCTTTTGAACCTACGATTGACTACGTTGTAGTTAAGCTTCCCAAGTGGCCCTTCGATAAATTCCTCTATGCAAAGAGAAATCTCGGCACGAGAATGAAGGCAACTGGCGAAGTAATGGCAATCGGTACGAGCTTTGAAATGGCTATAATGAAAGCGGTTAGAGGTGCGGAAATCTCCCTTGGTACGCTCAATATGCCCAAACTTGAAAAGTTTACCGATGAAGAGATACACGAAAAACTCCATGAGCTTACAGACGAAAGGCTTTTCGTTGTTTACCAGGCTATCAAGCGCGGAATTTCTATTGAAGAGATTAACGCAATTACAACTATTGACCCTTGGTTCCTCAATAAATTGAAGAACCTCTGCGAATACGAAAGGTCAATCGAGGGTAAGAGCTTAACCAAGGATATGTATATCAAAGGTAAGAAGCTCGGTTATCCCGACAAGGAACTTGAAAGAATTTCCGGCAATAAGCTTCCCAAGCACGTTAACGCTTGCTTTAAAATGGTTGATACCTGCGCTGCGGAGTTTGCTGCACAGACGCCTTACTTCTATTCAACCTATGACGAAAAGGAGCACGACGAAGCAGTTCCTTTCGTTACAAGGAGCAGGCAGAATAAGAAGAAGCGAATTATTGTTATCGGTTCAGGTCCTATAAGAATAGGTCAGGGTATTGAATTCGACTATTCGTCTGTTCACTGCGTATGGGCTTTGAAGAGATTGGGTTACGAAGTTATTATAATTAACAACAACCCCGAAACGGTTTCAACCGACTTTGATACGGCGGACAGGCTTTATTTTGAAAGCCTTACACCCGAAGACGTTCAGAACGTTATCGACGTTGAAAAACCCTACGGCGTTGTAATCACCTTCGGCGGTCAGACTGCGATTAAGCTCTGCGCTTACCTTGATAAGAAGGGTGTCAGAATTCTCGGAACCCCTGCTGACAGCGTAGACCTTGCGGAGGATAGAGAGCGTTTTGACGCATTGCTGGAGCAGTTTAATATTGCAAGACCTAAGGGGCTTACAGTTATGTCCAAGGACGAGGCTGTTGCAGCCGCTGAACAGCTTGGCTACCCCGTACTTCTTCGTCCTTCCTACGTAATCGGCGGTCAGAATATGACTATTGCTTTTACGCAGAACGATATCGAAAGATATATGGACGTAATTTTAGCCCAGAAGATTGAAAACCCCGTTCTCTGCGATAAGTACCTTATGGGGCTGGAGCTTGAGGTAGACGCAATCTCCGACGGCGTCGACGTGCTTATCCCCGGTATAATGCAGCACATTGAAAGGGCAGGCGTTCACAGCGGTGACTCAATTGCAGTTTATCCCCCTTACAACTTAAGCGACGCTATGCTTAAAAAGATTGTAGACGTATCTACAAACCTTGCAATTTCGCTTAAGACCAAGGGCTTAATCAATATTCAGTTCCTCATCTATCACAACGAATTGTACGTTATCGAGGTTAATCCCAGGGCTTCGCGTACCGTGCCCTATATTTCAAAGGTTACAGGCGTACCTATGGTAGATCTTGCAACTAAAATTATGCTCGGTTACAAGCTTAAAAAACTCGGTTACGGTACAGGATTATACCGCAATTCGCCTTACGTTGCGGTTAAGGTCCCCGTGTTCTCGTTTGAAAAGCTCAACGACGTTAACTCCCAGCTCGGACCTGAAATGAAGTCAACGGGTGAAGTTTTAGGTATAGGTAAAACCATTGAAGAGGCTCTGTTCAAGGGATTGGTTTCGGCAGGCTTCAATATGAAGCACCCTACCAAGCAGAACCCTTCGGGCATATACTTCACGATTAACGACCATGACAAGTTTGAAATTGTCAATATCGTCAAGAAGTTTGCAGATCTCGGGTTGACCCTATATGCAACCAAGGGCACTGCGAACGTTATCCGCAGTCTTGGTCTTGAGTGTACTGAAGTTGCAAGGCTTTCTTCAAACGATGAAATTATAAAACTGATGGACGAGGGTAAGATTGACTATATAGTGTATACGGGTAAGACGGATATTGAATCCATAACCAACTATATTTCAATGCATCATCACGCAATCCTCCTCGGTATAACAGTGCTTACGTCGCTTGATACGGCTAACGCTCTTGCTGACGTTATTGCAGGCAGATACAATCAGTTTAATACAGAACTTGTAGATATTAACAATTTAAGAGAGGAGAAGCTCAAGCTTGACTTCTGCAAACTGCACAGCTGCGGTAACGACTATATTCTCTTCAACAATATGGACGGTAAGATAACCTGTCCCGAATCGCTTGCAATCAACTTCTGCGACAGACACTTTGCAATAGGTGCGGACGGTATTGTTATGATAGAAAAGTCGGATATTGCAGACGCTAAGGTAAGGGTATTCAACAGTGACGGCAGCGACGGCGGTCTTGCCGCTAACCCCATAAGGTGCGGTGCAAAATACCTCTACGACAGCGGTTTTATTAACTGCGACGAATTTACGATTGAAAGCTGCGGTGTAGTTAAGAAGGTTAGCATTAACCACATTAACGGCGTTGCAAGCTCGGTTGCCGAAGTGTTAGGTAAGCCCGAAGTACAAGAGAGCAACCGCTTTGCCGTTCTCTCCTCCGTAGACGGTTACAACTGCAAGAAGTCTTATTCAGTAGAAATCGGCAATAAGCACTGCGTAATCTTCTGCGACAACGTAGACGACGTTGATATCGAAGAAGTCGGTCAGACGCTTATTATGAGCGGTGCAATCAAGCCCGACGAGTACATTGAATTTGTAAGGGTTGTAAATAACGTAACCGTCAAGGTCAGGGCTTGGGACAAGGCTAACGGCGAAACGCTTGCCTGCGGTACAGCCGCAGCGGCAGCTGCACTTTCTGCAATAAAGAGCAGTGAGTGCAAGGAGAACGAAATTATAACTGTAAAGCTCAAGGGCGGCGACTTATTCGTTAAACTCAACGAGGAAGGCGAGGCTGAGCTTGACGGTTCGGTTAAGCAGACCTATAAGGGTATAATTGAAATTTAATGATATATTTTGATAATGCAGCCACGACTAAACCCGACTGCGAATGTCTTAAAAAGGCTGAAAAATACTTAACAGAATACTTTTATAATCCTTCCGCATTGTATGCGGAAGGTTATGCTTTACACCGCGAACTTGAAGAAACACGTAAAAATATACTAAACTTGGTTGCAAGCGATACAAACTTTGAATTAATATTCACCTCTTGCGGTTCGGAAGCAGATAATCACGCGTTGTTCTGCGGAGGGAAAAGGGGGAATGTTGTCACGACTTTGGGGGAACATTCCGCAATAATTTCTACCGCAAACGAGCTTAAACAGCGTGGAATTGAGATAAGATTTGCCCCTTTGAATTCAGACGGCAGTGTAAATGCTGACGAGCTTTTAAAGCTTGTAGACAGCAAAACTTCGTTAGTTTCCGTAATTCACGTTAACAACGAAACGGGGGCAATTAACGACGTAAACGCTATAGCGAAGAGGGTTAAAGCTATCAACCCTAACGCCTTATTTCATTCAGACGGCGTTCAAGCATTTGGTAAAATTCCATTCAGGCTTGGTAAAGAAATAGACTTATACAGCGTTTCCGCCCATAAAATCGGTGCTTTAAAGGGTTGCGGTGCGTTAATTAAGCGTAAAAGCCTTGTTTTAAAGCCGTTAATTTTTGGCGGCGGTCAGGAGAAGGGCTTGCGTAGCGGTACGGAAAACGTATTCGGAATTAAAGTTTTCGAGTTCGCTTCGCAAAAAAAGTATTCAAAACTACAGGAAAATTTTGATAGGGTTAAGGGTTTAAGGGAAAGATTAATTGATCATTTAGATAAGAGTTTATTTAAAGTGGTATCTTCAGATAAATCTTCGCCATATATTCTTTCGGTGATCGCTCTCGGTGTGCGCGGCGAGATTATTTTGCACGAGGTCAACGACAAAGGGTTGATTATTGGTACAGGCTCGGCTTGTTCTTCCAACGAAAAGAAGAGGTATTCCCGTGTCATTTTATCCTGTGGAATAGAAGAAAAGCTTGCAGACGGAGTTTTAAGGTTGAGCTTTAGCTCCGATACAAGCCAAGAAGAGATTGATAAAGCGGCTGAAATTTTAAACGAAACTGTAAAACGCAGAATGGAAATAATGAAATAAGATGGAAAAAGTAATTATTGTAAGGTATTGCGAAATTTACCTCAAGGGCAACAACCGCGGATACTTTGAAAGGGTATTTGCCGAAAATATGGAAAAGGCTCTAAGGGGAATTCGCCACGTAATTAGAAAGCGCAGCGGTAGATATACCGTAGAAAATTTCGACGACGGAAACGAGGAGTTGATTGTTGAAAAACTTTCCAAGGTTTTCGGCGTTCACACCCTAAGTATTGCGCTTAAAGTTCCCACGTCTATGGATAATATCTACCACGCTGCTTGCGAAATATGTCCCCAATACGGTACTTTTAAGGTAGATACACACAGGGCAGATAAGAAATTCCCCTTAAATTCTATGGCAATCAATGCAGAAATTGGCGGAAGGCTCTTGGATAAACACAAGGATTTAAGGGTTGATATTCACCATCCCGACCTCTTAATCGGTGTTGATTTGAGAGAGGACGGCTCAACGCTTGTATTCGGAAATATGATTAAGGGTGCGGGAGGTATGCCTGTCGGCACAGCCGGTAAGGGTATGTTGTTAATTTCCGGCGGCATTGATAGCCCGGTTGCAGGTTATATGATGGCAAAAAGGGGTATGAATATAGACTGTATTCACTTCCACAGCTATCCTTATACAAATATGCAGGCAAGGGAAAAGGTTGAAAACCTTGCAAAAGTGCTTGCACAGTACTCCTGCGGAACAACGTTAAACGTTGTTAAGGTTACGCATATTCAGGAAGAGATTCACAAAAAATGCAACGGCGACTTTATGGTAACGCTTTTAAGGCGTTTTATGATGAGAATTGCCGAGAGAATTGCCAAAAAAAGTGGTGCGCAGTGTCTTATAACGGGTGAAAGTTTGGGGCAAGTTGCAAGTCAAACTATAGAGGGCATGACTTCCTCAGGCAGTGTTATTGAAGATTTACCCGTTTTGCGCCCTCTATGCGGATTTGACAAAAATGAAATAATAGAGCGCAGCAGAATGATGGGGGCATACGAAATATCAATTCAGCCCTACGAAGATTGCTGTACAGTATTTTTGCCTCGCCACCCTGTAATTCGCCCTGCAATGGCGGATATTTTAGCGGAGGAGGCAAAGCTGGACGTTGAAGCACTGCTTGACGAGGCTATGTCATCATTAGAAGTTATGAAGATAAATTAAAAAATAAAATTTAAAATTCAATTAAAATTACGGCACCCAAAAAATTTTCAGGTGCCGTTTTAAGATTACAATAAAGTAATTTTAAAATGAGTTATCAAACCAATCTTTATTAACTATATCGGGGATTTGTTCTTCAGCCTGACTATCTTCAACGGGTGATATATTTTGTATTTTTACTTTAGGCAGCCAAATTTCCTCACCGAAAAATTTCTTATCCGTGGAGGTGTAGTAGGGTATAATGCAGTATTCGTACTCACCGCCCGGCAATTCTTCACAAATTTTATTTTTCCATTTTCCTTGATAAATAATGTCAATATTACCGTTATTTCTGCGTTTTACTACATATTCATAGTACTTTGTCTGACATAATATAATACAAATATTGTTATTATCTACAACAATTGTAGGGTTTTTAATTGTTGGTTTTGTAAATGCGCTGGATTTCTCTTTTGGTAAATTGCTATTACCGCATACAACTTTTAATCTGTTCAGCTTCGGGCAGTTATCGTCGCAAAGCAATAATCTATTGTTATTTTCGTATTCGTCTTTGTCTAATTCGATTTGAGTCACTCCGCTTTTGGTGTCTAAAGGTGGTACGGTTTTGTGTTTATAAATTGAGTTCAACAGATCTTTTGTGATTTCACAGCAGTATTTACCTCCTGTAATATCAAGTTTTTTATTTGCTTTATCTCCTGCCCAAACTCCTATTAAATGTTGCGAAGTATAGCTTAACGCATATGCGTCCGTATTTCCTTCTTTCGTGCCGCAGGTACCAGTTTTGCACGCAACGTCAAAACTGAATTCGGCTAAGCGTTTTGCAGTACCTGTTTTTGTGGCGTTGATTAAAGCCCTGTTTATTAATGAACAGGTTGATTTATCAAAAACTTTATTGCTTTTATTGGTATTTTTATATAAACAATTTCCCTTTTCGTCACATATTTTTTGTATGAAGGCAGATTTTGTGTAATTGCCCTCGGTTGGAAATACGCTATAGCAGTCACAAAGTTCTTTAATTGTCAACCCTTCGCTCATTGCGCCCAATGCAAGTGAAAGGTTCATATCTTCAGCCGTTAGGTCAACGTTCAATTCTTTCGCATACCGCGAGGCTGTATTGACCGTCAAAGAGTTAAGCGTTTTGACTGCAGGGACGTTAAGGCTTTGGGTTATAGCATCCTCGACTGAAACGTAACCCCTGTATTTTTTATCGTAGTTTTCCGGTTTATAACCGTTAAAGTCTATCGGTTCGTCGCAAATTTTTGTAAATAGGTTTATTTTATTTTCATTCAATGCAGGTGCATATACGAACAAAGGCTTAGCTGTTGAGCCTATCGGTCGTTTTATTAGTCCGCACGTCGACCTGTACGCTGAAACTCCTCCGGAAGTCGATCTGATTATTATTGAAGTATCGTTTTCAAAGTTCAGGTTATCAACCGCATTTTGAATATCTTTATCAAAATATGTGTAGACGTTGAGGTGTTCATATGAGCCGTAGGGGTCTATCTGGCAATCTTCTAGCTCTGTAAAGACCTCTGCAACGTAGTCGGAATAGTTGTTTTTCCGTTCGTTTTGCTTTGCGCTTAGGGGTAACTTTATGGTATTTTCATATGTCGAACTGTCAATGTATTTGCAATTTAACATACTCTTTAAAACTACGTTTCTGCGCTGTAGGCATTTATCGGGGTTTTTGAAGGGGGAATAGTTGTTTGGTGAGCTTAACAGTCCTACGATTGTCGCACTTTGCTCTAAATTCAGTTCTTCCGCAGGTTTTCCGAAGTAAAATTGCGAGGCGTTTTCTAACCCGTAACAGTTGTGTCCGAAGTAGATTATGTTTAAATACATCTGCAAAATCTCTTCTTTTGTATACCTTTTTTCAAGCTGTTTAGCGAGTTTTATTTCCTTAATTTTCCTCGTCAACGTCTTGTCGTTGTTCAGGTGTGTGTTTTTAATAAGTTGTTGTGTGATGGTTGATGCACCTTCTTTAAACGAACGGCTTGTAAAATTTTTGTAGGATGCCTTTAAAATACGTTTAAAGTTTATTCCGTTATGAGTAAAAAAGGTCTTGTCCTCCGATGCAATAAAGGCGTTAACCGTTTGAGGGTTGAGTTTATCTACATAGACGTTGCTCCGCCTTGAAAGTAGCGACGCATCCTTAATTTTATTGCCCTGCAAATCGTGGACGGTTACGGTTTTTTCGTTGCCTTCAAGCTTGTTTTCGTCCAGATAAGTATCTGTCGTAATGATAAAATAAGCGAAAAATACGCTTAACGTAACAGACGCAATAACGCAAATTATACACAATAACACTTTCAAGCTTTTTTTCATTACAAATAGTATTTTAAAAGTTTTAATATTTATAGCATTTTATTTGAAAAAAATTGCAAAAAAAGTTATAATAACTTTATGGAGAAATTTTATCACATTGTAACATACGGCTGTCAGATGAACGTACACGAGTCTGAAAAGATAGCCGGTCTATTATCCGAACTCGGCTACGTTTCCTGCGACAGTATGGAAAAAGCCGATATCGTAGTGTTTAATACTTGCTGTATTCGTGAAAATGCAGAAAATCACGCATACGGCAATATAGGTATGCTTAAAAAACTTAAAGCGGCAAAGAGGGATATGATTATCGCCGTCGGGGGATGTTTAACCCAGCAGATGAATAAGGCTGACGTTCTGCACGATATGTTTCCCTACGTGGATATAATCTTCGGTACTCACAACTTAAATAAGCTTAAAGATTTTGTGCTTGAAAAGCAGCGTAGAAAGAAATCTATTATCCGCATTGAAGAGTGTGACGGAAGCGTTGTTGAGGGGGATAATCCTTTAAGGACAAGCTACCCTAACGCTTGGGTTAATATTACCTACGGGTGTAATAATTTCTGTTCATATTGTATCGTACCCTACGTAAGGGGCAGGGAACGCTCCAGAAAGTCTGAAAATATACTTGCCGAAGTTAAGAGCTTGGTAGACGAGGGGTATAAGGAGATCACTCTGCTCGGTCAAAACGTCAACTCCTACGCAAACGGTACGGATGATATCCCCTTCTACAAACTGCTTGAAAAAGTAGCTGCAATAGACGGTAAATTCCGTTTAAGATTTATGACGAGCCACCCCAAAGATTTTTCTGAAGAGCTTGCAAAGACCATAGCAGATAACCCTAAAATCTGTCACTGTCTGCACTTGCCCGTTCAAAGCGGTTCGAATAGTATTTTAAAAGCAATGAACAGGCGTTATACTACTGAGGATTATTTACGTAAAGTCGATATTTTAAAGAAATACGTTCCCGATTGCGCAATTACTACAGACCTGATAGTAGGTTTTCCTGGCGAAACGGACGAGGATTTTAACGATACTTTAGACCTTGTTAAAAGGGTTGATTTTGCATCGGCATTTACCTTTGTCTATTCCAAGAGGGAAGGCACTGTAGCTGCTAAAATGGACGGGCAAATTCCCGAAGAGGTGTCAAAAAAGCGCATTATGGAGCTTGTCGATCTGGTAAACGAGCAAACCCGTGCACACTCGCAAAAGTTTGTCGGAACAATTACGGAAATTCTCTGCGAAGGCGTTGACGAGAAAAAAGGGTTATACCTCGGCAGAAACGAATACGGGCGTATGGCGTATTTTAAAAGCGAAACAGACGTCGTCGGTCAGTTTTTAAACGTTAAGGTTGATAGCGCGAACGGCGTTTCGCTTTACGGTGAAATAGTTAAGTAATTCAGTTGCAATTTTTCATAGCTAAGATTTAAGGGGTATTTATGGGACTTTCACCTATGATGAGCCATTATCTTTCCGTCAAGGAGAGGTATAAAGACTGCGTAATTTTCTACCGCTTAGGTGACTTTTACGAGATGTTTTTCGATGATGCGGTAAGGGTTTCCGAGATTTTGGGGTTAACGCTTACGGGTAGAGATTGCGGTTTAGATGAACGCGCGCCTATGTGCGGCGTTCCATATCACGCTGCCGACTCTTATATTTCAAAACTTGTTGCTCACGGCGAAAAGGTTGCCATCTGCGAACAGCTGGAGGATCCTGCAACTGCTAAGGGTATGGTCGACAGGGACGTAATAAGGGTGGTTACCGCAGGTACGTTGATAGACGAGGCTAGTCTTGACGAAAAAGAAAACAACTATATTGCCTCCGTCTGCATGACGGGAGAAGGCGTCGCCGTTGCCTGGGCGGATATAACCACGGGCGAGCTTTCTGCAACCGATTTCGTTGGTGCAGACGCACTTAAAAATTCAATAAGCACTCTCGTCAATTTGCGTGTTAGGGAAGTTATCTGCAACGACGAAATGCTATTTGCCTCTAAAAACTGTGTAGAGGTAACGAGAGGAATTTTACCCAAGTTTTCGTCATACCTTGCCTGGACTTTCGGCTATGCAGCTGCCGAAAAATGCCTTTGTCAGCAGCTTAACGCCAAGTCTTTGGAGGCGTTTTCGATTAACGGCAAGAATTTAGCGATTTGTGCAACGGGTGCGCTTCTGCAGTATTTAAAAGAGACGCAGATGCATGCTCTCTCAAACATAGACAACGTTAAATACGTCACTCAGTCAGGCTATATGCAGCTTGACACAACCGCCATAAGAAATCTTGAAATTGTCAAGACGTTGAGCGAGGGAAAAAAGTACGGTTCGCTTTTGTGGCTTTTGGATAAGACGAGTACGGCAATGGGCGCAAGGCTCATGCTTAACACCGTCGTAACCCCTTTAAGGGATAAGGCGAAGATTGATTATCGCTTAGACGGCGTAACCGAGCTTTTCAACGCAACCGTAGTAAGGGTGGGCTTGATAGAGCTTTTAAAGCAGGTTAAGGACATTGAAAGGCTGACCGGCAAGATTTCAAACAACGTAATTATGCCTGCAGACTGCCTTGCGTTAGCCCGTTCTATTCAAGTTGTACCCAATATAGTTTTCCGACTTACGGGCTTTTCCTCTAAGATTTTAAACGACGTTTCCCACGGTCTTAAGGATCTGACTGAGATTGCGGACTACATCAATGCTGCTATAAACGACGTGGATACTCCGACTACTTTAAAAGAAGGTGGGTATATCAAGCAAGGTTTTAATGCTGAGCTTGACGAATTGAGAAATATAAAGAAGTCGTCTACCGAAATCCTTCTGCAGATTGAGGCAAGGGAGAGGGATACGACCGGTATCAAGAATTTAAAGATACGCTATAACAGGGTTTTCGGCTATTATATCGAGGTTACCAAGTCGTTTAAAGATTTAGTGCCAATGCACTACCAGCGCAGGCAGACGCTTGCCAATGCGGAGAGGTATACAACCGACGAGCTGAAAGAGCTTGAAGAAAAGATTTTAACGAGTGAGGAACGTTCCTTAAAGATTGAAGCTGCTCTGTACGAAGAGCTTAAAGCCAAGCTTTTAAGCGAAATAAATTCGTTTAAATGTATATCTGCAAATATTGCAAAACTTGACGTTCTTGTCTCATTTGCAGAGGTATCAAAAAACAACAAATATGTTCGTCCCCAAATCGTAGGAAGTGGCGAAGCTATGATAATTAAAGACGGCAGGCACCCCGTGGTTGAAAAAATTTCCAAGGAGAAGTTCGTGCCCAACGATACCTGCCTTGACGAGGGTGAAAACCGTACGATGATTATCACGGGTCCGAATATGGCAGGTAAAAGCACATATATGAGGCAAAATGCCATTATTGCGATAATGGCGCATATCGGCTGCTTTGTGCCTGCGTCAAGTGCTCAAATCCCTCTAATCGATAGAATTTTTACGAGGGTCGGCGCAAGCGATAATCTTATCTTCGACCAGTCTACGTTTATGATTGAAATGATAGAGGTTGCCTCAATTTTGCAGAATGCAACAAAAGACAGTCTTCTAATTTTAGACGAGGTCGGCAGGGGTACCAGCACCTACGACGGACTATCCATTGCCTGGGCGGTTATCGAGTATATCACCCAAAAAATCGGTGCAAAAACACTTTTTGCAACCCATTATCACGAACTTTTAGAGCTTGAGGAAAAGCTTGAAGGAATAAAGAATTATAAGATTTCCGTCAAGGAGTATAACGGCAAAATAATTTTCACCCGTAAGATAATGCGTGGGGGTGCTAACCGCAGCTTCGGTATAGAGGTTGCCTCTCTTGCGGGAGTACCTCAGTGCGTCACTTCAAGGGCTAAAACCATTTTAAAGGCTATAGAGAGCGGTGAAGCAACTTTTAATCTCACCTTTGACGGTGAGGAAACTGCACCGCAAGCTGAAACTTCGGAAATAGAAAGAATATTAAAGGGGTTGGATTTAAACAATCTTTCGCCAATGCAGGCACTGATGATTTTAAGCGATTTAAAGGAAAAGGTGGAATAAATGGGTAAAATTGAAATTCTGTCTGAAGAATTATGTAGTCGAATTGCGGCAGGTGAAGTCATTGAAAGACCTTTTTCAGTAGTCAAGGAATTGGTTGAAAACAGCATTGATGCAGGCGCGAAGGAGATAGAAATATCCATTAAACGCGGCGGAAAGGACTGTATTCAAGTCTCCGACAACGGCTGCGGTATTGCCGAGGACGATATGAGGGCGGCTTTCTTCCCCCATGCTACGAGCAAGATCAGGGTTCTTGACGATATAACCCATATCCGCACCTTAGGCTTTAGAGGTGAGGCTCTTGCAACTATTGCGTCAGTTGCCTTGGTGGAACTTGAAAGCGCGGTCGAGGGCGAGCAGGGAAATAAAGTTGAGTGTGACGGAGAATTTATAGGTAAGGTTACGCCTGCTGCCTGCAATAAGGGTACTACGATTACGGTAAACAATCTCTTTTTTAATACTCCCGTAAGGTTTAAATTTTTAAAGTCGGATAAAAAGGAAGAGGCAGATATAACTTCCTACGTTATGCGATATATTTTAGGTTTTCCCTATATCGCATTCAAATACTACGTAGACGGTCAATTAAAACTGCAGTCTTACGGCGGCGGGCTGGACGAAGCTATAACCCAGGTTTACGGCGCAGGGATACTGCCTAATTGCTTTAAAATCGAGGCTGAGAGAAACGATATTAAGGTAAGCGGTTACATAAGCAATCAACAGTTTTTTAAGTCTAATAAGACCTATCAAACGACCTTTTTAAATGGAAGATACGTTAATAATAACATTATATCAAGCTCAATCAACAATGCATATGCTCCGTATATGATGAAGAAGAACTTTCCGTTCTACGTTCTCTCCATTCAAGTGGGCGACGATTTGGTAGACGTAAACGCGCACCCCAACAAAACGGACGTCCGTTTTGCAGACGGTTCCTTAATCTACGGGACTATTTATAAAATTATTTCCTCAATTTTGGAGGGAAGTGTAAAGGCTGCAGGCTTCGTCGTGCCCGACGACGCTACAAGCGTAGCCGCAACGCAAGCACCGTCTTCAATATGTGCAGGGGAGTACGTTGCGACGGAAAACGTACACGACAAGGACTTCAACGACGTAAAAGATATTGAAAAATATTCTCAGCAGCCCAAGATTAAAAAGGCACCTTCGCCTTATGCGGAAATAGATATGTCGCCCTATGCCGATTACGATCCTCCCGTGTTTGATGAGGAAAAGCCCAAGGTTGAGCAAACTCTTTCTCCGAGAGTGCAGCAGGCTATTGATTTTGCGGTCAATTACGATTTGAGTTCGGATAAGTTTGCTCTTGTAGGACCTTCACCTGAGGTTATAGAGGATAGAAAGTTAAGAGAGGCAAGACAACAAGAGTTACAGTTCAGACAGTTTAAATACAGGGGAACACTCTTTAATACCTATTTAATGTATGAGATTAAAGACGAGGTGTATATAATAGATCAGCACGCCGCGCACGAGAGGATTTTGTACGATACTCTCTTGGAGAAGGTTGAAAAGCGTCAAGTTATAACCCAGAATATGCTCGTTCCCTATATATTTACAGTAACTCCCGAGGAGAGAAAGTTCATTAACGATAACGTCAATTCACTCTGGCACATCGGCTTTGCCCTCGATCCTTTCGGGACAAGCTCTTTCAAGCTTACAGATATACCGATCGATTTATACAATCTTGATCCCAAGGGCTTTATTGACGATTTGCTTTCGAATATTTCGGAATACAAAAAGATTACCGTCACGGATTTAGTTAAGGAAAAAATGGCGCAAACGGCGTGCAAACACGCTATTAAGGCAGGGGATAAGCTCACCGAAGCGGAAAGGGAAAAGCTCATTGAAATGCTTAAGGGTAATATGGGTTTGAAATGTCCTCACGGCAGACCGATATGTGTTAAACTCACTAAAACAGACCTTGAAAAAATGTTCAAGAGGAAGGTGTAAGCTTGGCTAAACTTCTTATCATTTGCGGTGCTACAGCGAGCGGAAAGACTTCGCTTGCAATAGATTGCGCAAAAAAACTAAATAGTGAAGTTATTTCGGCTGATTCTCAGCTTGTTTATAAGGGCTTAAATATTGGAACTGCAAAACCGACGGTCGCCGAGATGAACGGAATTCCTCATCATCTTATAGACGTTGTGAGTGCCAAAGAAAATTTCTCGGTGTCGGATTATGAGCAGGCTGCACTGCCTATCATTGACAGACTTTTAACCGAGGGTAAGACGCCGATTTTGTGCGGAGGTACTGGGTTTTATATAAATTCCGTACTGTACGATTTAAGTTACGGTAATGCTCAGGCAGACGAAAAAATAAGGCGCAAATATGAACAAATTGCCGCCGAAAAGGGAAAGGAATACCTGTTTGAACAGTTGAAAAGAGTAGACGCAAAGACAGCTGAAGTTTTGCACGTAAACGACGTTAAAAGAGTTATTCGCGCGTTGGAGATTTACGAGCTGACAGGCAAAAAAAAGTCCGACCAAAAGGACGAGAAAAAGGCTAGGTACAACTATGTCGCGGTTGCGATAGATTATCCGAGGGAGGAGCTTTATAAACGCATTGATTGCAGGGTTGATACAATGTTTAACTCCGGGTTGGTTGAAGAGGTGAAACGGCTTTTAGCTTCCGGTGTTGATGAAAATTGTCAATGTTTACAGGCAATCGGCTATAAAGAAGTAGTCGAAGGTTTGAAAAAAGGTGATAATGAGAGTACTATGCGTGATATAATAAAGCGCAATACACGCCATTACGCAAAAAGACAGATAACATTTTTTAAAAAGCTTGAGGGCATTGTCTGGCTTAAGCGTAAGGACGCTACGGTTGAAAAGGTGATGGAGCTTATCAATGATTGATTGCGAAAAATTTATAAAAGAGTGTGAAAACAAATTAACGGACAAGTTTGCTTTTGCAGACGAAATTGCCTATCACAACCAGAAAAAGGTTATGCAAGCTTTCAGCAAAAATAATATTGCGTTGCGCCATTTTGTCGGAACTTCGGGTTATGGTTACGGTGACGAGGGCAGGGATACGTTGGGCAAACTCTACGCCGAAGTTTTCAATACTGAAAGCGGTATCGTTTCTCCCCATCTGCTTTCAGGTACTCATTCGATTTCGGTCGCGCTTTTCGGTCTTGTAAAGCGTGGTGATAACGTTTTATGTGTTTCAGGTATGCCTTACGATACGATTCGTCCTGTAATTTACGGTGATAATATAGGTTCTTTAAAAGATTTAGGTGTAAATTTCAAGTGTGTCGACCTGGATAAAAACGGCAAGTTTGACTTCGATAAAATTAATAAAGAACTTGGAAATTCTGTTGATTTAATCTATATTCAGCGTTCGAGAGGGTATGAGCTTCGAGACGCCTTTTCCTGCGAAGAGATTGGAGAGGTTTGTTCGTTTTTAAGGAAAAACGGCTTTAAAGGCTGTATTTTCGTCGACAACTGCTATGGTGAATTTGTTGAAAAGATTGAACCTACCGACGTAGGTGCGGATATTTGCGTCGGTTCTTTAATTAAAAACGCCGGCGGCGGTATTGCGCCAACAGGCGGTTATATTGTCGGAAAAGACGAATTTATTCAGGCAATCGGCAGGAGATTTACCGCACCTTCGATAGGGCTTGAAGTCGGTTCTTACGAACAGGGGTACAGGTATTTCTATCAGGGTCTTTTTATGGCTCCCCACACCGTTTGCCAAGCCGTAAAGGTGTCGCTTTTAATCGGTATGGCTATGACCGAACTCGGTTATAAAAATTACCCGTCTATTGATAAAGTTCCCCACGATATCACCCGTTGCATTGAGTTTGGAAATGCAGATAAAATGGTAAACTTTATAAGGGAGGTGCAATATGCTTCCCCTGTAGACAGCTACGTCACCTGCGAGGCTTGGGATATGCCCGGTTATGACGATAAGATTATAATGGCTGCAGGTACGTTTGTTTCCGGTGCTTCCATTGAACTATCCGCTGACGGACCCGTAAAAGAGCCTTACCTTGCCTATTTTCAAGGCGGTTTAACCTACGAACACGGAAAATACGTTTTGAGCAAAATATTGGATAAAATGTAGTATTTATCAGAGGAAAATTTTTGATTAAAACAGAATTACTTTCGCAAAAGAATTTTAGCGTGAATTCGCTCGATAGCTATATAAGAAGACAAGAGGTTAAAAGAGTTTTTCGTAAAATTGGTGACGAATACCGACTTGTCGACAAAACGTATGTTGAGGATTGGAGCCTGGAACAGAAACGGCAGATTGCAACAAGCATCTCAAACGGTGATCATATATCTTACGTTGCATTGGACGGCGCAAAAATTGTTGGCTTTGTTTCTCTAAAAAATAAGCTTTACGGAAAGTATATTATTTTAGATTATTTACATATTTCAGCAGAATACAGAGGGCAGGGGACAGGTAGAAATCTATTCAATCTTGCCAGACAAGAGGCAAAAAAGGCAGGGGCAAAATCTATTTATATTTCTGCCTGCTCGTCCGAAGAGACAGTTGCTTTTTATAGGGCAATGGGGGCTGAATTAACGGATAACCCTATTAAAGAATTTTCTGAAAATGAACCGTATGACCTGCAGATGATCTGCTCACTCGAATAATTAAAGGTATTAAAAACGCCTTGGGCTTGAGACCTAAGGCGTTTTTACGTTTAGTTTGTTAAGTTTTTTTAATACATTCCGCCCATGTCGGGTGCTGCAGGGGCAGCAGGAGCTGCAGGAGCAGGTATATCGGTTACGATGCTCTCAGTCGTGAGCAAGGTTGCTGCAACGGAAGCCGCATTCTGCAGAACCGAACGGGAGACCTTAGTGGGGTCTATTATGCCGCTTTCAACCATATCGGTGTATACGTTTTTGAGTGCGTCATATCCGTAATTGGGGTTCTTGGAATTCTTAATGTTATTAACTACTACAGAGCCGTCTACGCCTGCGTTTTCAGCTATCTGGCGGATAGGAGCTTCGATTGCCTTTAAGATAATTTCAGCACCTGTCTTTTCATCGCCGCTGAGTGTTTTAACAAGTTTTTCAAGGTCTTTTGTAGCAGCGAGGAGAGCTACGCCGCCGCCGGGAACGATGCCCTCTTCAACGGCAGCCCTGGTTGCGGAAAGGGCGTCCTCGATACGGAGCTTCTTTTCTTTCATTTCCACTTCGGTTGCGGCTCCTACGTTGATTACCGCAACGCCGCCTGCAAGCTTTGCAAGTCTTTCCTGAAGCTTTTCTCTGTCGTAATCGGAGGTCGTTTCGGCAATCTGTGCCTTGATGGAGGAGACTCTTGCCTTGATGTCTTCTGCAGCACCTGCGCCGTCAATGATGGTGGTGTTGTCCTTGTCAACCTTTACCTGTGCGGACTTGCCGAGCATATCCAAAGTAACGTCTTTAAGCTCATAGCCTAAATCGGAAGAGATAACCGTACCGCCTGTAAGTATTGCAATATCTTCAAGCATAGCCTTTCTTCTGTCACCGAAACCGGGTGCCTTGACTGCTACGCAGTTTAAAACGCCCTTCAACTTGTTTACGATAAGTGCCGCAAGAGCGTCGCCTTCAACGTCCTCTGCGATTATCAAAAGTCTTGCGCCCTGCTGTGCAATGGGTTCGATTATAGGTAGAATTTCCTGTAACGAGGAGATCTTTTTATCAGTAATAAGGATATAAGGTCTGTCAAGAACGGCTTCCATCTTCTCGGTATTGGTTACCATGTAAGCGGAAGCGTAACCCCTGTCGAACTGCATACCCTCAACGGTGGTAAGTTCGGTAGTCATTGACTTGCCCTCTTCAACGGTGATAACGCCGTCGTTGCCGACGATTTCCATAGCGTTTGCAATGAGTTCGCCGATATTATCGTCACCTGCCGATATAGATGCAACCTGGGAGATTGCAAGCTTGCTTTCAACGGGTTTGGAGATGGCTTTTACCTTTGCTACAACGCAGTCAACTGCGGTAGCGATACCCTTTTTAAGAACCATAGGGTTAGCACCTGCAGCAAGGTTTTTAAGTCCTTCCTTGATGATTGCCTGAGCAAGAACCATAGCGGTAGTGGTACCGTCGCCTGCCACGTCGTTGGTCTTAGTGGAAACCTCTTTAACGAGCTGTGCGCCCATATTTTCAAACGGGTCTTCAAGCTCGATTTCCTTTGCAATAGTTACGCCGTCGTTGGTGATGAGGGGAGCACCGTACTTCTTATCTAGAACTACGTTCCTGCCCTTAGGTCCGATAGTAATTTTAACCGTATCTGCAATGACGTTTACGCCGTTGTATAAAGCTTTTCTGGCTTCGTCGCCGTACTTAATCTGTTTAGCCATAATATTTTAACTCCTTAAAATTCCGATATTAATTATTCTACGATTGCCAGAATATCGCTCTGACGGATAATCGTATATTCCTTGCCGTCAACCTTAACTTCCGTACCGCTGTATTTGGAGAGAAGTACTTTATCGCCGACTTTAACCTGCATTGTTACTTCCTTGCCGTCAACAAGACCGCCGGGACCTACTGCAACTACGGTGCAGGTGGCAGGCTTTTCCTGCGATGCGGCGGTTAAAATTATGCCGCCCTTTGATTTTTCTTCAGCCTTTACAGGCTCCACAACTACCTTATCAAATAAAGGTTTAATCATTAATGAAATCCTCCGTTCATTTTTATTACAGATATTTTATAAACGAATAAAAATAAAATCAAACAGGTAACGGCAAAAAATTGCATTTTGTATAAAGTTATGTTAGAATTATAATGATTTAAGTATTATAACGGCGGAAATGACTATGGATAAATGGGATAAGCGGTTTATGGATATGGCTGTCCGTATAGGCGACTGGTCGAGCTGTTACCAGCTCAACAGGCACGTGGGCGCGGTAATCGTTAAAAATAAACGCATTATTGCAACCGGCTATAACGGTGCGCCTCAAGGTATAGAGAGCTGTATGGAGAAGGGTGAGTGTTTAAGAAAAAAGCTCGGCATTGAGAGCGGTACACGTCACGAAATCTGCTATGCCGTTCACGCCGAACAAAACGCTATAATTCAGGCGGCGAGGGTTGGCTGCAGCGTGGAGGGATGTACACTCTACTGTACCCATCAGCCCTGTGTTATTTGCGCAAAAATAATAATAAATTCAGGTATCGAAAGGGTGGTATATAAAGAGGGTTACCCAGACGACTTCTCTTTGACTCTGTTTAAAGAGGCAGGGGTCAGGCTTGAGAAATATACCGAAGAATAATATACATTATTATATAAGGAGAGGAAAAGATGGCAAATCCCGTTGCAACAATAATTATGGAAAACGGAAAGGAAATAGTAGTTGAGCTATATCCCGAAAAGGCACCCAACACCGTAAATAATTTTATTTCCCTTGCAAATAGCGGTTTTTATAACGGTCTTATTTTTCACCGTGTTATAAAGGGATTTATGATTCAAGGCGGCGACCCTGCAGGTGTCGGTACGGGTGGACCCGGGTACTGCATAAAAGGTGAATTTGCACTCAACGGCTTTAAGAAAAACGATATAAAACACGCAAGGGGAGTTATTTCTATGGCAAGGGCTATGAGTCCTAACAGTGCAGGATCGCAGTTCTTTATCATGCATGATAACGCTTCCTATCTCGACGGTCAGTATGCTGCTTTCGGCAAGGTGGTGAGCGGTATTGAAACTGTGGACGAGATTGCCTCCGTACCTACTAATTATAATGATAAACCTAAGACAGACCAGGTTATTAAAACAATTTCAGTCGAGACGTTTGGCGTTGAGTATCCTCAGCCCGAGAAGGTAAGCTAAGTGAATAAGAAAATAGCGTTTGTTTGGATTTTTGCCGGCGTTGTTGCGGCGGGATTATTAGTTTTAGCTGCAGCGTTCATTGTTCGTGCGTTGATTACGGGCAATGCCGTAGTTACCGTTGTTACCCTCTTTGCTATTATCGCAGGCGCGATTATGGCTGGTTTGGGGTTAATTGCTCTGCTGATTTGTCTGTTGCTGTTGCTGTTTAGCAAAGGCGGAGATAACAAAGACGTACAAAACAAGTCTGAGCCGCAGAGTGCGGATAATGCAGAGTAAAAATATCAGAGTTAATAGAAAATAAGAAAACACGGAGAATATTATGGTTGACAATTCGATTTATCAAAACCCTTTAATCACGAGATATGCAAGCAAGGAAATGGCACAGGCGTTTTCGGACGAAAAACGTTTCAAGCTCTGGAGAAAGCTTTGGATAGCTCTTGCCGAATCTGAAATGGAAATGGGACTCAATATTACACCCGAACAGATTGAAGAGTTGAAAAAGTACAAGGACGATATTAATTTCGAGCTTGCCGAAAAGTATGAAAGGGAAGTCCGTCACGATGTAATGGCGCACGTCAAGGCGTACGGCGCACAGGCAACAAGTGCAATGCCTATTATTCATTTAGGTGCAACAAGCTGCTTTGTTGACTGCAATTCGGAGCTTATGATTATGCACGACGCTTTGGCCATTATAAAGAAAAAGCTCGTCAACGTTATGGAAAAGCTTAAGAATTTTGCTTTGAAATACAAGGACGTGCCTACGCTTGGGTTTACCCATCTCCAGCCTGCGCAGCTGACTACCGTCGGTAAGAGAGCGACGCTCTGGCTTCAGGACTTGGAGATGGACTACAACAACCTTATCAACCTTGAAAACAGCTTTAAGCTCCGCGGCGTTAAAGGTACGACGGGTACCCAGGCAAGCTTTATGGAACTTTTCAACGGCGATGAAGAGAAGGTTAAAGAGCTTGAAAAGAGGGTTGTTGCAAAGCTCGGTTACGATAAGGTATACGGCGTAACAGGTCAGACTTATTCAAGAAAGTTCGACTATAACGTTCTCTGCGTTCTTTCCCAGATTGCACAAAGTGCATATAAGTTTTCTAACGATATCCGTATTTTGCAGAATATGAAGGAGATTGAAGAACCCTTTGAAAAGTCTCAGATAGGCTCTTCTGCAATGGCTTACAAGCGTAACCCTATGCGCTGCGAAAGAATGGGTTCTTTGGCAAGATTTGTAGTATCTCTTCCTATGAATACTGCAATAACAGCCTCAACACAGTGGTTTGAAAGGACTTTAGACGACTCCGCAAACCGCAGAATAGTGCTTGCACAGGCATTCCTTGCACTTGACGGTATACTTAATATTTATTTGAACGTTAGCGAAAATCTCGTCGTTTACGAAAAGGTTATAGCAAAGCACATTGCCGCAGAGCTTCCCTTTATGGCTACAGAAAACATTATGATGGAGTGCGTAAAGGCAGGCGGAAACAGGCAGGAGCTTCACGAGAGAATAAGGGTTCTTTCAATGCAGGCTGGTAAAAACGTCAAGGTGGAGGGTAAGGATAATAACCTTATCGAACTCATCAAGGCAGACGAAATGTTTGCGCCCGTACACGATAAGCTTGACGAAATTCTCGACGCAAAGAAATTTATCGGCAGAGCTCCTTCTCAGACGGTAGAGTTTATTGCAAACGAAATTCAGCCTATTTTAGATGCAAACAGCGGTGACTTAGGTCTTAAGGGCGAAGTTAAGGTTTAACGTAAATAAAAGTAAGCCCTGCACGCAAGTTTTGCGTGCAGGGCTTTACCAATAACGATAGGACAAATGATAATTTGTGTTCTTATCGTCGCTCCCTGAAAAAAACAAAAAACTGTGTAAAGCAGAAACCTTACACAGTTTTTGGCAGGGGAGACGCGATTCGTAAGGAGCGAAGCGACGGAATAGAGATTGTTCGCCCGAAAAGGCGCAATCTCGTCACTCGCAACTTTAGTTGCGTGTTTGAATCCTTGGCAAAGAAAAAGCCCGAACAAACAGTTCAGGCTTTTGGCAGGGGAGACGCGATTCGAACACGCAACCGACGGTTTTGGAGACCGCGACTCTACCGTTGAGCTACTCCCCTAACTCAATGTGAACATTATATATTAAAGCAAAATTTTAGTCAACTAATTTTAGGAGATGTATTGATGAAAAAACAATTTAAACTCGGGATAATCGGCTGTGGGTTTATGTCAAACGCAATAATCAAGTGTATTTGCGAATCTGAATTTATAAAAAACCGCAAAATCATAGTAAGCGATACAAGCCACGATAAGCTCAATGCCGCAGCGGACGAATACGCAATTAACGTCACTGACGACAATAAATACCTCGCTGAGAACAGTGAATTTATTCTCTTTGCCGTTAAACCCCAGAACTTTGCCGCCGTTGCGGAGGAGATTAAGGGAGTAAATCCCGAAAAGGTTATAAGCATAATGGCAGGCGTTAAAAAAGCTACTATAAAGAATGCTTTGGGTGTAGGGTTAATAAAAGTTGCCCGTTGTATGCCTAATTTACCCTGTTCTGTAGGTTGCGGTATGATGGGTGTGGATATGTCCGACTACGATAAAAACAGAGACGACATTGAATTTATTTACAATCTCTTCAATTGTTTAGGAAGTGTGTTAAGCATTTCCGAAGATAAATTGGACGCTGTAACCGGCATAAGCGGCAGCGGCCCTGCGTATGCATTTATTTTTATTGATAGCCTTATCGACGCAGGCGTAAAGCAAGGACTTACCAAAGACGAGGCGCAACTGCTCGCTATGCAGACCGTTTTAGGCAGCTGTCAACTTTTAAGGGAGACCGAAAAGCCCCTTTCCGAATTAATTATGAACGTATGCAGTAAGGGCGGTACTACCATTGAAGCTGTTAAGGTCTTTGAAGAGAACAACTTCAGGGGAATAATCTCCGATGCCGTTGCGGCTTGCGTTAAACGCTCCAAGGAACTTTCTCAAAACTGATGAAAAAGGTTACGATTTATACCGACGGGGCTTGCTCGGGAAATCCGGGAGTTGGCGGTTGGGGAGCCGTGCTGATGTATAACGGTGCTGAAAAGCGTATATCGGGTGCGGAGGATAATACCACGAATAACCGCATGGAACTATTTGCCGTTATCAGTGCGCTTGAGTGTTTAAAGGAACCCTGCGAAGTAACTCTCTACAGTGATTCGGCATATACGGTTAACTCGTTTTTAAACGGTTGGGTATACTCCTGGGAAAAATCCGATTGGAAAAAGGCAGACAACAAACCCGTTTTAAACGTTGATTTATGGCAGAGGCTATTAGCCTTGACGAGAATACACAAGGTTGAGTTCATTAAGGTTAAGGGGCACGCTGACAACGAATACAACAATATTTGCGACAAGCTTGCCACAGACGCTGTGAAAAATTTTAAAAAGGCATAATAGGCGTTTATTACACCATAATATTATATTGATGGGTAAAAACGGGAATAACAAATTAAGCAGACTTAACTCGAAAAAGGCGACGTCAATCGCCGTTAACGTTTTGTCTGCTGTTTTTTTTACTCTGCTTGCCTTCGTTTTCTTTGCTTACGGATATAAAGAGAGGGCACTGGCGTTTATTGACAGATATTATATTTATTTATTTTGGTCAACGGTGGGGATTTTATTATCCTTGCTTATCTTGTATCTTGTCTTCTTCTCTTTATCCAAGCAGGTGGTTTACCGCTTTATTTTATGTGTTATTATATGCCTTGACCTTGTTGCCGTAACCTTTTACGCCCTTAGCGCAACAGGAATTATAAGCAACGTTACAAGCGTTGAAAAGTTGAGAGAGTACATTGCAAGCTTCGGTGCTTGGGCGGTAATAATATTTATTGCCTTCCAATTCCTGCAGGTAGTGGTGCTTCCAGTTCCGGGTTCTGTTTCCGTTGGGGTAGGCGTTGCACTTTTCGGTCCTTTAAGGTGTTCGGTTTTTAGTTTTATAGGGATAATGGCAGGCTCGTTGGTTGCATTTGCGTTGGGCAGATGGGTAGGGTATAAGGCAGTATGCTGGGTTGTGGGAAAGGAAGATTTGGATAAATGGCTTAAAAAGTTAAAAGGGAAGGACTATTTATTATTGTCCTTAATGTTCCTTTTACCGCTATTTCCCGACGACGTCTTGTGCTTTATTGCAGGGTTGTCCTCTATGACTTGGGGCTACTACCTTATAATGATAACGGTTACAAGACTTATTTCCGTTACAATAACCTCGTATTCGCTTCAGCTAATACCGTTTACAACCTGGTGGGGTATTTTAATTTGGTTGATTATCGCGTTTTTAGTAGGTTTTTCGTTCTGGTACGTATGCAAATATTCAGATAAAATCGACAAGTTCATTAAGGGAAAATTCAAGCCTGAACAAAAGCATGCAAAACGGCGGTAAAAAGTGAAAGGATAATAAATTTTTAGAGAAAATAGTAAAAAGTTTTATGTCTGTTTATCCTGTATTTAGTTGATTTGTTGTGCAATTTTTGGTAAAATGTATGCGTCAAAATTTTGTTTAGGAGAATTTCTGTGGATAAGATTAAATTGTTGCAGGACAGGCGTAACAAGCTGTTATCGGCAGGCAAAGCAATAAGAGAAGATATTGCCGCTTTGGTTGATAGTGACAGCTTTGTCGAGACGTCTGTTTTTTCTTTTTCCGAAAGCGAGTTTTACGACGGAACCGCAGAGGGTGAAGGAGTAGTTTGCGGATTTGCCACAATCGACGATTGCCCTTACTATATCGTTGCGCAGAATGTGCAGGTATTGAACGGAGGTATCAGTAAAGCAAACTGTGAGAAAATTGTTAAGTGTCTCGATCAGGCAGAAAAGAACGGTACGTCCGTTATTTATTTGCTTTCGACCGGCGGTGTTAGAGTAGGTGAAGGCGTAAACGTTTTGGAGGGGATTGCCGAGCTAGTTTTAAAGGCTTCCCGTCTTAAAGACAGTGTAACGCAGTACCTCGTTGTAAACGGCGACGTCTACGGTCAAGTAGCTTTGCTTGCAGGTATTTGTGACTTCAACTTCTTCATTGAAGGCAAATCGGTACTTGCGCTCAACAGTCCTATGGTTATATCCGCTGCAGGTAATGCTCAGCTTACCAAGGAAAAAATTGGTGCATTTGAAGCTTTAAATAAGACCTGCGTTACAACCTTTAAAGTAAAGAGCCTTGCAGAGGTTAAGGAAAAGGTTGCTGCCGTAAACCAATTAGTTCACGTTGAAGTTTGCGATTGCGACGAACTCAATTTAACCCTTTCAAAGCTGAACAAATGTGCAGATGCCAACGCATTGATGCAGGTTTTTGATAAAGGGTCTGTAATCGAACTTTTAGAGGGTACCGCACCCGACGTTAAATGCTGTTTGGGTCGTATCGGCGGTATATCGGTTGCGGCTGTTATCTTTGACGGCGGTGCGGAGGGTGTTAAGCTCTGCCCGGGCAGAATCCGTAAGTTGAATGCTTTTGCGACCATTGCATCGCAGTACAATCTTCCCTACGTAACCTTTGTTAATACTCTCGGTGTAAAAGAAACACCCGACGTTGCTAACAGTTCCTTAATATTGGAAATCAGCGAGTACGTAAGACTTATCGACTCAATGAACAGTGCAAAGATTTCCGTTGTTTACGGAAAGGCTGTAGGTCTCGGTTACACGCTCTTTGCTGCTAAGAATATGGGTTACGATTACACCTACGCATTCGCAAATTCAAAAATCGCACTCTTCGACAGCGTTCAGGGTGCAGAGATTGAATTCAATGCAAGCGCGTCTGAAAACAAGGATAAGCTCATTGCTAAGTATGCAGACGAGAATTCCGACCCCGTCAATGCGGCTAAGGGCGGCTACGTAGACAACATTATCGAGCCTGCATTCGTAAGGCAGTACGTTATTGCCTCCTTGCAGATGCTTATTAAGTGAGGCAAACCATGCTAAACAATTTATTAGCAATCGTACAGGGCGACGGCAGCAGTTGGGCAGGGCAAACTCAATCGCCTTCCAACTATTACTTTGACAATTGGGGCGAACCGTTTTTATACGCATTAATCGGTTTTGTGGTTGTCTTTGTCGGTATTCTTTTAATCATCTTCACAATTTGGCTTGTGGGATTGATAATGAAAAAGACAAACAACCTTGAGTTTTTAAGCAAAGGCAAAAAGAAGAAGGTTGTAGAAACAAAGACGGAAGAGCCTAAAGTTACAGCCGTTGAAAACGACGGTGAAATTCCCGACGAAGTCAAGGCGGCTATAATTGCGGCAATTATGGCTTATTATGAGGAAAAGCAGGAAAAGTGTGAATTTACGGTAAAGAGAATAAAGAGGATTTAAGGAGTCATTATGAGAAATTTTGTTGTTACCATAGACGGTAAAAGTTATTCAGTAGGCGTAGAGGAAGTAGGCGAAAGCGTTGGTGAAGTCCAGATTATTGCACCCGTTGCAAAGGCAGCTCCCGCAGCAGCACCCGTAGCAGCGGCTCCTGCAAACGGTGAAAAGGTTCTTTCACCCTTCCCTGGACTTATTAAAAACGTGCTTGTAAACAACGGCGACACGGTTAAAAAGGATCAGCCCATTATAGTACTTGAAGCTATGAAGATGGATAACGATATTACCGCACCCTGCGACGGTAAGGTTACCATTCAAGTTAACAAGGGCGCAAACGTAGAGACCAACGCCGTACTTGCGGTTATCGGTTAATCGGAGGAGACAATGCTGACTTCATTACTTGAAAGCAGCAGTAACATGGGTCAAATCTTTGTAAACCTCTTTAACGATATGGGCTTTATGAAGGGAGAATGGCAGAATTACGTAATGCTTTTAATCTCCTTCGTGCTAATGTACCTTGCTATCGTTAAGAAGTTCGAACCCATGCTTTTGCTGCCAATAGCGTTCGGTATGTTCCTCATAAACCTACCCGGCGCAGAGGCTGAACTTTGGGGTACGCACCCTGTCGATACCTCGCTGGAACTTGGCGTATTCAACGGCTATGAAAATATAGCAGTCTATGCGGCAAACGGCACGCAGGTGTTTATCAGGGCAAATTATATAGTCGGTAACGACGTTACTTATTATGCTTCTTACGCTGATTTGATTAGCGGAACAGCATCGACTATGGGTTATGCGCAATTTATTAGTACCTATTCGCTTCAAGGCTTTATACAGTGCGACGTAGTAGAGGGCGTAACCAAATTCCACGAAGTGTTTGATTATTCCTTCGTACTAAACGAGAGTTACGACGCCGTAGTCAATAAAGGACTGTTGTGGTATCTGTACTTCGGTGTAGACAAGGTTATCTATCCTCCGCTTATCTTCCTTGGTATAGGCTGTATGACAGACTTCGGTCCGTTAATTGCAAACCCCAAGAGTATGCTCATCGGTGCAGGTGCACAGCTCGGCGTATTTATCGCATTCTTGCTTGCAATCTTCCTCGGTTTCTCCGTTGCAGAGGCTGCGTCTATTGCCATAATCGGCGGTGCAGACGGTCCTACGGCAATCTACGTAACCAAGAAATTGGCAGACGATTTACTGCCTATGATTGCAATTGCGGCATACTCATATATGGCTTTGATACCCATTATTCAAAAGCCTATAATGAGGTTGCTTACCACAAAGAAAGAGCGTACCATTAAGATGAAGCAGCTCCGCCAGGTAAGTAAGATTGAAAAGGTTTTATTCCCTATAATAGTAACGTTAGTTGTAGGTATTATTCTTCCCTCCGCAGTGCCTCTTTTGGGTATGTTAATGCTCGGTAACCTGTTCAAGGAGTCGGGTGTTGTAGACAGACTTTCCTCACAGGCGCAGAACGGACTAATGAACACGATTACGATATTCTTAGGTCTTGCGGTAGGTTGTAAGGCAAAGGGTGAACTGTTCTTACAGGTGCAGACGTTGTATATAATTATGCTCGGTCTGTTTGCTTTCATCTGCGGCACGATCGGTGGCTTACTTGTTGCAAAGATTATGTGTAAGGTTACCAAGGGTAAGATTAACCCGTTAATCGGCTCGGCGGGCGTTTCAGCAGTGCCTATGGCAGCAAGAATTTCGGAGGACGTCGGAAGGGAATACGACCCTCAGAATCACTTGCTTATGCATGCAATGGGTCCTAACGTAGCAGGCGTGCTCGGTTCGGCAATCGCTGCAGGTATTTTACTTGCCTGCTTCGGTGGTTACGTAGACGGCACTGCGGTGGCTTCAGCCGTTGCTTCAGTCGTTGCTTAACGGAATATTAATGGAGTATTAATATTATGGAAAACAGAAAGATTTATATTACAGATACCATTTTGAGGGATGCACACCAGTCTCAGGCGGCAACCCGAATGAAATTTGAAGAAATGGAACCCGTTTTACCCCTTTTGGATGAAATCGGTTATTATTCGCTTGAGGCATGGGGAGGGGCAACCTTCGACTCCTGTTTAAGGTTTTTAAACGAAGACCCCTGGGATAGGCTTAGGAATTTAAAGAAATATCTTAAAAAGACGCCCATTCAGATGCTTCTTCGTGGTCAGAATTTGCTTGGTTACAGGCACTATGCCGACGACGTTGTGGAGAGCTTTATTGCAAAGTCTATTGAAAACGGCGTAGGCGTTATAAGAGTTTTCGACGCTTTAAACGACCCCAGAAATCTTGAAGCTTCAATGAAGGCTATCAAGAAATACGGTGCAGGCGGTAAATGTGTGTGCGAGGCTACTATGTCTTATACTACAAGCCCCGTGCATACGACTCAGTATTTTGTAGAACTAGCAAAACGCCTTGAGGATATGGGTGCTGACAATATCTGTATCAAGGATATGGCAAACCTTTTATTACCTTTCACTGTATACGACCTTGTAAAGGAGATAAGGGCTGAATTAAGACCCGAAACAAAAATTCACGTTCATACCCATAACACGACGGGTACGGGCGATATGATTAACCTTATGGCAATTCAAGGCGGTGCGGACATCGTCGACTGCGCTCTTTCGCCCCTCGGCAACGGCACTTCAAACCCTGCAACCGAACCCTTGGTTGCAACCTTAAAGGGTACCAAATACGATACAGGAATTGAAATTGAAAAGCTTTTACCTATCGTCAAGCACTTTAACGGCGTAGCAGACAGGCTTGAAAAAGACGGTTTCCTCAATCCTAAGGTAAGAAAAATCGATATTAACACCTTGCTTTATCAGGTTCCCGGCGGCATGATGTCAAACCTTATGAACCAGCTTAAGCAGGCAGGCAAGGAAGATAAGCTTATGGAGTGTCTTGCTGAGGTTCCAGAAGTAAGAAAAGATTGCGGTTATCCTCCTTTGGTTACCCCTTCCAGCCAGATTGTCGGAACGCAGGCAGTTTGGAACGTGCTAATGGGTAAATATAAGACAATCACTGCACAGTACAAGGATTTGATGTTAGGCAAATACGGTCAAGTACCCGGTGAAGTAAATCCCGATATTTTGAAGCAGTGTACGGCAAACGGTGAAGAGGTTATAACCTGCCGACCTGCAGATTTGATTAGCAACGAAATGGATACCTTGACAAAGACCGTCAAGGAAAAAGGCTTCTACGAAAAGGAAGAGGACGTTCTCTCATACGCGTTATTCCCCGAAGTTTCTGAAAACTTCTTCAAATGGCGTAAGGCGCAGAAGATTGGCGTTGATTCCGATATGGCAAAAAACCCCAATAAGGTTTATCCCGTATAAATTTTTGCGGCGTAATAAATTTACGCCGCTTCAGCCTATATTATGGAAGTATCAGTAATCGGAGCAGGTGCCGCAGGTCTAATTGCGGCATACGCTGCGGCAAGAAACAACAATAGCGTAACCGTCTACGAGCGCAATGATAAATGCGGTAAAAAGATATATATTACAGGTAAGGGTCGTTGCAACGTAACCAACTGCGTACCGCCCTACGAATTCTTAAAAAACGTCGTAAACAATTCAAAATTTATGACGGGGGCAATCAATAATTTTACTCCCGAAGACTTAATGGCTCTATTAGAAGAGGGTGGTTTAAGGCTTAAAACTGAAAGGGGAAACAGGGTTTTCCCCATCAGCGATAAAGCGAGTGACGTAACCAAGTGTTTAGAAAAACTTTGCAAAAATGTGGGTGTAAAGTTCGTTTTTAACGCTAAAGTACAAAAAATCAAAGTTTTAAATAGTACTATGTCAGACATAATCGTTGAAATTGACGGTAAATCAAACACGATTAAAACAGATAAAGTCATTGTCTGTACAGGCGGAATAAGCTACCCTAGTACAGGTTCTACGGGAGACGGGTATTTTTTCGCGCGAGAGACCGGTCATAATATAATTGAGCCTAAGCCTGCATTGTGCGGAATTAATCTTAAGGGAAATTATTTTTCTGCGCTCCAGGGTTTGTCTTTGAAAAACGTCAATCTAACGACGTTTTACAATAGTAAAAAGCTCTGTTCGCAGTTTGGTGAATTAATGTTCACCCATTTCGGAATTTCAGGTCCGATTGTTTTAACGGTTTCAAGCCTTATTAACAGATTGGATTTATCTTCAGTCAAGCTTTCGCTCGATTTAAAACCTGCGTTGACTTGCGAACAGCTTAACGAAAGGCTTTTAAGGGAGTTTTCCTTGACCCCTAATAAGAGTGTAAAAGCCGTTATGAAATCGCTTCTTCCCGCCGCGCTTATCGATGAAGTACTTAAAAGAGCTAACGTTGACTTCGATAAGAAGGTAAATTCTGTCAGCCGCGTTGAAAGAAACGCATTGATTAACGTTTTTAAAAATTTTGAAATGCAACCCATTTCGCTACGTTCTTTTAACGAGGCAATAGTAACTTCAGGTGGGGTTGACGTTAAGCAGATTAACCCTAAAACTATGGAAAGTAAACTTGTAAACGGTCTTTATTTTTGCGGAGAGGTTCTCGACGTAGACGCTTTTACAGGCGGATTTAATCTTCAGATTGCCTTTTCTACAGGTTATGCTGCAGGCAGTTCGATTTTTGACGATTAAATTTTGACGATTAAATATATTTAAGCGAACATATTTATAAATAAAACAATAATGAGGAAAAATTATGAGAGCAATAAGAGGTGCTACAACAATTTCAAACGATTCGCCTGAAGAGGTTAAGGTTGCGGTAAGAGATTTGCTTACGCAGATTGCGTCGGTCAACCGTTTAGATGAGGAAGATATAATATGTATTATGTTTTCCAGTACGGGCGACATAAAGTCTTTTTACCCTGCAAAGGCTGCAAGGGAGGCAGGGTTTTCAGCTTGTCCTCTTTATTCCTCAACCGAACCCGATATTCAAGGTGCTTTGAAGCTTTGTATCAGGGTTATGGTTTTAACCGAGCTTGAAAGAGCAGTTCATCACGTTTATCTCAACGGGGCTAAGGTGTTGAGAAAGGATTTGACCGAAATAGTAAATATTGCGGTTGACGGACCTGCCGGCAGCGGTAAGAGTACCGTTTGTAAGCTTGTTGCCGAAAAAATGGGTATTTTATACCTTGATACAGGTGCAATGTATAGGGCTATTGCGCTACAGTGTATCAGGCAAAATGCCGACTATGCAGAAAAGGATTCGGTAAAACACGTAGTAGACAAGCTTAAAATCAAGATCGAATACAGGGACGGAAAGCAGGTTACGCTTCTTGACGGTGAGGACGTGTCCGACTTGATAAGAACGCCGCAGGTTTCGCTTATCGCTTCTTACGTCTCCGCGTACGGCTTTGTGCGCCAGAAGATGGTTTCGCTTCAGAGAGAGATAGCTAAAAGCACTTCTTGCATACTTGACGGCAGGGATATCGGCACTAACGTTTTACCTGATTGCCGTTTTAAATTCTATCTCACCGCTTCTGCGGAAGTTAGGGCAAAGAGAAGGTATGACGACGAAAAATACAGGGGGTCGGAGCAGAGCTACGAAGAGGTGTTAAGGGAGATTAACGAGCGGGATTTCCAAGATAAAAACCGTGCGGTAGCACCCTTAAAACAGGCAGACGACGCGGTCGTTATAGATACCTCCGATATGAACATTGAAGAGGTTGTTTCAGAAATAATTAAATCAATTCAAGAGAAAGTTTGATTATGAAAAATAAAGACAGCAAAAAATCTCATAAGCGTGTATTTAAATTTTTAAGATTTATCGAAAAGTACTTCTTCAGGTGGATATTTCCCTATAAGCTTCACGGCAATTTAACAAAGTACAATGACGGTAGCCTTATAATTATTGGCAATCACTATAACTATTTAGACGTTGCTTTCCCTTTAAGAATTACAGATAAGCCTATTAACTTCATTGCTAAGCAAGAGCTTTGGGACGGAGGTGGGTTTATGAAATGGTTTGCGGAAAAATGTCAATGCATACCCGCAAAGAGGGACGGCAGCGACGTTGCAACCGTTAAGCAGTCGTTAAAGATTTTAAGGGATAACGGAGTCATAAACATTTTCCCCGAAGGCACGAGAAATAAAGTTGACGGTGGAGATTTGCTTCCCTTTCACGGAGGTGCTGCCGCGTTGTCTATAAAAACGCAAACACCCATTGTGCCAATTGTCAAAATAAGAAGCATTAAGTTTTTCAGAAGGGTGGACGTAATCGTCGGCGACCCTATTGAATTCAGACAGTATTACGGTAAAAAGGTTTCAAAAGAAGAGCTTGAGAAGTGTGATGAGAAAATGAGGGAGGCGTTGAACAATATGCGCCTTGCCTTTATTGACAAGAATAAAAATAAGTTTAAAAGCAAGAAATCTAAATGAAAGTAATAGTTGCAAAGAACAGTGGCTTTTGTAAGGGCGTTCGCAGGGCGGTGGAGACTGCAATGACAATGCCCCCGAACGGAGTGTATCTGCTTGGCGAGATTATTCATAACGAAGGCGTAACAAATAATATAGAAAAAAGAGGAATAAAAGTCGTAGAATCTATTGATGAAATACCGGACGGCTCTACGGTTATTTTCCGATCTCACGGCGTACCGCCTGCCGTTTATAAAGAGTGCGAGAGGCGCGATTTAAAATACGTTGACTGCACCTGCGAATTTGTCCGCCACACTCAAAAGATAGTTTCTCAAGCATTCAAAGAGGGAAAGTTTGTTGTTATCTGCGGCAAGCGTGACCACCCTGAGGTTATAGGTTTGCTCGGTTGGTGTGAAAATAATGCTGCAGTTATAGAGGATGATGAGGCTGATCTTTCGTTTTTAATCGGCAAAAACGTCTGTTTGGTGGCTCAAACTACGTTTTCGGTAACTAAATTTGATAAAATTATAAAAAATATTAGTAAACTGTGTGAAAAATCAGTTGCCGTTTTTAAAACAATTTGCTATACTACTATAGGTCGTCAAATTGAAGCGGAGCAGCTCTCTTCTCAATGTGACGCTATGATAGTTATTGGCGGTCTCAAAAGCAGTAACACCAACAAGCTTTATGACATTTGCGCTAAAAAATGTAAAACAGTAATTCGTTTGGCAGACGCTGCGTCGTTCTGCTATGATGATATAAAAAATAAAAATTTTAACAAAGTAGGTATTGTCTCGGGGGCATCAACCCCGGACGAGCAAACCCGGGAGGTTCTCTTAAAGATGGAAGAAAAAAGCACAGAAGTAAACGCAACAGACGTAATGGCAGACGTCGTTGCAAAGATTGACAACGAATCGAAGTTCGTTAAAGGGCAGACAGTTACTGCAACGATTTCGGAAGTAACCGAAGAAGGTCTTCAGATTTTATTGCCCTTCTCGAAGAAGGAAATCCTTTTGTCGAAAGACGAGCTTGATTGCGAATCGTACAGTCAGGAAGAGTATGCGTCAAAGATCGGCGAACAGATTGAATTGATGGTCGTTGAACTTAAGCCTTCTTTAAAGCTTTCCCAGAAAATGATTAAACAGCGTGCCGAAGAGGATGCATTAATTGCAGAAATTGAAAGCGGCAAAGATTTCCAGGTTGTATGTACCGGCTCAAACAAGGGCGGTTTAACTGCTAAAATCGGTACTTATTCCGTATTCGTACCCGCTAAGGAAATCCGTACCGGTTACGTTCAAGACTTTTCCAAATACGTAGGCAAGAACTTAAGACTTCGTATGATCGAAATCAAAAAGGACAGGAAGAAGGAAATAATTGCTTCTCAGCGCGTTATCCTTCAAGAAGAGAAGGAAGCTAGAGAGGCTGCTAAGGAAGCAAGAGATAACGAATTCTTCGATGCAATTTCCGAGGGGGATATCGTTGAAGGTAAGGTAGAGAGAGTTACCGCATTCGGCGCATTCGTATCCGTTGGCGGTTTCGATTGCCTTGCTCATATCTCTGACCTTAGCTGGACGGGCTGCAAGGCTGTTACCGACGTCCTTGAAATCGGCAAAATGTATCAGTTCAAGATTTTGAAGATTGACAGGGAAGGTAAGAAGGTTTCAATCGGCTATAAGCAGCTTCAGCCTCAGCCTTGGGATTTAGCAGTTGATAAATATCGCGAAGGCGACGTTATCCACGGTAAGGTTGTAAGGATTGTACCTTTCGGTGCATTCGTTGAAGTTGAAAAGGGTATCGACGGTTTAGTTCACGTTTCCCAGATCAGCTATGAAAGAATTGAAACCCCTGCAACCGTATTAAACGTAGGCGACGAAGTTGATGCAAAGATCATTCACTTCGATGCAGAAGCAAAGAGACTTAATCTCTCTATCAAGGCTTTGCTTGAACAACCCGAGAGGAAGCCCAGAGAGGAAAAGGCTGAAGGCGAAGAGGGTCGTAAGCGTGCTCCTCGCGCTGCTAGGAAAGACGACGAAGAGCTTTCCGGCTGGAGTGACAGCAGTGTTTCCGTTGGTACAACTCTTGGCGACATCCTTGCTAATGCAGGAAAGAACAACAAGTAATTTGACTTAGAAAATTTCCGCCCCTTGTACTAAGGGGCGTTATATTTTTTTGAATCGAATATAATAGGGGTAATACAAACCGAAGTTACAACACAAAATAAAACACAACTAATTCTCTTCAAACGGGTATGAATATATTAGATTTATTTAGGAAAAAGAAAGTTAAGCTTTCGGATAAGCAACTGAAACTATGCAAAATGTGGGAGTTGTGGGCAGACGAGAAAGTGCCGTCGCCATACGCAGAGCTGATAACCTATCAAAGCGAAATAAACAACGGCGGACATGCGCAATATTTTTTCAACGTTTCAAGTATATGCGATTTGCAAAAAGAGATGGCAACGTTAGAAACTGTTTTACCCATTCAACATAAAGAAACGCTTAAAACTGCTTACAGTGCATTTTTAGCTTTAGAAGAAAACGGCGATGAAAAAGCAGAAAAAATTTTAGAGCAATGCGACGATACGTTTTTTGAAAACGAGAAAGAAATTAATCGCATACTGCAAGAGTACGCAGATACAATCGAGTTATAATTGAACGCTACATACATTAAAAGGCTCCCGGAAATTTTCCAGGAGCCCTTTACCTTATTGTATATAGCTATAAATTCTCTGTTTTTTAAGTAAAGCCTTCAATTTTATAATTGGGTATAATCTATTCTGCCAGCATTAAAAGTTACGTTTTCTCCTGTTTCAATATCATTCGGAACGTTTTCAAGCCTTATGATTAACCCTTTTACGTTAACCTTGCAAAAGCTTTTCGTTCTTTCAATAAGCTTAGCTGTTATGTTATAAGAATAATAGCCGTTATCGTTTTTTATTATTGATTGCTCATTACAAGTTCGCATAATATTATCCGGTAAAAAAGCCGTTAGTTCATAATCGTTATTTAAATTGGGGTTTTCTAAATGAGGGCAATATACTATTAAAGAAATATTTTCCCCACTAAATTCTAAACTTGCTTCGTTAGAATTAGAATCATAATCAATTATTTTGCATTTCATAATTTACCACTATTAGTTGAAACCATTTCGTTTAATCTGTCTTTTGCAAACGCCAGCATTTTGGGATTGAGTTCGTCTGCGCATTTGTTAACGATACCTTGCAAATTAATAATCGCCGTTTGGGGATTATATTTCATTACCAAAGAAAAATAATTTATTAAAATCAAATAAATTAGACTCTTACTTTCCTCGGCTTTTGTAAACAGAATTGCTAATAACCGACTTAGCTTCCCGCTATCGTCAACGCTGTTCAATATAATTACAATATTTTCTTTCGTCGTTTGCATAACCGCCTGTTTCGTTAAAACATATCCGTCATAATATAGGTCGAAAAGAGCTATACACTCGAAATATTTTTTAAACAGGTACTCATCGTTCAGTTCTTCTAAAAAGGCTATTTTCTCTTTTAACTGCAAGTTTGAAAACTTTGTAAAATAATCTTGCCATTTCTTATTCTTTTCTGGGTCGTCAAAAACCGTCAGTTTGTCTATGTCTTTTTTTATCTGTTCTAAAACTTCTAACGATTTGTATAAATCATAATTACGGTTAAAACTTACAATCGCAATTTCGATACGGGCAAACAAATCAGGACTGTTAAATAATTTGTCGTAAAATAGCCGTTCAAGTCCCTGCGCATAAACCTTATTGACCAACAACTCTATTTTATTTTCGATTTTATTCTGTTTGTTAAAATCATCTTCGGCAAAGAGATCATAAACAAGAGTTTCAAAGTTGCTGACCAATTTTTCAATGTCGGCTTCCCATAGAACTTGATTAAGACCGTCTTTTATCAATTTTCGCATAATCGGTTTAACTCCTAATCATAAGGTTTTATCAATTTTTATTGCCTGTACTAAATTAACGATTGTACAACACGTATTAAAGGCAATCAGAGCGGAGCTTGATACCACGCGGGTGACGTCGACTTTGCCGTTAAATTTAATTCCTAAGACTATTTCAAGGACTAACCAGACTATACTTAAGAGAGCAAATACAGAGTAAGCAATAGTAAGCCCAATGTATTTCTTTCTCGTCTCCTGCAAACCTATTTTATAAATAATGGTTAGTTTTATATCCTTAGAAGATTTTAAATATTTGCTAAAAACCAGACCTATTCCTATAATGAATATTGTCGGCAATATCGTTACGGTGAGAATTAAAGCCAAAAAGTTTTGAAACAATATCATCACCGCTTCAAATACTATAAAGAGCAATATCTTGCCGTAAAATATGAAATACTTTGCAACAGGCATAAACGCTTTGTTCTGCTCGTCACGCAAAAACATTTCAAAGGCGCAAAAAAGCAGTGATACTATCGCACATATAAGGAAGATTAACGGCGTTGGGTCCTGAGAGTTTTCCATATTGTTTCGAAAAACCAAAACGCTGAACACGGCACAGAACACAAAATATGCAGCGTTGCATATCATGCTGCGTTGAAAGACTTGTTGTATTGTATAGCTTTTCTTCTCTTGTTGAATCATATATTATTTTTCTTTTTCGTTATTTCATTAATTGAATATGGTACTCAAAAACTAAAAGTGCGTAGCAGAAACTACGCACCGAAAAACGCAGTTTCGCTTCTGTTGCGACACAGTTCACATCAACCCGGATATGACAAGCAAGTCTACGTTTTTACCAAACGTATGGTCAGACTGAAAAGATATTAACATTGTCGCAAAATAAGTATAGCACACAATATGCAAAAAACAAGTGTAGACTGTAATTTATTTGTTTGTATTACTTATCTTATTAATTATTTATGTGAAAAATTTGTTCTATCAACGCCTATTGTGTTTTAATCACGTTTTTTTTGTTTATATAATAAACGTTTCTAAGTGGAGGTAAATTAGTTGTGAAACAGGGAAATATTCAAATTTCAAGTGAAAATATGATGCCTATTATCAAAAAGTGGCTTTATTCAGATAAGGACATCTTTTTGAGGGAAATTGTTGCAAACGGCGTAGACGCTATAACCAAGTTCAAAAAGCTTGTTACAATGGGTGAGGCAACCGAAGTTGAAGGTGAAGAGTACAACATTAAAATTTTCATCGACAAAGACGCAAAGACTTTGACCGTTGAAGATAACGGTATAGGTATGACCGCAGAGGAAGTTGAAAAATATATTACGCAGATTGCATTTTCGGGTGCAAACGACTTCCTTGCCAAGTATGAAAAGGCAGGCGGTGACGGAATTATCGGTCACTTCGGTTTAGGCTTCTATTCTTCATATATGGTTTCCGAGCTTGTAGATATCGAAACAAAGTCGTATAAAGATGGTGAGCCTGCGGTTAAATGGTCATCCGACGGCAATTCTACTTATACAATCGACGAGTGCGACAAGGCAACGAGAGGCACTAAAATAATAATGCACATAAGCGAAGAGGAGAACGAATTCTTAAACGATGATAAAATTAAGTCTCTCGTTAAGAAATACTGTTCGTTTATGCCAGTAAATATATATTATGATTACAAGGGAGACGGCAAGGACACGCCTTTAAACAACGTTTCGCCTTTGTACTTAAAGTCTGAAAAGGATTGCACGGAGGAGGAGTACAAGAACTTCTACACCGATACCTTTATGGATTACGACCCCCCTATTTTCTGGGTACACCTCGATATGGATTATCCCTTCAAATTAAAGGGTATTCTGTACTTCCCCAAGGTTAAAAACAAGGTGGAGCTTGAAAGAGGTAAGGTAAAGCTGTACTGCAATCAGGTGTTCATTGCCGATAATATTAAAGAGGTAATCCCCGAATTCTTAATGCTGTTAAACGGTGTAATCGACTGCCCGGATATTCCCTTAAACGTTTCAAGAAGCTTTTTACAGAACGACAGACAGGTTCAGAGGATAACCAAGTATATAATTAAAAAGGTTTCCGACAAGCTCAATCAGCTGTTCAAAGACGATAGGAAGAAGTTTGAAGAGTGCTGGGGCGACCTTGCTAACTTTATCAAGTTCGGTTGCATTAAGGAGACTGATTTCTACGATAAGGTTAAAGATATTATTATCTGGAAAGATATCAACGGTGAGTATAAGACTTTAAACGACTTCCTGCCCCAGACGGAGGAGAATGAAGCCGAAGGGGATAAAAAGGAAGAAAAGGCAAAGGAACCCACTACAGTTTACTACGTTTCCGATGAGAAGCAGCAAGCGCAGTACGTCAAACTGTTCAAGGATGCTGGATTGAACGCAATCTGCTGTGATACCTTCATTGATCCTCACTTTATAAGCTTTATTGAGTATAAAGTACCCGGTTCGGTTAAGTTTATGAGAATTGACGCTGACGTTGCAGGGGCATTGAAGAGCGAGGACGCCGCCGAGGATAGCGTACTTTGCGAAATCTTTAAAAATGCAATTAACGACGAGCATATTACCGTTAAATGTCAGGCTCTTAAAAATACCGAAGTACCCGCCGTCATCAACGTTGACGAATATATGAGAAGGTATTCGGAGATGGGTCAGTTCTACGGAATGACCGACGATCAAATGTCGCTTACTCTTATGATTAATACGGCAAATCCTATCGTTTCTTCAATCAAGGATTTGCCAGACGATAAACAGAAATTCGTTGCGAAATACATTTATTCGCTTGCTCTTTTATCCTATAAAAAGCTCAGCCCCGAGGAGTTGTCAAGCTTTATCTCCGATAATATGCAACTGCTTGACAGTTACGTAAAATAATCAGCTTATAAAATATAAATAACCGCTTAACGGCGGTTATTTTTTTTACGCTTAAAAATAAAATATAACGTGAACTTAGCTTTTCTTCCTGCTGAAATTTTAATTGCATTAGGCTCGTTAAATATAAATAACCTAACCGAAATTCGTTTGAAAAGCGGACAACCTGTCATTATTCATTACAGGGGGGAATATAAATATCTTAAACAAAACGGAGTTTGCAACGAGGCCGGCAACGCTATCGTATGTTCAAGTGCCGAAAAGGTACTTGAAAGAGCTATGGGCAACAGCGTATACACCTACGCCGAACAGCTTAAATATGGTTTTATAACGGTGGACGGTGGCGTAAGAATAGGCATTGCCGGAGAATACGTCACGCAGAACGGTAACGTTATATCCGTAAGAGACGTGACTTCTTTAAATATACGTATTCCCCACGAAGCCGTAGGTTGTGCAGACGAAATTTTTAACGTTATTTCCAATAACGGCATAAAAAGCACTTTAATTTTTTCTCCCCCGGGTTATGGAAAGACTACTATTCTTCGTGATTTGGCAAGGTTAATTTCAGCAAAATTAAAGCTTAAGGTACTAATTGCAGACGAAAGGAACGAAATTTCGGGCGTTAGCGGCGGAAACGTAACCTTTAATTTAGGTGTTACATGCGATATCGTAAGGGGTGCGGATAAACGTTTTGTCTTTGAAAATGCTGTAAGGACGTTTTCTCCGCAGGTAGTTGTGACAGACGAAATATACGGCAAAGGAGATTATTCTGCGGTTGAATTTATCAATTTGTGCGGACTTAAGGTTATTGCGACCTCCCATATAAGCGACAGACAGACCCTTCAGTCAACAAAAGCGGAGTATTTCGTCGAGCTGACGGGCATTGCTAAAAAGTCATATATTTATGATAAAGATTTTAATTTTATTTGCGATTGTAATACTTTCGGCACTGTTAGGGATAACGCTGTCTGCGGATAAGAAGAGGAAGTACAAAACAATTTGTGAATTTTATGATTTTAACGAGAGTTTGATACTAAATATCAAATATGAAAGGAAGAGGTTTGACGAGGTTGTCAAAGCCTACAAAAACGTTGAAAAGGCTTTGGCAGGGCAGGAAGTTTTAGACGGCGAAGAGGGTGCCTTCATTAAAAAATATCTAGCAGGAATAGGAACGACTGACGCCCAATCGCAGATTAGCTATCTGACTGAGATGAAAGAGACGCTTACAAAATATAAAAGCGAAAGCGAAAAAAATTGTAAAAAATACGGCACTTTATACTTAAAACTCTGCATAGCATGTGGGATTTTAATCGCCGTTTTATTGGCTTAAATGGATATTTCGGTTATCTTTAAACTTGCGGCAATAGGAATAATCGTGACGATTATCTGCCAAATATTAAAAAAATCGGATAGGGACGATATGGCTATGGTGGTAGGTCTTATCGGTCTAATCATAGGCTTAAGCGTAGTAATATCTATGATTTCCGACTTTTTTACACAGATTAAACAGCTGTTTGATATATTTTAAATGATTATTGTTAAACTCTGTTCAATCGCAATCATTACCGCCGTTTGCGCTGTAATTTTAAAAAGCCAAAAATCCGATTTAGTACCGTTGATTATAACGGCAGGCGGTATAATGCTTATTTTATGCGCCTTCGATTATTTTGCCGAGAGCGTAGAATTTATTAAAAAGTTTACCCTGCAGACAAATATTGATTCTTCGGTTATCAAGCTTATTTTAAAGGTTATCGGCGTTGGTTATTTAATTGAACTTACTGCAAGCTCTGTTAAAGATTTAGGCTTTGCGGAATTGTCGGACAAGCTTTTGCTATGCGGAAAAATAATTATATTCGTTATGTCGATACCCGTTTTAAACGCCCTTTTCGACGTGATTTCAAAGTTAATAAGTCTTTCGTAATTAAAGTAATTATACTTATTATCTTGTTATTCTTACCGACGTTTATAAGCGGAGGAATTATTGCATTTGCTACGGAAGGCGAAGCAGAGCTTACCGAGAACATTGAAAGCATAATAAGCGGTTTGGACTTAAACGAGCTGCAAAGCTACCTGGATAAATATGGCAACGAATACGTATACAGCTTTTCGCAGTCTGCAAAGGGATTGGTAGAGTTCCTTATTAACGGCGACTTGGGCGTAAATTATAACGATTATCTTCATAAGCTGTTATCAAGTCTGTTTAAGGGAATAAGCAATCTTCTTCCTGCTTTTTCTCAGGTGATTGCCGTCACCATACTTTGCGCAATAACAACAGACGCAGAGGGAGGGATAATAAGCAAGAGTACGGCAACTGTTATCCGTCTTGCGTGCACGTCAATAATTCTGCTTATAATTACGTCAATGCTGGTAGGTATAATCTCTTCGACAGTAGGATGCGTTAACGCTATAAGCAAGCAAATTGACATTATTACGCCTATACTTATAACGCTTACTGTACTTACAGGCGGCAGCGGCAGCGGTGCTATATACACGCCGTGCGCAACCTTTCTGGGACAGGGAGCAATTTATCTTGTAAGCGGAGTAATTATACCCATAACTCTTGCAGTAATAATATTGAATTTTATGTCAAAGATAAACCCTGAAATATCCTTTTCGGGTATAACGTCGCTTTTAAAGTCGGTTATGAAATGGATAATCGGAATTACCGTTGCCGTATTCGGACTGTTTATAACCGTTCAAAGCACTTCAACCTCGCTTTTTAACGGTATCTTTTATAAGGTTACAAAGTACCTTGTAGGTAACTCCGTGCCGATTGTAGGCAACTTTCTATCCTCCGGCGTAGATATGATTGTTCTTTCCGGCTCTTTAGTCAAAAGCAGTGTGGGGTTAACCGGTATTGTATTGCTCATAAGTTCGGTAATCGAACCGGTTATAACCCTGGCAGCCTTTTCACTAATGCTGAAAATATCTGGTGCAATAGCCCAGTCTATCGGAGAAAAGACAGGTTTTTCTCTCTTTAGCGACCTATCTAAAGACGTTGAATTTATGATTGCAGGAGTATTGATTGTAGCGTTTATGTACTTTCTTACAATAATGCTTATAATCAATTCAACATATGCTTTTATATGAAAGCTGAATATCTCTACGCCGCTTTGGGCGTTGTGTTTTTATCGGTAATTGCAGGATTGCTTATCCCCGAGGGAAAGCTGAAAAAGAGTATTAATTTCGTCCTGCGGTTGATATGTATATTAGTTTTAATTAATCCCGTTCTCAATCTTTTCGGGATTGATGAACAGGTTAAAAATATTACTTTAGATTACGGGTATATCTGCGAGGTATATTCTAAAAACCAAAGCGACTTGTTGACACAGAAGGTAAGAGCCGATTGTGAACAGGAGTGTGTATGCACCGTTGTAGTAGTTTACGAGGACGACAAACTAAAGGAGAACGGCGTTACCGTAACGGGAAATTTTGTGGACGAGCAGTCAATTAACAAAATTTTGGAATATTTACGGAGGCTGGGTTATATAGATATAACTGTAAATGACCAAGGTTAAGAACTTTATTACAAGGTATAAAAAGATAATAATAGTATCGGGGTTGCTTGCCTTACTGATTGCAATAGCAGTTATTCTCTTCGGCGGTTCCTCTCAATCGTTGACCGTCAACTCTTCAGCAAGGAGCGAGACGGAGACAAAGCTTATGCGTATACTCTCCGAAATCGAGGGGGTGGGTAAAGCTGAGGTTATGGTTAACGAGAGTGATGGCGGAGTTGAAGGGGTGATAATTGTTTGCGAGGGGGCAAATAACATTATGACCAGAAACGACGTTATAAACGCAGTTAAAGTGGCGTTGAAGATAGATAAAAATAATATAGCTGTTTACGCTATGAATTAATAAGGAGTAAATTATATGACAAAAAAGAAGAAGATTATCATTATGTCCTCATTGGTGCTGCTGCTTGCGGTTACTGCCGCGTTAAACGTGTTGCTTGTTACGAACAAGACTACGGCTAACGCAGATTCCACACAGACGGCGAACTACTTTTCGTCTTACAGGGCTGAGAGAACCTCAAAGCGCAGTGAAGAGCTTTTGCAGATTGACAGCGTTATCGAGCTTTACGAGGCAGGTAGCGAAAAGTACAATCAAGCTGTCGATATGAAGCTTAAAATTGTCGGTATTATGGAAAACGAGTTGGTTATAGAAACTATGATCAAGTCCTTAGGTTTCTCCGAGGCGGTTGTATCTATCGGAATGGATTCGGATAACGTCAACGTCTTTGTAAATACAGACGAGCTTGACAAAACTTCGGCTCTTTCAATCTATAATCTTCTTCGCAACGAGATGGGTATTGCTGCAACAAATATAATAATTATGCCGGTTTATACACAAATTTGATTTAACCAGTTGCAAAACCATACAATATGTGGTATACTGTTTGAAAAGATTATAGACACGGGCACAAATAAACGCCTGGTCAAGGAGTAATTATGGCACATATGAAACATGACCCTACGTCATCGCAAAAGGGTAAAGTTTCTTACAATTCCGGCATTGTAACGGGGATTGTCGCCCTTGCGATCTCTGAAGTAGAAGGCGTCAGCCTTCTCTCAACCAAGAATAAAGGTATCAAGCTTAATTTTGATAAGCAGGGAATAATTGCAGATATCGGCGTTAAGGTTGATTACGGCTATAACGTTCCCTCGTTGGCTTTTAAGATTCAACAGTCGATTAAACACAACGTTGAATCTATGACCAACTACAAGGTTGCAAAGGTAGACGTTCACGTTCAGGACGTGGACTTCCCCGAAAATTCAGTAATATAAGCGCAGTATTCCCTTAACGCAGCCGTTTTGCGCCGTAAGGGAATATTTATTTTGTGAAAATTTATGAGAACTACAGCAAGAGAAACACTTTTCAAATTAATCTATTCCTCTCAATTTACTCAAACGGTTGACGGTAATTTGAAGTCTGCACTTTTAAAGTCCGATTGTTTAAACGATGACGACCGCAATTACTGCGAAAGGGTGCTTCAAATCATAGACGTCAACCTTGGGGAACTTCTTGCAACGGTGGACAAGCACTCCATTTCGTTCCCCCAAAATCGTATTTTCCCTTCGGATAAGGCTATCTTACTCATTGCCCTTGCCGAAATTTTGTATTGCGACGATATACCAGACAAGGTGTCTATGAACGAGGCGGCAAACCTTGCTTCTAAGTATTCTTCGGAAAAGAGTGCTTCTTTTATAACGGGTATACTGTCTGCCGTATCGGGAGGTAAAAATGTTTAAGCTTATAGACGGAAAGGCACATTCTGCCGCAATCAGGGCAGAAATTAAGGATAGGGTTAGTGCGTTTAAAGCACAGAGGGGTATAGACGTAGGTCTTGCCGTGGTGCTTGTCGGTAATAATCCTGCGTCGCAGATATACGTGAGGAATAAAATTAAAGCTTGCGAAGAGACGGGGATTAAGTCCTTTGCATACTATCTCCCCGAAGAGGCAACGCAAGAGCAGGTTGAAGAACTTATTGAGGAGCTTGTTGAAAACAAGGCTATTCACGGAATTTTAGTTCAGCTTCCCCTGCCTGCCCATCTTGATGCGCAAAAGGTTTTAAAACTCATACCCAAGGCAAAGGACGTGGACGGATTCTGCGAAGAGAATATGGGCAGCCTTTGTATGAAGGAGGATTGTCTTGTCGCCTGCACGCCCAACGGCGTTATGAAGATGCTCGAGAGGGAGGGTATCGAAACCAAGGGTAAAAACGCAGTTGTCATCGGACGTTCTAACATAGTAGGTAAGCCTATGGCAATGCTCTTATTGAATGCTGACGCAACCGTAACAATCTGCCATAGCAGGACTCAAAACCTCAAAGAAATATGCGCCAATGCGGATATATTAGTTGCCGCTATTGGAAAAGCTAAGTTTGTATCCGCCGACATGGTCAAGAAGGGGGCAGTGGTAATAGACGTCGGTATGGATAGAGATGAAAACGGCAAGCTCTGCGGAGACGTTGATTTTGAGGGTGTAAAAGAAAAGTGTTCTTATATAACCCCCGTACCCGGCGGCGTAGGACCTATGACTATAACAATGCTGATGTACAATACTATTACGGCTGCTGAGAGGAGCTAAAAGGCATATGGCAGATTTTAACGAGCGGTACGAAGAGTACCGCAGTTATTTTGAAAAAGAGTTAAATAAGTTCTGTACCGATATCAAGACTACACCCGAAATATTAGGTGAGAGTATGACGTACAGCCTACTCCTCGGCGGAAAGAGAATAAGACCCGTGCTTATGTATGCCGTAGGCGACGTGGTTGGGGTAGATAGAGAGACGCTTACTCCATATGCGATAGCTCTTGAAATGATCCATACTTATTCGCTCATTCACGACGATCTGCCTGAAATGGACAACGACGATTTCCGCAGGGGTAAGCCTTCCAATCATAAGAAGTTCGGTCAGGCAAACGCTGTACTTGCAGGCGATGGGCTGTTAAATACAGCCTTTTCTGTGTTATTCGGTGAATGCTATAAGGGCAGGGATTACATTTCTGCAGCTAAACTCATCTGTGACTTTGCAGGTATTCACGGTATGATTGCAGGGCAGTCGGCAGATATTTTACATGAACACGATGATAACCCTACAGTTGAGACTCTCGACTATATCTACGACAATAAAACAGCAAAGTTAATCACCGCTGCTATCTGCGTACCCTCTGTGTTAAAGGGCGGTAAGCACTATTCAAGACTTAAAAAGCTCGGTGAAAAGATAGGCTATCTTTTCCAACTCACCGACGACGTCTTAGACGCCGAGGGCAACTTTGAAAGCCTTGGTAAATCGACCGGTAAGGATGAAAAAGAGGATAAGCTGACTGCGGTAAAATTGTACGGTCTGAAGGAATGCAAGCTATTTGCCGATATGTGCGAAAGCGAGTGCGCTATGCTCATTGACGGCATAGAGGGCGAAGTTGATTTCCTGCACGACTTCGTGACCTTTGTTAAAACAAGACACAATTAATAATATCTGATGACAAATATTTTAAACGGTAAAGATATCAAAAACATGTCCTTGAACGAGCTTACCGACCTGTGCGATAGGCTTCGCTCTGAGATAATTGATACCGTTATGAAAAACGGGGGACATTTATCATCTAATCTGGGTGCAATCGAATTGACGGTTGCGCTATACTATGTCTTTGATTTTCCCCAAGATAAGCTTATTTTTGACGTTGGTCACCAGTGCTATGCACATAAACTTTTATCCGACCGCCCTGTTGATTTCTCAACTATACGCAAAAAGGGTGGTCTTTCGGGTTTTCCGAAAAGGGACGAGAGTGAGTACGACGCCTACGACACGGGTCATGCAGGCACTTCGATTTCTGCGGCTTTAGGTATTGCAAAGGCGAGGGATATCAAGGGTGAGAGATTTAACGTCATTTCGGTTATAGGCGACGGTTCGTTTAATAACGGGTTGGTCTACGAGGCGTTTAACAGTTTACGCCCCTTAAACACTAATGTCCTGGTTATTTTAAATGATAACGGTATGTCCATTTCTCCAACCGTAGGAAGCATGCACGAGTATCTTGAATTTTTAAGTCAAGACGACGCCCATAAAAAGAAGGTTGAAAAACATGCCAATATTTTTGAGAGGTTCGGTTTCTTATACGACGGTGTCTATGACGGAAACAACCTTGAAATTCTTATCAGCAAGTTGACGGAAATTAAGGAAAAACTCAAAAGCAATTCAATTATTCTGCACATTCTTACTAAAAAAGGCAAGGGATATTCTTTCTGTGAGGAAAACCCCGAAAAAACTCACGGCATTTCTTCGGGTACGGCAAGCCCCTGCGCGACTTATTCCAAAGTTTTGGGCGATACGCTGTGTAACCTTGCTCAACAAGACAGCAGGATAGTGGCGGTAACCGCTGCAATGACGCCAAGCCTCGGTCTTTCGCAATTCTTTGAAAAATTTCCTGAAAGGGCAATTGACGTGGGTATCTGCGAAGAACATGCAACTATTTTGTGTGCTGCGTTGGCAACACAGGGCTTAAAACCTTATTATGCCGTTTACTCTACCTTTTTGCAGAGATCTTTTGACGAGATTTTAATCGATATATGCAGTCAGCATCTGCCCGTTACAATCTGTCTTGACCGTTCTGGTATTTCCGGAGAGGATGGTGAAACGCACCAGGGGGTTTTTGATTTATCCTTTTTAAGACTTGTTCCGTCACTGACGATTGCTGTTCCCAAGGACGTTTTAGAGTTTGAAACAATGCTTAAGGCAAGCGTTAATTATAACGCTCCTTTGGTTATTAGGTATCCCAAAGAAAGTATTTCTGTTTTCGGTGTTAATCGTCCCGATTTTAAATTCGGAAAATGGGAAAAATTATGTGACGGAGATGGAAGAGTTGCCGTTTTAGCTTGCGGAGAGAGGGTTATTAGGCTCTGCTTTAACGTTAAGGCAAGGCTTGAAAAACTCGGCATTAATATAAAGCTTATAAATGCCCGTTCGGTTAAGCCCTTTGACGAGCAAATGCTTTCGTCGTTAAGCGAAAAAATAATAGTTACGGTTGAGGATAATCAGCTTATAGGTGGTTTCGGTGACGGAATTTGCAGTTATTTTGCAGAGCAAAAGGATAAGACGGTAAAAAGTTTTGCTTACCGTGACGAATTTATAGAACACGGTACCGTTGAAGAGCTAATGGTTCAATACGGCGTAAGTGAAGACGAAATAGCTGATTATATAATTAGGAAATGCGTTTAGACAAATTTTTAGCCGAGAAGTACGGTACCAGAACTAAAGCTGCTGAGGCAATAAAATCCAACCTCGTTAAAGTTAACGGCAAGTTTGTTGCCCCGTCATACGACTATAAAGGTGAACCCATTGAATTTATAGAGCGGGAAGAGAGCTTTGTTTCAAACGGAGGCTATAAATTAAGTAAGGCTTTAAAGGACTTTAACTTCTCGGTTTCGGGCAAGACTTTTGTAGACGTGGGTGCAAGCAACGGTGGTTTTACCGATTGTCTTTTACAGAACGGAGCAAATAAGGTCTATTGCATAGACGTGGGTGAAAGTCAGCTTGACAAGAGTCTGCTTGATAAAAACGTTGTAGTTAAAGACAATTTTAACGCTAGAAATTTAACGCCCGAAATGTTTGACAACGACGTTGACGGGGTTGTGATAGACGTCAGCTTTATATCGTTAACGTATATCTTGCCCGGCGTTGCGAATATTTTAAAGGAAAACGATTACGCAATAGCTCTGATTAAACCGCAATTTGAATGTGAAAGTAAAAACGTCGGAAAGAACGGAATAGTTAAAGACGTTGCTCAAAGAAAAAGAATTGTTCAAAAGATTTGTTCCTTTGCACAAGATTTCGGGCTTGTTGCCCAAAAGATTACTAAAGCACCGCTAAAGAGCGGTAAGAATATTGAGTACTTAGTTTTATTAAAAAAAAGTATAAATATTAAAAGTGATATTAATAAACTAATAAAATACACTGAATTTTAATTAATTCAGTGTATTTTATTGCATATTTTTATAAGTAGTGGTATAATTATTCATATGAAAATCGGAATTTATTTAAATGTTAAATATAAATCCCTCCAGGAAGAGTATTTGAATATTATTAATTCCGCATTTACGCAGGCTAAAATAGACACTATTATAGTTAAAGATTCTTCACAGGTTAAGGACTTAGATATTTTAATTGTTCTCGGCGGTGACGGAACCATCTTGAGTTTTGCCTCTACCTGTGCTTTAAACGGTGTAAAGATACTCGGCGTAAACTGTGGGCATATGGGCTTTTTGGCTGACGTCGAGGCTAACCAGCTCAAGCAGGCATTAGAAGCTATAATTTCCCAAAACTTCACGACTGTTAAGCGTAGTATGCTTTCGGTCGAGTACGGAGGTAAAACCTATTACGCATTAAACGAGGCCGTAATTCAACGCTGTACTACGGGCAATGCTTTCAGCAACACCGTAAACCTACACGCAGAAATAGACGGTTCAACGGTTGATAATTTTTCATCAGACGGTCTTATTATCAGTACGCCGACGGGTTCAACTGCCTATTCTCTATCTGCAGGCGGTTCTATTTTAACCCCTGATTTAAACGCTTTTATTATGACGCCTATTTGTCCGCACTCGCTTCATTCACGCCCTATTGTCTTTAACGATAACTCAGTCGTTGAGATAAACCAGGCAGAAAAATCCTGTGTGCTTAATCTGATAGTTGACGGCAAGGTTGTTGAAACGGTTAGCGGTTACAATAAATTTACAGTTAAAAAAGCCGATATCTCGCTTGAATTCGTCTCTGTAGACGGTAAAAACTTTTTTGATAAATTATTTATTAAATTAAATATATGGAGTAAATAATGCATAGAAACGCAAGACAATCGATGATTTTACAAATCATCTCCGAAATGGATATCGAAACTCAAGAAGAGCTTTGCAAAGAGCTTAATAAACGTAACTTTAACGTTACGCAGGCTACCGTGTCCAGGGATATAAAGGATCTTAAACTTTATAAGGTTGAGGGTACGGCAACTAAGTATAAATACGCCGTTATTGAAAGCGAAGGCGACGCCGTAAATACTAAGATGTGTACACTGTTTAGAGAGTGTGTTCTTAGTGTCAATCATGCCAATAATATTATCGTAATTAAGACGATGAGGGGTAATGGCTCTACCGCAGGTGCATTTATTGATATGCTTGGTTTTAAGGAAATAATCGGCTCTGTTGCAGGAGACGACACTGTTATAATAATCGTTGACTCCAACGAGGACACTGCATCGGTAGTAAACCGTCTTAAAGAATACATAAAATAATGCTTTCTAATCTGTATATTAAAAACGTTGCCCTTATTGAAGAGGGCGATATACAATTTGACAAAAAGCTTAATATACTTTCAGGAGAAACGGGGTCGGGTAAATCTGTAATACTCGATTCCATTAACTTTGTCCTAGGTTCTAAAGCCGATAAATCTATGATTCGTTACGGCTGTGACGAGGCAAGCGTTAAAGCAGAGTTTTCGACAGAAGATAATCCGACGGTAAAAAGTCTTTTGCGGGAAATGGATATAGATTGCGACGACGATACTATAATAATTTCACGCAAGATGTCCGTTGACGGAAGAAGCAGTATAAAGCTCAACGGTTCGTCAATAACCGCAGGTATGCTTAAAAAAGTTGCCTCTCACCTTGTTGACGTACACGGGCAGAGTGAGCATTTCTTTCTGTTAAACGAAGCTAATCAATTAAGCGTGGTTGACAGCTTATGCGGTGAAGAGCTTATCGGATTAAAAGAACGCCTTAGTGAAAATCTACATACCAAAAAAGAGTGCCTTAATAAAATCGCTATGCTTGGCGGAAGCGAGCAGGAGAGAGCGCAACGGCTTGATTTATTATCCTACCAAATTAAAGAAATAGAGAATGCTGAGGTAAAGGCAGGAGAGATTGAGGAGTTAAAAGCCCGTAAAAAGGTGCTTGACAATGCCGAAAGGATAATGCAAGCACTCGGTGCGGCTAAGGGACTTTTAAGCGACGATAACGGTTGCATCGACCTTTTATCTACTGCAAGAAGGCAGATTTCCCAAATCGCTGACGTCGGAGAAGAATATTCCGCTCTATCCGACCGGCTTGAGAATTTGTTCATAGAAGCGGAGGATATAGGCGATACCCTATCAGATTTGCTCGACAATTTCTCTTTTGACGGTCAAGAGGCGAGCTTTGTAGAAGAGAGATTAGCATTATATAAAAACTTAATCAAAAAGTATGGTTCAGACGAAGGTCAAATATTAAGCTACTTAGAACAGGCAAAGAGCAAATTTGAGGCTTTGAACGATGCCGCTGAAGAGTTGGTTAAACTGAACTTGCAAATAGAGCAGCTTGATAAGCAAATGTTATGCGTTTGCAACCAAATAACTTTAACTAGGAAGAAAGCTTGCGAAAGCTTTTGCGGTAACGTTGTCGGCGAGCTTAAAACGTTAAATATACCAAACGCTCAATTTTTTGTTGAGTTCGAGCAATATGACAGTGTTGAGGGTGTTACGGCAAACGGTGCCGATAAAATTTGCTTTATGTTTTCAGCCAACAAAGGCGAACCTCCGAAACCATTGAATAAAGTAATAAGCGGTGGCGAAATGAGTAGGTTTATGCTTGCCGTCAAGACGATATTAAAGGGAATTAACGGTATTACAACCTATATTTTCGATGAAATCGATGCCGGTATCAGCGGAGAAACGGCAAAATCGGTAGCGCGTAAATTTATTGCTATCAGTCAGCAGACGCAGATTATCGCAGTATCACACCTGCCTCAGGTATGCGCTGCGGCTTCATCGCAGTTTTTAATTTCGAAGTCGGATAAAGATTCAAAGACGATTACAAGCGTCAAGAAATTATCCCGAGAAGAGAGGATTACAGAACTTATAAGACTTACGGGCAGCATATCGACCGACGCAGCAAAAGCCCACGCCGACGAGTTGTTAAGGCAATTCAATAACTAAGAATAATTTAGTATTTTCGTATATACGCTACAGTGTTTGTAGCGTATATTTTATTTAGAATTAAGCAAAATATGGGTATGGTTGCAATTAAAAGGATAAAAGTTGCGGTTATCGCGCTTATTTTAATGCTTTGCCTTGCGTTGGCTTTACCCATGAGTTTTGCCTATGCTGACGAGGAAGAACTCTATTTAGGCGGTTTTCCTGCAGGGTTTATTTTAAGTACGCAGAACGTGGAAGTAATTGGGCTATGTGAAGTCGATACTGAAAACGGTGCTGCCTGTCCTGCAAGGGAAGGCGGAATTATGCCTGGAGATTTAGTCAAGCAGATTAACGGTGTACCCATTACATCGGTAAGCAAGCTAACGTCAACTCTGAATGAGGACTATTCTGTCTATAAATTTGATATAGAAAGGGGAGATGAACAGCTTAAAATACAATTGCAACCCGTAAAAGATAAGAAAAACGGTAAAAAACACTTCGGTATGCTTGTAAGGGATAGTCTTAACGGCATAGGTACGGTTACTTATATTGAAAAAAGCACAAAAAAATTCGGTGCTTTAGGGCACCCTGTAGCCGACGCTAACGGTAAGTTAATTTCTATTAACGGTGGGACAATGTACGGATGCAGTATATACGACGTAAAAAGGGGATTGAGGGGCAACCCGGGGGAGCTTAAAGGTATATTCGATAACAGCGCAATGATGGGTGCAATTACGAATAATACACCCTGCGGAATTTTCGGTAAAATATCTTCAGATTATGATTTATCCTCGCTGAAAAAGGTTAAAAAAGGGGAAGCAAGTCAAGTTGAAATGGGTAAGGCTTATATTTATTCTACACTGTGCGGTAACACTTGCGAGCAGTATGAGATAAGTATAATTAAAGTTGAGGAGAATAACAAAGAAAATAAAAATTATGTAATCAAGATAAACGACAAACGACTTTTAGATTTAGCCGGCGGAATAGTGCAGGGAATGAGCGGAAGTCCGATAGTTCAGAACGGAAAGCTTATCGGTGCAGTAACTCACGTATTTGTCAACGACCCGACGAGGGGATACGGAATATCTATTGAGAATATGCTCAATTCATAATTTAAATTACTTCATATAAATTTTTTTATCCTCATATAATTTTATATGGGGATTATTGATTGTAGGCAAGTAAAATGGGATAAAAAAGTCATTTTATGCAATATTATAGTAATTATAATAGCTATAATATCTGGCATAGTACTATACATAACCAACAATATAACTAAAAATTTTTATAATTTTGCTAAAAATTACATATATTTAGTATTTAACTTCCAGAATGCAAGTTTATTCTTTGGTCACTTTTTCAGCGACCTGTTTTACTTTTACATTATTTTTCTTCTTTGCTATTTCACTAAATTTAAGGTTTTAGCATCTGTCTTTTTATTTGTAAAGACCTTCTTTACGTTTTATTACGTTGTTCTGCTTTTCGCTTTGTTTGCGGTTGAGGGGATCATAGCGGCATTGATTGTTTTTTTGCCCTGTTACGTTCTTTGGTTTATAAAGTTTTTATTTGTGCGTCTTAATTGCAATGCTGTTTGTAAGCCGTTTGTTTTCTTTGTTCCTTTGATTTTTTCATTAATTGACGGTATTTTTTTACTTTTGCTTGTAAATTTGATTTTCCGTTTTATTGTTGTTATTGTTTGATAAATCTCAATCAATTATTGCGCATAAATTAATAAGTTAATTGGAAAAATAATTGTATGAGAAAGATAATTTTCGGTATAATTTCGTCCTGTTTAGTGTTTTGCGGATTGCTTTCAAACAGTGGCGTGTTTTCAAGTTCTGACTTAACAACTGCTTATGCTATGGCAAAGGGTGAAGCTCAGCTTGTTAGCGATTGTAAAAGTGCATACCTGTGTGATTATTTCTCGGGAGAATGTATCTATGAATACAACCCGACAGAGCGTATGCCTATAGCAAGCGTATGCAAGGTTATGACGCTTAACCTTTGCTTTGAGGCAATCGAGCAAGGTAAGCTGGATATGAACGCTAAAATTTGCGTAAGTAAAAATGCCTCGGGTATGGGCGGTTCTCAAGTATTTTTAAAAGACGGGTTGAGCTACGACGTAGAACAGCTGATAAAAAGTATCGTTGTTTGTTCTGCAAACGACAGTTGCGTTGCTCTTGCAGAGGCAGTTTGCGGAAGTGAAGACGAGTTTGTTGCTCTTATGAACAGCCGTGCAATTGAATACGGGTGTAACGATACCCTTTTTGCTAACTGTACAGGGCTGCCCAAAGATACGCAGTACTCCTGCGCTAAGGACGTTGCCGTAATGTTCAGGCACTTGTTAAGTTATGAAAAATACTTTAACTTTAGCAAAATATGGTTGGAGGATTTTATTCACCCTGACGGAAGAACAACCTCAATGACTAACACCAATAAGCTTATCAGGCGTTATTCACCGTGCGACGGAGGTAAGACGGGATTTACCAACGAGGCAGGATTTTGCCTTACGTCAACCGCGCAAAAAGATAATTTAAGGCTTGTTTCAGTTGTGTTGGGTTCAAATTCTTCCGATACGAGATTTGCTTCAACCGTAAATATGTTTAACTACGGTTTTGCAAATTATAAAAACTCCATAGTCTTAGACGATACTGTTAACCTCAACGAAAGCGTAGCCGTTTTGGGTGCAAAAAAAGAGGTGATCAGTGTTAAGCCTTCAAGGATAAGTTCGGTATTCAATAAAAAGGGTGAAAAGCTTGATATCACTTTTAATTTCATCCCTCAAAAACTCTATGCTCCTGTAAAAAAGGGTGACCTTGCAGGAAAAATGGAAGTATATAAAAACGGTGTTTTGTACGATACGGTGGATATCGTTGCCGCGGAAGACGCGCAAAAAGCAAGCTATTTCGACAACGCTAAAAAAATTGCGGGTATGTGGCGTTTGTAAGTTAAAAATTACAGTTTAATATGGTCTTTCAAACGATTGACTAATTTCAAGACCTTTGGTAAAATTAATTATATTAATTTTCTGAGGGTCTTATTTTATGAACGAAAGAAACACGTTAAAAGTAAATGCAAAAGGTCATCTTGAAATTGGCGGTTGCGACTGCCTTGACCTTGCAAAGGAATACGGTACGCCTCTATACGTTTTTGACGAGGATTATATTCGCCTTATGATGCGTACCTATAAGAACACCATCAATACCCATTATGATGGAAACGGTCAAGTTTTATATGCGTCTAAAGCCTTTTCGTGTATGGCTGTATACCGCATAGCTCAGCAGGAAAATATAGGCTGTGACGCAGTATCAGGCGGTGAACTTTATACGGCTTTACAGGCTGGATTTGACGCTAAAAACATCTACGTGCACGGCAACAATAAATTACCTTACGAGCTTGAAGAGGCAGTTGATGCAGGGGTTGGCGGCATTGTTATAGACTCCTACAGAGAGGCAGACCTTTTAAACGGACTTTGTGAAAGCAAGGGTAAGGTGCAAGACGTTCTTATCAGGCTTAACCCCGGTGTTGAGGCACACACTCATGCCTTTGTTCAGACAGCGAGAACCGATTCCAAGTTCGGTTTCTCCATTGCAGACGGCTCCGCTCTTGAGTACGTTAAGCACGTTTTAAGCCTTAAAAATATAAGACTTCGCGGCTTCCATTGCCATATCGGTTCACAGATTTTTGAGAAGAAGTCCTTCGTGCTTGCGGCAGAAAAGATGCTTAACTTCTTTGCAGACGTAAGGGATAATACAGGTTTTGAAGCAGACGTTTTAAATATAGGCGGCGGTTTCGGCGTATGGTACACCGACGACGACCCTAAGTTTACTTCAGAAGATTACGCTTCATACCTTATAGCAATGATTGATGCCGTCAAGGCAAAGTGTGAAGAGCTTAATCTAAACAGACCATATCTGCTTATGGAGCCCGGGCGTTCGATTGTCGGCGAGGCAGGTATAACGCTGTATACGGTAGGTTCTATTAAAGACATTCCCGGTATCAGAAAATATATCGCGATTGACGGAGGAATGTTTGAAAATCCCCGTTATTCGCTTTATCAATCAAAGTATACTGCGGTTAAGGTTGACGACGTAAACGCACCTTGCACGCAAAAGGTCAGCATTGCAGGTAAGTGCTGTGAAAGCGGTGACCTAATCGGTGTGGATATGCCTATGCCCGAGGTAAAGACGGGTGATATTATTGCATGCCTTACGACGGGTGCATATCACTATTCAATGGCAAGCAATTACAACCGTAATCTTATTCCTGCAGCAGTGCTGGTTAAGGACGGTGAGTCTGATATTATTGTAAAGAGGCAGACGTATTCCGACTTGGTTCGCAATGACGTGGTGCCCGATAAGCTTAAATAATGAATTATATTATAAGTATTCTGGCAGGAGCGATAGCCATTTTGTTCGTACTCTGTCCGCATGAGTTTGCACACGCCTACGTTGCGTATAAAAACGGAGACCCTACGGCAAAAATTTACGGCAGAATGACACTTAACCCCCTAAAGCATCTTGACCCTGTCGGGTTTATTCTGTTTGCGTTGGTGGGCTTCGGCTGGGCTAAGCCCGTACCCGTAAATCCCAACAATTTCAGAAAGTACAAGGCGGGCATGTTTACCACGGCTATTGCAGGTGTATGCGTAAATTTAATTATTGCCTTTATTGCTTATCCGTTGTATCTAGTAGCGTTAAGGTTTTTATTGCCTTACGCCGCATCTTCGGTTGTAGCTGAATTCTTCATCAAGCTTGTAATATACACTTTAGAATTTATCTATTTATACAGCCTGTTTTCGTTTGTGTTTAATCTTCTTCCGCTCTTTCCCTTAGACGGGTTCAGGGTGGTGGAGTCATTCACTAGAGAGATTAACCCGGTACGTAGATTTTTGTATAAGTACAGCAGAATAATTCTTATAGTACTTATAGCGTTAAGCTATTTGCTCGGTATTCTCGGTGATAGATTTCCTATTTATATTAACGGTCAATACGTACCGATTTATCAATATTTCGACGTGTTCTATTACCTCGGCTGGTTTGCGAGAAATATTATAGGTTTCCCCATTAATGCAGCATGGGGTTGGATTTTAACTGTATGACAGATTTAGAAAAATATTCCGATTTTGAATCCCAGGTTGATTATACTACGGTTCTCGACGATTTTGAAGGACCGTTGGATTTACTGTTGCATTTAATAAATATCAACAAGATAAATATCGAGGATATTTTTGTATCCAAGGTCACCGAGCAGTTCTTAAATTATATTGAGTATATGAAAACCCAGCCAAGCCGTAACGTGGATAAAGAGAGCGAATATCTTGCTATGGCTGCACAAATTCTCTATATAAAATCAAAATCTCTTCTTCCCGTTGTAGAAGTCGACGACGAGGAGATGGGGGGTGCGTTTGAGGAACAGGAAGAGCTAATCCGACAACTAAAGGAAAGGGAGATGGAGCTTATAAAGGAACAGACGCCCAAGCTCAAAGATTTAGAGACGGTTGGTTACTTTTTCAAGGATCCGGATAAAGAAGTAAGCCAGATTAAAGTCGTCTATACCGATTTTTCAGTTGATGCCCTTTTACAGGCGTTTGCAGGACTGTTGATTAGAAACGAGAGTTTGCAGAGGGAAAAGGACAACGTTAAGGAAATACCAAAGGACGTCTACACCGTTCAAGACAGAGTTATACATATAAAAGAAAAGCTCATACAATGCAAAAAAATTCAGTTTGAGGAGCTGTTTGCCTCCTTTTCTCGTAATGAAATAATTACGACCTTCCAGGCACTTTTGGAGATGTTAAAGCTGCAATACGTTGCGGTTGAACAGTGCGACACTTTCGGCTCGATTACGATCAAGCTCAACGAGGAAAGAGATTTAAAGGATTTAGGAAATGAAAAATTTGACGAATATAATTGAGGGAATTGTGTTTGCCTCCGGTGAAGCGGTACCCGTAAAATACATAGTTGAAAAGCTCGGCTGTTCTGTTGCGGAGGTCAATTCGGCAATAAGCAAACTAAAGGAAAAGTACACCGAAGAAAGCGGTATACACCTTTTGACGTTTAACGGTAAAATTCAGTTTGCATCTAACCCAGCCTATAAACAGGAGATATCCGACGTACTCGCTAAAATTAAAGAAAAGGAACTTACCAAGACAATTTTAGAGTGTATAGCTTTAATTGCCTATAAACAACCCGTTACAAAAGGCGAGTTGGAAGAGCTTAGAGGCGTAAACTGCGATTATGCTGTACATACGCTTTTAGAGCTTGGTATGATAGAACCATGCGGCAGAAAGGATGCAATTGGTAAACCCATTCTGTATGCAACCACCGACGTTTTTTTAAAGAGATTCGGTTTGAATTCTATTGACGAGCTTCCCGACTACGACGACCTTATGGAGCAGATTGCAGAGCTTAACGATACTATTTTGAAAGAGGACGACGCAAACTATCTGTATAAAAAGGATGAGTATACGGGTGAAGACGAAGAAAATAAAGAGGAGTCTAAACCTGAAAAGAAAAGGGGGCAATCTTCAGCCGACGTCGTGGAAGACGGTTTTGAATTACCGGTTTTCCTTGAAGGTGAAGAAAACGTTATTAAAATTAAATAGTTTAAGCTAATAAATTATACAGTAGTCCGTATCTTAATAAGGTACGGATTTTTTTGTATATTGAAGACAAAATTACAGATAATAATTATGTGAGTGAGGCAATTATTTACGTTTCGGCAATTGCGTTTGCGTTATATATTTTCCCCGTATACGTATTCAGCTACGTATACGTTACAACGCAAAAAAACTATGCAAGCATAAATATTTCACTCTTTAAACTTATACCGCTGTATAAAGGCATAAACGAACTCAAGCTTAATTTAAATGAAATACTCAACCTTCTAGGTGATGACGGTGGGTTAAAACTGAAATTCCCGTCGCATTACGTAGATTTATATAATAAGCTCTGCATAACTAAAATAATTCAAGTGTGTGACTTCGGTCTTCAAAACCAGGGTAATGCATACGCAGCTCTTGCACAACATTCGCTTACGCAAGCAGCATACACGTTTGTCAAAGTCAACGGCGGTAAAACAAAGTTAAAAAACTACGTAGTTTTAAACGCCGAACACGGGCATATTAACTACTGCTTAAAGCTTGTAGGCGTTATTAATTTAATGGCTTTATTAAGACTTTTTATTGTTTATTTTTGGAGTGTGATAAATGAACGGAAAATTAAAAAGAACTCAAATTAAAAATCAAGACGAAACGCATTTTGAAAAATCTTCGGTTGCTATCGAAAAGCTTGCAGATGCCGATACCGTAATAGGCGATCCTATAATAACGGTAAGCGGTTCCCAGGTAATTCCTCTCTCTTCGGTAACCATAGTAAATTTAGGCGGAGGAGGGGAATACGGAGATTTAAAGACCTTTAAAGAGACGGAGGGTTTCAAGCTTGCCGGGGGCAACGGAACGGTTATAACAGTTAAGCCAAAAGGTTTCCTCGTGGACGACGGCAAACGGTGCAGACTGTTGAAAATGGATGACGGTCCTATAGAAACGCTATTGGAAAAGACGGGTGAGCTTGTTCATTCAATTTCGGATAATGCTTAAAAAGTCGCTCTGGTATTCGTTAATATTAACGGTGTTAATCTGCTGCTCATTGAGTCTTTTAGTTACTCCTTCCAAGCTTTTTGTTGACGCAGACGGCGTCTCGGAAATAGCTATGGAGCTTGACCATTCAACGATTTTATACGGTAAGAATACCGATAAAAAACTGCCGATGGCAAGCACGACAAAGATTATGACAGCCTTAATTATTTGCGAGGATTGTAATCTTGACGAGGTTATAACCGTACCCGACGGGGCGGTTGGTGTGGAAGGCTCCAGCATCTATTTAAAGCAAGGAGAGCAGATAAGTATAAAAGATTTGCTGTACGGATTGATGCTTGTTTCGGGCAATGATGCGGCTTGTGCCCTGGCAATTCACCACTCGGGCAGTGTGGAGCTTTTCGTTAATAAAATGAATGAAAGAGCAAAACAGATAGGCGCAGACAATACAAACTTTGTCAACCCTAACGGTCTGCCAGACGACAATCATTACACAACAGCCTACGACCTATGCAAAATTTCCTGTACAGCACTCAAGAACGAGACCTTTGCCCAGGTCGTTTCAACCAAGCATTATATTGGTCAGTTCCGCTGTTTTACAAACAAAAACAAGCTATTAACAACTTTAGACGGTGCAAACGGCGTTAAAACAGGGTATACCGAAAAGGCGGGGAGGTGCCTGGTCTCCTCTGCAAAGAGGGATAATATGCAGGTTGTCTGCGTTGTGTTAAACTGTTACGATATGTTTGAACGAAGTGCAAATATTATAAACAGTTGCTTTGAAACTTTTAGTGTAGAGACTTTAAGTAAGGATAAGATATTCAATTATAATGGCAAATTGTATTCACTCTGCCAAGACTTCTCATTCGTGATAGACAGACGTAAACAGCTTACTTTTTCGGTTTGCAAGGGGGGTAATGAAGAGAGTGAGGTTAAATTAAATATTTATAGCCAAAATAACTTGATTTTCAGCGAAAATTTGTTTACTATTAATTAAAGAATATTATAGACGTAACAATCCCCATCGCTAATTTTTTGGAGATGGTTACGCCTTAGAGTGAACAGATGAGAATTAATAAATATCTTGCTTCTTGCGGCGTTGCTTCCAGGAGGGAGTGCGATAACTTAATAAAAAACGGCAGCGTTAAAATCAACGGGAATATTGCCTCAATCGGTGCGGACGTAAAGGACGGCGATAACGTAACGGTCAACGGCAATACCGTAACTTTAAAGAAAAACGAATACTATATTTTAAATAAACCCAAGGGATATCTATGCACGGTGAGGGACGACAAGGGTAGGAAAACCGTTTTAGATATAATGCCCCAGACAACGGGCAGAATTTATCCTGTTGGCAGGTTGGACTACGACAGCGAAGGTCTTTTGATTTTAACGACCGACGGCGAGCTTGCACAACACTTGATGCACCCTTCCAACGAAGTGCCCAAAACCTATCTCGTAAAAATCGAAGGTACGATTAACGAAGCCGGTTTGAATCCCATCAGAAGCGGTATAGACATCGGCGGATACGTTACAAAGAAGTGTAAGGCTCATATAGTTGAAACAAACAAAGCTTACACAAAAATTCACGTGACCGTAACCGAGGGCAAGAACAGAGAAATTCGCAAGATGTTCGAAGCTATCGGCAAGGAAGTCACTCTCTTAAAACGCATTAAAATAGGTGATTTAAGTTTAAGAGGGCTGGATAGAGGGGCTTATAGAAAGCTCACCCAGGCAGAGATAGATTATCTTCATTCAATTTAATTCTAATTAAAAATGCCTTAGTTGTACCTAAGGCATTTTTTATACTATAAAATTAATCTTGTACCCAAATTTCAATACTTTCAAGTGTTGTTATGTGGAATTGAACACCTCATTGATTAATATTAAATATTTCTCAAAAGACCTACAACTTTACCGAGGATTGAAACGTTGTCAAAGACAAAATCTTCCATATCGTCGTTTTCAGGGTGAAGGATAAACTTTCCGTCTTTTTTATAGAAACGTTTAACGGTTGCGCCGTCCTCGACGAGGGCAACGACAATCTCACCGTTTTCTGCTGTTTCCTGCTTTCTTACTATTACCTTGTCGCCGTTGAGTATACCGATTTTAATCATCGAATTACCCTGAACGGTGAGCATAAACAAGTCTTCCGTGCCGAAGAGGTTGGAGGGAACGGAGAAAAAGTCCTCGTAATTCTCCTGGGCAAAAATGGGTTCGCCTGCGGCAACTGTACCGATTAGGGGAACTTTAACGGCATTCTGCTTGATTGAAACCGAACGGCGTTTATTTGCACCGACCTTGCTTTTAACGATAAGTCCTTGTTCCGCAAGCTCGTTCATAATGTTAAAGCAAGTGGCGGTTGAGGGGATATTGCAGCCGTCGCAAATTTCCCTGACCGAGGGGGCATACCCGTTTTCGGTCATATACTTTTCGATAAATTGCAAAACTATTTGTGAACGGTCTATCTTCTTTCTCATAACGTTACCTCTATTACTATAATATCACATAAAAAAACAAATTGCAAACGTTTGTTTTAAGTTATTTAACTTTTTTTATAAATTTTTTAAAATATTGTGAGTAAATATTTTCTATCTTAGCCTTAATCTTTACCCCGTCTTCAGTATATTCACTGTCAAGCTCTTGAATATATCTCCTGTTTTTCTCGTAAAAATTCATTTCTGTAAAGGGGATGAACATATCGACTATTGAATATTTATCGGCAAAAGCTTTGTTAACGGCGTCTAAAAGCTCGGTTATACCGCTACCGTCTTTAGCAGAAATTAAAATGCAATCGGCGGGCAGAGATTTTGGGTTTTCAATTTTGTCACACTTGTTTAAAACCTTTAAATAAGGTTTATCAAACCCCAGCTCGTTCAAGGTATTAAGAGTAGTTTCAAATTGCAGAGAGTAGTCATCGGAAGCGTCTGCAACAAATAGTGCCAGGTCGCAACACAGCGCAACCTCTAAGGTTGATTTAAACGCCTCTACCAGGGAGTGGGGGAGATTTTGAATAAAACCTACAGTATCTATTAAAACGTATTCTTCACCGTCGATTAAAAGCTTTCTTGCGGTGGGGTCAAGCGTTACGAAAAGAGCATTGCGTGAAACGACTTCTGCACCCGTTAATAGATTTAAAAGCGTAGATTTACCCGTGTTGGTATAGCCGACTAACGCTACGGTTTTTACGTTCTCTTTATTGCGTCTGTCGGTCTGGAGTTTTCTCCTGCCTTCGGTTTCTTTAAGTCTGTTTTCAAGGTATTTTAGGCGGTAGGCAATGTGCCTTCTGTCCGTTTCAAGCTGGCTTTCGCCGGGACCTCTCGTGCCAATTCCGCCGCCCAGACGGGATAGGGCGGAACCCTTGCCCTTTAGACGAGGATAGATATATTTCAGCTGTGCTATCTCAACCTGAATTTTACCTTCGCTAGTCACGGCGTTTCGTGCAAAAATATCCAAAATCAAGGTGGTTCGGTCAATTACCTTTCTGTCGCCAAGTGCTGCGGAAATGTTAAGGGTTTGCGAAGGGGAGAGTTCACCGTTAAACAGTATGGTTAAATCTTCGATATTTTTTACTGTGTCGTATATTTCTGCAAGCTTACCGGAACCAATGAACGTAGCAGCATTAATCTCTTTGATATTTTGGAAACACGATCCGACGTAAATTCCGCCGGCAGTCTCAATCAAGGCAATGGCCTCGTCGTGAATTCTCTTGTAATTATCCGATAAAATCGGTTGAATTATATAAACCTTTTCTTCCATATAATTTAGTCGTTTTCTTCAGGCTTTAACTTAACCTTACCAACCACCGAACGTCGGGAATCTTCGGTTATTGCAGCATAGTGCTTTCTGGTTGTATTTACGTCCTTATGCCCCAATACGTCGGCTACAATATAAATATCGCCCGTCGCTTTATAGAGTTGTGTGCCGTAGGTGGAACGCAATTTATGCGGGGAAATCTTCTTTAAAGGTGATACAATCTTGGCGTACTTTTCAACAAGGTTTTCAACCGCTCTAACGGTAATTCGCTTTTTTTGAGAAGATAGGAAGAGGGCACCCCCGGCACAATCTGTTAAATCGGTCTGGTCTTTGTACTCAAAATATCTCTTTAAAGCCTCAGCGACGTTGTCGTCAAAATATAAAATGGATTTACTACCGCCTTTGCGTGTTACGATAAAGGAATTGTCGGTAAAGTTTATGCTGTCATTATTAAGACCGACAAGCTCACTTATACGTATTCCCGTACCTAAGAACAACGTAATTATTGCGGTATCCCTTATACGGTTGATTTTATGGTATGCCTGTTGGTGTGACGTCAATCCGTCACCGCTCTCAGCTGTATTGATAATGTCGAAAACTTCTTCGCCCTCCAATCTTATTATAGGCTTTTCGTGAAGTTTCGGCGTAGGAACTTTGGCAGAATTGTCTACCGAAATCTGACCTTTATTAAAGAAATATTTGAACATAGCTCTGACGGAAGAGAGCTTCCTAGCCTTTGCTCTGTCATTGCAGGAGTGTTCCTTACCGTCGTATGAGTAGTGTGTAAGATAGACTAAAAAATATTCAATATCGTTATTAGTAACGCTCTCCAAATCTTCCAAAGTTAACGTTTTTACAGGCTTACCGTTAAAGCGTTTACTTGATAAGAAGTCGAAAAAAATTCGCAAATCGTGTGCGTAATTAAGCCTTGTAAGGGTGGAGGTCATACTGTCAATTGCCGTAAAATAATCAAGGCAAAATGCAGGCAAATCATTATCTAAAATTCTGTTAATTACTTCGATATTCTCAAAATTTCGTTGAGTGTAGTAGTCAGTATTCTTTTTCATATTTATTAGTGTTAATTATTCCAGAAAAATAATAATTTTACGAATAATATCAAGATCATTATAGCATTATTGATTCTGTTTAGCAAGTGATGAAATTAAGAAATATTAATATTTTCACCTATCCGAATAGAGGAAGGGAATAATATCGCCATACTTGACAGCAACGGAAACACTGTGGTAAAATACGTGTACGATGCATGGGGTAATTGTTTAGTCACGGGTGATAGCGCGTTGTCAAACGCAAACCCTTTCCGTTATCGTGGATATTATTACGATACGCAAACAGGGTTATACTATTTACAGACAAGGTATTATGACCCGACTACGGGCAGATTTATATCACCCGACAACATCGATTACGCCGACCCCGAAACCGTAGACGGACTCAATCTCTACGCATATTGCGGTAATAACCCCGTAATGAACGTTGACCCGACTGGTGAGTTCTTAATTAGTTTATTAATTGCCATTGCAGTTGGTGTTGTAGTAGGCGGTGTGGTTGGTGGTGTTTCTGCAACAATAAAAGGCGATAATTTTTG
>JBJEVD010000035.1:0-26844 GCA_051884175.1 Candidatus Coproplasma sp.
TACTTGCAGACGTTAACAGCATACTCGAAGCCAAGAAATTAGCAGTTGAATTAACGTTCAACGGCGCAGAGTTCACCGCGGCAAATGTTCCTGAAGAGATAAAGAATATAACCGCAACGGCAACTGTATACGTTGATTTTGCTACAGGTCTTGCGGTGCAGGTCAATGCAAGTCTTTCGTACAAAGTAGATGAAAACACATTCATAACGGCAACTTTAAAAGTTTACTTCAACTACGACAAAGACACTATCGGCGACGTAATCGTAGTTCTCGACAGTATCAACGGAGTGGCAACCGATGCAAAGGTATACTGCAACGTAACCGAGCTTAAGACAGCCATTGAAACGCTTATCGCATACGTTTCGCCCAAGAACGAAGAAGTCAACTCAACCGAGGAGTCAACGGCAACCGACCAGGCAACTCAAACGGCGGCAAGCGTACTTGAAAAGCTGATTACAGCAGATTTTAACACGCTTGTAAAGCAAATCAATGCAAAGACAAACGTGTTTAATCTCACGGTAAACGTTGACGAAATCTTAAAGCTTTTCGACCTCAACACAGGTTTAACCTTAGGCGACGCAACCCTCGAATACAACCATGCAACCGAGGGAGAGATTAAAGACCTTCTCACCGCAAAAATGGAGAACTTAGGCGTATCGCTTACCGTTAATCCTACGAACGTTGCGATTAACTCCCCTGCAAAAGAAGAGTGTTTAGACTTGACCCAGCTTATCAACGTGGTTAATAATGCAATCTCTCAGATTAATACCATAAAAGAAGACGGCAAGTTATACTTTGAAATTGCAAGGGCAACCGACGAGAATACCCCTGTAACCTACCTCTATCTTGACGGTATCCGCGTAGAGATTTGGGGTAAGGGTGAAATCAGTTGGGCAAAGGGTCAAGAGAGGGTTGCACTTGACCTTACTATGTCGATAACCGAAACGGCTACCGATACCCTTTCGTTTAAGCTCGTCTACGACAAGAATAGCGCACCTTTGGTTAAGTTTGCATTGAACAACGTCGGCTTGACCATCTATCAAGAGGATATAGACGGAGTAAAGAGTGGATTTATTGAAATCTACAATAAGCTTGCAGGCGTGTTAGGTCTTGAACCCATAGCAACCGACGATGGCAGCAGTACTTCAAATTCGACCGCAACGGCAACCGAAAGCACTTCTTCCTTAGGTTCTGCAGATAAGCTCCTTGCATTAATCTTCAACCTGCTCGCAAGCGACGATTGGGTAAACGAGATTAACAACTTCACCGCAACCTGCAACGGTAATGCGATTGTTCTCGGCTATCTCACCGACGCAAATAAGGCAAACGTAACAATAAGCACTGACTCATCTCTTGCAATTGCATATGACGGAGCGTTTGGCGAGAGGTTCTCTCTCGGCGGTGTCCTTAAAGTAAAAGCTGCAGGCGAAACACCCCTTGCCGTAAGTTTTGCCGATTGCAATATGGCGTCCTCCAAGGACGGCGAAACCGAATTTATCCGCCTTGCATATAACTTCCTGTTCGATTGTATTCACGCAATAGACGTTGAAAATATCTTGGGCAGCAACACCTATGCGGTAACGTTTGAATTAAACGGTGCCAACACCGAGGTTGCAGATATTAAGGACGTATACGTAAAGGCAGAAATCTACGTAACCAACGAAGCTTCGATAAATTACGGTAAGCTTGCCGAAGGGCTATTGCAGCTCGACGTTGCAGGCGTAGCTATTAACCTGCACGTAATAACCGAATATAACGACTTAGGAAAGGCACAGTTCTATATCAATCTTAAACAGGTTGGCGATATCCTGCTTCCCGACTTAAAGCTTAAGGCATCGCAGGACAGCTTGTACGACACGTTCAAGGTATTGTTCAACACCATTAACGATACCAAGATATTAGATGCCGTTACCAAGCTTCTCCCTGCAAGCGGCACGACGGAAAGCGGCGCGACGGAAGAGCAGCCTGCAAGCGGCGAAAGCCAGCCCATAGAAGAGGGAACGCTTGACAAGATTGCTTCGCTTTTGGAAAGGTTAGTTAACCTCAACTTCTCCGAGGCGATCAACGCCTACGAGATTGACGGCGTACAGTATGCAGATATCGACTTAGATAACCTGTTGGGTCAGCTTGGCTTGAATGTAGGAACACTCGGCAGCCTTGCAGTTACCATTAACCACAACACGCACGCAATGACGACGAGCGGCGTTGCAATGGTAACCAACCCCGACGGCGTAAAGGAAGCTAAGGAATGGATTTCGCTCTCCTCCGAAAAGACGAGCAAGCGCAACTACAACAGCTTCAAGAGGGAGGATTACGTAAATATCGAATTCCTGCCCTACCTTATCGAGGACTTAGTTAAGTTTGCAACCGACGCGGAAGGCAATATGTACGAAAAGTTCACGTTGACCGGCTCCATCACCGCAAACATAGTAAGTGTGTTCGATATCAATATCGACAAGGCAAACATCACGGTATCTATGGCGGATAACGACTTCTTCTTCTCGGGTGTGCTCCACATTAAGAAGATGACGGCGTTAGGACTTGTAACCATACCCGAAGGTACGGTGGGCATCTCCTTCCACAACGGCTACTTAACGCTTGCAAGGGGATTAAACAGCTCGACTCCCGAATACCGCATAATGACCATGGACTTCTTCATGGATCACCTGCTTGTAAAGGCAGATAAGGACTGTGTACTCAAGTGGTGGTTTAATATCAGCGGTTGGGATACGGTAATGAGTATAATCAACTCCGCAGCAGGCGATCTCAACGTTGAATCAGGTTTAACGAGAACTGAAAACGTATACCTCTACGACCAGTCCAAGAAGGGTCAGACGCAGCTAATTTCAATGTACGACTACGTTGAAGCTCTTAAGGTTATGGTAAACGGTACGGAGTACGCATCCTTCGGCGATATGACGGCTCTTGAAAACGAGCTTGGCGTATACGACAACTACTACGGCTTCTCGCTCAACGCAAGGAAGGTGACGGGCGACGTGCTTACAAAGCTGTATGCGGCGATTACAAGGGATGAAAACGGCATAAGCGGTTTGAAGGCGAGCGGAGCGATAGATTCCTACGTAACCTTCAGCGCAACGTTTGCTTATGCTGAGGGCGTAACCGAAGATTACGTTATAGGCAACGGCTTGCAATCAGGCTTGGCTGCTCCTTCGCTTTATACGGCGGCTAACGCAATAATAGACGCTATGGGCGTAACCGTAGACTACGACCACTTCGTCAAGAACGAGGCGGCAGGTTTCGACGAGAAGTTCGGCTGCTTCAACCTCTACTACAACAGCGAAACTTCAAGCTACGACGCAAGCTACGACTATTCCAATATCCTGTATCAGCATACGCTTACAATCGTAAATCTCGACGGCACGACTGAAACGAGACAGGTTCGCCAGGGTTCGACGATCTATCTGTACGATAATGATTCGCCTGTTTATACGGACGACACTAAAGAGTTCAGATTGCTCTACACCGTAAACGAAGGCGTTATAGGTGCAACCTCTGTTATTATGGAAGGCGATTTAACAGTATATGCACTCAGGGTTAAGGCGGTTGACGTAACCATAGTCAGCGGAAATACGCAGTACGTAATAACCACGTTTGTCGGTGACAAAGTTCCCACCGAGATTGATGGATACGAAACGTTGAGCGCAGTAACCTACGATGACGGCACGGAAGTAGTTGCAGGTACAATAATTTCTGACGAGCTGTTAAACGGTGGCAATACGTTGACCGTATACGGCGTATTCGTTCAGAGCATTGTTGAGGTGAACGGTATAAATTACGAATTTACCTACGACAACGAGAGCGGAACGGGTTATTATACGGTAGTAGGCAAGGCGGCAAGCTTCAACACCACGCTTTACTGCGGAGCAAACGGCAAGACGTTGGTGCTTGAAAACGAAATCGACGGTTATCCCGTAACGGCGATTGCCGCAGAGGCTCTTGCAAACGTCGACGGTCATGCATTGAGAAGCGTTGTCGTACCTTCGAATATCGTATCGGTAGGCGAAAGGGCGTTCCTCGATAACCTCGCTATAGAGGAAGTTGTATTCCTTGCAGAAAACGTAACCTTCTACGGCGAAGCAAAGAGCGGTAAATCAATGCCCTTCTACGGCTGTTCGGTACTCTCAACCGAGGATAACGTTAACGGCAAAAACGGCAATGAATATACCTACCTCAAGGTTTACTATCACAGCATCACCACGGCAAGCGGAGACGATTGGAGGCATTTCAGATATGTTTCTAAGGTGTTCTCGTTCAACTTCTATATCGGTGAGGACGGCGGTGCAACCATCTCCAGCGGTTGGGACTACGTAACTGCAAGCGCAGAGGTGGAATTAAACGGCGTAACCGGCAGCGCATTGACTGAAAAGGCGGCTAACGAAATTCTTTCAAGGTACTATCCTTTGGTAAGCGAAAGCAAGTTTACAGGCAGTACGGAGATTGAGGCAAGTCTTGCAGTTGAGTTTGCGCAGTTCGATATGACCCAGAACGGCATAACCTACAAGTGTGAATTTACGCCTACGTTAAGCACGGTTGACGGCTATACCCACGTAACCTATTCGGTAAGCTATTCTGCTGCAACTATAATAACCGTATACAGCGGAGTAGAGTTCACCTACTACGGCAAGACGGTAAAGGCAAATACCTCAACCAAGATAACCGTACCTGTAACAGACAACAGCATTAGCCTCACGGCTCCCACAGCTGACGGCTACACGTTCCTCGGCTATGCTTACGATAATGTAGGCGTGCTCACCTTTGGCGTTGGCGAAGATATCGCAACCGCAGGCAATACGTTGTATATCGTCTGGGGTACGAGCAAGGTAGGCACTGCTTTCAGCGTGGTGACCAACACCGCAGGCTTTTCGCTGTATATGCCTTCAGGCGACGGTATAGACGGCAAGTGGTACGACGACAGCTGGAATGAAGTAACTTCAATCTCACTTGACAACTTGGTTGTGTATACAAGGACTAAGTTTACGTTTACCTATGGAATAAGCGGTGCAGGTACAAATTTTGACGATACCTACGGTAATAAATCCAGCGACTATCAGTTAAATTATAGTAATTCCTTTACTGTTTGGGAAGGTCAAATGATTGTTGCTACACGTTCTTCCGACGGACACTCAATCACTATAACTGTAGACGGTGAAACAAAAACAACAATTACACTTAATAAGTTCTTTATTTTATTTGGTTATAAACATTATACCTTTAAGGACAATAATCTTACGGACGGCGTATGGACTAACGCATCGGTTAACGGAAATTCAAGTGTAACGTTTGTTTACTAAATAACTAACCCAACCACAACAACCAAAGACCGCACGGCTTAATTGCCGTGCGGTTTTAATATGCCTTTACCATATAATTTAATATTCCCAGCCGTAAAAGCATAAACTAAAATATGAAAATTTTGCAGCAATTATTAAAGGAAGCAGGGGCGGATATGGCAGGGGCGGTTACAATCGTACCGCTTTTCGGCGGTTATTTTTCGTCGGTCAAAAGGGTGGAGGAGTACACCTCTCAAAAAATCGTGGTGTCTGCCTACAAGCGCAGGGTGGTAATTTCAGGCAAAAACCTTATAATAGACAAGTACTTTTGTCAGGATTTATCAATTAAAGGCAACATCACGGGGGTTACTTTTGAATAACAAGGTGGTTTTCGAGGTGACCGCCACTGCGGAAACCGTTTTAAAAAAGCTTGCAAAGGCGCAAATACCCGTTGGAATTGTCAAAGTTAAAGGCGCAAAGGTACGCTTTGGCACAAATAGGGAATATATACAAAAAGTTTTTGCAATTTTCAAACACCCGTGCTATAATACTGTTATAAGGCGTAAAAGCGAGAAAATGCTTTTTCAGGATTTTTTAAAAAGACGCTTGGGTTTGATAGTTGGCGCGGTAGCCTTTGTAACGCTTTGTCTGATGTCGCAGACGCTTGTGTTAAAGGTGAGTATAACGGGCAACGCGCAGTATCTTACCGAGCAGGTGCTTGAGGTTGCCGAAGAGTGCGGGGTAAAGAAATACACCTCTTGCCCTAATTTGGATAAGCCGCTATTGACCTCGCGGATAACCTCGCTTGAAAACGTGGAATTCTGTTCTGTTACCCGAAAGGGTTGGGCTATCATTATCGACGTGCACGTTCAACCGGCAAGCTCGCAAAAGGTAAACTATTCGCCCCTTAAAGCTCAAAGGACGGGGAAAATTATTAAGTTAACCGTCCTTTCCGGTACCCCAGGCAAGGCAGAGGGGGACGAGGTTAACCAAGGCGATATAATTATAGGCAATTACGAGCTTTTGCCCGACGGCACAAAGAGCGATTGCCTCGCCGCAGGGTATGTTCAAATCGAGGCTTGCGGCAGCATATCGCTCTTTTATGAAGAGGAAAGCCAGGAAAATAAGCGTTTAGCTCTCGCTTCCGTCGCATTGTATGCGGACAACGTTACGGCTAAGTCGCTTAAAATCACCCCCTGCGAAGGCGGTTATTACTATCAGGTTGATTTTACATATTTACACGTTCAGGCGTGGAATATAGATTAAACGGATTATATATATAATATGGAAAGAAAGATAAGCGCAGGCAACGTAGATTGCCTTGCAAAGGTACTCGGCTCTTTTGACGAAAACTTAAACGCCGTTTCAAGGGAACTGCACGTTTTGTGCCGTGTGTACGGCGTTAATATCGTAGTGGAAGGAAGCGAGGAAAACGTCAATACTGCTATCGAGGTGTTTGAAAACCTTATAACACTTGCGGAAAACGGTGAAAAGGTGGACAGCGGTATGGCGGTGTACTGCATAGAACTTGCTAAAGACGGCAGGGCTTCGGATATATGCAAGCTCTCCTCCGGCACGGTGGGCGTAACCTTCAAGGGCAAGCCTATTAAGTGCAAGACGGTCGGTCAGAAGGCATACGTAGACGCAATACGCCGTAACCAGATAGTGTTCGGCATAGGTCCTGCGGGTACGGGCAAGACCTATCTCGCGGTGTGCCTCGCCGTGCAGGCTTTCAAGCAAAAGCAAGTGGAAAGGATAATTTTAACCCGCCCTGCAGTAGAAGCAGGTGAAAAGTTAGGCTTCCTGCCTGGTGATTTGCAGACCAAGGTCGACCCCTATCTTCGCCCTTTGTACGACGCTTTGCAGGAGATGTTGGGCATAGAGGCGTACACCAAGCTGATGGAGAGGGGAGTTATCGAGATTGCACCCCTTGCGTATATGAGGGGCAGAACGCTCTCCAACTCGTTTATAATCTTAGACGAGGCGCAGAACACCACAAGGGAGCAGATGAAGATGTTTTTAACCCGTTTAGGCGACGGGTCTAAAATGGTTATCACGGGTGATGCAACGCAAATTGACCTGCCCGAAGGAAAGCAAAGCGGATTAATCCACGCCGCTCGCCTTCTTGAAAACGTGGAAGGAATTTCGCTTATAAACCTTACAGATAAAGACGTCGTGCGTAACACGCTGGTTATGCGAATAGTTAAAGCATACGCAAACCAAGGCGTCGGGAGAAATGAAAGTGAAAAGAAAACTGACTAAAAAACAAGACGTTATAGCATCGTTATGCTTTTTTGTTAACGCCGCTTTGACGATTGCGATCGCGCTGGCAATGCTTGCAGTAAAGCAGGGTAACAACACGTTAAACTACCTTTCGGAAAATACCGGCAAGGCAATTTTCGTGGTTGCAGGCGTGGTGCTTTTATATTCAATTACCTTTCTGTACCTTTATTTTGAAAGCGGTGAAGTGCTGGCAAAACTCTCCAAGCAGATAGAAGTGTTTGTCCTTTTGGATTTATCGTTTGTTTTCAGCTTTGCGGTAACCGTTTTGCTTGACGACCCCAACGCACGCCCATTTGGCTTTTTCGCCGTTATGTGCGCAATGCTATTAGGCAGGAAACCGTCTTTATTTTTGAATATAATCAACGCACTGCTGATATTCATAATGGATATCAACATTAACGTCGTCGCGCTTAACTCTACCGAAATTTTACAGTATTGCTCCTGCTTGCTTATGTCGTTCTATTCGGGTACGCTTGTCATCTTCTTCTCGAATACGGTTAAGACAAGGCTTCAAAGCGTTCTGTTATTCTTCGTGGTATTAGTGCCTGTAGAGGCGATAATCACCGTTATGGAAATACTCTTCGGCGGTATGACGTCGGAGTGGATTTTGCTTGCATACGGCGCGATCGGTGCGGTATTATCTATACTTTTATATATGATTTTACTGCCCCTTTTTGAGCTTGTTTTCTCCGAGCTGACTACCTTCCGTCTCAGGGAGATAACCGCGCCCAACGCCCGTCTTATGAAAAAGCTTAAAAACGAGGCTCCCGGTACCTACAATCACTCGGTAGTAGTTGCACAGCTCACCGAGGCGTGTGCAATAGCTATCGGCGAGGACGGCGAGCTTGCGAGGGCAGCAGCTCTGTATCACGACGTGGGCAAGCTTAAAAACCCCGAAATGTTCACCGAGAACCAGTCGGACAAGAATATTCATAACGAGCTTCCCCCCGAATTGTCTGCAGAGATTATCCGTTCTCACGCAAGGGACGGCGCGAAGCTTATTAAGAAATACCACCTCCCCGAATTTCTTGCGGACGCTGCGGTGCAGCACCACGGCACGCTGCCTATCAAGTATTTCTTCGCCAAGGCTATCAAGATGAGTGACGGCGAGGTACAGCTTGCCGACTTCTCCTATCCCGGTCCCGTACCCGAAACGCGCATTGCAGCAATAATAATGATTGCCGACGCGGTGGAGGCGGCAACCCGTTCGCTTGCGGACAGAAGTGCGGCTAATATCGAAAAGCTTGCAGGCAGTTTAATCGAAGAGCGAATGAATCTCGACCAATTCGTAAACTGCAATATTACAATGCGTGATTTGACGGTTATAAGCCGTACCATTGCCCAGTCGCTCTCCGGCGTATACCACAACCGTATTTCCTACCCCAAGCTTAAAATAGGCAAAAAGGATTATTGATATGTTAAACGTAATCTGTGAAGACAGAGATTTTTCGTTGCTTGAGAAGGCGTTTGAAGGGGAGTATTCCTCCGACTGCCCTCTCGCGGTTGAAATAATAATAGTCGATAAAGAGACCATTCGCGACTTAAACTCCCGTTTCCGCAATATCGACAGGGTAACCGACGTTTTATCCTTTCCCACGCTGGACGGAATAAGGGGCAAAAAGCTTAAGCTTTCAGACTATCCCTACGACACCGACGGCGAAGGCAACCTGTGTTTAGGCTCTATCGCCATCTGCGAAGAGGTTGCAAAGGAACAGGCAGAGGAGTATGGGCATAGCGAGGCTAGGGAATTTTACTATCTTGCCACCCACGGCGTCTGCCATCTGTTAGGTTACGACCATATGACCGACGGGGACAAGCAGGAGATGAGGGCAAAGGAAGAGAGAGTCATGGCAAAGCTCGGTTTAGTGAGGTAAAAAAAGGCAATGAAAAGCGGATACGTAGCATTAATAGGCAAGGCAAACGCAGGCAAATCCACGCTTGTAAACGTACTCGTGGGGGAAAAGGTTGCAATAGTTTCGCCCAAGCCTCAGACGACGAGGGATGCCATTATGGGCATCATCAATACCGACGATTACCAGATAGTTTTTATCGATACCCCCGGCATATATAAGGCTAAAAACGCCCTCTCGCAGGTGATGGAAAAGACTACCGAAACAGCCTCCAAAGGCGTTGACGTGATAGTGTTTGTTTTAGACGGTCACGAGGGTATTTCGGACAGCGATATAGAGGTCATAAAACGCTATTCGTCGGGTAATATCCCTATGCTAATCGCGCATACCAAGATAGATATAATGCCCAGGGAGAACATACCCGAAAACGTTAAAAAGCTGTACGAGGCAGGGATAGATTGCGACGTCTACCCCGTCTCTGCAAGAAAGGGAATAAATCTGAAAAACCTCGTTGAAGGAATTGTCAAGCTCCTGCCCGAAGGGGATAGGGTTATTGAAGACGATATAGTATCGGATAAAAGCGAAAAGTTTATGATCTCCGAAATTATGAGGGAGAAAATTCTGTTAAAGTTTGACAAGGAAATCCCCCACGGCATAGCTATAGTAGTCAACGAATTTACCAAAAACGAAAACGGAGTGTATGATATTAACCTCGATATCGTCTGCGAAAAGGCAAACCACAAGGCGATTTTAATCGGCAAACAGGGTGCTGCAATCAAGGAGGTAAGCTCCTTTGCAAGGCAGGATATGGAGAAGTTTTTAGGGGCTAAAGTGTATTTAACCACCTACGTCAAAGTAAAGGAGGACTGGAGGGAAAGACCTTCGCTAATGCAGACCTTCGGTTACGGGAAAAAGAACTCATAATTTGCCTTTATTTGCCCAACCTAAACTATAGGAGGGGCAGATGAAGACAAGGGATAACGACGCTGCGGAGCTAGCCTGGAGAATGTTCGAAAAGACCGGCTCGGTCAGCTACTATATGCTGTACAAAGAACTCAAAGGAAAATAATTTTGGCTGAGATTAAGGTCAACGCGCTTATGCTGCGTGCGGTAGACTACCGTGAAAACGACAAAATATTAACGCTGCTTTCCGCCGAAAGGGGCAGGATAACGGCAGGCATAAAGGGTGTGAAAAAGGCAAACGCAAAATTAAAGTTTGCCGCACAGCCCTTTTGTTTTGCCGAATATATTCTGGCGGAGCGTGGCGGCAGATATACCGTAACGCAGGCGAGCGAGTGCGAAAGCTTTTACGAACTCCGCTGCGACGTTGATAAATATTACGCCGCCTGCGCCGTATGCGAGGCGGCAATCAATCTGACGGAAGAGGGCGACGGAGGCGGAGAGATTTTCGCCCTCTGCATAAAGGCGTTAAGGGATATGTGCGTATCCGACCAAAAGACGGCTTTGATATCCTTTCTTTTAAGTGCGTTAAAGGTATGCGGCTACGGCATTAGCGTAAGCCAATTCTGCCCCGACTGCGGTAACCGTATAGATGGTGCGGAAAAGCTCCGTTTCGATTTGCGCAGCGGCACGTTTACCTGTTGGGATTGTTCTTCTTTCGTTGGCGTCAGCGGGCAGACCTTTAAAGCCCTGTTGATTGCCGAAGGCAAAATGTCGGGCGAAGCAGCCGAAGAGGGCAAAATACGTGCCTTAAAGCTGTTAAGGGAGTATATGGTCAACAAACTCGACGCAAGGTGCGTGTGTTTAACAGATTACATTAATTTAATTTAGCAGCAATCATCAAGACGGCAGGCGCAAATGTGCCTGCCGTCTTGTCTTAATCATCACCGTTTATTGTTCCCACTGCCAAATAAAATGAATATATTCATTATTTTTTATATTTTAGTTTTAAATTTATAGCTAAGTACTTGATAAAATATTAAACTTGTATTATAATGGAAAAGTTGATAGAGGGGAGAAAACCTTAAAATTAGGATAAAATAAAAAATAAAACAAATATAAAAACGACAGGAGGGTTTTTATGGCAAAAAAGTATTGCTACCTTTTCACCGAAGGTAATGCAAACATGAGGGAGCTTTTGGGCGGCAAGGGCGCGAACCTTGCAGAGATGACCAACATCGGGTTACCTGTTCCGCAGGGCTTTACGATCTCTACCGAGGCTTGTACACAGTATTACGAGGACGGCAGAAAGATTAACGACGATATCAAAGCAGAGATTATGAGCTATATCGACAAGATGGAGCAGATCTGCGGTAAGAAGTTTGGTGATAAGGAAAATCCTCTCCTTGTTTCCGTTCGTTCGGGTGCAAGGGCGTCAATGCCCGGTATGATGGATACCATCTTAAACCTCGGCTTAAACGAAGAAGTGGTTAACGCCATTGCAGAAAAGTCCGGCAATCCCCGTTGGGCATGGGACTGCTACAGAAGATTTATTCAGATGTTCTCCGACGTTGTAATGGAAGTCGGCAAGAAATATTTTGAAAAGCTCATCGACAATATGAAAGAGGCAAAGGGCGTTGAGTACGACGTTGACCTTGACGCTAACGACCTCAAGACCTTGGCAAACCAGTTCAAGGCAGAGTACAAGGCACAGCTCGGTACCGATTTCCCCGACGATCCTAAAGATCAGCTCTTTGAAGCTGTCAAGGCAGTATTCCGTTCGTGGGACAACCCCCGTGCTAACATCTACAGAATGGACCACGATATTCCCTACAGCTGGGGTACCGCAGTAAACGTACAGATGATGGCGTTCGGTAATATGGGCGACGATTGCGGCACAGGCGTTGCATTCACCCGTAACCCCGCAACCGGCGAAAAGGGACTTATGGGCGAATTCTTAATGAACGCTCAGGGCGAAGACGTAGTTGCAGGCGTTCGTACTCCTATGCCCATCTCCAAGATGGCGGAAGTGCTTCCCGAAGTTTACGACCAGTTCTTAGAGGTATGCAAAACTCTCGAAAACCACTACCGCGATATGCAGGATATGGAGTTCACCATTGAAAAGGGTAAGCTCTATATGCTTCAGACCCGTAACGGTAAGCGTACCGCAGCAGCTGCAATCAAGATTGCTTGCGACCTTATCGACGAAGGTATGATAACCGAGAAGGAAGCGTTAATGCAGATTGACGCAAAATCTCTCGATATGCTCCTTCACCCTCAGTTCGACCCCAAGGCTTTGAAGGAAGCTGACAAGAATAACGTTGTAGGCAAGGGTATTGCCGCATCTCCCGGTGCCGCTGCAGGTTCTATCGTATTCACCGCAGAGGACGCCGTTGAAGAAGGCAAGAAGGGTAAGAAGGTTGTCTTAGTCCGCCTTGAAACCTCCCCCGAAGATATCGAGGGTATGAAGTACTCCCAGGGTATTTTAACCGTCCGCGGCGGTCAGACCTCCCACGCAGCCGTTGTTGCACGCGGTATGGGTACCTGCTGCGTATCCGGTTGCGGCGACATCAAGATGGATGAGGAGAACAAGCAGTTCACGTTGGCAGGCAAGGTTTACAAGGAGGGTGATTCAATCTCCTTGGACGGTTCCACCGGTAACATCTACGACTGCCTTATCCCTACAATTCCCGCCGACCCCAACTCCGGTTACTTCGGCAGAATTATGACCCTTGCAGATAAGTACAAGGCATTGGGCGTAAGGACCAACGCAGATACTCCCAAGGACGCAAAGCAGGCAGCAGCGTTCGGCGCACAGGGTATAGGTCTTTGCCGTACCGAGCATATGTTCTTCGATCCCGACAGGATCGGCGCATTCAGAGAGATGATTTGCTCCGATACGGTTGAAGAGAGAAAGGCAGCTTTAGCAAAGATTGAGCCTATGCAGCAGGCAGACTTCGAAGGTCTTATCGAGGCTTTGGAAGGTCAGCCCGTAACCATTCGTTTCCTTGATCCCCCTCTTCACGAGTTCGTACCTACCGACGAGGCTGATATCGAAGCACTCGCTAAGGCACAGGGCAAGAGCGTTGCACAGATTAAGCAGATTATCTCCGACTTACACGAGTTCAACCCCATGATGGGTCACCGTGGCTGCCGTTTAACCGTAACCTATCCCGAAATCGCAGTTATGCAGACTAACGCAGTTATCAAGGCTGCAATCGCCGTTCAAAAGCGTCATCCTTCCTGGAAGGTTGTTCCTGAAATTATGATACCTCTCGTTGGCGAGGTTAAGGAACTTGCATTCGTTAAAAAGACTGTTGTTGAAACTGCAGACGCAGTTATCAAGGCAAGCGGAATAGAGCTTAAGTACGAAGTAGGTACTATGATTGAAATTCCCCGTGCAGCTCTCACCGCTGACGATATCGCAAAGGAGGCAGAGTTCTTCTGCTTCGGTACCAACGACTTGACGCAGATGACCTTCGGCTTCTCGCGTGACGACGCAGGTAAATTCCTTCCCAGCTATTATGCAGGCAAGATTTACGAAAGCGATCCCTTCTCCCGTCTTGATACGACAGGCGTAGGCAAGCTTATGGATATGGCTGTTAAGCTCGGCAAGAGCGAGAGACACGACCTTCATTGCGGTATCTGCGGCGAACACGGCGGCGACCCTTCGTCCATCGAATTCTGCCATAAGATCGGTCTTGACTACGTTTCCTGCTCGCCTTACCGTGTACCCATCGCAAGGCTCGCAGCAGCACAGGCTAACATCAAGAATCCCCGCAGTATCGAAGATAAGGTTGAAAAGGTTGTCGAGAATATCGGCAAGGGCATCAAAAATCTCTTCGGTAAGAAAAGCAAATAATTTATTCAATTTTTAATTAAAAAAACAACGTTTTAGTAGTCATTCTTTTCGGAGAGTGACTACTTTTTTTCTCTTAAAAATCTCGTGCCAGGTCAAAAATCGGCCAAAAAAACGGGGTGGTTCCCCAAATTGAACACTTTTCTGTATCTACCGCTATGGGTAAAAAGGGGCGATAAAAAGGAGAAAATTATGTCAAAATACAAATTAATCATTGAATATTACCAAAAAGGCAACAATAATAGTCAAATCGCTACTCTTTGCAGTTGTTCTCGCACGACTGTATGGACTGTTTTAAAAAGAATAAGGGCGTTAGGAATTGAAGTTTACGTGCTGAATGATATGAGCGAAGAAGAAATCTCTTCCTTATTATTCCCCGAAAGGGCGAAAGCAGGGGACGGATATCTGATTCCCGATTTTAAGTGGGAGGAGTTTCAAATGGTAAAACACCGTTCTTCAATCAGGCTCTGTTGGCGTAGGTATTGTAAACGTGCGGCCAAGCAAAACTTGATGGCATACAGTTGGAAAAGTTTTATAATCTTATATAACGCTTATCGTAAGCCGAAGATTGAAGCCTGCGACCCTAACGACAAGATTCGCAACAAGCTAAAAGATTTTAACTTTCTATTGTCGTGTTGTCCGCGTGGAAGTATAAATTACGAAGTAATCAGAATCCAAAAAGAAGAATGGCTCAAATCCTTAAAACTCGAAGAAGATAAAATCTTGGATGACGATAAAGAATAAATATACCCGTTCAGGTATAATACACGTCAAACTCTTACAAATAGCCCCGAAAGGGTATAAAATAAAATTTTAACCAAATAAGCGCAAACCCCCAAATAAAGCAGAGTTTTAAGTCAAAATGGTTAAAAATCAAGAATTTTATTGCGACCAATATAAAAATACTTAAATTACGTAAAAACCGTTGACATTTATTCGCAATTAGAGTAAAATAAGTATAACAAGATAAGGAAACGATAGTAATGGAAGATTTTTATTTGAGTCAAGCACTATTCCGCACGCAAGAAATCTTAGACAACTTTACGAACGAAAGAAGTATGCAAGTCAAATTAAAGGCGTTAACGGAAAATGGGCGTATTGAAAAAATAAAAAACGGATTATACGCGACGGTCAATTCATTGACGGGCGATATTTTTGCGAGCCGTTTTGAAATAGCTTCTGCGCTTTTTGAAAATGCTTGCGTTGCATATCACTCTGCGTTAGAATTTCACGGGCTTGGAAACCAAATGTTTTCAGAAGTGCAAGTTTTTACTGAGAAACGCTATAATCCTTTTATTTATAACGGACTTGAATATAAATTCTTCTCATATACCGCAAAAGGCGGAATAATGCGATTAGAACAAAATGCGGAAATCGTTGTTACGGATTTGGAAAGGACGGTAGTGGATTGTATCGACCGCATCGACCTTGCAGGTGGAATAGAAGAACTTGTTACGGCGTTAAACGGAATAACACATCTTGACGAGCAAGCATTATTATCCTATTTGAAAGAGTATAACAAGAAATTCGTCTATAAAAAGGCCGGCTTTTTGCTTTCTTTATTGAAGAAAGACCTTTTATCGCAAAACTTTTTTGATATATGTAAGCAAAACTGTTCTATAAAGTTAGAAGATATAAGCGAAAACAAAAAGATGCCGAGAAAAACGGATAAGTATTGGGGACTTATGTATCCCGAAAAACTTATAAACACGGAGAACTGATATGATAAACCTATCGCAAAAAAACGTAGTTAAAATGGCGAGAGAAACGAACTTTATAAAAGATAACGTTGAAAAGGTTATGCGCCTTGCGGATATTTTAGAGTTTGTGTTTTCGTCCAAATGGAAAGATAAACTTGTGCTTAAAGGCGGAACGGCTATCAATTTGTTTTATCGTGAGCTTCCAAGACTTTCAGTTGATATAGATTTGGACTATATTGGCGACACGAAAGAAGAAATGGAAAAAGATAAGGAAGAATTGTGGCATTTCTTGCAAATGGCGTTGTTCCAAAGGAATTATTCGCTTTCGCCGCAAAGTAAAAGATATTTCGCTTTAGATTCCGCCGTTTTTCAATATATAAATAACGCGGGCAATCGTGACAACATCAAAATAGAAATAAATTATCTTGATAGAAGGCACGTTCTTCCACTCTGCGATAAACCTATCAAAACTCCTGTTGCCGAAAGTGATACGAGTGTAAAAGTTTTAAGTGCTTGCGAGTTGTATGGAAGTAAGCTTGCGGCTTTAATCGGTCGTTGTAAACCGAGAGACATTTACGACGTTTACGGGCTTATTGAAAGCGATATGATAGAAGATAAAGAAATGCTTAAAAAATGCACTATCTTCTATAACTGTATTGGTGGCGATGCTAGTATTTGCGACGTTTCACTTGATATTTTAGACGGGGTTACGGATAGAGATATCAATAGACAACTCAAACCTATGCTTAACAAGAATGACCGTTTCAAAAAGGATACTGTAGTCGCTTCCATAAAAGAATACTTACAGGACTTACTAGTACTTAGCGATAACGAAAAAGAATTCGTTAAAGAGTTTGCTAATAAAACCTATCGCCCTGAACTTTTATTTGAAGATAAAGATATTGTAGAACGCATCTCAGTACATCCAATGGCTTTGTGGCGCGTTAGAGAAAATAATAATTAGAAATTTATAAAACATGACAGCAATTGTCATATTTAATATGGTAGAATTGAAATAATAGGAGAAAGCCATGAACAAACAACAATTAGCTTCACTTATTTGGGATTATTGTAATGGATTAAGAGGGTCGATTTCGACTGTAGAATATAAAGATGTTATTTTAGGTTTTATTTTTTATAGATACTTATCTGAATGCGAAGAAAAAGATTTGTTGTCTATGGATTGGACTTATGAAGACATGGCAACTGACTTAAACGAAGATGATGAAGAAACGGTTAAGCACTGTCAAAACAAGTGGGGATATTTTATTAAATACGATTATTTGTTTTCAACTTGGTATAAGAATTTAGAAAATGATTTTAACGTGTCTATAGTAACAGATGCGTTGTCGGCGTTTACTCGAAATATAGATAACGATTATCAGACAATATATAAAGATATTTTCAAATCCTTAAAAGATAAATTAAGCAAACTTGGCACGATTCAAGAACAAACAAAGCATATTAAAAAAGTTATAAAAATTGTCAACTATATTCCAATGGATGGTAGACAAGGTTATGACGTGTTGGGCTTTATCTATGAGTACTTGCTTGCGAATTTCGCATCTAATGCGGGTAAAAAAGATGGGGAATTTTATACTCCTCATGAAATTTCAGTATTGATGTCGGACATAGTTTCTCATCATTTACAAGGAAGAGAAGAAATCAATATTTTTGACCCTACAAGTGGTTCAGGCTCTTTGCTTATTAACATTGGTCAAAGCCTTCAAAAGTATTTAACGGATAAAGATAAAATTGTATATTATGCGCAGGAAAAAATTGATGACACGTATAACCTTACGAGAATGAATTTGGTTATGAGGGGAATTAAGCCCGCAAATATTTTTGTCAGATGCGCAGATACTTTGGCTACCGACTGGCCTTATATTGATGATAGAAATGAGTATAGATATATCCCTGTGGATTGTGTTGTTTCTAATCCTCCCTATTCTCAAAAATGGGATGCTAAAAACCATTTAAACGATAAAAGATATAGAGAATACGGAATTGCTCCGGCATCAAAAGCAGATTATGCCTTTTTATTACACGACTTGTATCATTTAAAAGATGATGGAATTATGTGTATTGTTTTGCCTCACGGCGTATTGTTTAGAGGTGGAGATGAGGGCGAAATCCGTAAACAGCTTGTTGAGAAGAATAATATAGAAGCGATTATAGGTTTGCCTGCAAATATATTCTATGGCACAGGTATACCCACTATTATAATGGTGCTTAAAAAGCATAGAGAAACAAGCGATATCTTATTTATTGACGCATCTAAAGAGTTTGAAAAGAACGGAAATAAAAACAAGCTTTCAGGTTGTAATATAAAGAAAATTACTGACGCAGTTATTGAAAGGAAGGATATTCCTTATTTTGCTAAATTGGTTTCAAAGCAAACAATAAAAGACAATGGATATAACTTGAATATTCCACGCTATATTTCCTCTAACGTTCCGGAAACACCAATTGATATTAATGCAACCGTGCTGGGCAATATTCCAAATTACGAAATTGATGTGTTTGAGAAGTACTGGAATGAATTTGGTTCATTAAGAGAAGAACTTTTTGAAAAATTAAATGACCATCTTTCAAAAGTGAAGTGCGAGGCTATTTCAGCAACGATACACAACAATAAAGACGTTGTGGCATTTGATACTAAATTTAAAGAAGCTTTTGCAAAGCTTGAAGAATTCTTATATAAAAAGTTAATAGAACAAAAGATTGAAAATGTGTTTGCACTCAAAGAAGAAATCTCGAATTACTTATTCGATACGTGTAAGGACTTTTCGCTTGTGGATAAGTATGCTGTATATAGGGCTTTTGATTCTGTCTGGGATATGATTTCAATAGATTTGAAAACTATTCAGGAAGAAGGCTTTGAAGCAGCCAGAAAGACGGAAGACGTTAAGGTTTATGACAAGAAGAACGAAGAAATAAGCGATAAGAAAAACGAAAATGGTAAGATAATACCATTTGAACTGATTGCCAAAGTTATGTTTGGCGAGGACTTTAATAAATTAGAAGAACTAAACAAAAAACTTGAAAGTGCTATTGCTGAATTCGATTCTTATTGGGCTGACCTTGATGAGGATATCAAAGAAGAGTTAAAGAAACAAGACGACAAAAAAGAATCTGACGACGTTAAATTAGATACAAAAGTATTAAAAAAGAAAAAGGAAGAAGTATATGAGTCGTTAGAAAACGATTTGATTAAAAGATATAACGAATATCTCTCATTATCTACAAAAGAGCAAATTCAATTTGAAAAAGACCACCCTGAGATGGCGTGGCCGGCAGAAGAGAAAAGAACAAGAAAGGGTGTGTTTAAAGCTTCTGACTTCAAGTCGATTATTCTTAACTTAAAAGATACAATGGAAATTGATGAAGAAGATGAAGATTATAAAGTTAGAAAGTTGTTTTTCTTAAATCAAAACGTTTCTGCAATAAAAAAGGAAAGGAATGATTGCAAAAAAGAAATTGATTTAAAAGCGGTAGAAAAGCTTGCCGTGTTGACGGATGAAGAGATAAAGATTCTCTTAAATGCTAAATGGATTTTGCCTATAATGGTAAATATCAATAAAATACCTCAAGATATAACAAAGGCTTTTATAAAAAAACTAAACGAGCTTCTAATAAGATATGAAAATCCGCTTTTTATCGTGGATAAAGAAATAAAAGAAATAGAGGAAGAATGCTATAATCTTATTGATGATCTTCAAGGCGACGAATTTGATATGTTAGGGCTTAAAGAGGTTCAAAAATTGTTTAGGGGTGAGTAAAATGGAAGAAAATTATAAAAAACCCCGTTTGAGCTTCAAGGGGTTCACTGAAGCTTGGGAACAGCGTAAGCTCCTTGATAGCATTCAAAAGATTACGGATTTCAGAGGTCGGACGCCCAAAAAGCTTGGGATGGATTGGGGTGAGAGTGGATATCTGGCTTTATCTGCGCTCAACGTTAAGGACGGATATATAGACTTCACTCAGGATGTTCACTATGGAGATCAAGCTCTCTATGATAAGTGGATGGCTGGCAACGAATTACACCAAGGGCAGGTACTCTTTACTACCGAAGCACCAATGGGAAATGTGGCTCAAATACCTGATAACAGGCGATATATCCTTAGTCAGCGCACAATTGCATTCGATGTTGATCTTAGGATCATTACAGAGGATTTTCTTGCAACCGTCTTGAGAACGCCTGCAGTTTTTGCTACATTGACATCTCTTTCAAGCGGTGGAACAGCAAAGGGTGTCAGTCAAAAATCTCTTGCTACGGTTGATATTACAATACCAACAAGTTTGGAAGAGCAAAACCATCTTGCTTCGTTTTTTGGAGGGCTCGACAACCTTATTACACTTCATCAGAGGAAGTATAAAAAGCTTGTTGTAACAAAAAAGGCACTTTTTGAAAAAATGTTCCCTAAGGAAGCTAATGATGTGCCCCTCCTTAGATTCAAAGGGTATGAAAGTGCTTGGCAAAAGAAAACTTTAGGGCAAATTGGAACGACATATACAGGCTTATCAGGAAAAACAAAAGAAGATTTTGGACATGGTAAGGCATCGTATATAACTTATATGAATGTTTTTAAAAATCCGATAGCTAAGGTTGATGGCGTCGATTTTGTTGAAATTGATGCTACTCAAAACGTCGTAAAAAGTGGAGATGTGCTTTTTACAACATCATCTGAAACACCAGAAGAAGTGGGAATGGCTTCAGTTTGGCTAGGAGATACGCAAAACACATATTTAAATAGTTTCTGTTTTGGATATCGCTTGTTTAGTTCTGAAAAAATTGACCCGTTGTATTTAGCTTATTTGCTTCGCTCGCCGGAGATAAGAAAAGGGTTTCAATTTTTGGCGCAAGGTATATCGAGATATAATATATCAAAAACAAAGGTTATGGATATTGTGATTTCTGTGCCAGAGGATTATGAAGAACAGGTAAAAATAGGAAAGTTGTTTTTCAATTTGGATAAACTTATTGAGTTAACTCAAAAGAAATATGAAAAATTAGAAAACCTTAAGAAAGCAATGTTAAACAAGATGTTTGTTTAAAAGGAGAAAAAGATGTCGTTTGCATTTGAAAAAGATTTTGAAGATGCGTTGATAGACAAACTTACAAAGTTAGAAAATCAATGGTCAAGGAATATATTAGAGTATTGCACAGAAGAAGAGTTAATTAAAAACTGGTCAGATATTATTTTTAAGAATAATAATACCACCGATAAATTAAACGGCTGTCCATTAACGGATACCGAAATAAAACAGATTATTGGCGATATTGATGGCGATTCGCCATTTAATATCAATCGAATGCTTAACGGAAAATATGTTTCTATTATACGAGATAATCCAAGAGACACGGCGCATTTAGGCGAACGTGTGGATTTGTTTATCTTTGATAAAGATGACATCGCTGCAGGCAATAGCACGTATCAAATTGCAAGGCAACCAAAATTTAAAATATCTTCAGATATTTTAGGCGATAGAAGAGGTGATTTGCTTCTTCTTATTAACGGTATGCCATTAATCCACATTGAACTTAAAAGGAGTGGTGTTCCCGTTGACCAAGCTTGCAATCAAATTAGCAAGTATATGAAGCACGGGGCTTTTACTGGAATTTTTTCGTTAATACAAATTTTTGTTGCAATGAATCCAGAAGAAACGAAGTACTTTGCTAACCCCGGAAGAGATAAACCATTTGATTCGGATTATTATTTCCATTGGGCTGATTTTAATAACAAATATATAAACGATTGGGAAGAAATAGCAAGTACTTTATTGTCTATTCCAATGGCCCATAAATTGATTGGATATGCAACAATTGCCGATGGCAAAGATAATTTATTAAAGGTAATGCGTAGTTATCAATATCACGCAGCGTCAAAGATTTACACAAGAGTTGTAGGTAGAACCGAATGGGATTTTGAAGACCAAAAAGGTGGCTATATTTACCATACTACGGGTAGTGGTAAAACTATGACTAGCTTTAAGTGCGCGCAACTCATTAAATCAACTGGTAAAGTTGACAAAATTGTGTTCTTAATGGATAGAAATGAGTTGTGGAAACAGACTTATGACAACTATCGTAATTTTTCGGATTGCGATGACATAGAAGATACTGCAAATACTGAAAAGTTATGCTCGAAATTGAGTTCAGATGCTAAAAGTCAATTAATTGTAACCTCTATACAAAAAATGAGCAACATAACGCTCGCCGCAAATTATAGACGTGATATTTTAGAAATTATACAAAATAAGAAAATTGTATTTATAGTCGATGAGGCGCACCGTTCAACCTTCGGAACAATGCTTAGAGATATTAAGTTGACGTTTAAAACGGCAATGTTTTTTGGCTTTACAGGAACGCCTATAAAAGAGGTAAATGCAATTAATGGTATTACAACTGATGGATTGTTCGGAGAGTGTTTACATAAGTACACTATTACAGAGGGTATTAGAGATAAAAACGTTTTAGGATTTAAGCCATCTAAAATAGTGACTTTTGATGAAACGGATTTGAAAAAGCAAATAGCTTTACATAAGTTCTGTGTGGAAGATGAGACTAAATTAAGCGATGACCAATTTGCAAAATTTAGGACACTTGCAACAAGAGATATGTTAGAGGTTGAAAAGGATATTGATATCTCCATCTATTCAAACGAAATAACAGGACCTAAGCATAGACAAGCGGTTGTTGATTCCATCTTGAAAGATTGGGATATGATTAGCTTTAGAGGTAAATTCCATTATATTCTAGCAACATCTTCGATTCGTGAGGCAATAGAGTATTATAAACTTCTTAAAAATAACGACAAGGGGTTATTTGTTACGGCTATATTTGACCCTCATACCGACAATCAAACTGATGATGTGTTTAAAGATGAAGCCGTGGAGGAAATTCTTACCGACTATAACACTCATTTTGATTGCAAATATACTGTTGGGAAATATAGGCTTTTTAAGGATGATGCTTGTGCAAGGCTTTCTCATTTAGAGCCTTATCAAGATATTGATAGAGAAAGAGTAGAGGCTATTAACATTGTTATAGTCGTAAATCAGTTATTAACAGGTTTTGACTCCAAGTGGATTAATACTTTATATCTTGATAAAGTTTTAGAATATGAGCAATTTATTCAAGCGGCTTCTAGAACAAATCGTTTGTTTGGGGTTGAAAAGCAATACGGAATCATTAAGTATTGTAGAAAGCCTTATACGATGGAAAAGAATGCTCTTGAGGCTTTGAAATTATATGCGGAGCAAGATTACCAAAGTGCGTTTGTTCCATCATTAGGAACTAACATTACTAATATGAATAATGCGTTCAAGAATATAGAAGTTGTATTTGCTAAAAATCATATTGCTAATTTTAGTCGTTTGCCTTCTGATGAAAACGATGTAAGGCTTTTTGCTGACTTGTTTAACAATATTAATAATAGTTACTACATGTCTATACCACAATTATTTTCTTGGAGTGAAAAGACATATTTAACTGAAGATATGGGAGAAGTGACAGTTGCTTTTGATGAGTTAACTTATAACACGTTAAGACAACGTTATAGTGAAATTCCGAGGGCTGTTTCTCCTGAAAGTTTAGAGACTTATGACTTGAAAGCACATTTAACGGAAATTGCCGCAGATGAAATAAACAAGGCGTTTATGGAGTTAAAGTTCACCGAGTTTTTAAAAGATTTATCAAGTGGTGCAACGGAAGAAGAAATCAAAAAAATACTCAAAGAACTTAGAGAGAATTTTGCTGTATTGGACGAACATCAGCAAAGAATTGCTGAGGTTATTTTAGAGGACATTTTATCAGGTTCGTTGAAGTATGAAAAAGGAAAAACTTTTGTTGACTATATTGAGCTTTATAGTAGGAATGAATTGCTTGAGAATATTCAAAAGTTTTCGGATGCTTTTGGGTTTGATAAGAATAAGTTATCAAGAATTATGAGATTCCATTTGTCAGAAAGCGACCTTAGTAAATATGGTAGGTTTGATAACATTATGGCGTCTTTAGATAAAGTTAAGGCTAAAGAAACGATGGAAAGAATTGAAAAGACTACGATAAAAAATCACAAGGTCGTTATAAGAGCTGAGGAGTATTTAAGAAAGTTTATTTTGTCTGGTGGGTTCGATATAGATAAATGCTAAATCGTAAAATAAACTAAGAAATTAAAGATAAAGTTTTTATAAAACAACAAAGCAAGAAGTGTTAAAGATTATAGACGTAAAAATAATTTACGCAAACTAATTTAACGGAGGTTATATGTGGAATAAATTTAAGTGGCATATGTTTGTCACATCCTTTATCCCGCTGTGGGCCACAATTGTTTTTATTGATATATGGGAAATAGTTTTGCAAGGTAAGAATATTTGGGAGGCGGAGTTAACTTTTCTAGAAAACATCAAGTGCTGTATTTCAAATAATATGCTACAGTTTATAAGCGTTTTAGTAATTATGATTGTAGTTATAATAAGCATTATATCAATAGAAAAGGTTATGCACAAGCGAGAAATAGCAAACAATGATGTTGCTATAATAAAGAAAGCGCATAAAGAAAGTTTTTTATCAACTCAATATTTGTTGTCGTATATATTACCGCTAGTGGCTTTTGATTTTGGGAGTTTAAGAGATATAATAATATTTCTTCTCTTCTTCGCAGTCTTGGCTTTTTTGAGCATTAGAAACAACAATGTGTATACTAATATATATCTTGAATTTAGGTCATATAAAATTTACACTTGCGACATACAAATAACTAAAATTGATAAAATTGTAGAGTATGAGAACTGTTTTGTGTTAAGCAAAGTAGATTTAACACAAGAGGTAGAAGAAAAATTCCCTTATTGGGAAATAGATGCAACACATTATATTAACACAAAAGAGGTAAAAAAATGAGTAAGCAAATTATTATGGATGCGTGCAGTTTAGCTCAAGATGAAGAATATATTTGGGATTTATATTATTTTAGGGTTAATCGTCAACGAAATAATCCCTTTTTAACCTATAAGGTAAAATTTAAAAACGATAGCTATATTTCTGACTACGCAAAAAACTTATTAAATTCAATAAAGTATTTTCAATTAAAAGAAATAAATGACGTTCAAGATTATAACGGTGAAAACACAAAAATTTCTTGTGATAAAATTTCTTTAGACAATGAACTAATTAAAGATAGCTGGGAACAATTTTTTTCTTCAATAACAAACCCTTGTGAAGAGAAGTTTAAAGGTAACGTACAAGGATATTTATTAACAGGAAAACCGACAAAAGAAAATGGTAAAAGTATTACGTTTTTTAAAGTGGGAAATCCTATTATAAAATTATCAGATAAAAAAGCGCACTTCTATCATTGTATAAATGATGAATTAGACTTGGTAACGGATGAATTCTGTCGATTATATTTTACGGCGGATTTCATAATATTTGATAATAATCTATACACATTTAACTTAAAATTTGAGAATATTTTCAATCTCGAAAAAACTATGTTGAAACTTAAAGAAACGTCTATTGAAACTATTTCTGCGACGCAATCTATTTCTAATGTAGAAGTATTTAAGGACTTTGCTAAAGAATATAAATCGGCAAAATCTTTTGTTACTCTAAAACAAGAGCGTTTGGAAAATATTAAAGATAAAACAAAGCGTTCAGAAATTGCAAAAAGGCTAAATATAAGATTGGACGATGACAACAATTTTATTATTGATACTGCCGAAAAGGCATCATTATTTATTAGATATTTATGCTATAAAATATTTGAAGACTATGAAACTCGCGATATTATAGAAGTATCCAACGCTTCTAAAATAAATATAAATTAATGTGAGGATTTAAGAAACTTAATAAGTTGCGTAAAGATTGGCGTAAAGCTCTCGCTAAAAAAGGAATATGCTTTATCAAATCAATATGGAGTAAAAATATGCTGTCAACATATACGGAAGAGTTATCAAAAACGATAGAGGAAGCTAAAAGAAAATATGGCGACTATTTATATCACTATACATCAATTGATACTCTAATGGGTATTATTGAAAACAAGGAGTTTTGGCTTGGCAATACTGCAAACATGAATGACACTTCTGAATTGATGGATTTTACAAATAGGATTATCAATGTTGTAATGGAAAAGTTGAGTTCCTCTAACGACCTAATAGCAGTAATTAATTCAGACGCATCCGACATTATTTATGATATAGCACAGGGTATAAAAAAGCATTATCCTTATGCTATGTGCTTTTCTTATGGCGATGAAGATGCTTCTTTGTGGGAAAGATATGCAGATTCGGCTATGGGTGTTTGTATTGCTTTTGATATTGAAAAATTGTATCAATTATTTTTTGGTGGTAACATGATTTTAGACCATGTTTTCTACGATTATAATGAAAAGCAACACGAATTTGTTCAAATTATTTTGGACTACATAAAGAGAAAAGAAACAGGATTTTCAAATATAGAAGGTGTCATTAGTAATTTGGCATTATGTGCTGCATGTCATAAACATAAAGGTTTCAGCTCTGAAAAAGAAGTCCGATTAGTTTCTTTAACACAACCTAACAAAAAAGAAAGGATATTTACTAAGAGCAATTCTTCAATTAAAAGCATGATGAGGATTGACTTAACAGAGTTATGTAAGACAAAAGATGTTAAATTTCAAGATATATTTAGTGGAGTTATTCTTGACCCACGTTCAAAACAACGAGTGGTAGACTTACAAGAATACTTGGAGTTTTGGGGATATAATGAATTAGCTCAAAAGATTAAAAATTCAGGATGCCCTTTGAGATGAGTATAATATAATAGGCGGGTGCTCAAGAATGTGGACATTTGCCTATTGTCAACTTTAGCGAAGTTTTATACAATATATGACGCAAGGTGTCATATTTACTATGATATTATATAGGCAGACAATAGAAGGACTGAGTTATAATGAAACAAAGGTATAGAATTATTTCAA
>JBJEVD010000036.1:0-95599 GCA_051884175.1 Candidatus Coproplasma sp.
TTACGAAAACGATTCCATATACAATTACACCGAGCAGTACGGTTGTACGTATAATATAGATAATTTGCGTTATGTGTTCCGTGATTAGTTTGAAGCAGTAGGCAAAATCTTATATTTTAAAAAATTTAAACATTTTAATTAACGGCTTTATAACGGGAGTAGTATGTGTTAAGATTTTTTAACAGAATATTAAACTCTTCGTAAAACACAGCATTGACGATTGTAGGGGCATAACGGGGTTATGCCTTAATTTTTATGTTTTCGGGGTCTAAAAGGGGCGGCGTATGTCACGCATAGTAAAAATAGAGGGGGAGAGGTCAACGCCCGGGGTTAAAGGTCAGAGCCAACGCCCAGGGCGAACGCTCAGAGTTAATAAGCTGCGCCGTTTAACGTTGTCAGACATCGAGGTTAAATGACGTAGTCAAAGAACCGGGAGCAATACCGTAAAAAATCGGGTTTCCCGATTGCTCCAACGCCGTTGAGCGTGTGTCGGTTTTACCAACCGTGGTAAAACCCTTTACCTGCTTAGGTTTATTTAAAAAATGCAACACTAAGATAAAAGCCGTTAAGCTTATCTAAGAGCGCAACTGCTTCCTTAAACGCCTGCTTGTCGTTCACCTTACGCACGGTGTGCGCATAGCGTAGCTTGCGGAGCTTCCCAGGGTTAAGGCGTGCAGGTCACGGGCGGTTGACAACCACTTAAGCGCAACGGCGGGGACTCGTTTTAATTGTAAAAATATAGCCACTCTCTGGAGCCGTCCAGAGGGTGGCTATTCTTCTAATAATTACGGGGTCAAGGGCGGTAGCCCTGCCGCATATGCGCTAATGGTTGTCCACCACTTAAACGATAAAATTTTATTTCATATCAATTTTACCGTGGTTATTGATAGTGCCGATATTGTATTTTGCACCCGAATTGCTACGACTATCACGCCCGACAAGCTCATCAAGCGTTATACCGTAAAAGTCTGCAAGTTTTATACATTCAATTATATCGGGTATGTGAGTATTACTCTCCCAACGTGAAATATTTTGTTGCTTAATATCCGTAGCCTTCGCAAGTGCGCTTTGAGTTATTCCGCTTGCTTGTCTATGCTCTCGGAGTGTGTTACCTATATCAATCATTTTATCACCTCACAAAAAATTTTAAACGAAATCGTGTGAAATGCTTGATTTATCCGAAATCGTGTAGTAATATTTAATTACACGATAACGTGTAAACTCTCACGGACAATTAAGACAGCAACCGAGGCGGCTAAACAAGTCGCACGGTGTATATAAAAGGGCTTGCTTGTGAGAGGGCAAGCCCTATTTTAATAAGCGAGGTGCAGGGGTATGCAAGTTGAATTGAACGTTGCGGAAGTGTACGAGAAACACGCTCGGGAGCATAGTACGGCAAGCGAGGAAGTGCAGACCGTAAAGGGCTGGAAGATAAGCGCAAGACAATGCGAACTTATAACGCTTGGTGACCGCAACGCCGTGAATAAGTTTTTTGAGGATAACCTCAAGAGGCTCAAAATATGTGCTTGGGCGTTCTTACGTTCAAGGCGACTATTTACTAATAGCAACTTTGCATTTGTAGAGGTTGACGAGCTTATTAATCAAGTTTATGTGGATATGCGCCGAGGCTTTCTCGTTATGGATATGCAACACATAAGCGCACTTGCTTACCGTTCCTTCAGGTTTGCAGGTGTAGGCGGGTTTGGTGATGAGCTGGGCGCATATACATACAAGCCCCGTAAGCGTGTTGAGGCGGTGCAGTAATGGGAGTGCTTAGCGAGCTTTACGCAATCGGTCATAGCTTTTCTGCAGATAGACAAGTACAGCACCAAAGTAGGAGCGGTGACGAACAAGACGGCGGCGCATTGGTGATTGACTTTGTAGCGAACGTTCAGAGCGCAGAGGCAGACATAATCGAAACTGAAGAAAGAGAAGAGCAAGCAGAGAGCAAGCGTAAGTTTGCAAAGTTATTGGTTGTGTACTTCAAGCGGATACTTACGGCGCAGGAATACAAATTTTTAATAGCTTGTATGCGTGAAAATAAAACACCGAATAAAATCGGGCAAACTATGGGCTTAGATTACCGCTCTGCGATTGAGAGCATACGGCACAAGAATGAGGCAAACAAGGACAAATTAGCGGCACTTATGCAAGCTTGCGGTTATGACTATCGGCGTGGATTAGATTTTTTACCGTCCTTTCGCCGTTACATTCATAAAAATGACTACGGGGTACGATATGGGCGAGAACACAACGCAACAAAAGTTGAGTATAACCGTAAGAGGCGAGCAAATGACATAGGCTATGCTGCTTGTTGCCGTAAAAGCTCCTATAATTACTATACTGCTCATCGGGACGAGATAAACGCCAGGCGGCGTGCAATTCAAGGAGAACAGCGAGAGAAAAACCGAAAGCGTTGTAGAGTCTATGACGGGGCGCACAAAGTAGAGAAGAGCGAGCGAATGCGCATTTATAGGGAAACACATCGAAAGGAGTTGTTGCGAAAGAAAAAAGCTTATTATGCCGCTCATAGGGACGAGATAAACGCTAAGCGGCGCAATCAACGGAGACTAAAAAAAGAGGCGCAGGAACGTGCCGAAGGAGTATAACAATGGATATTTTAGTTACTTTAAAAATCAACGATTTAGCGGGCAATTTATTGCACGTTAAAAAGCAATCATTTTGCGACGATATGGGCTACACGTTAGACGAGATTATTGAAAACTACGGCGAGCATATCGAAGAGTACTTGCTTAGTAAAATCGAATTTGACGAGAACGACTGCGGAGAGATAATTTTGCGCTATCACTATTTAGCATTGTTGGACGAGTTCGAGGACGAAGAGGAAGAGGACGAAGACCAGGACATTGACCAGGAAGAGGCGGACGGTGAAGAGGACGACACCGACGGCGAAGAACTTAATGTAATGGAGTTTGAAGATGGCGTTGCAATGTACGATTTAGCATTAACAAACGAGCGTATTATTTTACGCTTTGGAAATGTACACGAGGAAGAATAAGCAATCAGCGGCAGAGCGTGAGAGCGTTTGCCGCTAATACCGTGGGGGTGCGTTCAGTAATGGCGCACGGGCGTTGCTGGTTCAATTCCAGTCCCCACGACCACCCATAACGGGATACGTTCATTATCTTCCTCCTATTTTCCTTAAGGAGTGACCGAGGCGCACGCAAGTGCGCTAAGGTCACGACCTTGATATATTAGAAACATCTCGACACGCAACTTTTTTCTTAAACGCATTGGGAGCGGTAGCGTTCCGCACCAAGCCGCATAAGCGGCGCAGGCAAAGCTGGAGAACGAGGCGCAAAGGTTGCGAGTGATAAAGCAGGGGAACGGCTAAGAGTGTGGGCGCACTCTTTTTGTAAATTGTATGAATTTGGCAGAACAGCTTATTGATAAAGGATATTTTGAGGAATTACGGGAGCATATCGCCCATAATTACCAAATAGCCGATTTTTATCAGGAAGAGTATAAAACGGGCGGTGATGAGCTATTTGATAGAAAGAGCCGTGCCGTGGATAATTGCGCCAAGTGGTGGGATTTAGACCACTATACCGAACAGCAAGTAAAAGACATTAAACGAGTTAATTTGTGCCGTGATAAGTTCTGCTTTAATTGTCAATCAATGTTAGCCGCTAAGCGTTACGGCAAGTTTGCCCCCATATTGGATAGCCTTAAATCAAGTTACAAAATCTTGCCTATTGTTTTTACCGTGCCGAACTGCGAACCCGAAGAGCTAAAGCCCTTAATTGATAAAATGTATCGTAAATTTCCGTTTTTAATGCGTTACTTTAAAGGGCAAGCCAAAGTTCACGGCGTAAACTTTATAAAGTATGGCTACGGCGGTGCGGTGCGAGGCTTAGAGGTAACGTATAATAAGGACACGGGGCAATATCACCCACATTTTCATTGTATGGTATTACTATATAAAAAAATCGCCCTGCAGGGCAAATATACAAACGCTTACAGCTTCGACCACAACGACCCGAGCAAAATTCATAAGTTTAGCGATTTTGAAATACTTTTGCAAAAGATATGGTTTTTACTTATGAATGATTGCAAGGTAACTGCCGAGAACATAGAACGGCTTAAAATCGGTTATGACGTGCAAGCAAGTGACCCTGAGGGGAATTATCACGAGGTGTTTAAATATGCTTGCAAAGGTGCTTTTAAAGAGAGTGAGGGGGCTTGCATTTATCAAGAGCGTGTATTTTGGACTTTATACGGGGCGTTAAAAAATCGCCGTATGATACAGGGCTACGGCGTATTACATAATTTTAACGACCTTGACGGCGAAATATTAGAGGCAGACGCCGCCGCAATTTATGCGGCGTATATCGCACAGTTGCAGAGAACAGAAACACCCGTTTTTAAGGTTGAGAGCTTAGACGAGGTTTGCGAACGTTCCGCAACAAGTTGCAAGTACATAAGCAAAAGCAACTTAAAGCGAATACTTGCAGAAGTCAAAAGACAGGAGCGAGCAGAGCAAGGGGGCAACCCGTGAGCGCATTAAAAGCAGGTGCGCCGAAGGGTGGCAGGGTGCATTGGTTACAGTTTTAGTTGTGCGGAGAATTTAGCCGAGCTTATCACCTTGAGTATAATTATAAGTATCATAATTACCATTATGCACGGTACCGCAAGCGCACGTTAATAGACGAATTTATTGTTATCCGTACTTCTAAGAAATGTTACAGGGTTAGTTATTATAATGCCGATTACAAGCACTTTCAATATTTTAGCGCAAGAACTTGCGGAGAGTGCGCCGACAAAATGCAAGCAATTTTCAATGTGTTTAAGAGGTTGGAACAGGCGGAAGAGGCAAAAGAAAACCCCGAACCCGAAAACAACGGCGAAAATTGCGGCGGTGGGGAGGATATATAACTATTCGTAAAACACAGCTTTTACGAATAATTAAGTAAAATTTAAAGCAAAATAGTAGTTAGCCTGCTGAAAATTACATAAATTAACACGGATAGATTGTTATCCGTGTTTTTTATTAATCAGTTGAAAATATTTTAAACAACGTCAGATTAGTATGTCTGACATAATTTCAGGGTTTTACTGCATTTTTTGCTGTTTGACTTTATGGTCAATTATGTGGCGTTTTGCAAGCTCGTCGATAATTTCGTTTGTTCCAATCCCCATATTCACCATTAAAACCATTACGTGGTACATTAAATCTGCAATCTCGTAAATTGTCTCGGCTTTTTCGCCGCCCTTGCCGGCAACAATTACTTCGGTCGATTCCTCGCCGACTTTCTTCAAAATCTTATCAATACCTTGCTCGAATAGATACGTCGTATAAGAACCTTCAGGACGTTTTTCGTTTCGTTCTTTTAATAGGTTATAAAGTCCTTCAACCGAAAATTCTTTAAGCTTTTCGCTCTTGTAGACGTAATTATTAAAACATGAATTTGTACCCAAATGGCAAGCAGGTCCGTCTTTTACAACTTCAACAGTCAAAGCGTCTAAATCGCAGTCGGCAATAATAGAAACTATATGTTGATAATTTCCACTAGTTTCACCCTTACGCCAAAGGCATCTTCTGCTTCTGGAATAGAAACACGTCTTGCCCTCTTCAATGCTGATTTTAAGACTCTCTTCGTTCATATAGGCAACCGTAAGCACTTCTTTAGTGTAAAAATCGGTTACAACAGCGGGGATTAAACCCTTTTCGTCAAATTTTAAATCTTTAATTTCAATCATATTCTAACCTCAATTCCGCTCTCTTTAAGCTTATTTTTTAATGTTTTTATACTGAATTCGTTAAAATGGAATACAGAAGCACCCAACCCCGCGTCAACGTTAGTGCATTTGAACAGGTCTATAAAATGTTGTATAGACCCAGCACCTCCGCTTGCGATAACCGGAATGTTGACCTTATTGCAGACAGCATTTAAAAGATCAATATCAAAACCGTTTTTAACGCCGTCCGTGTCAATACTGTTTACCACGATTTCGCCAGCTCCGTTATCCTCAGCAAATTTAGCCCAATCTATCGCATCGATGTCGGTTTCAATTCTACCGCCCTTTGAAAACACCTTATATTTTCCATTAATCAAGCTTACGTCCATTGAAAGGACAACGCATTGATTACCGTATTTTTTTGCGGCGTTTGCAATTAGTTTAGGATCTGAAATTGCACCGCTATTGACGCTAACCTTATCTGCACCGCTGTTTAATACACGCTCAAAATCATCTAGAGTATTAATTCCACCGCCAACAGTAAGCGGAATAAAAACATTAGACGCTGCATCTTTTAAGACATCACAGAAAATCTTTCTGCCCTCTGCGCTCGCAGTAATATCGTAGAATATAAGCTCGTCAGCACCGCACTCCGAATAAAACTTTGCAAGTTTAACAGGGTCGTCCACGTCAGCAAGATTGGTAAACTTAGTTCCTTTTACAACTCTTCCGTTTTTGACGTCGAGACAAGGAATTATTCTTTTAGCTAACATATTTTATTCTCCTGCAACGCTTATTGCTTGACTTAAATCGATTGCGCCTTCATAAAGCGATTTACCTAAAATTGCACCATAGATACCAAATTCTTTTAAAATTTCAATTTCTTTTATATTTGAAATACCGCCGGAAGCTGTAATTTGCGGATATTGTGTCTGACATAGTACTTTATAAATATCCAAATTTGTACCATTCATCATACCGTCTTTGCTAATATCCGTGTAAATTACGTTTGTTACACCACTATTTTTAAGCTTTTCACAGAATTCTAGTGAGTTAATCTCGGTCTTATTTATCCAGCCGTTAATAGCAACTTTTTCGTTTAAAGCGTCAACACCAACCGCAACTGCAGAACCGAATTTATTTAGTGCTTTTTCTACAAATGAATAATCGTTAACTGCTACGGTACCCAAAATAACACGCTTAACACCGCAGTCTACATATTTTTGTATTTGCTCAAGGGTTCTTATTCCTCCCCCGACTTCGACAAACATATCGCATTTAGAAACGATTTTTTCGATCGTATTTGCGTTGTCTGCATTTCCGCTCTTTGCTCCGTCTAAATCAACGACGTGCAAATATTTGGCACCCTTATCGGCAAAGCTTAATGCGGCATCTAAAGGAGTTACCGAATATTTTTTCACCTTACAGTAATCTCCCTCTTTTAGTCTGACGACTTCGCCTTGAATTATATCTATTGCAGGAAATATTTTCATAGTTTAACCTTTATATAAGTCGAATTGTTTAAGCATTTTTAACCCGATTTCACCGCTTTTTTCTGGGTGAAATTGCATGCCGAATACGTTATTTTTTCTAACTGCAGCAGTTACCTCAATTCCGTAGTCGCTTGTAGCAGACAGTCCTTCGTTACATTTGGCGAAAAAAGAGTGAACAAAATAAACGTAATCACCTTGGTTAGTTTTATTAAAAAGCGGATTATCGTCGTAAATTTTTAAAGAATTCCAGCCCATGTGCGGAATTTTTAGTCCGGTTACGTAATCTTTGAGCGGTAAAACCTCGCCTGAAATTAAGCCAAGTCCCTTGTGTTCACCGTACTCAAAGCTTTTATCAAACAACAGTTGCATACCAAGGCAGATACCAAGCAAGGGTTTACCTTCATTGCACTGCTCAATTATCAGCTCATCTAATCCGTCTTTTTTTAATTTTTCGGCGGCGTCGCCAAAGGCACCAACTCCTGGTAAAATAAGCTTATCCGCATTCTTTATAATTTTGAAGTCGTTTGTAACAACGTTTTCGGCACCGATTTTTTTTAACGAGTGAGTTAAGGAAAATAGATTACCTACGCCGTAATCAATAACTGCAATCATCAAAGTACTCCCTTGCTTGAGGGAACGGTTGTTCCCGTAATCTTCACGGCAACTTTCAAAGCCCTTGCGAAAGCTTTAAACGCACACTCGATAATGTGGTGAGTATTTTTGCCGTAAAGTTGAACGATGTGCAGTGTAATTCTAGCCTCTCTGACAAAAGCGATAAAAAATTCTTCAATCAGTTCGGTATCAAAGAGACCTACCGCCTTTTGCTTAATCTCGTCGCTATCATCCAAAACCTTCGCACTATCTATCTTTAAATCGTAATTTAAAGTTCCTCTACCGCTTATATCAACGGCACAGAGAACAAGGCTTTCATCCATGGGAATGGTTACGTCCGCATAGCGGTTAATACCCACTTTGTCACCTATTGCCTGCAAAAACGCTTGACCAAGCGCAATGCCGATATCCTCTACGGTATGGTGAAAGTCAACCTCCGTATCCCCCATGCAAAAAGCTTGCAGACCAAACCCGCTATGGGCGGCAAACAGCTCCAACATATGGTTTAAAAAACCGCAGCCGGTGTCAATTTTATATCCGCTTTCGTCTAAGTTAAGTTGTAAAGAAATATCGGTTTCCCTTGTTTTTCTTTCAATTTTCGCCGTTCTCACTTTATTTTGCCTCTAAAATAAGTTTAATTTTATCTACCAAAGTTTTCATTTCTTCGTCGGTTCCGACTGTTATTCTTACAAATTCTGAAATCTTAGCCGATGAAAAATACCTGACGAGAACTCCGTTATCCTTTAATTTAAGGTACAACTCCTCTCCGCTGATTTTACCGTTTTTAGCAAGCACGAAATTTGCTGAAGACGGCAAAACGTCAAAACCTAAAGCTTTTAAATCTTTCGTCAACTTTTCCCTTGTAGCTTTGACACACTTGACTGAATTTTCAAAGTAATCTTTATCTTCCATAGCAGCAACAGCTAAAGCGGACGAAATGCTGTTTACGTTGTAGGGATGAAATGAATTTTTAATCTTTTTTAAATCCTCAATTATCTGACTGTCTGCAACGGCAAAGCCTACTCTTGCACCTGCCAACGAACGGGATTTAGAAAAGGTATTGATAACGAGTAGGTTCTTATATTTTCCTATTAAATCTATTGCATTTCCCTCACCGAAATCAACGTAAGCCTGGTCGATAATTACTATATTGTCCGGGTTATTATCTATTATGTCCTCTATTTCGTTAATTGAAAGTGCAATGCCGGTCTGGGCGTTGGGATTTGCAATTACTACCGTCTTGTTTGCATTATAATAATCTTGAGGATTAATAGTGAAATCTTCATTTAGTGAAATCTTTTGCGCATCACAATCAAATAAATTTGCTAACACCTCGTAAAATCCGTAGGTAACATCGGGGAAGCAAACTTTTTTTCCATATGCCATAAACGCAAAGGCAAGAGCTTCGTCGGAACCGTTTGTTGCCAGCACGTTTTCGCTTTTTACTCCGTAAAAATCTGCAATAGCTTTGTTTAAAACTTTACTCTCCGGGTCGGAATATCTGTTTAAACTGCTAAGCAACGTCTCGTCAACTCTCTCAATCGCCCTTGATGAAGGATAAAACGGGTTTTCGTTGGTGTTCAGCTTGATATACTTTTTATCGTTTAGCTGTTCGCCGGGAACGTAAGGCTCTATTAAGTTAAGCTTTTCTCCGCAAAACCTACTCATTTTTTGCTCCTTACGGCAACACTCTGCGCGTGAGCCGTTAACCCTTCAGAATTAGCAAATGAAATTATATCGGCTGATGCCTCTTCAAGAGCTTTGTCACTGTAGTAAACGTACTGCGTCGTTTTGATAAAGTCCTCTACGCTTAATGGAGAGGCGAACCTTGCAGAACCGCTTGTTGGCAGAGTATGGTTAGCACCTGCGTAGTAATCACCGACCGCCTCGGGCGTGTTATATCCAAGGAAAACAGACCCAGCATTTTGTACCTTATTGAGTAGTTCAAACGGATTTTTAACTGCAAGTTCGAGGTGCTCGGGTGCATATTCGTTAGCTAGCTCTACAGCACCTTCAAGGTCGCAAGTAACGATTATTTTGCAGTTGTTCTCCAAAGACTTTAAAGCAATATCCCTTCTTTCAAGCTTTTCAACTTGAATTAAAAGTTGTTCAATTACCTTTTTCGCCAACTCTTCACTGTCTGTAATTAAGAGGGCAGAGGCAATAGCGTCGTGCTCAGCCTGGGAAAGCATATCCGCAGCAATGTGTTCCGGCTTTGCTAAACCGTCTGCAAGTACTAAAATCTCGCTTGGACCTGCCACCATATCTATACCGCAGGCAACACCGGAAACAAGCTTTTTAGCAGTTGCTACAAAGGCATTTCCGGGGCCTGTAATCTTGTCAACCTTTGGTACGGTCTCTGTGCCATATGCCATTGCAGCAATAGCTTGAGCACCTCCCATTTTAAAAATCTTGTCAACCCCGCAGAGTTTAGCGGCTGCAAGAACTTCGGGTTTAACTTTGCCGTCTGCTTTGACGGGGGTTGCCATAATAATTTCTTTGACACCTGCAATCTTGGCAGGCATTGCATTCATTAAAACGGTTGAAGGATAAGCAGCCGTACCTCCCGGAACGTAGAGACCTGCACGGGTAACAGGGATTACCTTCTGCCCTATAATCCTGTCTCCCAGATTGATTTCAAAACCGCTTTTAAGCTGTTTTTCGTGAAATTGGGTTATATTCTTTATAGAAGCATTAAGGGTTTTGATATAGCTTTCAGGGAGTGAATTAAAAGCTTCTTCGAACTCCTCTTCGGTAACAACTAAGCTATCCCCTGTATAGCCGTCAAATTTAGCGGCATAAGCTTTTAAAGCCTTATCTCCGTTAGCCTTAATATCGGAAATAACTTCTTTTACCACGTTTTCAACATTGGAGGTCAACTCCTCCCTCTTGCCAAAAAGCTCTTCAGCTGTCTGATCGTTATATTTGATTATGTCAAGCATTTTCTTCTATTGCCCTCTTAATTTTATCGGTTAGCTCCTTAACCTCTGCATTTTTAAACTTACATGAGCTTTTATTGGCGATAAGCCTTGCACTGATGTCAAAGATCTTTTTAAATACCTTTAAATCGTTTTCCTTCAAGGTTGTACCCGTTTCAACGATATCAACGATAACGTCGGAAATTCCGAGTACGGGGGCAAGCTCAATCGAACCGTTCAGCTTTATAAGTTCAATGTCTCTCCCTTCGGAAATGAAATATTTCTCCGCAACGTGTTCAAATTTAGTAGCAACCCTCAAAGGCAGTGCGGTGTCGTCTATCCAATCGCTTTTCGCAGCCACACACATAGAACATTTGCCGATATTGAGGTCGGCAAGTTCGTAAACGTCCGGCTGGTATTCGTCTAAAATATCCTTGCCTATAACACCTACGTCGGCTGCACCTAACTGAACGTAGACGCCAACGTCTGAAGGCTTAACCCAAAAATAACAAACCTTACCTGCATTATCTTTAAATATTAGCTTGCGTGAATCGCTTGAGTATTCTTCACAGCCGTATCCCATCTTAGCAAGTAACGAATAAACTTTTTCGCCTAATCTACCCTTAGGCAAGGCTATGTTAATCATTTTCGCTCTCTCCGTTTAAAAGACATATAAGGTTTTTGTACCTTATCGCACAATCTTTACAATTTGAAATACGTACCGAATAACCGCATTTAATCATTTCGTCTGCTTTTTTCAATGCAGTGTCTGCGTTGTTCTCGTCATAGATAATAAGGTAATCGACTTCTTCTCTCTCTTTTGCAAAATACCTGTCAAGCTCGCCCAGGTATAGCGCAAACCCGACTGCACCCCCGGGCTTTGAAAACTTATCGATTAGTTTATCGTATCTGCCACCGGACAATATTCGGTGATAAATTCCGTTTACGTAACCGTTAAATACTTCTCCGTTATAGTAATCGGCGTTGTTTGTTACGGAAAAATCTACTTTAACCTTATCGCCGTATCCGAAATTATTCAATCTGTCGCAAAGGGTTATAAGTGATTTTAACGCTTGAGCCATCTGAACGTTTAATACCGCACCCTCTGCTTTTTTTAAAGCGGCTTTAGGTTCACCCTCTGCTTCGGAAACAATCTCAAAAGCAGATATTAATCTTTCCGTATAGCCGTATTTCTGTGCGAGCTTTTTAAAATCGTGTAGATTTTTATTGTTAAGGCACTCCTTTACCTCTTGCTTGCCTTCCTTAAATTCACTCAAAAGACCTTCGGTAAAGCCCATATGAGATACGTCTAAAACATATTCGTCGCTTATGGCGGAAAGCGTTTGACACATTAAAATTGCTGCTTCGCAGACCGACGTACCGTCAACCGCACCTATTATCTCAGCACCTACCTGACTTATCTCTTTAAATTCCTTACTTCCAGCAGATTGACGGTAGACCTTTTCGTCGTAATAGTACTTTTCAAGTTCACCCTCTTTCAGGTCGCTATGCTTAATAAGCGATAACGTAACGTCTGGGCGCATTGCCATTAATCTTCCGCTCAAGTCGGAAAACGCAATAACGTTTTTACCGATTAAGAAATCTTTATTATTCTGATAGAGTGAATACTCTTCAAAACAGCTGGGTTTATATAATTTATAGCCATAGCATTTGTACAAAGATACAAGTGCCTGAATAACCGAATTTTCACTGTTATATTTAGACATAATCAATTGTCCTCACTTCCGATAAACTTTTTGTAACCGCCGCTGCCGTGCGCAATCGCCCGAGATATTCTTGACAGGGTTGCACTCGAAATCTCAGTTTCGGCAATGATCTCATTATAGGTTCTACCCTCGAGCATAAGCTTTGCCGCATATGCGCGTTGAGCCATCTGCTCCAACTCCTTATAGGTACAAAGATCGTCGAAAAATGCTCTGCAATCCTCCACGGACGAGAGTTTTACGATTATCTCATAGAGTTCGTTCAAATGCAAATCGGAATTCTTCATATCTCAACCTACCAATTTACAATGATTATACTTTATTGCGTTAAAGAAGTAAAGCGTTTTTTACAATAAATTAGCGGAAAAAATTGAATTTTTTCCGCCATGCTTTAAATTAATAGTTTTTATGGGTCAAATAGGTTAAATATTGTTATTTTCAGATTTTATAGGCAACGGGACGCCTCTTCTTGTAATAATAAAGTTCTTTAACACCCGATTGTCTTAAAAAGTCTTTAAGAAGATCAGCACCATTATAATACCTTTCAACGCGGTGGGCGTCGCTGCCGAATGACAACAGTTTTCCGCCAAGCTCGATATATCTTGTAATAATATCTTTATCGGGGAGGAACGTACAACCGCTCACCCCGTTAGAGGTGTTGATTTCAAGGCATTTGTCTTTTGCGATTATTGCCTTTAAAATTTCATCTATAATTTCTGCAAAATGAGAATAAACGATTTGGCTTCCTTCACCCTTTCTGTATCTGCACACATACCCGATATGACCTACAATCTGGTAGTCATAGTCAGCGTTAATACTCTCCAAAACTCCCTTAAAATAGTCCGTATAGCTATCTTTTAACGGTCTGCCTTCAAAAAATCTATCATGATAGCAATCCCCTCTTCCTTTTAAAGTGTGCAAACTGTTAATTACGTAATCAAAGGAATATTGGCTTAAAAGCTTTTCGTATTGGGGTACAGCTTCTTTTCTGTAACCGAACTCCACCCCCTGCAAAATCTCAATTTCGGGGTGATTGATTTTAAGTTTATTTATATTTTCGGTGTAGCCGTACAAATCGGCAAGGGTAATATCTTTCTCGCCGTCTAAAAAAGCGTCAAAGTCGTAGTGCTCTGAAAACCCTATAGTTTTTACACCATACTCAATCGCCTTTTTTATATATTTTTCCGGCTCTTCCTCGCTGTCGAAGGAGAATTTTGTATGCAGATGAACGTCTATCATTTAATTATTTGCCGTACTTCTTTTCGATTGCGGTTATCTTATCAACACGCCTTACGTGTCTGCCGCCCTCAAACTCGGTGGTTAAGAAGGTTTCGACAATCTGAAGGGCATAGCCTACCCCGACAACCTTTTCGCCCATGGCAAGCATATTGGCGTCGTTGTGAAGTCTGGTGAATTTAGCGCAGTAGGCGTCGTGGCAATGTGCGCACCTCACGCCGGGTACCTTGTTAGCAACAATGGAAACACCGATACCTGTTGAGCAAACTACAATACCTTTATCGCATTTTCCGCTTGCAACAGCCTCTGCAGCAGGGAGTGCGTAGTCGGGGTAATCGCAGCTATCCGTGGTGTAGGTACCGAAATCTTCATACTCATAACCGTTTTCAGTCAGATATGCAATGATTGCATTTTTTAAGTTAAGTGCGCCGTGGTCGCAAGCAACAGCAATTTTCATAAGTTCTCCTTATAATTTAGAATAAAATTATTAATTATTTTTTCGCATGCACTGTAAATAGCGTTGCGCGTTAATCGGTATATATCAAGGCTGCATCCGTACGGGTCTGGAATGTCATATCCGCAGAAATCTTTCATACATACGACGTTTCCACACTCATCTAATATCTGTTTTTGAGCAGAGGTCATAGTCACAACCAAAACGCTGGATTCAATGAGCTTTTGAGTTAATTGTCTGGGGGAAAACTTGTCCGAACGAATGCCTAACTCTTCAAGAGCAAGTCTGCTGTTTTTGGATATAAAACCGCCCACCTCGGCATGAATCCCACAGGAAGCTACGTCCCACCATTTAATCTTTCGCTTCTTAATCTCCGACCGAAGGATTAACTCTGCCATAGGACTTCGACAGGTGTTACCCGTACAGACGAACAAAATCTTTTTGCGTTTCATATTATCTGCAAGCCTTACTCATTCTGTTCATTACTCCAACCATAACGCCGTCCTGCTTTTTGGGAGCAATGCCTATTATTAGCTCGGCAAGCTCTTCTCCTTCCCTCAATTTATCGTATAAATTAGCAGCAATCTCACCCTCGCTTCTACCTAAGCAGAGAATGCTTTTAATATCGGTCTGCTCGGCAGTATCTGAGTCGCAGAGAAGATAAGTCTTTACACCTTCTGAAATTTTTGTTTTACAAAGCTCGAACGCCTTAAATCTTTCGTCGTAGGTAAAAAGTTTAGTTTCGCAACGAGGTGAATAATGTTTATACTTCATTCCCGGGGAACGCACCTTCTCCCCGTCTTTCATTACGTATTCGTCGCAGGAGCCTACGACCTGTGCAATCATCTCTTTAGTAACCAGTCCGCTGCGCAGAACGCAGGGCACTTCGCCCGTGCAATCAAGTACGGTACTTTCAATTCCGCCGCTACACTTTCCCCCGTCGAGAATATATTCTATTCTGCCCTTTAAATCGTTATAGACGTGCTCTGCCGTTACGGGGCTGACGTGCTTTGAAAGGTTTGCGCTGGGGGCTGCAATCGGAAGATTTACCGCCCTTAAAAACCGTTGAGCCCCCTCATGCAAAGGAATTCTAACGGCAAGCGTATCCAGTCCGCAGGATACGGCAGGACTGACTACCCCTTTACTCCTGTAGACCATGGTCAAAGGTCCCGGCAAAAATGCCTTAGCAAGCAACCTTGCATATTCGGGTATGCAACTAACCAACTGAGTTAAATCGTAGTCCTTATGGACGTGTACGATTAAAGGGTTGTCGTTAGGTCTGCCCTTGATTTCAAAAATGTTTTTTACCGCGTCATCGTTAAACGCGTTTGCGCCCAATCCGTAAACAGTTTCGGTGGGAAAAGCAACCGCGCCGCCCCGTTCGATAATGTGTTTAGCGAGCTTTAAAGAATTGTCGTCAATAGGCAAAATTTGTGTATTCATTATTAAAAAGGTGCCTCTTCGTCACCGCCGCCGAATACGTCGCCTGCGTCAGTTTCGGGGGGCGGTTCCTGCCCCGTATAATCTGCAGGAGGTTGATAGTCGTATACGGGTTCTTCTATATTGTCGTCCGGTTCCGGGTTGACGAATTTGGTAAGTTCTCCTTTAAAGCGAAGCTTTATTCTGTCAAGTCCGCCGTTTCTGTGTTTTGCGATTATGAGGTCGGCTGCGTCTTTAGCGATATTATTCTTTTTAATCTCCTCCTCGCTTGCGGTTACGTAAGGGCGGTTGATAAACATAACGATATCGGCGTCCTGCTCAATCGCACCGGACTCTCTAAGGTCGGAAAGCTGAGGCTCTTTTGTAAGCATACGCCTGAGCTGTGAAAGAGCAATTACCGGCACGTCAAGCTCTTTCGCCATTATTTTTAGTTCTCTTGTGATATCTGCAACTTCCTGCGTTCTGTTCTGATCTGAAGTCTTTTTACCGCTTGACATTAGCTGTATATAGTCTATCATTACAAGGTCGAGCTGACCGTTGTTTTTAGCCTTAATTCTACGGCATTTAGAAGCTATTTCAGCGGGCGTTACACGGGAAGAATCATCTATGTAGATACGTGACTTTCTCATCTTTTCAGCCGCTTTCATAAGCAATTTCCAGTCGTTAGGAGTAAGCTTGCCGCCGCCTGCCAGCGCGTTAGACATTGAGACGTTGGCGTAGCTGCAGATAAGTCTTTGAATAATCTGCGTTTCGGGCATTTCCAAAGAGAAAACGGCACACACCTTATCATACTTTAGCGCGGCATTTTCAACGATATTCATTGAAAGCGAGGTCTTACCCATACCAGGTCTTGCGGCAAGAACTATCAAATCCGATTTTTGCAGACCGTTTGTCAACCTGTCAAGTTTAAAAAAGCCAGTCTGAACGCCCCTGTAAGCGTCTTTATCCTTATCAAGCTTCTGAAATTTATCCAACACAGCGTCAATGGCAGAACTCTCCCTTATATCGCTAATCTTGGAAGAATCGTTGCGGCGCGATATATCGAAAATAAGCGATTCTGCGTACTGAACGCTTTTAATTTCGTCGTCGCTGCCAGATGAAAACTTAATAATGTCCCTTGATGCGCGAATAAGCTTTCTGTTCAGACTGTCACGTTTGATTATCTCAAAATAATGATTATAGTTAGCAGAGGACGGCACTGCCGAAGTCAAATCGGTTAAGTATTCTACTCCTCCGATTTTAGTTAAATTACCCTCAGTTTCAAGCTTATCGGCAAGCGTAACCATATCGAGCGGTTTATGCTCGTAGTACACCTGCTTCATAGCCGAGAGAATAAATTGGTGGTTTTCACTATAAAAATCTTCTTCCTCAAGTTTTTCCAAAACGTCGCAAATTATGGAATTATCTATGAGTAAACAGCCCAAAATTGCCTGTTCTGCATCAAAATTGTGAGGAATCCCGTTTACTTTGTCTGACATAGTACTTTATAAACCCATTAATTTTTCAAATTCGTTTAGTGTATTTTCAAATTCTGCCATTGCAAAATCGAAAGGCTCTTTGGTTGTTAAGTCTACCCCTGCAAGCTTAAGCAGTGATACGGGGTCGGTAGACGAACCGCCGGATAAAAATTTGATATAATTATTTACGGCACTTTCGCCCTCGTATAAAATCTTGTCTACAATATTCATTGCGGTGATTATACCGGTAGAATACTTGTAAACGTAGAAAGATTGATAGAAATGAGGTATTCTACACCACTCGGTCGAGATATAATAGTCGTATTCAATGGCATCGCCGTAATATTTTTTGCCGAGATCTGCATAGAGCTTGCACAAGTTATCTTTTGTCAAAGGTTCACCGCCCTCAACCTGCTTGTGTGCCTCGTACTCAAACTCTGCAAACATTGTCTGTCTATGGAGCGTTGCGCGGATAGAATCGAGATAGTAATTTAATAGATATTTCTTTAGATTGATATCTTCTGCATTTTTAAGCATATACTTTAAAAGCAGAACTTCGTTTACGGTACTTGCAACCTCTGCAACAAAAATTTTATATTCGCTCTTTTCGTATGGTTGGTTAGCCTGCGAGAAATAGGTGTGCAATGAATGACCCATTTCATGAGCTATGGTAAATATGTCGGTGGTCGTCTGGGTATAATTTAATAAAACGTATGGATGTACGCCGAATACCGGAGCGGAATACGCGCCGTTGCGCTTGCCCTCTGTTTCCTCAACGTCTATCCAACGCTCGTCATAAGCCTTTTGCAAAAGTGCCTGATAGTCTTTTCCTAATGCCTCAAGACCTTTTATAACGTAACTGTACGCCTCGTCATAGGGCATTTTTATATCCACGTCGGATACAAGAGGCGCATAGACGTCGTAAAAATACAGCTTATCGTAACCTAAAATCTTCTTTCTGTCTGCAACGTACCTATGCATTGCCGAGCTATTCTCCGCAACGCTTGTTAAAAGATTATCGTAGACAGACTTGTCTACGTCCTCATAAAAGAGAGCCTGTTCAAGACAGCTGCCGAATTTGTACGCCTTGCTTAAAAACACGTCTTTTTTTACGTTGCCGTAGTAATTTGAAGTAATTGTATTTATAAGCGAATTATAAGCGGTATAATATTTCTCATACGCCTCTTTACGTAATTCCCTGTTGCTTGAATGGAGAAGCAAACCGTATAGCCCGTGGGTCAACTTTTGTTTTTTGCCGTCAACTTCAATCTCCCCTAAAGGCAAATCGATATTGTCGATCATGGCAAAGATATCTGTAAATGATCCAAGCGTTTCACCTGCAAGCGCGATAAGCTTCTCCTCTTCTTTTCCGAGAATGTGTGCCTTAGACTTGATAATCAGCTGTAAGCTGTAATCGTGTGCGGCAAACGCTTGGTCGTTAATTAAAGAATTGAGATACTCTTCGCTGTAGGAAGCCATTTCCGAGTCGTAGAAAGCAGTTTCAGTGCAATAACGTGAAAAGAGCATATACGCCTTACCCTTGTAGGAAGAGTATTTACTAACCCTGGTGTCTTCGTCGTGCTTCAATGTAGCATAACCGTACAATTTATCCAACTCTTTTAAGAAGTCACCCGTTTTTTCGTAGTATTCAAAAAGAGTATTTCTGTCACCGAGTTTGCCTGCATACTGAGCAAAGCTTAAAGAGGCATTTGCTTTTTCTAAAGCTTTTTCCCACTCTTCGTCACTTGCGTATATATCGTCGGTCTTCCACTTATAATGTAATTTAACTTCGTTTCTTTCCATTATTTCCCCAAAATATTTTTAATTTTTATTAGAATGAATAGGCGCAGGAATTAAACCGCCCCTTGCAATAAACTTGTCGGACGACTTTTCGTGTACAGGCATAATAGGCGCCCTGCCCAATAGACCGCCGAAGTTGACTTCTTCACCAACGTCTTTGCCCGGTACGGGAATAACTCTGACAGCCGTTGTTTTGTTGTTTATCATACCGATAGCAGCATCGTCTGCAATGATTGCGCTTATTGTAGACGCCGAAGTCTTACCGGGTATTGCAATCATGTCAAGACCTACGGAGCATACCGCCGTCATGGCCTCAAGCTTGTCAATGCAGATGTCGCCCCTCTCTGCAGCCTCAATCATTCCGATATCTTCCGAAACGGGGATAAAAGCACCGGAAAGACCTCCAACCCTGGAGCTTGCCATAACACCGCCTTTTTTAACCGCGTCGTTAAGCATAGCAAGGCATGCAGTAGTTCCATGTGTTCCTACGCTCTCCAGACCCATCGCCTCCAAAATTTGGGCAACTGAATCTCCCCTTGCGGGGGTTGGTGCGAGAGATAAGTCCACTATGCCGAATTTTGCGTTTAAGCGTTTTGCCGCCTCTTTTGCAATTAACTGTCCTGCCCTCGTAATCTTAAACGCAGTGCATTTGATTGTTTCTGCAAGGTCTGCAAGATCCGCGTCAGGCACAGCCTCGATTGCGTGCTGAACGACGCCTGGACCTGAAACACCGCAATTAATAACGGTGTCGCTTTCGCCCACTCCGTGGAATGCACCTGCCATAAAAGGATTGTCCTCCACAGCATTGCAGAAAACTACAAGCTTTGCGCAGCCGAAACCGTCGTTATCCTTGGTAGCGTCTGCCGTCATCTTTACCACTTCGCCCATAAGTTTTACGGCATCCATATTAATACCCGACTTGGATGAGCCGACGTTTACTGACGAGCAGAGTTTATTTGTAGTTGCCAAAACTTCGGGTATCGTAAGCAAAAACTTCCTTTCGTAGTCTGCCATACCCTTGTGAACGAGTGCCGAATATCCCCCTAAAAAATCAATTCCTAACGTGCTTGCAGCTCTGTCAAGCTGTTTACCGATTAAACCTGCCTGGTTGGCAAACGGTGCAGAAATTAAGCTTATAGGCGTTACGGATACCCTTTTATTTACAATGGGTATTCCGTATTCCTTAGATAAATCGTCTGCAACTTTAACTATGTTTTCCGCCTTTTTACAAACAGTATCGTATACGACATCAGCAGTCTCGCTCGCGGTTGCCCTTATGCAGGGTAAAAGCGAAATACCCATGGTAATCGTTCTTATATCGAGGTGTTCTTTTTCCACCATTTCAATGGTTTCAAGTATTTCTTTATGGTTTAACATATATCACCTTAAACGCTGTGCATTGTATTGAAAATATCCTCGTGCTGAACGTGGATAGACATACCGATATTTTCGCCTAAAATCCTGCACTCTTCTGTAAGATCTGCAAGTTTAACGGTTGCCGAAGATAAATCGACAAGCATAATCATAGTGAAATACTTATCTAAAATTGTCTGGCTGATATCGAGTATGTTAATCTCCTTTTCTGCAAGGAAGGTGCTTATCTTTGCAATAATTCCCGTTTTATCCTTGCCTACTACTGTTACGACTGCTCGCATAAATTTATTCTCCGTAAAAATTATTTTACACCAAACCAAGAAGGTATGATAAATTCAAAAAAAGTATTGACGGCGGTTACAAAACCTTTACAGGTCAACGACCACTCTGCAACGACGCCTATCACCGAATCGACGGGTAGGCAGCCGTAATTACGGCTGTCACTGCTAATGTTTCTGTTGTCACCTAAAAAGAAAATATATTCCTTTTCAACGGTTGTTTCTTCGTAATTATTTAAAATAGGATTGTTGTTTTCTTCTGAAACGTAAGGCTCTTCTAAAATTTCACCGTTCAAATAAACCTTACCCCTGAATATTTTGACCTTATCGCCGCCGACCGCAATAACTCGCTTGATGAGAGTCTTACCCTCCGTACGAATTACAACAATATCTCCCCTTTGCGGCTTTGCTTCAAAGATGTAAACAAAATCGCCGCCGGGATTTGAAGGGTTAGCGTCGGGTGCGCCGTACAGAGTATCTTCCATAGACGACCCCACAACGTAAATCCTTTGATAGGTAGCGTTAAAAAACATTATAGCTATTAAAAACGCAAACAGAATAATGAGAGGTATTAAACTGTTGTACTCTCGTTTTTTTAGTAATTTTGAGTTAAACACGCAATCATTCATAGGTTATAACCACATAAGATTATTGAGTGCAAATTTACCTTCAGCATTGACGGATACGCTTTCACACTCCACAAAACTGCTGAGTGAAGCTCCGAATTTATTCTTCAGTATTTTAGGCTCGATTATCATACTCTGCCATACACCGCCAATAATATTGAACGTTGCAACGTACTCTTCTCTTAAAAATTTTGTCGTCAGCTTGACCGTAACCGAAGTATCTTCCCCGGAACAAATATCGAATTTTAATATACTCTCCTCGTCGGGCATAAATTGTGGAGACATAATTCTCTGTGTTTTAAGTCCACATACAGAGTAGACCCCGTCTAACCCACAGACGTTAATTACGTGAGGCATAACCTCGTCACCGCTTAAAAACAGACCGCCTATTGAATTTGCAGAGCAGTTTTCGGGGGAAAAGCTCTCGGGACCGAAGTTATTACAGTACAGTATTTTAGATTTTGAACGGCTGTTGCGGAATCTGCCCGACACCTTTTTAACGGCTACCTTAGACCAGACCGTAAAACCGCTTGAATATGACGCGTAAGCAATTACAAAAACGGTCGATGTCTTTTCATAGACGTTCAAGGCGTATTTGCTATCATAAGCGTTATCCTTAGCTGTCAGCGGTGCTAACGACCAGTTGCGGGTTGAATAATCTATGCTGTCCTCGGAAATATAGGCACCGCACTTTTCCACTATACCCGATCTATCGCATTTGACGTATGCAAAAAGATTTTCCTCATCGTCAGTTGATATATTGACTTCAACGGGCTTAGGCATAAAGACGTAACGCTTCTTAACGTTACTGTCAAGAAATAAAAACATGTCCCTTTCGCATTTTTCGTCAATGCAGGTTTCACTGCTTAAAGAGTATGCAATGGAGCTTGAAAGAGCATATTGGGGGTTAATGCGAGAGAAAGTATCGTAAGCCCTGTCATAGTTGAAGTCAGCCTCTCCCGTTGAGCAGAGCAACAGAACGGGGCATTTTACGTAAGGCGCGTAACTCTGCGAGTCTAAACCTGCAATAAACTTACAGTCGTTATCACTCAAGGTTCGGTCAAGAGCATTGAATTTACTTGAACCACTGTATGCCAGCCAACCGCAGGCGTTAACACAAATAGCACATGAAAATTGAGCAACGTAAGCAAGCTTCCAGGCAATTTCACCGCCGTCGCCAATACCTATCAAACCTATACTGTCAGTCGCGAATTTATCGGCAAGAAACTGCCTTGCATATACACCGACCGCGGTCCACTCGTACCAGCACGTCTCCTCTGCAGTTTTATTTACCGTAAGCAGACTGTACTTGCAGTTTTCCCAATCGGCATAATCTACATCCTTGGGGTAGACGGTGTATTTTTCGACGCCTTCACGGCAGCCGCTATAGTCTGCAAACATTGCAGTATAACCCTTTTTAACAAAATAAGCGAGAAGATTTTCATCTGCCGCCCTGCCTCCGTCCTGCAAAAACAATACGCAGTTTTTGGAAGGGTTAGTTTCGTCGGAGGCGATAACGCCGTAAATCAATACCCTACCCTCTTCGGTATTCCTGCCGTAGAAGGTTACGTACTCGTATTTAATTCCGTCTTTAATAAGATTTTCACAGCTAACAACACCGCTGCTGCGACCGCTGTTAAAATCTTTCCATAACGAAACCGGTGTCAAAATCATTGTATCCGTCTCCTATACTCGTAGCTGCCAAAAGAAAAATTAACCTTAGTTTGTGTGTCAATGGTTGCATTTTCTTATTTCGTAGGTTATAATATCAAATACCCACGGTAAGAGCTACGGTAATCCCTATAAAACATTATAGCTCTTTAATCGTGATAAATCAAGCGATAAAGCGGGAGTTTTAGCAATGGCTTTTATTTCGGTCGCAGACGAATTGAAACGTAAATCTACAACGTCGGTCGAAAACAAGTTTATAAATAAATATTTACCTGAGTTAGAGCCTGTTGCAGTCAAAGTCTATCTTTTCGCGCTCTATCTTGCCCAGACCGAGCAAGGCAATTACACTGTAGACGACTTTGCTAAAAAATTCAATATTTCAGAAGAAAAGGTTTTGGAGTATTTCGAGTATTTATGCGAATGGGAGCTTATATCCATTACCTCCCGTTCTCCGCTTGAAATTAAGATATTGGATTGCGATAATTTCTACGGCAAACCTAAAAAGCTTCACCCCGAAAAATTTGAAGGTCTGTACGAAGAAATTCAGGCAATTATCTCCGAGAGAATGATACCCCAAGACGAATTCAGAGAATATTTGATTTTCCTTGAAGAATACGGTATGGAGCGCAACGCTTTGGTTATGATAATTAACTACTGCGTTAATTTAAAAGGTGCCGATATCCGCTTTGCATACATAAAAAAGGTAATTAAAAGTTTCTGCGACGACGGAGATATTACGGTTATTAGGGTTGAAGACAGGCTCTCGTCCTATACTTTATCTACTACCGCTTTACTTAAGATTTTTACTGCTTGCTCCATTAAAAGAAGTCCCGAGGTCGAGGACGGCGAGCTGTATAAAAAATGGCTTTCCCTCGGCTTTTCGGAGGATGCTATTTACTGTGCCGCAAAGAGCTTTAAGACAAAGTCTGTTGAAAAGCTCGACGGTGTGATAGACGAGCTTGCCAATAACAGAAAATTCGACGAAAAAGAAATAGCAGATTATAAAAAGAACAAGGATTCGTTATATTCTATAACTAAGGAAATTGCCAAAGCTTTAGGTGTTTATCTTTCAGACGCTACTCCCTACGTCGAGCGGTATTGCAGCGTCTGGGTGGACTATGGCTTTAGCACAGACGTACTGAAAGCTATAGCCTCCCACTGTTTTACAAGCGGACGAAACTCATTCGTTTTAATGAACGACTTTATCGAAGGGCTTTATAAAGATGCATACGTAGACGACGAGAGTGTTTTAAAGCTTTTGAACGAACTCGACGAGGACAACAGGTTTATAAAAAAGATTCATTCGGCGTGCGGTTATACCCGTGAAATTAAGCCTTACGACAGGCAGTCGCTTGCCCGTTGGCGTGAATGGGGTTTCAGCGACGCTATGATTTTAAAGGCGGCTGAGATTTCGGCAGGAAAAAACAACCCTGTTGCGGCAATGAATTATTTGCTTGCGCAGTGGAAAAACAAGGGCGTTTATACAATTGAGCAAATACCTGACGATAATCCGAAAAACAAGAAAACTTCTAAGTCCAGCATGACTGAAGATTGGCTTTCAACTTTAAACAATTTAAAGGCTAATAAGGACGATAATTGACATGACGCAGCTTACCATTGACGACATTGTAAAATACATAGTTAAAATTAAACTTAACTTTGAAAATGCCTATACCGCTACTACAGATATAGAACGTCAACTTCTTGCAGAAAGTTGGTATGAGGCACTTAGCGAATACCCTAAAGACATTTGCGACCAAGCCGTAAACAATGCATTAAAGAACGCAAAGTTTGCACCCCGATTGGGAGATATAACAGAAGAGATAGAAAACTTAATAAACGCAGATTCAAAGAGTGACGAGGAGCTTTGGGCGGAGCTTGTATCCACTCTCCCCCGAGTTTATGAAATTTCGCGCTATTCAACCTACCCTCAATATTCGGCATGGGCGCACGCAAAGCTTACTGAAATATTCAATTCGCTTGACCAATCTCTTCAGGCTTACGTTGTAAACACCGCTGCGTTAGTCGAGCTTTCCGAACAGACAGCAGAAAATCTTAAATTTGAAAAAGCAAGATTTTTCAAGCAAGCTTCTACCTTGAGAAAACGAGTAATCGAACAGAAAAAAGCACAGTTGTTTTTGGAACAATTGAATAAAACGGCTTTACCTACAAGCAAGAAGAATTAATATTGGCGGACTTAACGTCCGCCTTTAAATTTAATTAACTTATTTTATTTTTTATGAGAAAACTTATTAAAATGGTTTGACATTATGAGATATTTCAAATATAATAATCAAGTAAGTTGAATTTAAGAAGTTGCTGCTGTGGCTCAGTCGGTAGAGCACATCCTTGGTAAGGATGAGGTCGGCAGTTCAAGTCTGCTCAGCAGCTCCATAAAAACCCTGTTCCTGACGGAATCGGGGTTTTTTGTTACATAAACAGGGCGGCTGTTAATCGACAGCCGCCCAAATTTTTAATTTTAATAGTTTGACTTAAGGCATTTTTCACCCATTGCCGCACGGACACCCACGCCGTAGTTTTCGTTGAATAATTGAGCCTCGAGCTTTAAAACGATTATCGGACAAATATCAAAGGGTAAATTTCCGCCTGTTGCATGCCACGAAAAACCGTCAGTATAAGCCGAACCGCTTGCAGTAAACGGGTTGTTTACGTCAGTTGTAGAACCGCTAATCGAACCGCTTGTTGCATTTAATTGATAGATACAATTAATAAGCTGGTAATAACCTCTGCTTGCCGTAGAATCTCCGTCAACGGTTATTGCCTTATCATTATTTTTAATAAGAGTATTAATGCCCCTAAAAATACAGTTTTCAGCCCTTAGGCTCGCACCGTTGCTTACTAACAGACACTGAGAAGTCAATGCGCACTTCCAACTGCTTGAATTTCCGCCAAGTTGTGAAACGGACGAAGCGTAACTTGAAAGTTTGTTTCTGTACTCAAAGTACTTGAAATTATCGACTACGTTATTATAGAAATAACAGTTACCGCCCCTTAACTTGGGAATTCTGTCCTCAATATTTTTAAAGTAACAGTTGGCTATTGAAATTTTTAACTTTCTGTTCCATCTGTAATCATTATCATTATTGCCCGCATCTCCGCAGAGAAAGGCTTTCTTTTGGGGGATTGCAAGTCCGTATAAAATATCGTCAAAACTTGCCCCTTCGTCTCTTAAAGCTTTATAGTAGAGATACTTGCATTTAACCGAAGCGTCTGCTAAATTTGCTTGATAGTTCTGCTCAATCTCCTGCATCATTTTATAGATATATCCGTCTTTGTCGTCGCTGCCGCCGTTAAAACTACACCATGAAATATGAACGCCCCTCTCGTCAACAAGTCCGTAGGGTGCACGGTTGACGTTAGCCATAGCCTGCGTTTCGCTATAAACGGGGTTTGCATAGTCTATAAGTCCGTCGAAAGCCTTACCGAAAGTGCAGTGGTCAATCCATACGTAACCGCAGAAATTTATTTTAAAGTAAGCCCACTTCTGTGAATCGTAGTCGCCGACTTTGCTTGCCATATTGGACTGGCTGTCCTCCCACTGCCATACCTCGTCAAATTCAAGGTTTCTAAACACAACGTTGCTTACAGCCATTACGTTCATTGTTGCGTGGGTTATCTTTGCACCGGTTTTAGAGTATATCAACAGGTCGTTAGTATTCTGAATCTTCAACGTTGACATACCGTGTTCTTCATACATTGACGACATTGTATATGCAGGGACGTTGTTTCCGTCAGCGTCATTGACCGTAGCATTTTTTATATTGTTTTCAATAACACCGCTGCTCTTCGCCGTTTCGCTCAACACGTTGTAACCGAGGTCTATATCTTGAGTTATCTCTATTACGTGTACCGTACCTTTGAAATTCTCTTCAGTATAGCCATCAGCAGGCATTTGCGTTATTGTGTTGTCGCTTTCGTTCCATACTGTCTTATAATGCCAGATTGCGTCTTTTATGGCGGCAGTAAGCTCGTCCGCGTTTGTTACGGTGCGGTAAGCCGCCGTGCCCTCGTAAATTGAAAAATCACTTATATTTCCCCTTACGTAGCCGTCTGCAGATAAATTGGTTTTGATTGAATCAGTAGTTGCATCCAGCCAATCAGGCTCCGGCTTGGGATCGAGCTTCCCGTCGTCTGGCGTATCTGTGACGTCGCCGTCTCCTGTATCGGGTGATTTGTCCGGCGTTTGCGCACAGCCCGTGAATAACGAAAAGCACATTAATAAAGAAGTTAAAAAAATGATGAGTTTTTTCATAATTCCCCCGAATTAACATAAAACCCGAAGTCAATTTTAGTAGGCTTCGGGTTAAATGATAAATTAAACCTTTTTTCTCGCAATAGCAATCCTTATCTTTTTAGAGGTTTTAGGGGGAAGCTCCTCCTTATTCTCCTCTTTTGCAACGTAAGGAATCTCTTCAATTTCAACCTGCATACCGTTTGTCTGCATCATTTTAACGTAAGCAACCGCGCAGGGATACTTTATAGCCTTATCGCAAGTTTCACAAAAAGGTGCGTATTGACCGCATAAGTCCTGCTGCCTTTCGTAGCTGTTAATATACTTATCCTTATCAATTACTTCTTGAATTTTGCTAAGATTTTCAACCGTTAAAACATTCGGCATTTCCTTTAAAAGCTCTAAGGGAGCGTTTTCATCCCACATAATACACCGCCTTATAAATAATAATCTGTTTAAAAGCAACCCGTTGATTACTTTTAAACGTAATAATTTTAAATTAACCTAAACTAATTATAATATAAAATTATCAAAAATCAAGCTTATTTTTAAATTTCTTTAACGTTGAGCGTATTTAATATCTCTTCGAACTTGGTTTTATGGAAAGAAATACTGTCCGGAGTCGTGACTGAAGCAGTGCCTGCCGCAACGCCGCAGCGTAAAATTTCCTCTGTGCTTCCACCTGCGGCAAGCGATTTAGTTGCAGCTGCAACCATGGCATCCCCTGCACCGGCGGTTGAATTCATAGCTACGTTCAAAGAGGTACAGTAAAAAGCTTTTTCACCGTCGTAGATAACGGCACCCCTTTTGCCCAGGGATAAAAGCACTCGCTTTGCGCCCGCTTTAACAACCGATTTGCAAGCTGTTTTCATTGAGTCTAAATCGGTTATTTTTATTTGCAGAGCTTCCTGCATCTCCTCAAGGTTGGGTTTAATCAAGTCAACACCGTGCTTAATAAGCAAATTCAAGTCCTTGCCCTTCGTGTCAATTATTTTCAAGGCTTTTTCATCTATTGCGTTTAAAAGCCTTTCCATATAATTGTCGCCTAAACCTTCGGGGCAATTGCCCGAAATAACTACGGCGTTGCATTGCTTTGACAGCTCTTGCACCATCTGAATAAGCAGGTCTGCATTTTCGGCAGTTATTTTTGAAGCGTCGTCCTCGATTTCAGTAAGCATAGAACGCATATCAACCAGCTTATATACTTCCCTTACTCTGCCCTTATTCCACACAAATTTATAGGTTACGCCCTCTTTATGTAATTCCTGTTCAAACAGTCTGCCGTTTTCTTCGAACATAAAGCCTGTTGCGAAAGCGTCACCGCCAAGCCTTGCAATGCCCGTTGCAACGTTTAAAGCGTTACCGGTAATAAACGAACGCTTACTGATAACCTTATTAACCTTACCCACACCCAGATTATCGACTTCCATATTATATTCGATACAAGGGCTAAGGCTTATACATAAAATCATTCCAATTTTTCCCGCTTAAAATAATATATCCCACAAAAAAACCGCTTTAAAGCGGTTTCTCTGTTGAAATCCAAATTTAATTACATTGAAATCATCTGCAGGGTCTCATAAAGTTCGTAATTGAATTTTTTCTTCATGCTTACAGCTTCAATGATATCCATATCAATAATTTCGTTTTTGCGGATACCGACAACCCTGTTGCCGATACCGTCCTTTAAAAGCCTGACAGCTTTGTTGCCGAATTGAGCGGCTAACATTCTGTCCGCCATGGAAGGTGAACCGCCACGCTGAATATGCCCGATAGTCGTAGGGCGTACTGAATAAGTTGTAACCGCCTGTAACTGCTTTGCAAATTCTTCAGCAGTGCAAACGCCCTCTGCAACGACTACAATATTTGAATGTTTGCCGTTAGCACGTGAACGGTTAATCTTCATTACGATATCGTCCAAATCGAATACAACTTCGGGAACGACTATGATTTCCGCACCGCTTGCAATACCTGCAAACAAAGCTATGTCGCCGCAACGTCTACCCATAACCTCGACGACGGAAATTCTCTCGTGAGAGGTCATAGTATCGCGTAGTTTGTTAATTACGTCGATACAGGTGTTAACAGCCGTATCGAAGCCGAGCGTGTAATCGGTGTATTCAAGGTCGTTATCGATAGTCCCGGGAATACCTATCGTAGGTATACCGTATTCTTCGGAAAGGCATTTAGCACCCCTGAAGGAGCCGTCGCCGCCGATTACGACCAAGCCTTCTATTCCCCTCTCTTCAAGGGTCTTGACAGCCTTCTTCTGCCCCTCTTTGGTGAGCATTTCAAGGCACCTTGCAGTACGGAGCTTAGTACCACCGCGCTGAACGATATCGGAAACCGAACGCATTTCCATAGGTACCATATCGTTGTCGATAAGACCTTGGTAACCGCGTTCAATGCCGAACACTTCCATTCCGTAGTAAAGCGCGGTTCTAACAACCGCCCTTATACACGCGTTCATACCGGGGGCGTCACCACCGCTTGTGAGTAAACCTATTCTCTTCATGATTTCTCCTCCGATTTTCCATGCGGACGGGTTACCCCGTCTGCCCCCTTAAAATTTACGCACGGAAATCCGTTTTCATTCATCAGTATTAATTATAGCAAAGTAAATAATTATTTACAACTTATTTGAGCATTAAAATTATTAAGTTTTATTTAAGTTTTTAATATAATTATTCAACGTATTTTATATCTTCTTCGCCGATAATGGTACTTAACTCTGCTAAAAGCCCTTTGCAATAGTTAACTCCGTGGGGCAGTCTGTACTTCTTACCGCCCCTTACTATTGCACAAATCGTCTTACCCTCGTAATTAGAGAGCATGGAAACCATCTCGTCAAAGTCTTCGTCGGAAAGCTTGCTGCCGTTAAGCCATAAAACAGGAGGTTTTTTAGCTTGAACAGTCTGTGCTTCCTTTACGGGGTTGATTTCGAATTCCGTAACGTCGTCTAAAATTATGCTAGGCTCGTCCTCTTTGGACATATCGAGCTTACCTTTAATTTTTACTATCTTATCGTTAGCAAGAACGGCTTTTATCCTCTCGAATACAGAGGGGAACGCCACGCAATCAATTGAACCGTAGACGTCTTCAACCGTCACAAACGCCATTGACGCACCCGAACTTTTGGTAGTAGTTCGCCTGATTGCAGAGATAATACCTCCCATAGTCAACTGCATTCCGTCCGAAATGCGGTTATAGGTACGGTTGCCATCTTCATCCTCCATATAGTCGGTCAAATAGGAGCAGTTGAACGAACAGTCGTTAAACGCTGACATATATTTTTCAAACGGGTGACCGCTGACGTAGACGCCAAGCACCTGCTTTTCCTTTGCAAGCTTATCCATAAGCTCGAATTCAGGGATGTTGGGATAGGTTACGTCCAACTTTTCTTCCTCAATTATATCTCCGAAAAGGCTAATCTGGGCACCGCTCTTCTGCTTATTAATAGCAGCCGCCCTGTTATACAGCTCGTCGTAGACGGAGTAAAGTCTTGAACGTGCAATACCCATTTCGTCAAACGCACCCGCTAAAATCAGCCCCTCGATGATACGCTTGTTGACTACCCCTGCACACCTTAACAAAAAGTCGGGGAAATCAGCAAATTCACCGTGCTCCGTCCTCTCTTTTATAACCTCGTCGATTGCCGCCTGACCGGAACCTTTTAAAGCTGATAGACCGAAGCGAATACCGTCCGCCTCAACCGAAAAGGCTGTTTTAGACTTATTTATGCTGGGAGGGAACACCTTCATTCCCTTATCTTTAAGGTAGATAACGTACTTGGTTATTTCGTCAATCTTGTTAAGTCTGTTATTTAAAAGTGCGCAAATGAACTCTTTGCAGTAATATTTTTTTAGCCAAGCCGTCTGATAGGCAAGCGTTGCGTATGCCGCAGCGTGGGATTTGTTGAATGCGTAGGAAGCAAAGCCCTCCATATGGGAGAAGATTTTTGACGCTACTTCCGCCGAAATTCCGTTAGCAACGCAGCCCTCGATTTTACTTCCGTTTGTATCGCTTATACCTCCGTATATAAACTTCTCCTTCTGCGCCATTAGGGTCTTTTTATCTTTCTTACCCATTGCACGACGAACAAGGTCTGCCTCGCCGAGCGAAAAGCCTGCAAGGTACTGGAATATCTGCATAACCTGTTCCTGATAAACGGGAACTCCGTAGGTGACTTTTAATATCTTTTCTTCCTGTGGGCAGTCGTAGGTTATGGGTTCTTCGCCGTGCTTTCTCCTGCAGAAGCTGTCGATAAACTGCATAGGACCGGGGCGGTATAGCGAAACACCTGCTATTAAATCTTCAAGGCAGTCGGGTCGTAGCTGTTTCATAAACCTCTTCATACCGCCGGCTTCAAGCTGGAACACGCCGTCGGTGTCGCCTTCTGAAATGAGTCCGTAAGCCCCTGCGTCGGTATAGCCTATTTTTGTGAAATCGACTTCAAATCCCGTATCTTCCTTTATATAATCGCAGCATTTTTTAATATCGGTAAGCGTGACTAAGGCAAGGAAGTCCATCTTTAGCATACCGAGTGCTTCTATCTCTTTTGCAACAAACTGTGTTGTAATATCCTTACCGTTCCTCGATAAGGGCACGTTGTCCGCAATCTTTTTACGGCAGATTACGACGCCTGCGGCATGCATACCCGTCTGACGTGGCATACCCTCCAGCTGCAACGCCATATCGATAACCTTCTTTAAGGTCTGGTCCTCTTCGTACATAGCGCAGAACTCCGAATTCCTCGCAATCTTAAGCTCGTTAAGCTTATCCTCCAAGGACTTCTTTTTATCGGGGTCTGTCTCCTCGAGCATCTTTTTCTCGGTTGAAGCCAGCCTTCTGCCCAGTAAATCGCCAATCGAGGTCTTACCGTCCATTATCTTGGTAAGCCTATCCGTTTCAGAATAGGGAACCCTCATTACACGTCCAACGTCTTTAATAGCGTTTTTTGCAGCCATTGTACCGAAGGTTACTATCTGGCAAACGTTTTCGGGGTGATACTTCTCCCTTACGTACTCAATCGTTCTGTAGCGGTTATCCGTACAGAAGTCGATATCGAAGTCGGGCATAGATACACGGTCCGGATTTAAAAATCTCTCAAACAGTAAGTCGTATTGCAAGGGTTCAACGTCGGTTATGCCTATAGAGTATGCTACTATCGAACTAACGCCCGAACCTCTTCCGGGTCCTACGGGAATATCGTGTTCTTTAGACCAATTTATAAAGTCCCACACGATTAAATAATATTCGGCATAACCCATACGGCATATAGTATTAAGCTCGTAGTCCGCCCTCTCTCTCTGGACGGGCGTAACCGTGCCGTAACGCCTGATAAGACCTTCGTCGGTCAACTTTCTCAAATACTCCTCGGGAGTAGAACCGTCGGGCGGTTCATAACCGGGGATTAACGACATATCCCTTATAGGATAACCTTTTTTATCGAGATTAAATGCAGGTTCGGTAACCTTGCCCGCTATAACAACCGTGTTGCTTATAGCCTGCGGCAGATTGGGGAAAAGGCTTTTCATCTCCTCTGCAGTCTTAAAATAGAATTCCTGAGAGCTGAATTTTAACCTTTTAGGGTCGTCAAGCGTCTTTTTAGTCTGTATACACAATAAAACGTCCTGCATCTCTGCGTCTTCTTTTTTAAGATAATGCACGTCGTTTGTGGCAACAAGCTCTACGTTTATTTCTTTTGCAAGCTTGACTAAAAGGGGCAGAACCCTGCGCTCCTCTTCAATACCGTGGTCTTGAATTTCAATATAGAAATCCTCACCGAAAATGTCTTTGAGGGTTAAAGCCATCTCCCTTGCACCGTCGTAATCGCCTGCAAGCAGTCTTTTGGGAATACCCCCGGCGATACAGGCAGAAAGGCAGATTACGCCCTCGCTATGCTCTCTCAGGACGTTATAATCTATTTTCGGTTTGTAATTAAACCCGTCGACGAACGCCATTGAATCGAGCTGCACTATATTCTTATAACCCGCTTTATTCTTAGCAAGCAGGATAAGGTGTTCTGCGGTATTACCCTCATGCACATTCATATCCTTGGTCATATAGAATTCACAGCCTATAATGTATTTTAAACCGGCAGCAGCAGCCTTTTCGGCGAAATGCAGAGTGCCGTACATATTACCGTGGTCGGTCATACATACCGTATCTATGCCGTTACTCTTACAGTAATCTATAAGATTATCAATCTTACAGGCACCGTCTAAAAGCGAGTATTCTGTATGTAGATGTAAGTGAACGAAATCAGTTGCCATTTTTAATCCTATGTAAACTTAAATTAACTGTGAAGAAATTGCCATAATCTTGCGTATTCTGTGGTTCAAACAACTCTTTGTCATGCCTAACCTGTCCGCAAGCTCCTGCATGGAGGCTTCGGGGTCCGCAAGCCTCGCCTCTGCAACCTCGAAGAGATTGGCGTCCAAGCTCTGCAAACCCATTGTCTGTGAGATAATTTCAATTGCTTTTATCTGAGCAACCGAAGCCTTAACCGTCTTATCGATATTTGAAACCGAACAGTTAGTAACCCTGTTTGCATTGTTGCTCTGGTCTTTAAATTCCACTATTTTGTTTAACTTTTTAAGGCTTTTAAACGCCTGTATCAGGTTTAAGAGGTCGGAAATAACCTCCTTGCTCTTGACATAGACGACTGCGCTGTCCTTTCTTATGACGCACTTTGCCAAAATTTCAAACTCGCACAGCAATTCGCAGAAGTCATTGGCGGCAATCCTGTTGGAAAAGACTATTTCAAAATGATAACCTGTACGACTGTAGGTCTGTTCTTCAGGCAGGGTACAGCTTCCGCCGCCTAAAAAAGCACTTTTGATATAGGCTAATTTACAACAGTCCGATTTTACTATTTTGGGTTCGATGCCGAATACCAAAGAAAGCTCGTCACCATGATATTTAACAATACCAAGCTTAGCCAAAACAGTTAAAGCATTATCACCCACGTATTCAAGTTTATACTTGTCCTTACCGCTTTTAGAGTCGTATTGCACACCGTTTAATTTAAGTTCTATTTTAAATACTTTAAAAAACATCAACTTAACGTACAGTGCTGTATTCTCGTTTTCGGTTATTATTTCAAATCCGTAAACACCGTCTTTTGTCACAATACTGCCTGCAATACGTACAAAAGCCGATAAAAAGGCAATGCAGCAACACTCCGTATCGATTGTTGAACTCAAAATTTCGTTTTTAATTTCCTCGGTAAAATTAGCCATAATTAAAGATGTCTTTTCTTATATTCGGCAAACCTGAAATTTGGCAGTCTGCCATCGATATTGTCTATTTGTGATAAGGGAAGATTACAATCCTTTAAAAGCTCTTCGGCAATTAAAGTATCGCCTACTCTGTCCGCAGAATGTGCGTCCGAATCAATTACAAACCTAACCCCCAAGGACGCCATCATATCCAGCTCTTCGGGCGAAATATGCCTTTTTTTCGTGTTAATTTCAATATAGGTACCGTAATCGGCGCAAACCTTTGCAACTTCTTTCAAATCACAACAGCACTTATAATTAACGTGAGTCAGTATATCGATCGGATTATTCTTAACAGCTTCAACGTAAGCTTTTGTCGTTAAATCAATAACCTTTTGAGAAGGTTTTTTACCCAACTTATATGCCGTATAATTCTTTATCATTAAAGAATAAAAGTCAGAAAAACGCTTGTAGCGTAGCACCTCGTGAATACCTGCAAGATATAAATCAAAATATTGCAGGTCGTCTTGCTTCATATCGGTGTCTCCGTCAACGGAAATTAAATTACTCTCCATTCCCATTAGTACTTTTACGCCCGTCAAACGTTCAGCTTCGTCAATCTCCCTGCGCAAATCTTCAAGCCTTTTGCGTTTTAAACCAAATAAAAGATGATTAAACCCGTGGTCTGTTATACCTATTTGCGAAAGACCTGCCTTTTTTGCCGCAGAAACGTTCTCAAAAACGGTATTTTTACCGTGCGAATAGGGCGTGTGAGTATGATAATCAGCAGTAAGTTTCATCAAATTCTCCTATGTATACAACTTCTTCTGCAAGCTCAATCCCAAATTTAAGCATTACAAAGTACTTGACAAGTTCAATAAGTCGTTTAACGTCGTTTGCACAGTTGCCTTCATTAATAATAAAGTTTGCGTGCTGCGTGCTTACGACTGCGCCGCCGCAACGTATACCCTTGAGTCCTGCCCTTTCAATTAGCTCTCCTGCAGAATAATTATCGCCGTTTTTAAAGACGCAACCGCAGCTCCTACCTTTTGGTAAATGTTGCCTTAATGATGAATAATGCTCTAAATTATCTTCAATTTCTTCAATAGGTTTAGCTTCTAATTGCAACACAACTGCTAAAATTAAGCAGTTTATGTCACGCATAGTACTATGTTTATATCTAAAATTACATTGATTATTGTTAATATATACTTTTTTATCCGTATAAACTAATACTTTTTGTATATTTCCGCCAATGTACTTTCCTGCGGCACCTGCGTTCATGAAAGCTGCTCCGCCCACCGTTGCAGGGATTTTTGTAAGGTATTCCACCCCACTCAACCCGTGCCTTTTACAGTAGTTTAAAAGCTTTGCAACAGGCGTTCCTGCAAGACAGAAAAGTCTGTTGTTATTAAGGCGAATTATTCCGCTTAATTTTTTAGTGCTGATAACCGTACCGTCAAACCCACTGTCGGAGGCAAGCACGTTGGAGCCGTTTCCTATAATAAAGGTTTTATATCCATTCTTTCTGCAATGCTCAAAAGCCGATATTGCTTGACAGATATTTTGTGGAAAGAAACTTAATTTTGCATTCCCTCCAAGTTTATAGGTGGTGTTATTTGCAAAAGTAAATCCGTCTGCCTGTTTTACTTTTAGCGAGGTGCTAAGCCCTCCCTTATATAATAACATTTTCAAAGTTTTTTTTCAACTAACGCAAGGTAGTTTTTAATTTTTATTTGCCGTTTAAGTTGTAATCATTAAAAGAACCTAACAGCATAATATATAATATTTTTATTTTAGCTTTTTAATTCATAAGAGGGATATTCTTATACTTTAAGAATACCCCTCTCACCGCTAAAAGCGGTTATAACTAAAGCGGTTAACCGCTTGTAAAAACATCTTGCGCAAAGTTTGGCGTTTTATTCCTATAAATTAAACTAACGTCTTTCAATTATAAATTTTACATCAGGAAACTCATAATTAAAATTATTATGCAATACATCACAAGATTTATGAATTGAGTGAAATTAGAATTATATTTAATATATAAATAACAGCGTAGCTTAGATTAAAAGCCACGCTGTAAGTTCAAGGTATACAAATAAAATATACTAAATAATTAGTCCTCTTCCTCTTCTTCGGGGAGTTCGACGTTGTGGTAGACGTTCTGAACGTCATCAAGCTCGTCAAGCTTGTCAAGCATCTTCATAAAGGTTGCAAGCTTATCCTCGGGCAATGTAATAGTCGTCTGGGGCACCATTTTAATTTCAGCTTCAAGGAAGCTAACACCCTTATCTTCGAAATACTTGCGAACAGTCGAGAAGGTTTCAGGCGTAGTGTAAACCTCGTATACGTCCTCTTCAACAGAGTAGTCCTCTGCTTCAGCTTCAAGGCAGTATTCCATCATGGTATCTTCGTCAAGCTTAACCGTCTTTTCAATAACGATTACGCCTTTATTGTCGAATTGGTAACTTACGCAACCGGGCTTACCCATCTGACCGCCGCAACGCGACATTGTTGCACTTATATCACCGCTCGTCCTGTTTACGTTGTCGGTAAGCGTTTTAATGATTACTGCAGAGCCTGCAACGCCGTAACCTTCGTAGGTTAATTCCTTGTAGTCCTTACCGGATAGCTCGCCTGCAGCCTTAGCAATAGATCTTTTAATGTTGTCGTTAGGCATGTTTGCAGCTTTTGCCTTAGCAATTACGTCGGCAAGCTTGCTGTTGGTTTCAGGGTTGGGATTAATCTTTGCAGCAACTGCAAGTTCTCTGCCAATCTTGGTGAACATTGCACCTCTTGCAGCATCCGTCTTACCTTTCTTTGCCTGTATATTATGCCATTTAGAATGTCCTGACATATAAAATTATCTCCTTTGATTATTTTTGAGGGCATACATAGCTATTGCCGCAGATATTGCAGCGTTCAAGCTTTCACAACTATCCCTCATAGGTATTTTTACAGTATTATCAGACCTTGCCATTACCTCGTCGGAAAGCCCGTTCCCCTCGTTACCAATACAAAGACAGTACCTTTGTTTGGGAATAAAAGAGAAAACGTTCTCTCCATCCATATCCGCACTTAATATTTGAACTCCGTCAAGTACGCCTAATACTTCTTCTAAACTACCTTCGTACAGATTGACGTTAAAAACACCGCCCATACTTGCCCTTATTGCTTTAGGAGAATAGGCGTCGGTGCAGTTTACAAGATAAATATCCCCGTATCCAGCAGCGTTAGCCGTCCTGATTATAGTACCTAAGTTTCCGGGGTCTTGAAGTCTATCCAATAAAAGACAATCCCCTACAGGTGCACAAAGCTCTTTATTCGGTATATTTACTACTGCAAGTACGCCCTGCGGTGATTTTTCAGTAGAAATCTTTGAAAAAACCGCATCGGTGACGATTTGAGCGTCTGGAAAACTTTTAGAAAGGTTTTCAGTGCAGATAATTACGTCCACGTCCATATTAGCCTTAATACACTCGCTAACCGCTTTTACGCTCTCAACGATAAATTGCCCGTATAATTTACGGTATTTTTTATCGCTAAGCGAGCTGACTTTTTTAATTAATGCGTTATCCTTGGACGAAATTATCATTTTGTTCGGTTAAAAATATTACTGTAAAATAGCTTATAGGGTAGCAAAAAACTCGCTACCCTTTAAAATCTTTTTATTAAACAGCAGCCTTAGCCTTTTCTGCAAGAGCAGCAAAAGCAACTGCATCGTTCACAGCTAAATCAGCCAAAACCTTTCTGTTGAGGTTGATTCCTGCAACCTTAAGTCCGTGCATGAACTTGGAATAGGAAAGCCCGTTAATCCTTGCAGCAGCATTGATACGTGCAATCCAAAGCTGACGCATATCACGCTTTCTAAGCCTTCTGCCTACGTAAGCGTAATTCAAGGACTTCATAACGGCTTCACGAGCTATTCTGTAATTTTTTGACTTGCAGCCGAAGTAACCTTTTGCAAGGCGTAAAATCTTTCTACGTTTCTTTAATGCATTAACCGATCTTTTAATACGCATAACTTATTACCTCCTATTAACCCTTGTAAGGAATCATTGACTTGACTGTTGATTCCTGTGTGGTGGAAACAAGCGTATTCTGACGCAAATTTCTCTTTCTCTTTCTGTTCTTGGTTTCAGCCTTGTGGTTCTTGCCGCCGTGAGGTCTCTGAACCTTACCGCTTGCAGTCAACCAGAAGCGTTTTTTGGAACCGCTATGTGATTTCTGTTTAGGCATTTTATTTATCCTCCGATGATTTTTCTATTTTATTGTTTTGCTGGTGAAAGCATCATGGTAATCATTCTGCCTTCTGCAGCGGGCTTTTTGTCCTGCACGGCCTTTCCGCCTAAGCCTTCAAAAAAGTCCTCCATAACCTTAACGCCTTGATAAGCCCTAGCGTTCTCCCTTCCCTTCATACGAATGGAAACTTTAACCTTGTTTCCTGCCTCAAGGAATTTCAAACACTGCTTGGTTTTTACCGCTATGTCCCCAACGTCGATAGTCATTGAAAGGCGAATTTCCTTAATCTCAATGACCGTCTGATTTTTACGGTTTTCCTTGTCCTTTTTAGCCTGCTCGTACTTGAACTTTGAATAGTCCATTATCTTGCAGACGGGAGGGTTAGCCGTGGGGGAAATCTTTACAAGGTCCAAATCAGCATCAATTGCAAGGCGCATAGCTTGTGCCGATGACATAATGCCAACCATCTGACCGTCCTCGCCAATGAGTCTGACCTCTTTGTCCCTTATAGCTTCGTTAACCTGATATAACTCTTTAATAGCCATATACCTCTCTTTAAAATTAAAACGGGCTACGCAAAGTAACCCGTTAAAAATTCATACAGCTTTTACTGTTGAAAACTTAATTTGCCATACTGCTTTAAGCGTAAGGCGAAAGGGGTTAACCTTTGCTTGCTAAGTTATAATACAACACTTTATTACTATTTGTCAAACGTTTTTAATTAAAATGCAATTTTTTCTTTAATATCGTTGCACACAAGAGCTGCAAACTCGTCAACGGTCAAGCACTTCTTCTCTTCCACGTCACGTTTGTTGACGTTAACCGTGCCGTTTGCCTGCTCCTGGTCACCGACAACGAGAATGTAGGGAACCTTTTCAAGCTTTGCTTCCCTGATTTTGTAGCCAACCTTTTCGCTTCTGTCGTCCAAGGTTGCCCTGACTCCCAGAGCATTAAGCTTTTTACAGATACCCTCTGCATAATCGTGATTTCTGTCGGTAATGGGTAAAATCTTAACCTGGTTAGGTGCAAGCCAAACGGGGAATTTGCCTGCAAAGTGTTCGATTAATATACCGATAAACCTCTCGATTGAACCGAAGATTGCACGGTGTATCATAATGGGACGGTGTTTTTTACCATCCTCGCCTACGTACTCAAGCTCGAAACGCTGGGGCATCTGGAAGTCAAGCTGAATGGTACCGCACTGCCACGTTCTTCCTATGCTGTCCTGAAGGTGGAAGTCAATCTTAGGTCCGTAGAACGCACCGTCGCCCTCGTTGATTTCGTATTCTATATTCATTTCATCAAGAGCCTTCTTGAGTGATGAGGTTGCAAGCTCCCAATCCTCCTCGCTGCCCATACTATTTTCGGGACGGGTGGAAAGTTCTACTTTGTACTTGAAGCCAAACTGTTTATAAATGCTGTCGGTAAGCCTTACTACGCCCTTGATTTCGTCGGTAATCTGTTCGGGTAACATAAAGATATGGGCGTCGTCCTGAGTGAAGCAACGAACACGGAATAGACCGTGGAGCTGACCGCTCTTCTCATGGCGGTGAACCAAACCCATTTCAGCCACGCGAAGAGGCAAATCTTTATAGCTGTGGGGTTCAAGCTTGTATACGAGCATACCGCCGGGGCAGTTCATAGGCTTAACCGCACAGTCCTCGCCGTCGATTTTGGTGGTATACATATTGTCCTTATAGTGATCCCAATGTCCGGAATTTTCCCAGAGAGTACGGGTTAAAATAATGGGTGTCTGAATTTCAACGTAACCCTCTTTGCGGTGTAAATCTCTCCAATAGTCGACAAGGGCGTTTTTAAGCACCATACCATTAGGCAGGAAGAACGGGAAACCCTTACCCTCGTTCAAAAGAGCGAAGAGCTTTAAATCCTTACCGAGCTTAATGTGGTCACGTTTCTTAGCCTCTTCCATCATCTCGAAGTAAGCTTTCATCTCGTCCTTTGTAGCAAATGCGGTAGCGTAAATTCTGGTGAGCATCTTGTTCTTTTCGTCGCCTCTCCAGTAAGCTCCTGCAATCGATGTGAGCTTAAACGCCTTAATCTTGCCCGTTGAAGGAAGGTGAGGTCCTCTGCACAAATCGGTAAACGAACCCTGCTTATAGAAGGAAATAGTGCTTCCCTCGGGTAAATCGTTGATGAGCTCTACCTTGTACTTTTCGCCGTACTTAGTCATAAGCTCCAACGCTTCCTCCCTGGGGAGTTCGATACGCTCTATTGCATAGTTGGACTTGATTATCTTTGCCATCTCAGTCTCAATTTTTTCGAAATCGTCTTGAGTTATAGGCGTTTTAAAATCTATATCATAATAAAAACCGTTATCGATTACCGGTCCGATTGCAAGGTTGCAGGTGGGATAAATGGTCTTAACAGCCTGTGCCAGAATATGCGAGCAGGTGTGACGGTAGACCTCTAACCCCTCTTTATCCTTTAAAGTTACGATTTCAACTTTATCTCCATCTTTGACAGGACTGGTTAAATCGACGAGCACACCGTTGATTTTGGCTGCAACCGCAGCACGTGCAAGTCCTTCGGAGATAGCTTTTGCAACGGTTAAACAGGTCGCATTCTCTTCTACGGAAAGATTGTTTCCGTCAGGTAAAATAACAAACATATAAACTCCTTTATCCGCTATTGCGGAAATATGATTTTAAAATAAAAACGCCCCTAAACTTAAAATAAGTTTAAGGACGCAAACATCTCTTTTTGCGTGGTTCCACCTTAATTGCCGTTAAGACCACTTTTAAAAACGGGCAAAACGTAAGTGGTTTCCCTTCCCCCTACAAAATACGCAACTTCCAGCAACCGTGCGCTCTCTGTAATTTCTTCAGGCGGTACTTGTCTCACAACCCGTGTCAATATTAAACTTAATATAATTTTAGTACTAATTTTATCTTTTGTCAACGAGTTTGATTAAGAATTTATAACGATTTTATTTGCCAAACAACCATTTAATATGTATAATAAATAACGATTAATTTTATTTTTAAGGGAAAGAAAAATGCCTTATACTAATTTTACTGAAATTGAAAAAAAATGGGCGGAATATTGGGATAAAAATAAGACGTTCCATACAAATCTTCACGATTTTTCCAAACCTAAGTATTACGTGCTCGATATGTTCCCCTACCCTTCAGGGGCAGGTCTGCACGTCGGTCACCCAGAGGGTTACACCGCAACCGACATAATAGCAAGAATGAAGCGTATGCAGGGTTACAACGTTTTACACCCCATAGGCTTTGACAGCTTCGGTCTGCCTGCCGAACAGTATGCAATCAAGACTGGTAATCACCCCGGCGGTTTCACCGAAAAGAATATCGAAAACTTCACCCGTCAGCTAAAGATGCTCGGTCTTTCCTACGACTGGGATCAGACTGTCTCCACCTGCGACCCCTCCTATTACAAATGGACGCAGTGGATATTCGAACAGCTGTGCAAAGCAGGTCTTGCAAGGTACGTAGACACCCCCGTAAACTGGTGCGAAGAACTCGGCACCGTACTTGCCAACGACGAGATTATAGACGGTAAGAGCGAAAGAGGCGGTTACCCCGTAGTTCGCAAGAATATGAAACAATGGGTAATTGACATTAACAAGTATGCCGAAAGACTCTTGGAAGGACTTGACGAGCTTGACTGGCCCGAAGCTTCCAAGGTTGCCCAGCGCAATTGGATAGGCAAGTCGGTTGGCGCGAAGGTTGACTTCAAGGTTGACGGTACCGATTATAAGTTTACAGTATTTACCACCCGTTGCGATACGCTATTCGGTGCAACATACTGCGTTTTAGCACCTGAACACACATTAATTGACAAGATTACCACCCCCGCTCAAAGGGAAGAGATCAAAGCCTACAAGGCTATTTGCGCAAGCAAGTCCGAACTTGAGAGAACAGATTTAAACAAGGAAAAGACGGGTGCCTTTACGGGTGCTTATGCAATTAACCCCGTTAACGGAAATAAAATTCCCGTGTTTATCTCGGACTATGTCTTGACTTCCTACGGCACGGGCGCAATCATGGCGGTACCTGCTCACGATACCCGTGACTGGGAATTTGCAAAGAAGTTTAACCTTCCCATCATTCCCGTTCTCGAGGGCGGCGACGTTGAAAAAGAAGCGTACACTGGCGACGGCGTTCATATTAATTCGGGTTTTATCAACGGAATGAACAAGCAGGACGCCATTAATACAATGGCTGATTGGCTTAAAGAACACGGCTGTGGTGAAAAGGCTGTAAGCTATAAATTAAGAGAGTGGATATTTGCCCGTCAGCGTTATTGGGGCGAACCTCTCCCCGTAGTTCACCTTGAAAACGGCGAGGATATACTCTTATCCGAAGATCAACTCCCCCTTATTCTCCCCGAAATGGACGACTACAAAGGTCACGGCGGCAATGCCCCCTTGGAGAATGCAACCGATTGGGTAAACGTAGAGATAAACGGCGTTAAGGGTAAGAGAGAGACCACAACAATGCCCGGTTCAGCCGGTTCGAGCTGGTACTTCCTCCGCTACTGCGACCCCCACAATGACAAGGCGTTTGCCGACTACGACTTATTAAAGTATTGGATGCCCGTCGACTTCTACTGCGGCGGTAAAGAGCATTTGGTAGGTCACCTGCTCTACTCCCGTTTCTGGATGAATTTCTTGTACGATAACGGCTACGTTCCCTACAAGGAACCGTTCAAAAAGCTCTTCCACCAGGGTATGATTTTGGGCGAAGACAACAACAAGATGTCTAAATCCCTCGGCAACGTAATCAATCCCGACGACGTGGTTAAAGAGTACGGTGCAGATACCTTGAGAATGTACGAGATGTTCATGGGTCCCGTTGCGGATACTAAGCCCTGGAATACGGCAAACATCGAAGGCGTTAAGAAGTTTATCGACAGAATTTACAGGCTGTATATGGAGAGCGACGTAATCTCACCCGAACCCAACAAAAACCTTGAAAAGATTTATCACCAGACGGTTAAAAAGGTCGGCGAAGACTATATGGCGATGAAGGTTAACACCGCAATTTCCCAGATGATGATTTTCGTAAACGCTATCTATAAGGAGATTTCGGCCGGCAATAAATTCCCCACTGAATACGCAGAAGGCTTGATAAAGCTTTTGAACCCTGTTATCCCCTTCATCACCGAAGAGATTTGGAATACTGCATTAGGTCACAGCGGAACAATTGCCTACGAGCCCTGGCCCGTCTACGACGAGGCAAAATGCGGCGAAGATTGCTTTGAGTATGCTGTACAGATAAACAACAAGATTAAAGCAAAAATCTCCCTCCCCTCCGATATGTCCAAAGAGGATATCGAAAAAGCTGTAAAAGAACACGAAGAGATTACTCCCCTTCTTGAAGGTAAGCAGATTAAGAAGTTTATCGTCGTTCCTAAGAGATTAATCAATATTATAATGTAAATAATTTTAGATGCATTGCCCCGATGAAACTTCGTCGGGGCAATACTGCAACTTAAAGTTTATTAATCGCAACCTGCGGTTAATTGATAATTCTGCTTTAGTACATTAAAATATGTTTAACGTATTTAATAAGGAGCAACGTAATGACTACGGGAGAGAAAATTTATTCATTGAGAAAAGAGGCGAGAATTACCCAGGAAGAGTTTGCCGAAAAGCTTGAAGTTTCAAGGCAGGCTGTATCAAAATGGGAATCGGATTTATCCTATCCAGAAACGGAAAAACTTATTAAAATTGCGCAGATGTTCGGCGTGACGTGCGATTATCTGTTAAACGACGTTCCCCGTTATGAAAGCGATTTGGTCGATAAAAGAAACCGTGAATTTTTAACAATGATGGTTTCCTTTTCAATCGCCTGCATTTTTGTCGGTTTAATTGTCGCATACGTATGTTATTGGGCAATCAGCAACTGGTACAGTCAGCTAATCGGGCTCGGCGTATTTGCCGCATTTCTGCTCGCTTCGTTTGTACTTTGGTGGGTAGGCAGATATAAATTTTTATCGGCTTGCAATTTTTCTGAAGCGGACAAATCACACCTTATTAAGCAGACTAAAATCTTTTTATTTACCGCAGTTATAGCCACCCATGCATACCTTCCACTCGTCATATTCATTGGATTGGAACAAGTTATTAATTTAAAATTGTCAACGTTTACTACGGTATCTAAAAAACTGTCATTCATGTCCTTTATATTATGTCTGGCAACTTTTGTTCCGACGGGAATAACGGTTGCAAAAGTACTCTCTGCCATACACGATAAGATTACAGGAAGAGAGATTACACGCCTCAAACTATGCGATTTAATTTGCGTTGCATTAATTGCAATTACATTAACCGCAAGTGGTTTCAGTTTCTTGCTTAATATATATAACGAACATACAATGTTAATAGTCGTATTTGTTCTGTTAGCTATCATTCTTTCGGTAAATGCAATAGCACATAAAAATTACGAACATACCCCTACTGTTATTTTCGTACTTCAAATATGTTGCGCAGTGCTACTACTTGCAAATATAACTTGTTTTTACTTTACATTTTATTATTTTGACAATATCAATTTAAGTATTCGCTCTATATTTAAATATTTTAACTATAATTTCGGTGCCTTGCTTACGCTTTGTGGAGCAGCATTAATAGTACTATCGGCATTGCAGGCTAAACACAAAAACTATACACCTTTAAATCAATTAAAGATATTTGTTCCCGTCTGCCTTTTTGCCTTAATTCAAATACAGCCACTTATCGGAGACAGCGCAGGCTTAATCATCTGGATAATTCTACAATGCCCCGTATTCGTCCTGCCGAATTTAATTAAAAACAAATAAAAACAGCGTAAATGATAAACTGAAATTTACTAATACTATCTTTTAAATTCCATAGGAATATATATGATTCCGCCGTCGCATTTGCCTTCGTCAATAGCTATAAACCCAAGCTTTTTATACACCTCTACGGCGTACAAAGACGAGTTAACGGTAATTTTATCAGCAGAACTTTCGTCAAGAACTTTATGCCATAGCTTTCGCCCGATGCCGCAATTATGATAGGCACCATCAACAAAGAAGAGCGCAATGTGACTACTATTATTCCTCGTTGCAATAATGCCGATAAGTCGATTATTTTCATATGCACCGTAAGCTGTAAGTGATTTAATATATTCTTCAGAATAAATTGCGTTATAAAAAGACTGTTTACCTATTTCAGAATAATTTATTGCCTCATACTCACAGAATACCTTCCACACAAGCGGTAACGCGTCGTATATTTCTTTTAAATTTAGCTTTTTTATAATCATACAGTATAAAAAATAGAAGTATTTACAAATTTTGCAACGAAAACAAATTAACTAAATAATAAATCCGAGCCAATCTTTAAAAAGATCTAGCTCGGATTTATTATTTGGTGCACTCAACAGGAGTTGAACCTGCATGAATTGCTTCACAAGATCCTTAGTCTTGCGCGTCTGCCAATTCCGCCATGAGTGCGTCGCTTGAAAAGCATAGTTATTCTATAACATTTCCACCTTTATGTCAAGCAAAAAATAAGGCGTTTTCAATGATTTTTACTTAATTTTAAAATTATTTAATCGCGTGTGATTTTAGACAAAAATTTGGCAACTTCACCATTCAATTCGTCAATATTGCCGTTATTATGTATGACATAGTACTTTGTAAAATCGCTATTATCATAATCATATTGTTTATTTAAACGAGTAACAACCTCTTCTTCTGATAAATTATCGCGGGAAATCACGCAATTAATTCTTTTCTTTCTATCCCTTAAAACAACTAAAACTCTATCGAAAAGAATTTCGTATCCGCCCTCGAATAAAAGCGGCACTTCATAAAATACAACCCCTCTATCATTTGCCGATATTTCAAACATTTTGTCAAATATTTTAGGGTGAGTAATTCTGTTCAACTTCTCCAACTTTCTCGCATCTTCGAAAACGATAGCGGAAAGCACAGATCTGTTTAAACTGCCGTCAGCATTTATAATCTGTTTACCGAACTCCTTTTCAAGTTCCGCCACTGTTTGTCCGTCCTGTAAAACCGACTTATATACCTCGTCGCAAGAATAAACAGCGAAACCAAAGGAATTTATAATCTTACAAACTGTAGACTTTCCGCTACCAATTCCGCCTGTCACGGCGATTTTTATTTTACTTTGCTTCATACCAATTTTTTCCGCTATGCACGTCCACGATTAAAGGAACCCTTAACTGCACCGCGTTTTCCATCTCTTCTTTTAAAATTTTAGTTGCAATCTCCTCTTCTTCCATTGGAGCATCTAATACAAGTTCGTCGTGCACCTGTAATATAAGCTTGGTCTTTAACCCCTCATTTTTTAAACGATTATAGATATTAACCATAGCAATTTTAATTATATCGGCACTTGAACCCTGCAAGGGCATATTCATTGCAGCCCTTTCGCCGAATTGCCTAAGGTTGTAATTTGATGAATTAATCTCCTTTATATAACGTTTTCTTCCCGATAATGTTGCGACGTAACCGTGCTTTTTAGCAAATTCAACGTTACTATCCATATACTCTTTAACAGCAGTGTAACGCTTGAAATAGGTTGCTATATACTCTCTAGCTGTTTTTACGTCAACACCGATATTTTTAGCAAGTCCGAATTCGCTTATGCCGTAAATTATCCCGAAGTTTACAGCCTTTGCCTGCCTACGCATTTGTGGCGTTACGTCTTTTAAATCTACCCCAAACACTTGAGATGCCGTTACAGCGTGAACGTCCTCGTTAGCCTCATATGCCTCGATAAGTTCCTTACAGCCCGAAAAATGCGCTAAAAGCCTCAATTCAATCTGCGAGTAGTCTGCATCAATTAATACGTTACCTGCCCTTGGAATAAACAATTTTCTAAGCTCTCTGCCTTCCTCCTCACGGATAGGGATATTCTGAAGGTTAGGATTTGTGCTTGAAAGTCTGCCGGTTGTCGTTAAAGTCTGCTTAAACGTCGTATGAACAAGACACGTTTTTTTATCAATCAGCGGTTTAAAGCCTTCTATATAAGTCGAATATAGCTTCTGGTACAGCCTGTATTTTAAGATAAGCCTAACCGCCTCGCTTTCTTCCGCAAGGGATTCTAAGACCTCGGCATTGGTTGAGTATTTGCCTGACTTATTCTTCTTGCCGGATTTTAAGCCGAGTTTTTCAAACAGTACTTCACCGAGTTGAGAGGGTGAATTAAGATTAAACGTACAGCCGCACAACTCATAAATTTTAGTGCTTAAATCTTTAATATTGTCAGAATATTTTTTTCCGAGCGTCTCAAGCTGGTTTAAATCAACTTCTACACCGCTCTCCTCCATTGAATACAGAACCTTAATCAAAGGTCTTTCAACTTCGTAGTACAGTCTTTCAAGTCCATCATTTTTAATCGTTTCCAAATACTCGCCGTAAATCTTACTCATCACAAAGGCGCAATACTTATAATCGTAGCCCTTTTCACCGCAAAGCTCCTCTAAACTTGAAGCAGTGCTGAAGTAATCAGCTACGTAATGCATTAACGATAAATCGTCAATCTCGCAATTGCAAGTAATATTAAACGGTTCAAAGCGGTGTAAAAGACTCTTATAGTCGTAAACAACAACTTTATTATCAGTATTTTCGAAAATCTTGGCAATACTTTCGACTGCCTGGTCAAATGAAAACATACAAAGTAGGTCAACAGCTTCGCAAACGATTTTATAAAACTTTTTATCGTAATAAATTGTTGCTCCGTTTTCGCTTAAGTCTATAAAGAATTGCCCGTGCTTTTGCGTAACAGCCTGTAAATCGGCAGCGTTATCAATTGTTATAATTTCGGGGTACTCGATTTGAGCTGTCTCGACTTCCTGCTTATCTTCGCCTAAAAGACTTAAGAGCGACTTGAATTCAAAGTCAATGAACATATCTCTGACTTCGGAAGAAAACTGTGTCGGTGTTTTACAGCTATCCAAATTAATTTCAACGTCGCAGTTTCTATCAATTGTAGCAAGTTTATAGGAAAGATATGCACTGTCCTTACCCTCAATAAGCTTTTTACGAAGCGCAGGCGATTTAATTTCTTCCAGATGCTCATAGACGCCGTCAAGTGTTTGATAATCGGCAATAAGTTTTTTAGCGGTAGTTTCGCCTATTCCTGCAACACCGGGAATATTGTCAGACTTATCTCCCATTAGCGATTTTAAATCAATAACCTGCGATGGCTTATAACCTAAGATTTCAACGAAATTTTCGTCAGTTAATTTTAATAGGTCGGTTATTCCTCGCTTTGTATAATATATATCAGTCTTATCGTCAACAAGCTGATAGGAATCCCTGTCACCCGTATAAATATGACTATGCACGTCAAACCTCTTAGACAGAGTACCAAGCAAATCGTCCGCCTCTAATCCTTCTTTCTGACAGATTACTATTCCCATTGCGGATAAAAGCGACTTTAACGGTTGAACCTGTGCAGCAAGCTCTGCAGGCATTGGCGAGCGGTTTGCCTTGTAACCGTCGTACATATTATGCCTGAACGTGGGAGCATGCATATCGAAGGTTACGATTAAATAGTCGGGTTTGTCCTCGTTAATGATTTTAAACAGCAATTTTGTAAACCCGAATATTGCATTAGTAGGTCTGCCGTCCTTAGTTGAAAAGACTTGCGTAGCATAAAATACTCGGTTTAATAGGCTGTTGCCGTCAATTAATACAAGAGATTGCATATTTTTTTATCCTTAAAAGAAAATAGCTTGATTTTTTAAAAATTGCGTACTATAATATAAAAGTAAGTTGCCGGTGTGGTGGAATTGGCAGACGCGCGGGACTCAAAATCCCGTGGTAGTGATACCGTATCGGTTCGACCCCGATCACCGGCACCAGTTAAGAGACGCTAAGCGAAGACTTAGCGTCTTCTTTTATGTGCGGTGCTCGGTTCAACGAAATAACGTGACGTGATTGGAGGCTTATGCCTCAACAATCACTATTCCGTCGCTACCGCTCCTTACGACCCCGATCACCGGCACCAGTTAAGAGACGCTAAGCGAAGACTTAGCGTCTTCTTTTTATGTGCGGTGCTCGGTTCAACGAAATAACGTGACGTGATTGGAGGATTATGCCTCAACAATCACTATTCCGTCGCTACCGCTCCTTATGACCCCGATCACCGGCACCATTCAGAAACGTTAAGCTTTCGCTTAACGTTTTCTTTTTTCACAAAAATTGATTATTTAATTAACTCGCTTAATTCGTCGTTCAATTGTTTTATAAAGTGCTTAAAATACGTTTGGTCAAATGATTTTTCAAACTTCAAAGTCCAATCTCCCCAATTATAAACACACCGCTTATAGTAAAATTACCCCTGCCGTCGGAGTCGAAACATAAATTATTTTGGTCGGGTTCGTAATCACTTATTCCCACATCGCCTACTTTAAGACTTTCAAACAGCTCTGTGAGGCTCTTAACGAAATTGGTGCATTCCTCTTCGCTTACAATAAATTCTGTTTTACCTGAATAAACTGAACTACTAACAGCAATTTTAGCAAAATAGTAATTAATATAATTAATATACGCAATTTCTTTTTTATAATATATAAAATTTACTTCAAGAGTAAAACCTTCTGCTTTCAACGTTGCCATATGATACCTAAACTTACTTTACAATTGTATTAACTACTAAAATATAAATTAGTCAAGTGAAATAAACTAAATTTTAAGCTTTAAAATATACATATCCCCGACAACACTATATCTTCAGTATTGTCGGGGTTATTAGACTAATATTACTTAGCGTATTCTACTGCACGTGATTCACGTATAACGTTGACCTTAATCTGACCGGGATATTCGAGTTCAGCTTCGATTTTCTTTGCAATATCTTTAGCTAGGAACATCGCCTGCGCATCGTCAACCTGTTCGGGCTTAACGATAACTCTGACCTCCCTACCTGCCTGAATAGCATAGCACTTATCAACGCCGTTGAAGTCAGAAGCAATCTGTTCAAGCTTTTCAAGACGCTTAACGTAGTTAGTACCTGTTTCCCTTCTTGCACCGGGACGAGCACCGGAAATCGCGTCTGCTGCAGCAACCAACACAGCCTCAATTGTCTTAGGCTCACAATCCCCGTGGTGTGCGGCAATAGCGTTTATAACGTTAGGTTTTTCGCCGTACTTTTTAGCGAGATCGGCACCTAACTGAACGTGAGTCCCCTCCTGTTCCTTGTCAACCGCCTTACCGATATCGTGTAGAAGTCCTGCTCGCTTTGCTAAATTGACGTCTAAACCGAGTTCGGAAGCCATAATTCCTGCAAGAGTGGCAACCTCAATCGAGTGCTTGTAAACGTTTTGACCGTAGCTTGTCCTGTATTTAAGTCTTCCGACAAGCTTAATAAGCTCGGGGTGCAGACCGTAGATACCTACGTCAAACATCGCACTTTCGCCTGCAGCTTTAATCTCCTGGTCAAGCTCCTTTTTAACCTTTGCAACCGTTTCCTCAATCCTTGCAGGATGAATACGTCCGTCTGTTATGAGCTTTTCAAGCGCAAGCCTTGCTACCTCCCTTCTTACGGGATCGAAGCCACTTAAAATAACAACCTCGGGAGTATCGTCAACGATAAGCTCAATACCCGTTGCATTTTCAAGCGCACGGATATTTCTACCCTCTCTGCCGATAATTCTCGCCTTCATATCGTCGCTGGGAATGGGTACGACGGATACGGTAATTTCGGAAGCGTGGTCTGCAGCGCAACGCTGAACTGCAAGCGATATAATATTCTTTGCCTCGTGTTCAGCCTCATCTTTAGCCGCCTGTTCGATATTACGAACCTGCAGAGCTACGTCGTGCCTTGTCTCCTCCAAAATCTCTTCAGTCAAAAGCTGTTTTGCCTCTTCCTTAGAAAGTTGAGAGACTTTCTCTAGCTCTTGAATCATAAGGTCGTGCTGGTTAGAAAGCTTTTCTTGAAGCTTCGCTATCTCCTGTTCCTTTAAAACGAGAGCCTTCTTTTGATTGTCAAGTTCTTCGTTCTTTCTGTCGAGTGCCCCTTCCTTCTTTTCAAGATTGTCTTCACGCTGGTTTAAACGTTGTTCGTGTCTGTTTAACTCCGCTCTTTTCTCACGTGACTCTTTCTCAAATTCAGCCTTTAATTTCAGCTCCTGTTCCTTTGCCGCTAATATAGCTTCATTTTTAAGAGCTCTACTCTCCGCTCGTGCTTCGTTAATCATACTGTCAACACGAGACTGAGCAGAACCAAGCTGCTTGTCTAACTTATTCTTATAGACCTTTCCGCCAATAAAAAAGCAGACTACTGCAGCAACGATTATTGCAACACCTAACCCGACGCCTAAACCGATTAAAAGCCCGTCGGAGGCAAGAAACAGGGAGCTTAAGTTAATGTTCAACATTTCCTAAACCTCCTGATAAAATTTTATATATATTAAAGCGTTATTCTTATGTAAAAATTCGCCTTTTTATATACCATAAGACATTATACACTAAAGGGGATAATTTGTCAATTTATTTGTAAATTTTCATATACGCATAATAAAAAAACCGCAGAAAACTGCGGTTTTGAAATAATTTGATAAAACGCCGGTTTATTCGTTTGCCCATTTGAGCCAAAGAGATGCAACGGCGTCGGAGGGCATACGCCAATCCCCCCTCGGAGATAACGCGATAGAACCGACTTTAACCCCGTCAGGCAGGCAGGAACGCTTGAATTGCTGAGCAAAGAAACGCCTGTAGAAGGTCTTCAGCCACTTAACTATAACCTCTTCAGTGTACTTCCCATCAAACGCTTTAACCGCCATAAATTTTATTTTTTCAGGTTCAAATCCCCAGCGGAGAGCATTATATAAGAAGAAGTCGTGCAATTCGTAAGGACCTACCAAATCCTCCGTTTTCTGGGCAATATTGCCGTTCTTATCGGGAGGTAATAACTCCGGACTGATTTCGGTTGCAAGTACGTCGTATAAAGTATTTGCAAGCTCCCCGCCAATTGCGTCTGCCTCTGCACGGACGAGATATTTGACCAACGTCTTAGGCACGGAGGCGTTAACGCCGTACATGGACATATGGTCTCCGTTATATGTTGCCCAACCGAGCGCAAGCTCGCTTAAATCTCCCGTTCCTATAACCATACCGCCCGTTTGATTTGCTACGTCCATTAATATTAACGTACGCATTCTCGCCTGAGCGTTTTCGTAAGTTACGTCGTGCTTTTCAGGTGAATGGCATATATCTTTAAAATGTTGCAATACACTGTCTGCAATGGGTATTATTTTACCCGTTGCACCAATAAGCTCGATAAGCTTTAAAGAATTATCCTTAGTTCTATCTGTTGTACCAAAACCGGGCATAGTAATGGCTATAATATTTTCAAGCGGTAAGCCGAGATTGATAAACGCCCTGCGCGTTACAAGCAGCGCAAGGGATGAATCAAGTCCGCCCGAAACGCCTATAACGGCAGTCTTACTACCCGTATGAAGCAACCTCTTTTCAAGTCCCTTGGTCTGAATATTCAATATCAGTTTTGCCCTTTCGGACAGAGCACCGCTATCGGAGGGAACGAACGGCATTGCCACAAACTCTCTATCAATCTCTCCTACGCCTTCAGCCTGTTCAAACCAAACGCTGTTCCAAAGAGAATTTTCCGCCTTTTCTAAAGCAAAATAAGTGCTTGACATTCTACGCCTTTCCGAAGAGAGAAGTTCAACGTCAATTTCACCGTAAGTCAACCCATTATCAAACAATTTACTTTCGGCGAGTATTTTACCGTTTTCGCTTATAATATTATGACCGGAGAAAACCATATCGGTGGTACTTTCACCGTCACCTGCGTCGCAATAGATATAACCGCACAGGAGCTTTGCGGACTGCACGGAAACAAGATTCTTCCTGTATTCGGCTTTGCCCACAGTTTCGTCCGAGCAGGAGAGATTGACAATTATCTTCGCCCCTGCCTGCGTAGCCTTAATCGAAGGTGATTGAGGTGCCCATAAATCCTCGCAGATCTCAACACCTACGACAAGGTCGGGATTATTTTGCGCTGTAAATAATAAATTGGTACCGATAAATACGGGGTCGCCGCACAGCTCAATGAGTTCACACTCTTCAAACCCGGGAAAGAAGTGGCGTTTTTCGTAAAATTCGCCGTAGTTGGGAATAAAAGTCTTGGGCACAACACCTTTAATTTCTCCGTCGCAAATGGCAACAGCGCAGTTATAAAGCCTATCCGCATAGCGTAAAGGCGCACCGACAAACACTAAAGTTTTTATACCTTCGGTAGCCTTCTTAATGTGGAAAAGTCCCTCTTCAACAGCCTTTAAAAGCGTCGTCTGGTTGAACAAATCGCCGCAGGTATATCCGCTTAAACACAGTTCAGGGAAGACGGTTATCTGACTTCCCTTTTCTGCACTTTCTTTAATTGCGGAAATGATATTATTTACGTTGTAATCTACGTCTGCAACCTTGATTTTAGGGGTTGCAGCACAGACTTTAACAAAACCGTATCTCATAATAATCAGTCGTCTTGAGTCTTATCAAGGGTTGCAGCATGTGCCTCCCTAATTCTCTTTTCAATATCCTCCAACACTGCAGGATTAGCCTTGAGGTAATCCCTCATCTTCTCCCTGCCGTTCGCAACCTTCTCTTCATTATAGCTGAACCACGCGCCGCTCTTTGTGAGAATACCGTATTCAAGACCGAGGTCGATTATACAACCCTCTCTAGAAATGCCTTGACCGTAGATAATATCGAATTCAGCAACCTTGAAAGGAGGAGCAACCTTGTTTTTTACCACCTTTGCCTTTGCTCTGTTGCCAATGATGTCACCGTCTGTCTTAAGTGCATCCGCCTTTCTTATATCAAGTCTTACAGACGAGAAGTATTTTAACGCCTTACCGCCGGGGGTAGTTTCGGGGTTGCCGAACATAACGCCTACCTTTTCACGGAGCTGGTTAATAAATATTACGCAGGTCTTTGAGCGGCTGGTTATTGCGGTTAATTTTCTCAAAGCCTGAGACATAAGTCTTGCTAATAGTCCGACGTGGGAATCGCCCATATCCCCCTCTATCTCAGCTTTAGGGGTTAACGCCGCAACGGAGTCGATAACAATGACGTCAACCGCACTTGAGCGGACGAGGGACTCGCAGATATCAAGTGCCTGTTCGCCTGTATCGGGCTGAGAAATGTACAATTCATCAGTCTTAACGCCAAGTGCCTTAGCATAAACCGCGTCAAGGGCGTGCTCTGCGTCAATGAAAGCGGCAACACCGCCCATCTTCTGCGCCTGTGCGATAATGTGGAGCGCGACCGTCGTCTTACCGGAAGATTCTGGTCCGAAAATTTCCAAAATTCTGCCTCTGGGTACACCGCCTACACCTAACGCAAGGTCAAGCGATAAGCAACCCGTAGGGATAACCTCAAGCTCGGTGTTGACGTTATCGTCGCCAAGCTTCATAATTGCACCCTTGCCGTATTGCTTTTCAATCATAGCAATAGTAGAATTCAATGCCTTTAATTTGTCGTCGTTCATATATGTTTCTCCTGTTGGTTTTTTCTCAATTTAAATAATTTAGTCACTTTATCCGCTTATAGGCAAGGAAGAGAGCCTGGTTTATCGCAGTGCGTGATATAGTATCCCTATCGCCTTTGAAGTTGAATTTATATACAGATATATCCTCGCCTAAGCCAATGCCGATATAGGCAAGCCCTACGGGTTTTGCGGTGTTGTCCGACTTAGGACCTGCAATTCCCGTTGTAGAAATAGCAAGTTGACAATTGCCCGTTTTAATCAACCCTTCCGCCATCTCGTAGGCAGTCTCGGCTGAAACCGCACCGTATTGCTTTAAGGTCATCTCCGAAACCCCGAGACGGGACGTTTTCGCTTCGTTTGAATAGGTGTTTAGTCCCTCGAAATAAACCTCGGAAACACCGGGTACGTCTACTAAACTCTTACCTACTCCGCCACCCGTGAAAGATTCTGCAATGCTTATTTTTAGCCGTCTGAGCTTTAAAAGTCTGTAAAGCTGTTCGGCAAGAGTTATATCCTCAAGAGCATAGACGTATTCGTCCAACGCCTCTACTATTCCCCTCACCATATTATCAAAATAGATTTTAGGTGTTTTAGATGAATACAGAATTTCTATTCTGCAATCGCCGTAATCGTATTTTACGTTTAATGCGGCATCAATGTTATTTGCTCTGATTTCGTTACGTGCTTTTACAATCGACTTGTCCAAAACCTCTTCAGGCACACAGGCACGAACGTAAGTCTTTTCATAATTTATAGAATACTTAGCATCCAGGCATACCTTAACGTCGTCAAAGGTCAAGCGGTTAGCATAGTCGGTGTAAAAAACAAACACCGAATAATTTCCACTGCTTAACACGCCTAACCCCTCGAATTGAGCACCGTACAGACCGCTTAAAAAGCTTTTAACGGTGTTGTCCATCGTGTACGGGCAGGCAACGATTAAATTTTCAAAGTTGCTCTTTGCATCGCTTAACGCCCTTACAATCTCTTCCGGATTATCGAACGCAACCCTGCATACTCTTTCCGCATAGTAACCGCAACCGGCTAAACGACTGCAAATTTTACTGACGTTTTCAAATGAAAGGTTACGTTTGCTTTCAAGAGAAACTATACAAATACCCTTATTGATTTCGCTCATCTTTTTAGAACTTCAATATTTTTAATAATGTAATTAACGCCTGAAACTACGGTTAACAGAGTTGCTAAGGCAAAGAAGCCCAAACCTGCATAGTTGACGATACGGGTTACAATAGATGCTGGAATAAATTCGTTTAGTCCTGCCCATACAAGGAGCAAAATCAGGCTTACCATCTGGCAAACTGTCTTGACTTTTCCGACTTTATCTGCAGCAATAACCAAACCTGCACTTGCGGCAACCATTCTAAAACCGGACACCATAAGCTCTCTTGCCAAGATCAAAGCAATCGAACAGCCTGCGCAAATAAGTGCCCAAACGCCCGTATATGCCGTGAAGAATTCAGGTACGGTAAGCATTAAAATCATTGCGGCAGACACTAAAATTTTATCGGCTACAGGGTCCAAAAACTTACCGAGATTGGTTATAAGCTTGTACTTCCTCGCCAGATGTCCGTCAAGATAGTCGGTGAAACTTGCAATTGCAAAGACGGCAAGCGCAACAAAGTAGTGCCCTTTGAACTTTACGTAGAAGAATACAACGAATAAAGGTATTAACAAAACCCTTAAAATTGTCAGCTGATTGGGCAAATTCATCACGCCTTTGCCTTTGACGAATTTTAAAAATTTAATCTCCTTTTGACTTTCCGTCTGTTCGGAAATATTAACTTGATTTTCACTCATCGCAATAATCCTCCGTCCTGCCGTATAAATCATAGCAGTCACAATCGCAAACTATTATTTCCAATTCCTCGCCCTGCACGGCGTTATACGCATTGAAATACACCTTACCGTCTATCTCGGGTGCGTTGAAATATGCCCTGCCGACAAAACAATTCCTGTCGTAATCAATGCCGTCGCATACCACCTTTAACTTCTTGCCGATAAATCCGGTCAGGAAATTATGTGATATTTCACTCTGCACTTCGTAAAGCTTTTTGACCCTCTTCTTCTTAACCGAAGCAGGAATTTGCCCCTTTAGCTTATAGGCAGCCGTTTCAGGTTCCCTTGAATAGGCGAAGAAACCGCAATTGACAAGCTTAGCCTCTCTAAGGAAATTGCACATCCCCTCGAACTCCTCCTCCGTTTCGGTGGGGAAACCGCTGATAAACGTAGAGCGAATAGCTATGTTTGGAATTTCTCTCCTCAATTTTTCAATCAAGTCAAGGTACTGCTTTCGCGTGCCTCGTCTGTTCATAAGCTTAAGCACCCTGTCCTCACTGTGCTGAAGGGGAATATCTAAATATTTTATAATCTTAGGGTTATCCCTTATCTCTTCAATCAGCCCGTCGTCTATCATATCGGGATAACAGTAAAGTAATCTTACACTTTTAATGTTGACAAGTGTTGTCAACTTATGTAAAAAATTTTTTAAATTTTCATTATTTTTTAAGTCAATTCCGTATCTTGACACGTCCTGGGCAACTAAAATTAACTCCGAAACGTCACCTAAATTCTCAGCTTCCTTTAATAAAAGCTCCTCGGGATAGCTACGGTACCTGCCTCTGATTTTAGGAATAAGACAATACGTACAGAAATTATTGCACCCGTCGGCAATCTTTAAATACGCATAATGGCAGGGTGTTGTCACCACCCTGTCACAGCTGTATTCTTTATTGCCGCAACCGACAAGATTTACCCTCTCGCCGTCATAGGCTTTTTGAAGAGCGTCGAAAAAGAGATTATAGTCGTCTATACCTAAAAACACGTCAGCTTCGGTTAAACTTTCGAAAAGTTCGCCTATGTATTTCTGAGGCAGACACCCCGTAACCACGAGTTTTTCAAGCTTATCGCTTTTATAACCTGCACATTCTATAACCGTTTCAACCGCCTCTTTTCTCGCCGAATTAAGAAAGGCGCACGTGTTGACTACAAGCACTTCGGCTTGTGAGGGGTCGTTTACGACTTGACAGCCGTTTGCAGCAATTATACCAATTAATTTTTCGGCGTCAACTCTGTTTTTATCGCAACCGAGTGAAATGATACCGAATTTCTTTTTTGTAAAATCAATCATCGACGTCACCGTACTTTGCTATAAACTCATCCTTGGAAAGCAGAACCTTTCTTGGTTTTGACCCTTCGGACTGGGTGATATAATTCATATTTTCCATCCAATCGATTATCTTACAAGCCTTCATATATCCGATAGGGAAACGGCGTTGAATCATAGACACGGACGCCTGGTTGCTGGTTACGCAGAACCATAGAGCTTTGATAAACGTATCGTCGACTTTTGAAGAATCTCCGTCCAGAACAGAACCTTCGGAAGAGGTATTTTCAGTAGGCTCCTCTTCAACCTTGTTGATAAAGTCGCTTACGCTCTGATCAAAGTACGTTTCGTTATTGGCTTTTATGTAGTCCGTAACCTTTTGCACCTCGTGTGTGTCTATAAAGCACCCCTGTATTCTTGCAAGTTCGGGATTTTCAGCCGAACGGAAATACAAATCACCCTTACCTAAGAGCTTTTCCGCTCCTCCGATATCGAATATACACCTCGAATCGTCGAAGGAGTTAACCTTAAAGCCAATTCTGGTTGGAAGGTTGGACTTAATTAAACCGGTAATACAGTCAACCGAGGGGCGTTGGGTTGCCAAAATTAAGTGTATTCCGCACGCCCTGGCTTTTTGAACAAGCCTTATAATTCTCGACTCTATATCCTTTTTAGCCTGTAACATCAAATCACCGAATTCGTCTAATATTATGACAATCTTAGGCAGTTTTTCTTCACCTTCGGGAAGATGCGCATTATATTCTGTAAGGTTCTTTGTGGCTATACCCTTTTCGGTCATTTCCTTAAAGAGGGCATAACGCCTCTCCATTTCCTTGATTGCCCAATTCAAAGCCTTCATAGCCTTATCTACGTCGTAAATAATCTCATTTATCATAAGATGGGGCAGTTTATCGTAGGAAATAAACTCAACCTGTTTGGGGTCGACAAGGATAAAGCGAAGCTCTTCGGGTCCGTATTTATATAAAAGGCTGACGATTAAGGTGCTTAAACAAATACTCTTACCGCTGCCCGTCGTACCTGCAACCAAAAGGTGGGGCATCTTGGTGATATCCGGACAGACAACCGTACCTTCTACGTTTTTACCCAATGTAAAGGTCAGACTATTGGGTTTTGCATTGATAAATTCACTGCTTGCAAGCATACCCTTTAAGCCCACGGTAGTGCGCTTTGCATTTGGAACCTCGATTGAAATCGCACCCTTTGCATAGTTCAGGTAGGCATTTACGTTCTCTTTCATAAGAGCCATTGCGATTGCATCACGGTATTTTAATGCGTTTTTAATGTTGGTTCTGTCCTCAATAATCACGTCGTAACGGGTTATTGCAGGACCGACAACCACGTTTGCAATCCTGCTGTCAATACGGAAATTGGCAAGCGTTTCGCAAATAATTTGCTTGCTTTCCTCAATTTCACCGGTATTTACGTTGTTATTCTCGGGGTAGTCGTCCAACAAGTCTAGCGTAGGGCGAACGTACTTTTTCCAGACGTGTTTGGGCTTTTCCTGCTCAACAGGCTTTACTTCTTCACGCGTAGCCTCTGCGTTTATTGGCGTAGAAACTCTGTCAAATTCAGTCTGTGTACGTTCACCAAAGCCTATTGCTCGATCCCTATCACCGCCTAAAGAAGCATTTTGACTGATATTTGTACCGTTCAACGGGGTTTCGTCGTTGAATAACGTACCCCCCTCCCCCTCTGTATCGTCAAAGAGTTGCTCTCTGTTTCTATTCCTCATAGGGTTAGTGAGTACTGACGTGTCGGGTTCGACAAAAGTACCGTTCCTTGTTAAATTTGAATTGGACGAATTGAAGATTTCGAAAAGATTAATTCCCCTTCCCCGTTCGGTTGGCTGCTCTTGCGGCTTAACTTCCTCACTCAACGGCTGTCCTTCTATAACGTTGCTGTCTTCATTCCTGTCGGTCTCAACGGACTGTTCAGTATTTTCTTCACTTTGTACGCCGTTAAATTGCTCCGTTCTCTCTTCTGCCATCCCTTCTGCTGCCGGCTGAACGTAAGTATCTTCTGAAGTATAATCGCCCTGACCCTCGCCATAAGCTTCGGAATTAAAATCACTTTCGGAGACCTGTTCGTCTTCAAACGTACCTTCCTCTATCTGCCCTGAAGCACTATCGTAATTCAATGGTTGAGCAGTATGATTGACGGTATAGGAATTATATGTGTTTTCACCGTTGTTATTCTCTATATTTCCCAAATCGCTTACAGGTTTATCGCCGTAAACGTAGGAAGGCGCACCGCCGCTTACGCTGTTTTCAATGTCTTTTGAATACTCATCCGTATAAGATGTCTGATTGCTCTGCGGTTGAGTTACAGAATTATTGCCGTTAGAGAAGCTCTGCAGATAATCGTCTGCGTTGTGGACGGGATGGTTAAAATAGGAGTTTTCGTTATAAATCATATTACGGCGGTAGCTCTCTGCAGCAAACTCACCATTTTCAAATAAAATGCGTCTGCCTAAATTTTTGCGTGAGAATCTATCCTCATCTTCGGCTGACAGACTTTCTTGTGTGCTTTCCTGCTGAGACTGAACGCCGACGTTACTAACTATTTCGTGGTTCTCATTAACCGAATACAGATTGTCGTCGGTAACTTTACGATCCGGACATTGTACCTGAGATTGACTTTCAGCCTGTTCTGTTTCGTTTTTACGGTTCTGCTTGCCCACGTTTTCTATTACTTTTGTAAGGTGAAGATTTCTTATAACCACAAAGCTCATAACGGCAAAAAGCAGAGTAACAAGCCCAAAGATAACGTATGCCCCTACAAAGGTCATAAGCTTTGCAACGGGATAGACGATTAAACCGCTAATTACACCGCCGAAGCAATAGCCTGAATAGCCGTTTGCTGAATTCAAATAGCATTGCGAAAGGTAATTACCGTACCCGTCCATAGCATAATTTGAAGTAGTTACGGCTTGAAACAACAAAAACATACTAAACAGCGTAACACCTATGCAGATGCCGACTCTGGGTTTAAGCTTGATACGTTTTTCAAGCGTAAGCCATTCGCCAAGATAAGCTAAAGCTGCGACAACCAAATAACTGCCGTAGCCGAAAGTGCCGTACATAAATGTACATACAGCCTTACCTAAACCCATAAAAACGGTATCAAAGGAAAGAAGCATAACAAAAACCAAGGCGGAAAACAGCATAACCGTTACGCCTAAAGTTTCTTTTGTAAGAATATATGAACGCTTGTCGTTGTCGTGTTTATTTTTCAAGGCAAAACTCCAATATTTATCCTATCGGCTATTATATCATAATTATAATAAAAAGACAACAAAATGCAAGTAAATAAATACAAAAACGCACCTGCAAAACAGGTGCGTAAATGTAAACGTTGTTAAATATGAGGTTAGATTTTGGTCTTACCTTCTTCAGCCTCGAGGACGTTATCGTTATTCCAGGAGTAAAGGCTACGGATTTCCTTACCTACTTCCTCCAACTGATGAGAAGCCTCAAGCTCTCTCGTAGCGTTGAAGTGAGCCCTGCCGTTATTGTTTTCTGCAATCCACTTTGAAGCAAACGTACCGTCCTGAATTTCAGCAAGAACCTTCTTCATTTCCTTCTTAGTCTCTTCGGTTATAAGGCGTTTACCCGTCTCATAGTCGCCAAACTCTGCCGTATCGGAAACGGAATATCTCATAAGAGAGAAACCGCCCTTGTAGATAAGGTCAACAATGAGTTTCATCTCGTGAATACACTCAAAGTATGCGTTTCTAGGGTCGTAGCCTGCTTCAACCAAGGTCTCGAAACCTGCCTTCATAAGTGCGGTTACGCCGCCGCAGAGAACTGCCTGCTCGCCGAAGAGGTCGGTTTCGGTTTCGCACTTGAAAGTCGTTTCAAGAACGCCTGCCCTTGCACCGCCGATGCCGGCTGCATAAGCAAGTGCAACGTCCATTGCCTTACCCGTGTAATCCTGGTGAATTGCAACGAGTGCAGGAACACCCTTGCCCTCCTGATATTCCGAACGAACGGTATGACCGGGACCTTTAGGTGCAATCATAAATACGTCAACGTTAGCAGGGGGAACGATCTGCTTGAAATGGATATTAAAGCCGTGTGCAAAAGCAAGTGCAGCACCTTCCTTAAGGTTCTTTTCAATGCTCTCTTTATAAACCTTTGCCTGTCTTTCATCGTTAATTAAAATCATAACGACGTCTGCACGCTTGGTAGCCTCGGCAACAGTGTAAACTTCAAATCCTGCCGCAACAGCCTTGGGCCAGCTCTTACCGCCCTCGTGTAAACCGATTATTACTTTAACGCCGCTGTCCCTCAAGTTCAATGCATGGGCATGTCCCTGGCTGCCGTAGCCGACGATAGCAACGGTTTTACCCTTTAAAACGTTAATATCGCAATCACTTTCATGATATAACTTAACCATAATCTCTGAAAATTCCTCCACAAAATTAAATTAGAAATATTATATTACCATTGATTTTATAAGTCAAGCATAATAAGAAATTATTAAAAAAATGCCTAATAAAAATTGCATATCATGTTTAAATAGAGTATAATTAATAAAAATTTATAAATATAAGTGAATAATTATGAATAAATTTATTAATTCGTTAAAAGTTTTAAGAGGTCTTGAAAAAGACGCACTCTTCCTTGCGGCTGCACAATTAACAGAGGATTGCTCGCAGGAAAATCAAAACGATTTATTAAGTGCAGTTTTTTCGGCAAATGCTGAAGAAGGTCTTTATGCATATATTGAAAATTTAATTTTATATGACGAAAATCCATTCTCTAAAGCCTGCGCAAAAGGCACGCCCTCCGACATGCTCGTTAAGGCTTTTGCCTGCGATATTGATAAAATTTTCAATATACTAAAAATACTTAATCCCGATGAAGGTTTTGCATTTGGTGAGGATATCCCCCTCTTTGACCGCAATTGTGCGGGCATTACCGCAAATAATTTAATTAATTTTTATAAAAAGAACGGCTACGGTCAATTTGCAAAATACAGGGCTTTCATCTACCGCAACGGCGGTATAGAACCAATAGTAAACACTTCGGAAATTCAGCTTGAAGATTTAAAGGATTACGTTGAGGAGAAAAAGGCAATTATAAACAACGTCAGCGACTTTTTAAACGGATTACCCTACTCCCACACCCTTTTATACGGCGACAGGGGCACAGGCAAATCTTCAACAGTGCATGCAGTTTTAAACAAGTTCTGTAAAGACGGTCTTCGTCTCATCGAGGTTGAAAAGGAAGATTTGTCATCAATAAAAAAGATAAGGGAACTCGTCTCCGAATTTCCCTTAAAATTTATTATTTTTACAGATGATTTAACCTTTAGCGAAAACGACCCGGGCGTCTCCTCGTTGAAAGCTGCCGTGGAGGGCTCGCTCGTGGGCGGAAGCAACTCTATGATTGTAGCTACCTCCAACAGAAGGCATATCGTCTCGGAGAGTTTTACCTCAAGGGAGAATTCCCTGCACCCTGCCGACCTGAAGGAGGAACAGCTCTCCCTTTCCGACAGGTTCGGTCTTACCGTAATCTTCTCCACCACCGATAGACCGAAGTATCTGTCAATCGTCCATCAGCTTGCGGAAAAGTTCGGTGTTACACTGCCAACCGAAAAGCTTGAAAGCCTTGCAGAGCGTTGGGCAATTATAAAAGGCGGCAGATCTCCCAGGCGTGCAGAGCAATTTATTAACCTCGTCTATTCCTGCCAAAAGAGCGGTAGAGAGATTGAATTCTAACCCGTTATAAGCTCCTTAGCTATATCGTAAATATCACCTGCGCCTAAAATAAGTATTAAGTCACAGGACTTGCAGTTAGCTGTAAAGCTCAATATATCCGCAGGACAATCACCGTATTTTGAACGTTTGACGGCGTTCGAAAGAGTTAATGCACTCCCCGCGTCGTCGTAATACTCCCTCGCTGCATACGTTTTGTAAATTAATAGTTTTTTTACCGACGATAACACTCCGACAAACTGTTTAAACAGCGTCTTTGTTCTGCTGTATGTATGCGGTTGAAATACAACGTAAAGATCTCCCCGACAAATAAGCCGTGCCGTTTTGAGTACGGCTTTTATTTCATTGGGGTGATGAGCATAGTCTGCAATACAACTAGCACCGTTAATTTCACCTATCATTTCAAATCTACGGCTTACACCTTTGAATTCATACAATCCTTTGGCAATATCCTCATAACTTAGCCCGAGTACCCTCGTTGCCGCAATGGCTGCAAGGGCGTTTAAAACGTTGTGCTTACCTGCCACACTTAAAGATATCTTTCCTAACTCCCTTCCCTTTTCATATGCGATAAAAGAATATTTGCCGTTTTCGCTCTTTAACTTTTTCGCATAATAGGTTGCTCTGTCGTCAAGTCCGAAGGTTACGTCGCACTCCCCGTCGCCGTAAAGCCGTATTGCAATTTTGCTCTGTTTTGCAAATTGTTCATAGGAACTTTTCAAACCTTCAACAGTGCCATAGCAGTCAAGGTGGTCGGCGTCACTGTTTAAAATAATTCCCACGTCAGGGTTTAACAGCAAAAAGTTACGTTTAAATTCGCAGGCTTCTGTAACGAAATAACCGCTACCTCCCGTATATGCATTACTAAACATTAAGTCGTCACCGCCGATGTGTGCGGTGAAATTTAAGCTTGAAGCCATGAAAATATGCGCTATCATTGCAGAACAGGTAGTCTTTCCGTGACATCCCGAAACAGCTGTTACACTTGAAAATTGTTTACATACCTCGGCTAGCAATCTCCCCCTCGAAATAACAGGTTTCCCTAGACGCATTGCGTTGAGTAATATTTTATTATTGCTCGCAATTGCGTCTGTGTAAATTATGCAATCATAACAACTTATATCCACGTTTAAATCATTTGTAATCTCTATACAGGACTCCTTTAAACATTCAACGTTTTGTCCGTAAACTCTGTCGTAACCTGCAACCGTTTTGCCGCTCTTAAGCAGTATTTTAGCAAGAGCACTCATACTTACTCCGCCTATGCCGACAAAAAAATAACTGTTATACCCCATCTCTTCGCTTTTTACCATATTAAATATTATTAAGTAAAAGGCGAAATTAGCACGAAAATTTAAAACTTTTTGCCGTAAAAGCACAAAAAAGGCAACCTATCAGAGGTTGCCTTAAAATTTGTATTAATTCATACAGGGATCATTCGTCGTTGTTCCTTCTGCCGAGCCTATGTAAGAGCCTTGCAAATTTAGGAACAGATTTTTCCGTAGGGCGTTCGATAGTTTCGTCATCAAAACCGTCGTCCTCGCCTGCCGTCGCAGTGGTTGCAGGCTGTACGGGCTGCTGGCGGTACTGCTGCTGATTATTGACAGGCTGAGAAAACTGACCTTGACCGTACTGAGAAGGTGAAACGGGTTGCTGATTATACTGCGGCTGACCGACCTGCTGAGTATAACCCGTTCTCTGCTGATAGTAAGGTTCGTTTACTGACATTCTCTGCACACCGTTTTGAGAAGAATAAAGCGATTGACCGTTGATGGAGCGGTTCTGCTCTTCGGGAACGACGTTTGTATAACCGGGGAAGCCTGTTGCAATTACCGTTATCTCCACCTCGTCTTTTACGTTAGGGTCTATTCTGGCACCGAAAATAATATTTGCAGATGCGTCGACAACACTCTTTACGAGTTCAGCCGCGTCGGAAACCTCGGCAAATGTTAAATCTTCACCGCCGACTACGTTCAATATAACGCCCTTGGAGCCTTCAATAGTCGTATCCAGAAGGGGAGAATTTACAGCAAGACGTACCGCTTCTATAATTCTGTTGTCACCCTTGGCAACTCCGATACCGAGATGGGCAATACCTTTATCCTTTAAAATAGTCTTAACGTCTGCGAAGTCGAGATTGATAAGTGCAGGATTTACGATTAGCTCAGCAAGCCCCTTGATACCCTGTTTCAATATTTCGTCGGCAACCCTCAACGCCTCCTTCATAGGCGTATTCTTGTCGACTACCGTCCTGATTTTATCATTGGGAATTACTATCAACGTATCTACGTATTTTTTAAGACTGTCCAAACCCTTTGCGGTGTTGTCCATTCTCTTCTTACCTTCAAACGCGAAGGGTTCGGTAACAACGGCTACCGTTAAAATCTTCATATCCCTTGCAATTTTTGCAATAACGGGTGCAGCACCCGTACCCGTACCACCGCCCATACCAGCGGTAATAAAGAGTAGATCGGTACCTTTAATAACGTCGTTTAACAAATCCTTACTCTCTTCAGCAGCTTGCCTTCCGACCTCCGGCTCGGCTCCTGCGCCAAGTCCTTTAGTAAGCTGTCTGCCGATTTGAATTCTGTTTTCACATTTCGACAGGGCGAGAATCTGCGAGTCGGTATTAACCACAACGTATTCCGCACAGTTAATGCCTGCCTCAATCATGCGGTTTACGGCATTATTGCCTGCACCGCCTACGCCGATGACTTTAATGCGTGCTTTGCCGGAAATATCCGTACTTATAACCTGATCGTTAAACATTTATTTTTTCCTCCGAAAAGTATAAAGAGTATGCGGTTAATTCAATACCGCCGATAAAAGAGAGAATAGCGACGAATAGACGGGTTTATCGTAGTAGGGTAAGGAAGGCGAAACGACTTCTACGGGCGTAACCAAACGTGAAGAAATATGCTCACACATTCCCCTTATAACGCCTACTCCTTCGCCTGTAATCATTACAGGCACACCGCTTAAATCCTTACCCATAAAAGACTGTCTGCAGGTTTCTATAGTTTCGCAAACAGCGTCTAACCCCTCTGTAATTATTGTTTTTAATTGCCCCGACTGGTATGCATACCTCTTACCGTCGAAAATAACCTCTACGATTGAAGAATGATTTCCTTTAGAGTTTAAATTAACCATTTTTAAGAGTTCGCTTGCCACCTCGTAAGGCACTTCTAGAGCCTCCATAACGAGGGCTGACATATGTCCTACGCCGATTGAAAAGGGTTCGGAGTAGGCAATTCCGTTGCCGTATACGACGGAAAAGGTTGAGGAAATATAGCCGAAATCCAAAAGAATGGAATAGCCGCCCCTCTTTTCCTCGGGAACGAGATAGAATGCCTCCGCCCTGTTTTGCGGAATCCAATAAAACTCGTTAATCGTACCTATTGATTTTAACGCACGTTTAACAGTTTTTATAAACGACGTCTTGCAGGCATAAAAGCAACACCTTGCGCGCAGACTGTCGCTTACTGCGCCTATGGGATTTAAAACCTTACGCTTGTCCGAAAGATAAAAAAACAGACAATCGCATGCAACTACCGTCAACCCGTTTTCTGCTTTTGGAGCAGAGAATTCTTTAACCTCTTGTATATGCCTCGAGCTGATTTGTTGGGACGTGCGGTATGTTACAACCTTATCCGTGTGGATAAGCTCCACAAACTCTGCAGGAACGCTGACGTAGACCGACTTGATCTTACCGCCGGCAGAAAGGTATAAATTCTCCGAAGCGGATTTTAATGCCGAGACGAAATCGTCCTTGTCAAGTATCTCGCCCTCTGCATATCCCTCATACGGTTGGCTATATTTATTCTTGATAATAAAGGTATTGTTAACGCCCTTTTCCGCAATTACCGCGCATATTTCATCCGAACGTATATCTAATACCGCTACGCTTGCCTTTCTCACTGAGTACCCCGAACCACGCCATATTTTACAGGCGTAAAGCTCTTATTAAATTATATAATAGTGTAAAGATATTTGTCAACCTAATGGCGTAAAAAAATGCCGCCCTTTTAAAAAAGGACGGCACATATGCCTTAATTAAGATTAAAACCTGCGTAGCCGGGATATACTACTGTAGGCATACCGCCGTCTTTTCCTGCAATCACATCAATAACCCCGTCTATCTTTTGAGAGTCGGAAAGAGAAGAATACTTTTCAAAAGCCTTCTCTATCTTAAGCTTATTATCCTCCGCACCCTTATATCCGTGTACCCTAATAACAAAGCCGGAACGGAATACAAACTCGAACGCTCTACTTTCCGAAACTCCGACAACCGTTACCTTTTCAACAAGCCTTCTGAACGAGGAAAAGACCTCTTTGAAGTATCTGCCCATCTGAGCAACTTCACCCATATCCTCAACCGTAAGTCCGCTTACCAATACGTTTGGGCAGCCGTCAACACCGTTAATAGTTGACGCGCCTGTCTTCATAACCTTTCCGCACTCGTCATAGATATTAAAGCTCTGCCCGTCTTCTGAAGCTATAGCGAACGTTTCCGCTCTTTCCCTTATAACGATATCTATTGAACAAGGATAAACTTTGGTATAACTTTCAACGGTCAAAACGTCGCTGTCCGCAATTTTACTTTCGATATCCTTATCGTCAATAAACAGCAACCCCGAGCCTTTAAGCTTATCGAGATTAGCTCTCGTCTGTGCATATTCCGCCTCGTGGACGTTATCGCCGTAATAGACAAAACTGACGTTGACGTTCTGCACGGACAAGATTATGCCCGCACCGATTACCAACGCTATTAAGAACACTATGGCGAGACATGCCGCCAGAACTTTTCTTAAGAATTTCATCTGCCTTTTTATACGGCAATACGGACGACGTCACCACCTATTGCCCTAAGTTTATATTCAAAGTTTGAATATCCCCTGTCTATGTAGGAGATATCGAGCACCTCGCTTTTACCGTCTGCGGCTAGCGCGGCAATCACCAACGCTGCACCGCCACGCAAATCGTGGGCAACCAGCTCCGCCCCCTTAAGGCTATCAACCCCTCTGACAAAGGCGTTGCGCCCTATAACCGTTATATCCGCCCCCATCTTTTTCAGCTCGGGTACGTACTTAAACCTCGTTTCAAAGAGATTTTCGGTTATTATCGTATGCCCGTTGCACACACTGCAAAGCGTAGTCATCTGCGCCTGCAAATCGGTAGGAAAACCGGGATATGGCTGAGTCTCTATATTTTTTACCGAATACAGACGCTTTTCGCTCTTTAAATATATTTTATCATCTTTAACCTTGATTTTGCAACCGTTTTCACGAAGTTTATGTAAAAGCGAACTCAACAATTCGGCATTTACTCCGTCAAGCTCAATTTCTCCGCCGCACATAGCGGCGGCAATTAAAAAAGTACCTGCCTCTATCCTGTCGCATACGGGACGGAATTCTCCCCCCGTCAACTCCTTTACCCCGTTTATAACCACCGTACCGCTGCCGGCACCCTGCACGTCGGCTCCGATGGAGTTTAAAAACCTCTGCAAATCTTCTATTTCAGGTTCCCTTGCGGCGTTTTTAATAACAGTTTTACCCTCTGCTTTAACTGCTGCAAGCATAATGTTTTCGGTTGCGCCCACACTCGGGCAGTCCAACATAATCTCATTACCAACAAGTTTTTCACACTCGCATATAATGTAGCCGTTAGCCTCAGTTATTCTCACGCCCAACCTCTTTAAGCCGGCAAGGTGGATATCTATAGGACGTAAACCTATATCGCAGCCGCCAGGATATGCAATCTTAGCCTTGTGAAATCTCGACACCACAGAGCCGAGCAAAAATACCGAAGAACGCAGTTCCCTAGCCAAAACCCCCGGTATTTCACAGCAATTTGCAGACGAAGCATCTATAATAAGGTTGTCTTTTTCGTATACGCAACGGCAGCCTAAACATCCGAGAATTTTGACCATATTGCGCACGTCGACGATAGCGGGTACGTCGCAAACAGTTATCCTTCCGTCCGTTAAAACGGTTGCCGCCAATATGGGAAGTACAGAATTTTTAGCCGTCTGAATTTTAATACAGCCTTTTAATTGATAACCACCGTTTATAACGTACTTTTCCATAATAACTCCTGTAAATAATAAATCAGGCAACCGCATTTCGGGCTGTTGTATTACCCGATTTTTGCGATTGCCCTAATTCATAATATGTAAATAATTTTTTCCGTGTTAATATGCTTTTGATACCGAATACAATACCCCCATCGACGCCATTGTAATGATAAGCGAGGTGTTTCCGCTGCTTATTAAGGGAAGCGGCAGCCCCGTAGGCGGAATAACTCCGCTTACGACTAAAGCGTTTATAACCACTTGAATTCCGTAGACCAAGGTTATACCCACAGACAGCAGATAACCGAACCTGTCTTTGCAGCGTGAGGCAATTTTTATACCTCTGAAAATAATAAAAAAGCAGAATAGAAAGAAAACGGTAAGCCCTACAAACCCTAGTTCCTCCCCCATAACGGAGAGAATAAAGTCACTCTCCGCAAAGGGTAAAAACCTGTATTTTTGAGTAGAATTAAAAAGCCCTACGCCGAACGCACCACCGTTTCCGAGAGCATAAAGCGACTGAATAAGCTGATACCCCTCATCCTTTGGCGACGCCCACGGGTCAATAAACGCACTAAGCCGTTGAAGCCTGTAAGGCTCTGCAATAATCAACACCGGCACGGCTACAACGACAGGCACGAGAACGAGCGCGAACGTCTTGAGATTTGTTCCGCTTAGAAAGACCATTGCAAGCATTAGCAACCCAACGCACATTGTTATCGACATATTAGGCTCTATTATTATCAACAGGCAGAAAATTACCCCGACAATAAGCACGGGCAACGTACCTTTAAACGTGCGGGAGTATTGATAGTTTTTGGAAAAGTGCGCCGCCGCAAAAATGACGAAGGCGTATTTTGCGATTTCAGAGGGCTGAATGGTAAACGCCCCAAAGCCCAACCACCGCGTTGCCCCGTAGTTGGTTACACCGATACCGGGCACAAATACCAAAGCAAGCAAAATAACCGAAACGATTGCAGCCGGATATTTGAGTTTTGCAAGCTTTTCATATTTAATGAACTGTACACCCACGATAGACAGTACACCGCCTATCACGCCGATTAGCTGTTTTTTAACGAAATATAAGTTATCTCCGTACTGCACTTCGCCGACGTATGAGCTTGCAGAATAAATCATCACACAGCCGAACACCGCCATTAAAATAACGCAGACTAAAAGCGGAATATCACCCGTCTTTTTATGCCGTTTATCACGGCGCAACAGCTCTTTCATTTTTCAGCCCGTTGACAAATTCACAGAATTTTTCACCCCTGTCCTCAAAGTTAGCAAACTCGTCAAAGCTTGCGCTGGCAGGACTTAACAGTACGCTTTGCCCGGGCTTTGCAATAAAGTTTGCAAGCCGTACCGCCGCACTGAAATCAGAGCAGAGCGAAAAGCTGTAATAACCCGAATTAATAGCGGCATTCATCATCTTTATTCTGTTTTCGCCGTAAATAACGGCGTGTGCGACACGGCTGGTTAGCAGATAATTGAAAAGCGGTGCATAATCGTAGCCCTTATCTTTTCCCCCAAGTAACAGAATTGTAGGTTTTGTAATACTTTCTACCGCTTTTACTGTGGCGTCTACGTTAGTAGCCTTACTGTCGTCCACGTAGTCTACTCCGTTCACCTCTCCGACAAGCTGAATTCTGTGTTTAACGCCTTTGAATGAACAAAGAGCCTGCGAAGTTTTTACAGCGTCTAAACCGAAAACTTCTGCAACCGCCACGCAGGCGAGAGCGTTATATACGTTATGTATTCCGCCAACCCTCATCCTATCAACGGAGAAATACGGTCTTGTGTTATAACAGATTGTACCGCCTTCAACATATGCCCCTTCGACCCTTTGAGTTGCTGATATCCATATAACCTTTCCCCTCGTAAATTTTGCAAGCTCCCTCACCCTTGCGTCGTCATAGTTTAAAACCGCAAACTCGCTTTCCCTTAAACACCGAATGAGCTTGCTCTTTAAATATACGTAATTTTCCATATTGTAATGGCGGTTGAGATGGTCTTCGGTAATGTTTAAAATAACCGCCGCGTGCGGTCTTAAACTGAACAGGGTTTCAAGCTGAAACGAAGATATTTCAACTATAGCAAAATCTTCAAATGTAAGGTTTTCCACGACGTTAATTAAGGGATTACCGTAATTACCGCATGGAACGCTGTTTTTTCCGTTGTTCTTAAACACTTCGTCAAGCATTGATACCGTCGTAGTCTTACCGTTGGTACCCGTCACCGCAACGGCGGTAGCCCGCAAGTATAGCGAGGCAAGCTCCTCCTCGCCGATAATTGCCTTACCCTGCTTTCTGAACGACACGGCGAGTTGATTGTCTATAGGTATTCCGGGGCTTAAAACCAAAATATCGCATATCGAAATTGCGTCGTTCAACCCCTCTGCGTCAACGGTTATAACTCCTTTCGCCTTCATCTGCTGCATAAGCTGAGCCACCTTATCGCTTATAACGTCGTCGTAGGCATACACAGTTGCGCCGCGTTTTAAAAGAAAGTTAACACACCCTTCGCCCGAACGCGATAACCCTGCCACCAAAAATTTTTGTTTGCCGAAATACATAACACCTCACAAAAACAACAATAGAAAACAACCGCACAGCGCAGTTATTGCGGAGTAAATATAGGCTATTTTACACTCCGTAAGTCCTTTCATCTGTAGGTGATGGTGCAAAGGAGCCATAAGCAACACCCTCTCCCCCGTCCTTTTATAATATATTACCTGTACTATGACGGATATGCCCGAAGCAACGAAAGTTATGCCTAAAATCGGAAGATATAGCGAGTTGTTCGAAAAGACTGTTACGCAGGCAATCAAACCGCCGAGGGCTAGAGAACCCGTATCCCCCATAAATACCGACGCTTTGTTGACGTTAAATATTAAAAACGCAGCAATCGCCCCGACGGCAACAAAACATATCCCTGCCGAACTTGTCTGCGATATGGCAAGGATTATCCCCATAAATACGAGATATACAAGACTTACACCGCCTGCAAGACCGTCAAGCCCGTCGGTCAAATTAACGCAATTAACCGTAGCTATGAACACCAAAACCACAAAGGGAATTATACCCCAGCCCATATCGACGCTCAGTCCGCCGCCAAACGGTATGTTAAGACGCGTCAATCCGTTAACGTAGCAGAACACAGCGGCTATTATTGCAATTGCAAGTTGAAACAGGATTTTCTGGTATGGCTTTAACCCTTGGTTTTCATGGCGGTAAATTTTTAAAAAATCGTCCAGAAAACCGACGAGCATAAAGCCCCCGACCGTAATCAAGGTTAAATTTATTACCCTGTCTGAAAAGCCGTAGCCGATTACGCAGACGACGATTATTGCCGTGATGAATGCAAGTCCGCCCATTGTAGGCGTACCCTTTTTCGAGTAATGCTCTTTAACGTAGCCAAGGATATACTGTCCTGCTTTAAGTTTTTTTAAAAGCGGTAGAATGACTATAATTAAAAGCAGTGAAAGAGCAAATCCGCAAAGCGTATATATGACGTTAGTTTTCATTATTAAATCTAGTAGTGCGCCATATAAGGCGTTTTACAAATGTTTAACCTATAAGTTTTTTAATTGTCCTGCTGTCGTTATAACTGTGTTTTACTCCCATTATCTCTTGATAATTTTCCCCTCCCTTACCGGCAACAAGTAAGATATCCTCATCGTCTAAGAGGTTTAAAGCGTACTCAATTGCAATTTCTCTGTCCGAGATTGCAACGTACTTACCTCCCCCCTTTTTCACCCCTGCCTCTATCTGATATATTATTGAATAAGGGTCTTCGTATCTGGGATTGTCCGAAGTAATAATGACAAAATCAGCGATTTTTGCTGCAATTTCACCCATAATCGGGCGTTTACCTCTATCCCTGTTGCCGCCGCAGCCGAACAGGCAATATAAATTTCCTTTACACAAATTGCTTAAGGTCAACAGTGATTTTTCCAACCCGTCGGGGGTATGAGCAAAGTCGACAAATACCTGACCGCCGTTGTATTTTGCAACCCGTTCCAACCTGCCTGAAACCCTTTTGAGTTGAGCAAGTCCTTCTGCAATTACCGCTATATCCACCCCCAACGCCTTTGCGCAGGTTGCGGCTGCAAGCGCGTTGTAGATATTGTACCTTGCAGGCATATTGAGTTTAACGTCGTATAGCTCGTCGGAAAGATTTATGACGAAAGTGCTCCCGTAAAGATTTTCCGATATGTTTACCGCAAAGGAATCGGCAGGATTCTCCAACCCGTAAGTAAGACAGTCGGGATTAGTTTGAATAATTTTTATACCCAACTCGTCGTCCGAGTTGACTATAACCCTATCGCATCTACCCTTTTCAAAGAGCTTTAATTTATTTTTAGCATAGCTCTTCATATCCTTGAAAAAGTCAAGGTGATCCTGAGTACAGTTTGTAAATATACCTGCCGCAAAGTGTAAGCCGCACACCTTATCGTAAAATAAAGCGTGTGCAGAAACCTCCATAAATACGTACTCTACGCCGCTTGCCGCCATATCCGCAAACACGCCGTGCAGACAAACTGGGTCGGGCGTGGTAAGCTCCGGTGCTATAAATATATCCCCGTATGAGATACCTAAAGTGCCGATTATGCCCGTTTTATTACCGTTTTTGTCGAATATGCTTTTGAGCATATAACAGGTAGAAGTTTTTCCGTTGGTACCCGTTACGGCAATAAGCTTTAACTTCTTATCCGCATAGCCGTAATACGCCCTTGCAATATGCGCAACCGCACCTCTTCCGTCCTTGACTACTACGCAGGGTACAGCGCATTTTTCCACCCTTTCACACACGACAGCCGCCGCACCGTTTTCAATTGCCTTCTGAATATGTTCGTTTAAATCGAAGTTAGCACCCTTGTAAGCTATGAACAAATTGCCCTTTGTCACCGTATCCGGGTCGGTTGCCAGACCGTTAATTTCCACGTCAATATCTCCCGTTATCTTTTCGCATTGTAAATCTTTTAACAGTTCTCTAAATCTCATTTAAAATTATTGCCTCCCGACGGTCTATTTAATCCGTCACTCATATCTGTCAATATTTTTAATCTCAATAATATCCTCGAAAATTTCTTTTGCTACGGGTGCGGCTACCGCACTTCCGTAATAGGTTCCCTGCGGTTCGTCTACTACGATAAGAGCTAGATACTTAGGATTATCCGAAGGAAAAAAGCCGACGAAAGACGAAACGTATTTACCTTGCGCAATATGTCCGTTTTCAAACTTTTGCGCCGTACCCGTCTTTCCTCCCACCTTATACCCCTCTATGTAAGCCTTCTTACCGCTCCCTTCAGTCACAACGCCTTCAAGCATTTGGGCGAGCAATGACGAAGCCTTTTCGCTTATTACGCTGCGTGGGGTGTCACCCTCGTACTTAGATATTACCGCGCCGTCGCTTGACGTTACCTCTTTTAACAGGTGAGGTGTGTAATAGTAGCCGCCGTTGACCGTCGCCGCAGCCGCACAGGCAAGCTGAAGTCCGCTGACGGCGATCGTCTGACCGAACCCTATACGGGCTAAATCGCAGTCTCTTACAATCGATTGTGTAAGCAATAACCCTGCCGCCTCACCGCTGAAGTCTATACCCGTGGTCTGCCCCAGCCCGAAGGCACGGAGATAGCTGTAAAAAGTATCCTTGCCGAGCGAAAGCGCGATATCGGTAAAACAGGGATTGCAGCTGTTGTTCAACGCCTGTGCAAGCGTCTGATTGGAATGCTTGCCGTTAGCGTGGTCAGACCAGCATTTAACAGTTGTTCCGTCAACGATACGGGTTCGGCTGCTGCTAAATACGTAGTTTGGCGAAAAGGCTTTAGGGTTACCCTTGACGCTCTCCTCTAAATTTGCCGCAGCGGTAATAATCTTAAAAGTCGAACCCGGCTCGTAAATATCGCTTACCAGACAGTTTCTCGACAGGGCATTTAAACTTTCCGTATCATCCCTTGGCACGTCGTTGAGATCGTATGAGGGATAATTGACCATTGCTAAAATATCAAAGTTATTCGGGTCAAGCACGATACAACCCACCTTCTTTGCGCCTGAAGAGTTGTAAACGCTCCGCATTGCACGTTCGGCAGAAAGCTGAATCTCCAAATCAATGGTCAACTTTAAATTATTGCCTGCAACAGCCTCTTTGTATACTATTTGAGTCTTTTCGGTTTCAACCCCGACTATGTCTGTCGTATATGATATTTCCCCGTTAGTACCGCAGAGCAGGTTTTCATAGTACTTTTCAATTCCTGTAAGTCCCGTACCGTCAGACGCAGTAAAGCCCAAGACCTGACACAAAAGGTCGTTATAGGAATATGTTCTTGCATTATCTCTCGAATAATATACACCTGACAAACCCAGCGAAACGAGTTTTTCAATGCTCTCCTTTTCAACCTGTTTGGCTACCGTAACTTCGGATAAATTTTTCTTATTAAGCTTGTCAAGCAGTTCTGTAGGGTTTATATCTAACACTGCGGACAGTTCAACCGCACACTTCTCCTTGTTGATTACGGCGTTAGGGCGTACAAATACCCTGTACGTAGTCCTATTGCCCACAATCAGCGTTCCGTTCCTGTCGTAAATAGTACCCCTAGGTGCAACTATGGGTATCTCCCTATTCCATTGATCGGTGGCTTTGAGGGTTAATTCCCTACCCCACACAACCTGAACGTAGAAAAATCTTGCTATAATAAGGCAAAAAAGAAAGGTTATCATCAGTACCACTGACAATAACCTCTTTTGTAAAACAGTTATGGAAAAACCTTGTTGTTTAATTTTTATATCCTCTTTATTAATGATTAAATAGCTATACCTGAAAGAACGTCAGAAATGCTTGTGCTTAAATTTGCACCTGCAGTTGCTCCCCTCAGCGTATCTAAACCGCTTTGAGCCTTGCTTATCTTTTCCGTAATATTAGCAACGCTCGCTTGAATTTCAGCATTGATACCAGCTATATCGCTGTTGAGCATTGCGATATCGGAATTAAGATTAGCGATTACGGTTGCGTTTATTATGATGAGTACGATGAGAGAAACAACGACGGCAATTGCTACGATAATAGCAGTCTTTTGCTTTTTGGTCATCGCTAAATGTTCGCTGTACGTCGTTTCAGCTTCTTCCTCGGCTATATCTACCGTCCTGTACTGCCTTGTTGCTGCCGTAGGGCGGAGATCTTCACTCTCCTCTTCCTCGCAAGCCTCGTCGACGACAACGGCATCAGAAACAAAACGCCTGTTGATAGGATTGTCGGCACGGAAAATAGCCGCATCTGCACGAGCGTTCTGAACAAGATAGGGTTCTTGTTGAACAGGTTGCGCCGTCTGAACAGGCTCCTGCACGGAAGCGGAGCTCTGGTTAAACACGTCCTCTATTCTGTTATTTGGATTGATAAGCCTAGCATAATTGTCCCTTATACGGGCGTTATGCTCTTCTTCTGCTTCGTATTCAGAGCGTGTAGGAACCGCAAAAGGAACGTTGTTCGCCCTTGTTAATTCAGATGTACGTCTTTCTAAAACGGGTGTATCGACTGCCATTGTTTTTTCACTCCTTATCACATTAGCTGTCAACTCTCTCCGCAACCCTTAACTTAGCGCATTTTGAACGGGAATTTATCGCCATTTCCTTTAAGGATGCTACGGTCGGTTTCTTTGTTATTATCTCTATCTCTTTCTTCTTTCCGCATACGCATACAGGTAAACGTTTATCGCATATGCAGTCAAGTTCTAATTGATTAAATGCCCTTTTAACTATCCTATCCTCCAGCGAGTGGAAGGTTAAAATTGCAATTCTTCCTCCGATTTTTAATTTTCGTATAAGCCCTACCACACAGTCGTACAGCCCGTCAAGCTCTTCGTTCACGGCAATTCTTATTGCTTGAAAGCTCTTTCTTGCAACCGGTCCGTTCTGACTGAATTTTTTTGGTATGCTGTTTTCAATTATTTCAACGAATTGTCCACACGTTTTCAGCGGTGCTTTCGCCCTTGCTTTAACCACGTTTGCGGCTATTTTAGAGGCGAACCTCTCTTCTCCGAATTCGTCTAATATCTTTGCTATCTCCCTTTCGGAATATTCGTTAAGAATTATTTCCGCGGTGAGCGGTGAGCTTTTATCCATTCTCATATCCAGCGGCGCATCTCCGCCCAGATAGGAGAACCCCCTCTCCCTGTTGTCGAGCTGGTAACTTGAAACGCCGAAATCTAACAGCACTCCGTCCACCTCGTCAACTCCTGCAAGGGAGAAAACCCTTTCGTAATCTTTATAGTTGGATTTGTAGATTGTAAATCTTCCGTCGAACTCCTTCAGCCTTTCCCTTGCCGCAGCTATTGCGTCGTCGTCTCTGTCGGTTGCAATGAGTCTGCCGCTTGGAGAAGTCCTCTTTAATATTTCGTATGAGTGACCGCCACCGCCCACAGTTCCGTCGAAGTATATCCCGCCGTCTTTTAAGTTTAAACCCTCCATGCACTCCTCAAGCATTACGGGCAAATGAGAAAACTTAATCATTTTTAGAAATCTTCCAGCTTAGAAAGGCGTGTATCAAAATCCTCGTCCTCATCGTCTGAGAAGTATTCGTCGTAGACTTTCTTGGACCAGATTTCGATTCGGTTGATTGCACCGCAGATCATAAGTTCTTTGTCGTCTTTGCCGAGCTGAGCATGTCTGCGGAGTTCGGGGGGAAGAACTACCCTCCCCTGCGAATCCTCAACCGCCAGGACAAAGGACTTTGCAATCTCTCTGAGCACCTTTTGATTTTTTAAATCGCTGTACTTTATCGAAGTGAGTTTTTCAAGCTGGGATTCCGCTTCGGCTTTGGAGAGAACGGTAATACAATGGTTTGTGCCGATACAGAAATAATACTCGTCGCCAAGCTCCTTTTTAAGCTTGGAAGGTATTCTCATTCTGTTTTTGGCGTCCAGCTGATGGCTGTACTCGCCGGTTAGCATAACCATAGAATTTCCCTCTCCTCCAATAAGTGATTATATGATAACATACATTTTGACCACTGTCAACCACCAGACGCATATTTTTTTAATATTTTTTAATTTTTATGAAATTATCTGACATATTTAAACGTTTGTTTTTGATAATAGTTCTAAATATTTGTGAATTTTTTTCATTATCCGCACCTAAAAAAGTTATATTTACCGTTTTTGAAGAGAAGTGGCGATTTTTCCCTAAAAGTGGCGTCAGGTGGTCATCAATCCCTAAAATTTTCGCAAAATGGTCGGCGGTAGCCCCTATTCCGTCCATCACAGGACAGGCGTAATATGCCGAAATCTGACTTGATATAAAGGAGTAATGAGTACACCCAAGCACTACGCAATCGACTTTGACGTCGGGCAGTAACCCTTGGGGGATAGTATCGGGAAAATTAAAAATATTTTCCTCTACATACTTTGCAAGCCCGTCACACCCCTTGACGTTGACGTTTACCTTATTATATTTATATAAAAGCTTTTTGAACTCCTCACTGTTAACGGTTGCGTTGGTGGCAAGTATCAGGCAGTTGTCACACAGTGCTGAAACGCTTTTTATTGCAGGCTGAACACCTATTACAGGGAAAGCATACCTTGCGCGTAAGACGTCGATACAGTTTGCCGTAACCGTATTACAGGCAAGAACCAGGGCGGCGGGGTTTAGCTTTTCTGCCGCCTTTAAGGCATTTAAAGTTAAGGTCAGAATTTCCTCTCTACTCCTATTCCCATACGGCATATGCTCGCTGTCTGAAACGTAGTAATAATCTACCCACCTTACCCTCAAGGCACATTCGTACAAAAGATTTAACCCACCTATGCCGCTATCGAAAACGACCACGTTCCTCTTTTTTATTTCCATATTAATATAAATATTAGTGTTGCAAAAAGTTTATTAAAAAAAATTCAAAACGGGTTAAAAAACAGTTTACAACCCAACTTATTTATGATAAAATTACTTTCGGTTTAAGTTTTAGAGAACTAAAAGGAGAAAGAATCGTGCCCAACATTAAATCTGCAAAAAAACGCGTATTGGTTATTGATAAGAAGACCGAAGAGAATAAAGTTGTTAAGACCCATGTTAAAAACATGGTTAAGAAGTTCCTTGCTGTTGTTGAAAGCGGCGACAAGGCTGCAGCAACCTCCCTCTTCCCCGAAGTTTGCTCCGTTATCGACGGTGCTGTTACTAAGGGCGTATTGAAGAAGAATACCGCTGCTAACAAGAAGTCCGGTCTCGCAAAAAAACTCAACGCAATGGCGTAAATTGAAAATCGTAATTTAAATGCACGGGTAGTTTTATCCGTGCATTTTGCTTTGCATATTACTATCGCCTATACTCCACTCCCCGAAAGTGTTTTCGGGGAGTTTTTATGTTGAAAAAAATTTCACATATTTTACAAAATAATCCTCTATTTATTTGACATATAGCGTAAGCATATATATAATTTAACACGGTTTATTTTTACTAAACTTTTGGTTTATTTTTGTTAAGCGTTTTATTTAACTAAACTTTTTGTTTATTATAGGTTAATTATGGAAATAGGTTCTAAAATCAAACTGTTACGGCAACAACTCAACCTCTCCCAGTCTGAACTTGCGGACAGGTGCGAACTGACTAAAGGTTATATCTCTCAGCTTGAAAACGATTTGACTTCGCCGTCAATCGCAACGCTTATTGATATTCTTTCGGCTTTAGGCACAAACCTTTCAGACTTCTTTAAAAAAGAAGACGACGAGAAAATTGTCTTTTCCGAAAACGACTTTATTGAAAAGCACGACGACGGCATGCTTTTGAAGTGGATTATACCCAATGCACAGAAAAACGAGATGGAACCCGTCTTGGTAGAGCTTTTGGCAGGTGCTTCCACCGCCGACGACTTTCCCCACGAAGGCGAGGAATTCGGGTTTGTTCTAGAGGGCAAAATAAGCATCAGCCTGGGCAACGCCAAGTACGTCTGCAAAAAGGGCGAGAGCTTTTATTACACTGCAAACAAGCCTCACAGCATTAAAAATATTGGCAAATCCACCGCTAAATTCATATGGGTATCCACCCCTCCAAATTTTTAAGGTGAATTATGAAGGATTACTTAATGAGTTTAAATACCCCTACAGAGGATAAGAATATGAAAAATTCCGAAAACATTATAGAACTGATTGACATCAAAAAGGTCTACGACGGCGATACGATTGCTGTAGACAACTTTAACCTCAACATAAAAAAGGGTGAATTCGTCACCTTTTTAGGTCCGTCCGGCTGCGGCAAGACGACAACCTTGAGAATGATTGCAGGTTTTGAAATACCCACTTCGGGACAGATACTTTTGAATGGTGAAGATATAAGTAAACTTCCCCCCAACAAAAGACCCGTAAATACGGTATTTCAAAAGTACGCACTCTTTCCCCATCTCAACGTCTATGAAAATATTGCTTTCGGACTTCGACTTAAGAAAATCGAAGTCGAGACCACCGACAAAAAGGGAAATAAAGTTTTAAAATATCGTAGGCTCGCCAAGGAAGATATTGATAAAAAGGTTAAAAAAGCTTTGGAAATAGTTGACCTTGAAGGCTTTGAAAAGAGAAACGTCTCCACCCTTTCCGGCGGTCAGCAGCAGCGTATAGCCATAGCAAGGGCAATTGTCAATCAGCCCGAAATACTTCTTTTAGACGAACCTTTAGGCGCGCTTGACTTGAAGATGCGCAAGGAGATGCAGATAGAGCTTAAAAATATGCACAAAAAACTTGGCATAACCTTTATCTACGTTACCCACGATCAGGAAGAGGCACTTACTATGTCGGATAAGGTTGTCGTAATCAACGACGGCGAAATTCAGCAGGTAGGTACCCCCACCGAAATATATAACGAACCCATAAACACCTTTGTTGCTGACTTTATCGGCGAGAGCAACATATTCAACGGTACGGTAGTGGGCAAGCTTAAAGTCAAGTTCTGCGGTGCTACCTTCGACTGCCTTGACGAATTTGAGCTTAACGATATGGTTGACGTTGTTGTCCGCCCCGAGGATATTAAAATCTGTGCCCCCAACGAAGGACAGCTCAAGGGCAGGGTAATCTCCACCGTATTCAAGGGCGTTCATTATGAAATAACCGTCGAGGTAGGAAAATTTGAAATTGTTATTCAAAGCACCTCCTCCCCCGAAGTCGGAGCCCTTATCGGTATGAGAATAGAGCCTGACGGAATTCATCTGATGCACAAGGTCTACACCGTCAACAAATACATTGGCGAGATAACCAAGAACAACACTGTTAAGTTCGGCGACGGTGAATTTGACTGCGACGTAACCACCCTTTACCCCGACTCCCATCTCGACGAAGAGGGTTATTTAATAACCGCAAAGGGTGAAAAGCTTGACCTTACGGGCGTGGAGGTTGAAGTTGAGGTTGACCCCCACGACATTGAAATGAGCGACGACAAGTCCGCAGGCGGTGTTGTGGGCAACATTATTTCAATGATCTACAAGGGCGACCACTACCGCTATATTGTAAGAACGGACGAAAACGAGGAAGATTACGTATTAGCTTGCGACGATTTGTGGAACACCGACGACTTGGTAAGTCTTATCATTCCCTCAGATAAAATCAAGCTGAAGCTTATCGTTAAAGCAGAGGACGAAAACTAATATGAAAAAACTAAGGTTTTCACGCAGTCAGCTCTGCATACCGTATGCGTTATTTTTAATACTGTTCGTCATAGCTCCACTGCTCGTAATATTCTATTACGCATTCACAAACGGCGAAGGGCACATAACGGCAGACAATTTCCTCGCCTTTTTCTCCAACACAAACACAATAGGCACACTTTTATACAGCCTGTTACTTGCATGTACAACGACGCTTATATGCCTTTTAATCGCCTACCCCACCGCATATATTTTGGCGAGAAGCGGTTTAAAAAAGCAGTACGTTCTTTTAATGCTTTTGGTTCTCCCTATGTGGATAAACTTTACATTGAGAATAACCGCATTGAAAGAGGTGTTGACCGTTCTTGAAGGTAATATCTCCCGATATCCTTTCTTGAACTCCGTAATCGGTATGACGTACGACTTCCTGCCGTTTATGATTTTACCCCTCTACACCTGCTTCCAGAAGCTCGATAAAAACCTTTTAGAGGCAGCTTCCGACTTGGGCGCAAACAAGTTTATCGTATTTTTAAGGGTGACGTTACCCCTCTCCGTACCCGGTATTATTTCGGGTATAACGATGGTATTGCTGCCCTCTATGACAAACTACGTTGTTTTGGATATGCTGTACAACAGCACCTACATTATGGGTAGCCTTATCGGCAGTTACTTCAGTGCTTACGACTGGCACAACGGTTCTATGATTTCATTGATTTTGCTTGCGATCATCTTAATCGTAACGCTTATTACCAACCGCTTCGGCGATAAAGAAGGCAGCTCTTCAGGGAGAAATTTATTATGAAAAAAGCACTATACGGCGTATGGCTCGGCTTAGTCCTCCTTATATTGTACCTCCCCATACTCATTCTTGCAGTCTACAGCTTTACCGACGCAACTAACGTTGGCGGTGCAATTAACTCCGCTACGTTTGATAACTACATCTACTTGTTTAAAAATGAAGATCTGCGCAATATGATAGTTGGCACGGTACTGCTTGCGCTCGGCTCTGCGTTGCTTGCAACCATTTTGGCTACTTTCGGCGCAATCGGTGCTTTCTACTCAAAGCGTACAGTAAAGGGTCTTATCAATACCGCAAACCAGATCCCCGTCGTAAACGCAGACGTCGTAACCGGTTTTTCGGTATGCGTGTTGCTCATAATACTCTTCGGCATTAATAAGGATACATTCGTGCCGTTGGTTATCGGTCACGTGGTTCTTTGCGCTCCCTTCGTCTACCTTTCAATATTACCCAAGCTTAAACAACTTGACAACAACTTGTACGAGGCGGCTTTGGACTTGGGCGCAACACCTGCGCAGGCATTATTTAAAGTAGTTATTCCCCAGCTTATCCCCGGCATTTTATCGGGCTTTATGTTGGCGGTTACACTGTCACTTGACGATTACTTTATTACCACCTACACAAAACCTTCCACCTTCGATACCATTTCAACCTACGTTGTTAACGCAACCAAGGGCAGCCAGACCGCTACTAAAACTGCTCTTTGGGCATTGAGCACGTTAATTTTTGTAATCGTTGTGGTTATCGTGGTTATTATGAACGTACTATCTGCTAAACGCAAGGAGAGAGAAAAGAATGAAAAGGTATACTAAGAGAATTATTCCCATCCTTGCAGCTGCCGCTTTAAGCCTTTCAACGTTGAGCTTTGCAGCCTGTGCAAAACAGGAAGAAACACTTACGTTAAGGGTTTCTAACTGGGAAGAATACATTGACGAGGGCGAATGGAAAGAAGAAGAATTAATTGATATTGATAACCCCTATAACCAGGGTGGAATAATCGGCATTAACCCCATAGTTGACGACTTCACCGAATGGTTCAACAACGGCGATTTCGGCTTTAATATCAAGGTTGAGTACTCCACTTACGGCACTAACGAGGATTTATATAACCGCTTGAATTTAGGTGATAAGTACGATTTAGTCTGCCCCTCGGAATACATGATTATGAAGCTTTTAAATGAAGGAAAGCTTGAAAAATATTCCGAAAGCTTCTTTGAAAACAGTAAGCTAAACTATTACACAAACAACGTCTCCCCCTACATTGCAAAAATGTTTGATGATAACGGCTGGAGGGAATACGCCGCTTGCTATATGTGGGGGACAACCGGGCTCGTATATAACCCTGAATTAACTTCAGAAGAGGACGTTTTAACCTGGAACATTCTGCAAAACAGCGATTATATGCGGAAGGTTACGATTAAGGACAACGTAAGAGACGCTTATTTTGCCGCGTTAGGTATCTACAATGCGGATACCCTAGTAGACGAGGCGACAACCGAAGAGACGCGCAGTCAGCTTTTAAACGCAACCGACGATAGTACAATTGCAGGTGCAGAGGACGTTTTAAAGAAGATTAAGGATAACGTCTACTCCTTTGAAACGGACAGCGGTAAAGCCGATATGATTACGGGCAAGGTTGCCGCAAACTTCCAGTGGTCGGGCGACGGCGTCTATATTATGGACGAGGCTGAAGCCGACGAGAACAACCCCACCGAGCTTTGGTATTCCGTGCCCTATGAATGTACAAACCTTTGGTTTGACGGCTGGGTAATGCTAAAAGACGGAATTGAGGGTAACGAGCAGAAAAAGCAAGCCGCAGAGGCATTTGTAAACTTCCTCTCCCGCCCCGACAATGCAGTCAGGAATATGTACTATATCGGCTACACCTCCTCCATCTCGGGCGGCGAAGATATTGAAAATAACGTAATCTACAATTACCTCAACTGGAACTACGAGGCTGAAGAGGACGTTGAAGAAGTCTATGAATACGACCTTTCTTACTTCTTCGGAGAGGGCAGCGAAGCTGTTGTTTTCGCGGATAAATCAACTTTTAATTTTGACGATAACGGCAGCATTAATCAAGGCAGACAGCTGTTCGCCCAATATCCTCCCGAAAACGTAATTCAGCGAAGCGTCGTAATGCTTGACTTCGGTGACAGACTGTCACAGATTAATCAGATGTGGATTAACGTCAGGTGTTTAGACGTCAAAGATTTTAATCCTGCAGTCGTCTGGACGATTGTCGGCATTGTTCTTGCAGGCGGCGTGGCGTTAACCCTGTATAAATTCCGCTATCATATCTTTATAAGGAAGAGCAGTATAACCGCTTAAACAAAACTTAAATTAAAATACGTCCTGACAAGGTCGTATTTTTGCTTTAAAAAAAGTTGCTTTTTAATTAAAGGTGTTGTATTATATTATAGTCAATGGTTGCATAGCTCTTGACTGTAAACGGTTCCGTAGTTAAATGGATATAACAGCCCCCTCCTAAGGGGCCGTTGTGGGTTCGATTCCCGCCGGGACTACCAAAAACGCCTCCGACGAATAAATCGTCGGAGGCGTTTTACATTTTAAAATCATTACTTTTTCTTTTTGAATATCAACATATTACATAAAACGTATACAGCTAAAAGCACTGCTATTGTCAACGCCATAATAAGATACATTACCCACGTTTCTACCCTGTTACCGAAGAAATAAACATTGCAGTCGATTGAATCTTTAATTGCCTCTACTACTTCTTCTCCCCAACCTAGAGAAAGCATCTCTCTAAACGTTCCGCCCATTGCGGCGTTGCGTATCAAGGAAGTGCCGTACGTCCCCGGCAAAAAGCCTAGTACGTTCTGTAAACCTGTACCAAAGCTATGTATGGGCATATAAGCACCGCAAACAAAGCCGTAACCGGCAGAAACAATAGTACCAACCGCAGATATCTGCCCTTGCGAGGTTAAAAAGAAGTTAATTACCGAAGATAGCGCAGTACCGAACATAGTAAGCAAAACTACGTCCAAAAGGCAAAGGAATACGTCGCCTACGCTCATATACCACCCGGCAATACCAACGTAAATGAGGCACAGACCGAGCGCAACGAAGTTAATTAAGAGTGTTGAAATAAGCGTTGCAAGATAATACGCCGCTGCGTGCATCGACCGCTTTGCAGGTCCCATAAGCATATCGTTTTTTGCACCGGAAACCTTATCCTGCACTATTAGCATATTGGAGCAGAATGCAACGGTAACGCAGCTTACGGCAAGCAGAGAGGACATAAGCTGACCTGCCACCACTCCGTCTATAAGTGATTGCGGACAGGGAACTCCGTTTAAAGATGAATTGAATGAATCCTTATATACGTTTGCAAGGAAGGTGACGTACAACACAAGCAAAATAGCAGGAGTTATCAGCGAAGTGAAGAACATTCCCTTATCTTTAAAAAACATTTTTACGTTTCTTTTTATCTGACTTACTAGCAAACTCATTTAATTTCACCCCCTGCAAGTTTCTTGCCTGTAACCGCAAGGAATACGTCGTCCATCTTACCTTTGGTTATTTCAAAGTCGCTAAACACTTCAGGGTGCTTTAATATAAGGTTAGTAGCCTCGCCTGTGTGCGGAACTTCAATTCTGAATGCCTCGCCAACTCTCTCATATTTAATCCCTAGCGTTTGAACAGTCGTTTCTTCTATATTGTACAATGTTATGAAGTCACCCGTGTAGGCATTCTTAAGCTCTAACGGAGTACCTTCGGCAACTATTTCTCCGCCGTCGATTATTACAACGTAATCCGAGTCCGCAGCCTCTTCCATATAGTGTGTGGTTAAAAGCACAGTTACTCCTTTTTCCTTTCTAAGCTTGGTTATAACGTCCCATATATTCTTTCTCGTCTGGGGGTCAAGACCCGTCGTGGGTTCGTCTAAAATGAGAATTTTCGGCTCGTGAATCAAGGCACGGGCGACGTCCACCCTCCTCTTCTGACCGCCTGAAAGCTTACCCAACGTACGCTTTAAAATAGGGGTAAGGTCAAGCAAATCGCATAGCTCGTCAAGTCTTGTCTTAAACGCTTTACCGCATATTCCGTACAGGGCAGCCCTATATTGTAGATTATCGTAAACGGTTAAATTCTTATCCAGCACGGAATTTTGAAATACTACTCCCAAATGCCTCTTGGCGGTATCCAGATTGCCGTCCACGTCACAGCCGTCGATTACAACTTTGCCCTCATCCTTAGTAAGTTGACCGCAAATTATCGAAATGGTAGTACTCTTCCCTGCACCGTTAACGCCTAAAAACGCAAACAACTGTCCCTCTTTAACAGTAAAGCTCAAGCCGTTTACGGCGTGAACGTCTTTAAAACTCTTGTGTAAATTTTCAATCTCTATAACTTTTTTCACTGTTATCTCCCTTTATTCGCTCATAACTGCTTTAACACTTGTCTTGCTGATTAAAAGCGTATACGATAAATTAATCAACTCATAAACTACGATAAGAATTGCCAAGCATATTCCGCACGACACCCAATCGAACGAGTACGCAGGTACGCCGTCGAACGACGCAAAGACTATGTTAACCATAACCACAAGTATGCCGTACTGATAAACAGAGCCTATTGCAAACCCTATAAGCACAGGGATATGGTAAAGCCCTAAAACTGCAATTGCACATTCTTTCAGGCTGTAACCCGTAACCTTCAGCATTGCAATCTTTTTCTTATTTCCGTTAATTACCGTAGACATTGCAAGGTACAGCGACACGAAAGCCAATACCAACCCCATAATAAGTATCATATACCCCATCATATCGCTTGAGTACTGCCTCATGGAAAGCCCCATCTGCATCATTGCGGAAAAACAAAAACCGCCGAACGCAACGAAAAACGCAAGCAGCTTCTTTTCGTTTAACACGTTTAATCCGAGCTGGGCAATAAAGCTTCTATCCTTTTTTCCTTCCTTAATCTTTTTTAACTTTTTCTCCCTGCCTTCGCCTCTTACCAAAGAAAGAGCAGGCAATTTAAGTTTATGCAGTGCAACGCCAACCGATAGTGCAGAAAAGAAAACTACAGGCAGAACTAGTACGAGTACAAACAACAAAGGATGAAATCTCATAACAACTTCGGGTATCCCCTCCGAGCCGTTGTTCTGCAATTGGTAAAAAGTGGGCATAATAGCCCAGCTTATGGCAAGACCTAGTACTACACCAATAAGCACGCAAAAGCCGAACACAACGCATTTTACTGCAATTTTGAAGTCGGAATAACCCAAAGCCTTTAATATACCGAACCGCTGAGAGTTTGCAGAGATATACTGACCAATGTAGAAAACCAACATCACAACCGACGTCAACACTAACGCAACCCCCGAAATTGCACAGACGGCAATATCGTTAAGTTTTAAAGCCTCGTATAGTGTTTTTAACTCTTGCGAAACCTGCCCCTCTATTGCGCGCAAGTCGATATCGTAGTTTAAAAACATATTGCATACAATTGCGGCACAGCACATTGCGGCTATAATTCCGAAAAATTTCAAAGAATCTTTTAAACTTACGGTCATAGCTTTACCACCCTATCTCGTAAGCTGTTTTAGGCTTTTGGTTTTTATAATCTTCGATTATCTTTCCGCTACCTATCTTAATAACCCTTTCGGCGGTTTCGGCAATATTTCCGTTATGAGTTACCATGATAAGAGTAAAGCCGTTCTGCTTTTTAAGATTTAATACGTAGTCTAAAAGCTGTCTGCCCGTCTCCTCGTCCAAAGCACCCGTAGGCTCGTCCATAAACAGCACTTCGGGCTTTTTTGCAATTGCTCTGGCTACCGCCACCCTCTGCTGTTCGCCGCCTGAAAGATGTCTGGGATATTTTTTAAGTTTATCACCAAGCCCTAAAGCCTCGATAATGCTCAAATAGTCACTGTTATTTGCAAGGTCAGCACCCATTCTTACGTTCTTTTCAACGTTCATATCGGGCAATAGATAGTATTGCTGAAACACAAACCCCACATTATCGCGGCGGAACTTAGTCAGTTCTTTATCGGAAAGAGAAGTCAACTCTATACCGTTGTAATAAACCTTGCCTCCGTCCGCCTTTTCAAGACCTCCTAAAACGTTCAATAGGGTAGACTTACCCGAGCCGGACGCGCCCAAAATAACCAGATATTCTCCGTCTTCAACCGATAGATTTATACCTTTGAGCACCTGCTGACGGCTGTCTGCCTCGCCATAAAATTTTTCTAAATTTTCTGCTTTAATCATTTTTACCCCTCAGATCTTTTATAATGCTTGAGCATACCTCGCTAAGCATACCGTCGATTTCTTTATCGCTGAAAAGACACGTGCCCGTTACGCATAATACGGCTATGCCATGCGTATATATCCACATATGTAAATATACTTTTTTACTGTCCTCTTCACTCAAGCCGTAGCAGTCCTGTACGCATTTGAAAATATCTTCATAGTTGTCTTCTATTCCCAAAAGTACGTTATCAAACCCATACACTCCCTCGTTTGCCATAAACAGCACCCTGAAAAGATTAGGCTCTTCCATAGCAAACTTTAAATACGATAAGCCTACGCCCTTGAACGCCACCTTCTCTTTTAGTCCGACTTCAATGTATTTCGTATAGATCGCTTTGCAATGCTTTATAAGTTCTTGCTGCAATTCGTCCATATTTTCAAATACCGAAAAAATAGGAGCAACCGAACAACCGAGCTTAGCAGCTACCGAACGGGCAGTAACCGCAGCTATTCCCTCCGCCTTTAATATTTCCAATGCGGCGTTCGTTATTTGTTCCTTTGTAAATTTGTTTTTAGGGGGCATAAACACCTCTTTAAATATCAATTGTTATATAACACTTGTTATTTTATCACTATACATTTGTATAGTCAACAAAATTAACGAAATTTTTGCAACAAAAAACGCCCGAGCGGATTTGATCTGCCCGAGCGTAATTTATTAAATTAAAGATTAAAGTTCAGCGAAGTACTTGATAGTCCTAACCATCTGAGAAGTATAGGAATTCTCGTTGTCGTACCAGGAAACAACCTTAACGAGCGTGGTGCCGTCGCCAAGGCTCATGCACTTGGTCTGGGTAGCGTCGAATAAGGAACCGTAGGTGATACCGATAACGTCGCTGGAAACGATCTGATCTTCGGTGTAACCGTAGGAAGCGGAAGATGCAGCCTTCATTGCAGCGTTGACGCTGTCTGCGTCGATTTCGCCTTCGCAAACTGCGATAAGCTGGGTAAGCGAACCGGTGGGAACGGGTACACGCTGTGCGCAGCCGTCAAGAACGCCGTTGAGTTCGGGAATAACAAGACCTATTGCCTTTGCAGCACCCGTAGAGTTGGGAACGATATTGATAGCTGCAGCCCTTGCTCTCCTTAAATCGCCCTTACGGTGAGGTCCGTCAAGAACCATCTGGTCACCGGTGTAAGCGTGAATAGTAGTCATGTAACCCTTCTTGATCTTGCAGAGCTTGTTCAATGCAGCTGCCATAGGTGCAAGGCAGTTGGTCGTGCAGCTTGCAGCGGAGATAACCGTATCGGTTGCCTTTAACGTATCTTCGTTTACGCTGTATACGATTGTGGGAAGGTCGTTGCCTGCGGGTGCAGAGATTACAACTTTCTTTGCGCCGGCGGTAATGTGTGCAGAAGCCTTTTCCTTAGAAGTATAGAAACCGGTGCACTCCAAAACTACGTCTACGCCGACTTCTGCCCAAGGAAGATTTGCTGCATCCTTTTCAGCATAGATCTTAATGGTCTTGCCGTTAACGGTGATGCTGTCCTCCCCTGCCTCTACTGCCTCTGCGTACTTATATCTGCCCTGAGCAGAATCGTACTTGAGAAGATGAGCGAGCATCTTGGGGCTTGTTAAATCGTTGATAGCTACGATTTCATAACCTTCAGCATCAAACATCTGCCTAAAAGCAAGACGACCGATACGACCGAAACCGTTGATAGCAACTCTTACATTTGCCATAAATATATTTCCTCCGAAAAAAAATTATCTGATTTACTTTATCTGACAAATTTTTTACTTTTTTTGCCAGCTATGATATTATAACAAAAGGCTTAAAATAAGTCAACAATTATAAATTAACTCAATAACTATTTTTGTAAACAATTTGAAAAATATACTTGAAATTTAATCAGTTATGGTTTATACTTAATATGGTTGAAAAACAATTAATAATTAAACTTTTTTCGGAGGTTTTCTCATGGCGTTGGTATCGGCAAAAGAAATGCTTGAAAAAGCAAGGGACGGCAAATATGCCGTAGGTCAGTTTAACATTAACAATCTTGAGTGGACAAAAGCTATTTTACAGACTGCTCAGGAATTACAGGCACCCGTAATTTTGGGCGTTTCGGAAGGCGCAGGCAAATATATGTGCGGCTTTAAGGTTGTTGCAGATATGGTTAAGGCTATGATCGAGGAAATGAACATAACCGTACCCGTTGCGCTTCACCTTGACCACGGTACTTATAACGGCTGCTATAAATGCATTAAGGCCGGCTTCTCCTCCATTATGTTCGACGGCTCTCACTTCCCTATCGATGAAAACATCGCAAAGACTAAAGAGCTCGTTGCCGTAACTTCCCAGCTCGGTCTATCTTTAGAAGCCGAAGTCGGTGCTATCGGCGGTGAAGAGGACGGCGTCGTAGGTAAGGGCGAATGTGCCGACCCCAACGAATGTAAGAGCATTGCTGACCTCGGTGTTTCCATGCTTGCGGCAGGTATCGGTAATATTCACGGCAAGTACCCTGCAAATTGGGAGGGCTTAAGCTTTGAAACGCTTGCAGCTGTTAAGGAAAAGGTTGGCAATATGCCCCTTGTACTCCACGGCGGCACGGGGATCCCCACCGAGCAGATTAAAAAGGCAATATCTTTAGGCGTTGCAAAAATCAACGTCAATACTGAATGTCAGCTCGCTTTCCAGGAAGCTACCAGAAAGTACATAGAAGCAGGCAAAGATTTAGTTGGCAAGGGCTTCGACCCCAGAAAGCTTTTAGCTGACGGTGCTGCCGCAATCAAGGCAACCGTTAAAGAAAAGATGGAAATCTTCGGCTGCATAGGCAAGGCATAAAACTTAAAATTTCAAACCCGTCTGCGCTTAAGAAAAGCGCGGACGGGTATTTTTTTATGTTTTACGCATACTAAGGTCTATGAGGAAAAGGTCAATTAAAATCGCAATACTTCTACCCCTTCTCTGCCTCTTATTGTGTGCGTTTACAATAGACGACAGCACCTCGCTCAAAAGCTTAACTAAACCGTATATAACTACTTACGAATGTACAGCGGCAAGACTCGGCAACGAAAATATTATGGAAAAGTACGAATATATCAGGATTACTTTTTTGGACGATAAGGAGTTGGAGGTCAGCCTAAAGCGCAAAAACAGCAAAAAGAAGAGTTACACTTGTGAATATCAATACGACGAAAAGACAAAGCGATTTAACGCAGAGTTAGGGATTTTAGGCTTCAGATTCAAGCAGGATGCTAAAATTGAAAACGGAAAATTTACAGTGTGTATGCCAATTCTCGGCAGAACTCTGTTAATGAACTTTCAATCATAATCAGATAAAAAAGCCCGCGACTTTTATCGCAGGCGGCGTTTAATCACTGTTATTGGGGTTATACTTTCCGATAATTACCTTACTCCCCTCGAATTCGCTTATATTGAATACGGGCATTTCAAATTCGGCTGAATTGTCGCTTTCGTTGATAACCTCATCCATTGTAACCTGTTCCTCTCCGCTCTGAGGCGTGGTGTTGACGTTTGAGGGGAACGCAATATCGTACTCCATTTTTGTAAGGTTTTTAGACGAATAATAAATCTGCCTTGCCCTTTGATTGTGAATATTTTCATTAGTACGTTCAATCTGGTAACCGAGATAAATTAAGAGCAAAAATACAAATATACCCCCGATTACAATCATTGCGATATACTTAGCTTCCATACTTCAATTCTACTACTTTATAGATTAATTTGTCAATGCGTTGAATAGCTATACTTATCAATTTATAATATTATGACATAACGCAGAATTTGCTGTAATATATTGTTTTATGAGAAAAATTGTATTTTGCGGCGGCGGAAGTGCCGGACACGTTATACCCAATATTGCCGTTATCGAAGCTTTACCCATACAGTATAGCCCCTATTATATTGGAACAGGCGGAATTGAAAAGGGCATATGTATAAAAAATAGAATACCGTTTTATGAGTTTAACGGCGTAAAATTTATTAGGGGGAAACTGTTTTGCAACCTTACTATCCCTTTCAAGCTTGCTAAGAGCGTCAAGCAGTGTAAAAAAATTTTGAAAGACGTTAACCCCTCCGCGCTGTTTTGCAAGGGCGGTTACGTATCGCTCCCCCCTGCGCTTGCAGCGTCAAAATTAAATATACCAGTTATAATCCATGAATCGGATATATCTATGGGACTGGCAAATAAAATCATTGCGCGAAAGGCAAACCTTATACTGACTTCATTCCCTATAACTGCACAAAAGTATTCACACGCATTATGCACAGGATCGCCTATGCGCAAAAACCTGTTTGGACAAAAAGCGGTTGAGGCAAAAGAGCAGTTGGGGTTAGATTTACGACCCACAATTTTAGTTTTTGGGGGAGGCAGCGGCTCGGTTACTATTAATAACGCTTTGAGAAAAATAATTATCCAACTATGCAAAAAGTATAACGTTGTGCATATCTGCGGAAAAGGCAATCTCGTCGAAAGCAAAATATACGGCTATAAGCAGATAGAGTTTGCTGACGATATGGGCAGTCTTTACGCCTGCGCTGACTATGCCGTTGCCAGGTGCGGTTCCAACTCAGCATTTGAACTAATTGCTCACAAAATACCCACGCTGTTTATTCCACTTGATAACGGAGCTACAAGAGGCGACCAGATTGAAAACGCAAAATATTTTTATGATAAAGGGCTGTGCAGAGTTTTAAGGGAAAAAAATTTAACGCCGTCAACACTTGCCAATGAGTTGTACGCATTAATTGCAGACGAAAAAATAAAAGCCGCACTGCGGGAAGATAACACGCAATGCGGAACGGATAACGTTATTAAAGCTATTTTGTCTATTGTTAAAAATTGATTATTCCGTACCCGGCAAGGACCATTTTAACGCCGAGTAACACCAAGACTACACCGCCGATAATTTCGGCAACACACGCCTTTTTTTGGAACAGTTTCCCAAAACGGTTGCCGATGATAAGACCGATAAGCGAGATAATGAAGGTTACTACGCCGATTAGTGCAACGGCTATCCACGCCCAGAGCTGAACGTTGGTTACACATTCAACGTTTAAAAGCGTAGTAAACGTAAAACCGACAAATAGGGCGTCAATACTCGTAGCAATACCCTGTAGCAATATTGTGGGGATTGAGAAGGACTTAAGCTCTGCTACCGCCTCTTCTTCAGCACGTAATTCCTTAATTCCGTCGTACACCATTTTGCCGCCGATTATGAATAAAAGACCAAAACCTATCCAATGGTCAACAGAATCAAAAAAGGCAAACTGCTGAAAGGCAAGTCCTATGTAAAAACCTATGATAGGCATTAACGCCTGGAATATGCCGAAAGTTAATGGGATTAACAGCCCCTTGCGCTTTGTTATTCCACGGTAAATCATTCCGTCACAAATAGAGACCGCAAAGGCGTCCATCGCAAGAGAAACGCCTGTCAGCAATAAAGTCAACAACAAACTCCAAATCATGTTTAGATTATAACATTGTATTTATAACTTTGTAAATATTTTTATTATATTTTTTTTGAAAAGTGCTTAAATAAATTTGCTTTTTTAATATTTTTGAGTATAATACTATTGTTATCTGTAATTGAGGTGTAGCGCAGTTTGGTAGCGCGTCTGGTTAGGGACCAGAAGGTCGTGGGTTCAAGTCCCGTCACCTCAACCACAAAAAAGGATAAAGCATAATTGCTTTATCCTTTTTTGTTATTCAGATTGGAGCTGAACCCACTACCTTCTGTCCTTGTGCAAGGACACGCTATGGGTTTAGGGTATCCCACAAAAGATTTGCCTGCAAAGATTTTGTGGGAAGAGGAACCGCAACGGAGCGAGGTTAGCCTTTGTGTAAGCAAAGGCTTTAAAGCGGAGTTTGCGGTGACGAGGTTAGGGAGCAGAAGGTCGTGGTAAGTAAAGCGTAAATGCTTTACTTTTTTTCTTTATACAAAAAGGTTCTAAAATAAATGTTGTGGTCTAAGAAAAAGGCCACAACATTTTTTC
>JBJEVD010000037.1:0-1878 GCA_051884175.1 Candidatus Coproplasma sp.
AATCGTTGGGCGTTAAAACCTTTTCGGCGTTCAGAATATCCGCTATCTTTCTCGGAGTTAAACCGCTTGCCCGCATTTCAAAAATGCGTTTTACAATAGGCGCGGTTTCTTCGTTTACTTGCAGAGTGCGTTTTTCGTCCGTTCCGAGTATGTAACCATACGGCGGGTGGGACATTCCGTTTTTGCCTTCCTTTGCGTTCTTGATACGCACAGCGCGCAACTTCTTGCTTGTGGTTGCCGCCCACCATTCGTTAAACACGTTGGTAATCGGCATCATATCCATAGCGGGAGTGTCTTTGTTTTCCGTGTCGATATTGTCCGATAACGCCACAAACCGTATTCCGAACGTGGGAAAGACGTAATCGAGATACTGTCCTACCATAATGTAGTTTCTTCCGAAACGGCTCATATCCTTGACAAGTATCGTATTGATAACGCCTTGCTTTGCGTCTTCGAGTAATCTCTTAACGCCCGGTCTTTCAAACGAGGTTCCCGAAATTCCGTCGTCCACATAAATATCGTGGAGAGTCCAGCCCTGTTCGTCGATATATTCCGAAAGGATAGCCTTTTGGTTTTCGATAGACAGCGATTCGCCTGCACGTTCGTCGTCTCGGCTTAATCTTACGTACATTCCGACAATGTAGTCTTTGTTGTTTTGCTTTGATTTCATTCTTTTACTCCTTTGAATCAAAGCAGCCTGAATTATCAATGTGCTATGATTATACCACGGCGCACCGAAAAATTCAAGCTACCCGATAATATATTTAGTTTGCAGAATTTTTCATTTCCGCAAGTACTTGTCTGAAAGCCAAATCGCCGAATACTTTTTTGAAGTCTTTGCCTCCGACGTAATGACTTACGATAACGTACTTTTTTCCATTTATGATCTCGGTATGAGAAGTAGTAGGAACACTGTCTCTCCCGTTGATCAATTGTGTTGATGCTCTGTTCGTAATTTTCCCTCCTATATCTTGTTAATCTGTCATTCATATTCAGTTTTCATATTTAATTCCTCCGTGTACTACGCACGTTATTAGAACGCGGTATGGCCGCGTAACCGCTTCGTGGCGGCATTTTTTCGTATAAAAAAGCCGTGATTACTCTTTCAATCCTTTTACCTTCTCATATTCATTAGGACGTATTCTTCACGGTCGTTTTTGTTTAATTATTTGGTTGTTACTTTCCGCCTTTACCGTTTGTGTTACTATGTACGTTAAAGGAAGAAGACGGGGGTTTCTTTTCTCTTGACTTCTTTAATAGTTCGTCAAATTCTTTGGGGTATGCGCTCATCATATCCGCTACCATTCCGAACGCTGCGTCGTTTGCCTTGGCTTTGCGTTCCGCTTTTTGCAGTTCAGCAAACAGAGAATCGGTATCTCTGTTTTTGATAGCGATATACTCTTTGTAGGCGGCGTTTTGCGTTCGCAGACTTTCTATTTCCGCCTCAACAGCCTTCCGTCTCTTGGGAATAGGCTTGTTTTTAGCATCCTCAACAGCCTGAACGGTCTGCGTTAATTCATCCAGCTCGATTCTCTTTTTCTCGGTCTGCTCGTCGATTTCTCGTTCACGTTGTTCAGCGCCTTCAATAATATTCTTCGCCTTAAACTCTGCCGTGGAGAGGTGCTTTGCCTGACTGCCTTCCTTGCCACGTTGCAACCCCCATTTCCTGCCGATACTCTCGTGTAATTCGGTTTGTAACTGTGCGAGCTTTTGTCTGTCAAAAAGGCTTTTACTGCTTAACCGTCCTTGATTGATAGGGATGAAGTTCAGGTGCATATGCGGCGTGGTTTCATCCCTATGAACGATTGCGGAAATCATATTTTTTTCCCGTACTTGTCCGAAAAGAACCGGGCGCAGTCCCTGAAAAACTCTTCAACT
>JBJEVD010000038.1:0-20372 GCA_051884175.1 Candidatus Coproplasma sp.
GTAGAATTATCTATTTTTTAGTTTTTATCTCCACCACAACATTTGACAAAGAGCCCAAAAAAACGGCAATTTTATTGCTAAAATTGCCGTTTTTGGTGCACCTTCAGGGACTCGAACCCTGGGCCCACTGATTAAGAGTCAGTTGCTCTACCAACTGAGCTAAAGGTGCATCTTTCTATGTAACGTACTCCTATAAAGTACGGGGTTGTTATTTTGGTGGTCCATCCGAGATTCGAACCCGGGACACCTTGATTAAAAGTCAAGTGCTCTGCCGACTGAGCTAATGGGCCAAATAGTTAAGCCGGGTGGGTTACTGCTATTCCCAGCATATAAATCTGGCTGGGGGTAGGTGACGAACAGCGAATTATTCATAATATCCGTCAAGCCATTTCCCAGCATATAAATCTGGCTGGGGTAGCTGGATTTGAACCAACGAATGCGGGAATCAAAATCCCGTGCCTTACCGCTTGGCGATACCCCAATAAGAATATGGGGCGGGCGACAAGTTTCGAACTTGCTACCTCCAGAGCCACAATCTGGCGCTCTACCAAGTGAGCTACGCCCGCCATATGGTGCGCCTGGAGAGACTCGAACCCCCGACACACGGCTTAGAAGGCCGTTGCTCTATCCTGCTGAGCTACAGGCGCAAAATAAATAAGTACACGCCAAGCCTTTTAAGTTAGTGGAGCGGGTGATGGGAGTCGAACCCACTCAACCAGCTTGGAAGGCTAGTGTTCTACCGGTGAACTACACCCGCATTGATTAAACCGAAAGCGAAGCAGGTCACACACAACTCAATGCTTGATGATTATAGCAAATCCAATTTTCTATGTCAACTCATTTTTAAGACAAATTTACTTAATTTAAATTAATTTTTTACTTTACGTTTAAAATGAAAACCGCTTTCAAAAAATGAAATCATTCCACCTTACCGCTTTTAAGATAGGCATTGACCGAATAGGCACACACGTTGCCCTCGCCCACCGCCTTTGCGTACTGGAATGGTCTGCCAGTGCAGTCGCCTGCCGCAAATACACCTGCAACTGAGGTTGCCTGGCTCTTATCCGTAACGACCGCGCCGCCGTCGGTCTTTAATCCGTAGACGAGCGTATCCGCACCGAACGCCTGTTTTAGCATAAACACGCCGTCCACCTCAAATTCGCCTTTCTCCCCTACGACTGTACGTATGCGCAAATCACCTTTCATTTCCCTAATTATTGACCCGACCCGTTTGACGTTTGGCTCTTCAACCTTTACCTTTTCGGGGCAGAACAGGTAGATTTCTGAAGCATACTTAGAAAGAAGCAGTACCTCTTTAACCTCTTCCTCGCCCTCGCAATAGACGGCGATGGTCTTACCCTTATATAAAAAGCCGTCGCACACGGCGCAGTAGCTTACGCCCCTGCCGAGATATTCCGCCTCGCCCTTGACGGGCTTAATCGCCTCTACGCCCGTTGCGATTATAACCGTCTTAGCCTCGTAAGCAGTCTGACCGCACATTACGCTAAAGCTGTTGCCCATAGGATATACGCCGTTTACCTTACCTTGCGTTATCTCGATTCCGGCGTCGGCAATCTGCGTTAAGAATGCATTTTGCATCTCCTCGCCGGAAACGGCGTTTAACCCGGGATAGTTTTTAATTATTTCGGCACTGCGAATTTTGCGTGAAAGGTTTTTATCCCCGAACCACAAAAAATCAATTTTCAAAGCCTTGAGCGTAAGCGCGGCCGAAATGCCTGCCGCACCCGTACCTATAATTATACAATCGTACATATTCCACCAAATTTTGCTTTATTGCTACAATTATCTTGTGTGATTACCCACCGTATATGCGCTAACCAACGCATTTTTACAGTCTTGAACGCTTAACCGCTTCCGCCCAGCACGAAAGCCTTTTTAATCTCTTTTCTCCGTCACTGTCCGGAATAAATTCCCTTTCGCACTCACGCTGCTCTTCAAGCTCTGAAAGGCTTGGCCAAACACCGCAACGCAACCCCGCAAGGTACGCCGCACCGAGTGCGGTAGACTCTGTAACCAATGGTCTTTGTATCTTTGCCCCCAATATATCAGCCTGGAACTGCATTAAGAAGTTGTTTGCGGAGGCACCTCCGTCAACCCTTAAACATTTGACCTTTATCCCTGCATCCCTCTGCATTGCATATACAAGGTCGGCGGACTGATACGCCACCGACTCCAACGCGGCACGAATTATATGGGCTTTATTAGTGCCACGGGTTATACCGCAGATTACACCTCTCGCTAAGCTGTCCCAATAGGGTGCACCCAAACCCGTAAAGGCAGGAACGACGTACACACCTCCGCAGTCTTCTACCTTGTTTGCCCACTCCTCGCTCTCTTTAGCCGAGCCTATTAACCCCAACTCGTCACGCAGCCATTGAACTACCGCACCGCCGACGAATACCGACCCCTCCAGAACATAAGGCGGTCTGCCGCCTGCCGAAGCACCCAAAGTGGTTACAAGCCCGTTATTGCTTTCAACCGCCTTGGCACCCGTATTCATAAGCAGAAAACAACCCGTGCCGTAGGTGTTTTTAACGTCACCTTCGTTAATGCATAATTGACCGAACAGTGCCGCCTGCTGATCGCCTGCAACACCGCAAATAGGAACCTCACCGCCCAATACTCGCTTATCGGTATAACCGAAAAATCCGCAGGAGGGTTTAACTTCGGGGAGCATACAGCCAGGGATATTAAAGAGTTTTAACAAATCTTCATCCCACTTAAGCGAATGTATGTTAAAAAGCATTGTTCGGGAGGCGTTGGTGTAATCGGTAGCGAAGATTTTTCCACGGGAGAGTCTCCACATAAGATAGGTATCAACCGTACCCGCATAAAGATCTCCTCTTTCAGCACGTTCCCTTGCGCCTTGAACGTTATCCAATATCCACTTTATCTTGGTTGCGGAAAAGTAGGCGTCGGGCACCAACCCTGTTTTGGAATAAATAAAGGGAGAAAGCCCCTCTTTCTTGAGGTTTTCCGCCAAGTTCGCAGTCCTTCTGCATTGCCAGACAATGGCGTTGCACACGGGCGTACCTGTCTTTCTATCCCATACTATAGTCGTTTCACGCTGGTTGGTTATACCGATTGCCGAAAGGTCGTCAATGGCTATGTTTGCCCTGATTAACGCTTCGGCAATAACCCCTACGGAAGTGCCTATTATATCGGTTGGGTCATGCTCCACCCAGCCGGGGGCAGGATATATCTGTTTAAATTCCTGCTGAGCCTTGCCTGCAATCTTACCGTTACCGTCGAATACTATTGCTCTAGTGCTTGTAGTACCTTGATCAAGTGCTAAAACGTACTTCATATGCTTCCCCTTTACCATACAAAATTTTAACACAGACGAAATAATCTGTCAATAGCAAAAAACAGTTTGGTGAGGGGATATATTCAATTAAACGGCATTTAAAAAGCAGCCGTAAAAACGACTGCCTTTTATGTTACCCGTCTTAGTTTTTAGCTGTTGCGTACGGACGAAATTCGTTATTCTCCGATAACCGAAAATCTTTTTTGTATATTATTGGCGTTTTCGACTTCGTCTATCATTGCGATTGCATAGTCGGCATAGCTTATTTCACTAACGCCTTTTGCGTTAACAAAATATTCCTCGCCGCCGAGAATATACTTACCCGTCCTCTCACCGTCCGCAACAAAGTTGCCTGCAGGGGATAAAAACGTCCACTTGACGTCGCTACGCTGCCTTAAATCGCTGAGAGCTTCACTCTGCATATTTGCAAGAGGCTTATAAATATCGGGAAAATCAGGCAGATCTTTAACCTGCAACGTGTGTTCTTCGTCCACATAAAGACTTCCTGCGCCGCCCACGACGAGAAGTCGGATATTCGTTCCTCCCAACACGTCGCACAAGTGCTTTAATGACGTTCTGTGCAAGGGCAGAGTTTCGGGCGTCCATGCACCAAAAGCGTTGATAACCACGTCGAAAGCCGATAAATCTTCTCTCGTCAGTTCGAATAGATCTTTAACGACCTTTTTTGCCTTTACGTTTATTACTTTGTCTCCGTTGCGGACAAACCCTGTAACTTCATAACCGCGCGATACCGCTTCGTCCACCAACAACTTACCCTGTTTGCCTGCCGCACAAACTATAGCAATTCTTTTCATCTTGATACCTCCGAAAAATGTGATTTATTGTAACCTTTCCGATTACGCCAAAAGTATAACAAAGGCGAAACGGGATATCAAGAACGTTACTTTTCTATTACCGAATAATAGATTTATAACCAGGTTTTATTTTTGAACTATTGACAATATGTTGAGGTTATGTTATAATTTTTCCACAAATTCAGAGGAGAAAAAGATATGCTGACAAGAGAAGAATTGCCCGAGTGTCCCGTTGCAACTACCGTTCAACTTATAGGCAATAAATGGAAGCTTCTTATCTTACGCAATTTGTTCTATAAAGGAACGCAGAGGTTTACCGACTTTTTAAAAACAGTTCCCGGGATAAGCAAAAAGGTATTAACCGACAATCTCCGCGCCTTGGAAGAGGACGGCATTATCGAAAGAGAGGTCTTTGCCGAAGTGCCTCCGCGCGTGGAATACTCCCTCTCAGAGCTGGGTAAAACGTTAAAGCCCATTCTCGACGCTATGCACGATTGGGGAACCGATTACAAGGCAAGTTTATAAAATTAAAGGTTGCCGCAGAATAACTCACTAAATTTTACAAGTAAGATTTAAACTTTAAATTTGCAACAATAAAGACAAATAATTATGAAAAGAAAGCGTTCAGCACGGTTACAACTTCCCCCTAAAACAGTTGAAGAAAAAAAGGATATGCTGTTCAAAAAAATTAACCTTGAAAATAAAAGCAGATTATTTTATTCAAAATACAGAGAACGTATAGTCTATATTTATAAAAGAGACGACGGGTTTTATTCTGTAGGCGCAGAACGTTTAACTTTAGCGGATGATGAAGAGGTAACAGCGTATGAAACTTATGGCTGGTGGGAGCCTGATATTATTAGAAAATCTATTTTTGAAACCGAAGAAATGGCATTTAACGATATTAAAAATGCAATAGCCGACTATGAAGAATTAATAATTAAATGAAAGTTTTGTCAGTCAGTTTAAAAGCTCAAAGATTTTGAAATCTTTGAGCTTTTACTTTTTATTCAAACGGACGTTAATCGATAGAAGTATTTGCAGTCTTACTTAATTAACGCCGTGCGCAGGGAGTTGACGACTGCTAACAGCATTACGCCCACGTCTGCAAAGATTGAAATTATTAGGGGGAACGAGGGAATTGCTATACTCAATGCCATAACCGCAAACTTGACCAACAGCGAGCCTATAATATTCTGGAACACGATTGCACGCGTACCCTTTGCTATTCTCCTCGTTTCGGCAAGCTTTGCAAGGTCGTCGGACACGAGCACGAAATCACTCGCTTCGATTGCGGCGTCGCTGCCCACCTTACCCATAGACACTGCACAGTCTGCAGCAGTCATAACGGGGGCGTCGTTGATGCCGTCGCCGACGTATATTAAACCGCCTTTCTCCTTTAACTTTTCCGCCGTTTCAAGTTTTTCATCGGGCAGTAACGAGGCGTAAACGCCGTCTAAAGCCAATTGGTTTGCAACCTCTTCAGCCCTGTCTTTATTGTCACCCGTGAGCATATATACGCCCTGAATACCTGTCTTTTTGAGGGCGGCAAGCGCGTCTGAAGCACCGTCTTTTATCCTATCGTCAATCTCAATAACCCCTATATATTCGCCGTCCAACGCAACGTAGACCGTGGTTGAAACGCACTGAACGGGGGTAAACTTAATGTTGTTTTCCTCCAGCAGTTTTGCGTTACCGCAGAGCAGCGTTTTGCCTTCACACTCACAGGCTATTCCCATGCCTGCCACCTCTTTCGCACCTGTCACCCAGTATGGCGTTTCAACGTCTTTGAACGCAGCGGCTATGGGGTGCGAGGAGTATTTTTCAGCAGCGGCGGCAAGCTTTAACGCCTCTTCGCTTGACGAATTTTTAACCGCAAATACGCCTTCGGTAAGCGTACCCGTCTTGTCGAAAGCGGCGACGACTGCCTCGCAAATTGCGTCTATGCCCGTGGAACCCTTAACCAAAATACCCGACTTTGCACATCTGCCGATACCTCCGAAGTATGCAAGCGGTACCGAGATGACCAATGCGCAGGGGCAGGAAATGACGAGGAAGGAAAGGGCTTTATATATCCAATCTTTATAAGTTGCCCAAATAAACGCTCCGTTTACGGCGCAGATTATTGTGGGAACGATGCCAGCAACGAGCATTGCGGCAATGACTACCGCAGGGGTGTAGTACTTTGCGAATTTAGAGATAAACTTTTCGGGTTTAGCCTTCTTCGCCGTGGAATTTTCCACGAGCTCCAAAATCTTAGCTACCGCAGAGTTTTTATATTCCCTGATGACTTCGGCACAGATTACACCCGAAAGGTTTATTGCACCTGAGAGAACCTCGTCCCCCTCTTTGACCTCTTTGGGAACCGCTTCACCGTTAAGACTCTTCATATCCAAGGTCGATTGCCCCTCGCATATGCGGCAGTCAACGGGAATTTTCTCACCCGCCTTAATCATTATGATATCGCCTATAATCAGACTTTCGGGGTCGACTATAATCTGCTCACCGTCTTTTAATAAGGTTGCAGTGTCGCTCTTTAAGTCCATAAGCTTGGTTATCGACTGACGGGAAGCACCTACGGCAATGCCCTGCAACAGCTCGCCTATGCGGTATAAAAGCATAACCGCAACGCCTTCAAACAGACCGTCGCCCGTAGTTACGCCCAGCACTATTGCACCGATAGAGGCGATTGCCATTAAAAAGTTTTCGTCAAAGATTTTACCCTTTGAGATATTGCGAACGGTGTTCCATAAAACTATATAGCCGGAAGCAAGGAACGCAACGCCGTATAAGGCATAATCAAAATAATTAACCCAACCGCCCAACTTTAAAAAGTCAAGGACAACTGCCGGAATAAAAAATGCGGCGGAGATTATTACTGCAAGAATATCTGCTAAGTTTTCCTTATATACCCCCTTGCGTTCCATCTTGCCGTCAATAATTTTAACGTCCTCAAAATGGGATATGTGATAGATTGCCTCGTCGTGGGCGGCTTTATCTTTGGCGTTTAAAATTACGGTCATATTCATAAAGTCAACCGTTGCCGAAACGCCGTCCAAGCCGTTTAACTCCTCTTCAAGCTCCCTTGCGCAGTTGGCACAGCACAAGTTTGCAATTTTTACGCGCTTTCCGCCCCTGAAAAGTTCCTCCGTTTGAGAGTCCGTTTCTTCTATTACTGAGACCTCTTCAAAGTGGTTACAGCAATATATTACGGGGTCTACCGCACTCTCTTCGCAGGTTAAAATTACCTTGCTCGCCATAAAATCCACGCAAGCCTTTTCAACGCCTTCTATCTTTAAAATTTCTTCTTCAAGCTCTCTTGCACAGTTGGCACAGTCAAGCCCTTTGATTTTTATTATCTTTTCAATCACAGTTTAAATGCTCCTTTGCAAGTTCTAACATTGCCAGGATATGCCCGTCCGCTATGGAGTACATAACCTGCTTACCACGCCTTTGCGCCTTGACTATGCGGTGGTCTTTAAGCGTTTTAAGCTGGTGTGACACCGCACTTTGGTTCCCCCCGACAGCGGATGTTATGTGCTCTACGCACAGCTCGCCGCAGGCAAGCACAAACAGAATTTTTAATCGTGAAGGTTCGCTAATCGCCTTGAAGCGTGTGGCTATCTCCTCCACCTCAACCTCGTCAGGCATATTTTGCAGAGCTAAACGCACTCGCTCTTCATGCTGAAGTTTTTCGTTTTGACAGTCAGTCATTTTTATACCTCTTTTATTTTAGCCGTGAAGTTTATGAAAAAGCTGCACAGGCTTTAATTATGAATTACTATTCATATGATAATTCATTCATATTAAAATGTCAAGACTTTGTTGCAAAATTTTTTATAATTTTTATTCCCTTGGCACATAACAAAAGCGTTGACAACGCCTTTGGCATTTGATAAAATGTTTGAGTAATCTAATTAATAGGGTTTCCGCAAAAGATTTGCTTGCAAAGGTTTTTGTAGGAAGAGGAGACGCAACGAAGCAAGGTCTGCCTTTGTTTTTACAAAAGCATTAAAGCGTAGTTTGTGGCGACGAGCAGAGATGGCGGAGCGGTACTTCGTGCCGTTGCAAGCAACGGGGCGAACGCGGCGGGTCTTGTAGGAGCTTTAGCTCCGCAATAGCAATTGTTCGCCGTAGGCGCAATTGCGTCAAACCGTTTAATTTTGCCTTTGCGGTTAGGCTTCAGTTTAACCTAAAGCAAAATTTCTTGGTAGATTAAACTTAATAACTTTACGCAGAGATGGCGGAGCGGTCGAACGCGGCGGGTCTTGTAGGAGCTTTAGCTCCGCAATAGCAATTGTTCGCCGTAGGCGCAATTGCGTCAAACCGTTTAATTTTGCCTTTGCGGTTAGGCTTCAGTTTAACCTAAAGCAAAATTTCTTGGTAGATTAAACTTAATAACTTTACGCAGAGATGGCGGAGCGGTCGAACGCGGCGGTCTTGAAAACCGTTGATGGGCAACTATCCGGGGGTTCAAATCCCTCTCTCTGCGCCAATAAGGACGTAAGTTGAACACAACTTACGTCCTTATTCTGTGTATGTGAGAGGGTGCGAAGAAACCCCGTGGGGTGGAGACGCGATTGCGATAACTACACACTTCTTAAATCCTAATCATCTTCGACCAATCGCTATTCCGTCGCAACTAAAGTTGCTCCTTACACCCCACCGCTTGCGGTGGCACGAGCCGACATTTAGTTTTGCTTAAACGGTAAAGCGATTTTCGGCGAAGTAATCCCTCTCTCTGCGCCACCAACCTGAATTAAACATAACAAAGTTTAGTTCAGGTTGTTTTTATTGTTTAAAATTTAATAGTAATCGCAAATATCTATTATAAACTTTTAGTAAAAGTGTTTGACAAAGCAAAATATATTTTATATAATATGTAAGCTGTTAAATAAATCTTATGCACCGTTAGCTCAACTGGATAGAGCGTTGGTCTACGGAACCAAAGGCTAGGGATTCGAATTCCTTACGGTGCACCACAAAAAACCTTATTCGAATTTTCGGATAAGGTTTTTTGTTACGTACCTAATCGGAATCGAGTATGTTCGCCCCACCGCTTGCGGTGGCACGAGGCGATAGCCGCAGTAATTCCTTACGGTGCATCATTCGAATACTATCTGGTAAGGTTATTTTTTATCATTTCAAAGTTTTTAAGCTTAACGCCTGAACGTTCAACTTCCTGTTCTTTAATTACCGCATAGCCACGATTTGTAAAAAACGACTTCGCCGTAATAGAGGCGTACGCTTTTATAACGGTAAAACTTCTTTCCAACTCATTGCATAATGCAGTGGCAATTCCCTGATTTTGATAATCTTTATGAGTAAAAAGCAAGTCTAAACAACCCGAACTATCGATACTGCCGAAGCCTACAATTATACTGTTAATATCCGCAACTAAAGTGTATTGCATTAATAAATCCTTTTGCCTTGTTTTTAAACATTCTGAACTTTTCGTCCAGACGCTAAGTTGCAAAGCCGAATAATCTCTTGCATTGATGCAATTTACCGTTTCATAAAACAACCGGGAAATTAATTCAAAATCCTCACTTCTATATTGTCGAATTATCATACTAGATTATAACACCCCTCGCGTTACGCCCCTATCAACTTAAAACTCATTTTTACGGGGTTGTGGTCGCTGTAGGCGTAGGCTGTGTCTATTGTGTATTCGGAGACAACTTCAACGTTGTCGGAGACGAGGAAACCGTCTATAACCGTCTCGTAATTAACCCCCTTTTCATAGGGCATATCCGCACCCCTACACGTTGCCGCACCGTCCTTGGAGGCAACTATGTTGAAACCTGATGCAATCTCAGTTTTGTGGAATATTGAGGTCTTTACCCAATCGGGTATCTGCTGCTGCGTAGGGTAATGGGAAAGAGCCGCTTCATCATTTTCAAACTGGGCGGCAATGAGGCAATGATTGAAATCTCCGCCTGCAATAACGTAGTTACCTGCGGCATATTCGGCACTCAAAACGCAATTTAACATCTCCAGCTGTTGCGCCCTGATCTTGCCTCCTTCATCATATGCGGACATATGTACGTTCATTAAAACGAGCATTTTATCGCTGCCTTCAATGGGCAGATAGTGCAGAGTAAAGCACCTGTCCAAATCGAAAAGCTTATCGATAAAATCGGTTGTTACGGGGAAAGAACGGCGCAGAGAGCTTTGGATATTATAGCGGGACAGCGTTTGAATTCCGCCGTTGATTATGCCTATGGGGTCGTTGAAGGGGTAGAACAAATTTGCCGTGTGAAAGTTGCAGGCGTAGGTTGAAGAATAACCCGACAGCTGAGAAGAAAACCTTTCCACCATATTGATATTATAGCTTCTGTGGGCACTCTCGTCCGCCTCCTGCAGAAAGCAGAAGTCGGCATTCAATTCCTGCAAGGTTAAAATCTGCCCTGCCACGTTCTTTTCAACGTCTGCCTTATCTCTACCCTTTGCGTAAATTCCTTTCGTTACGGTACCGTCTTTCATAACACCCTCGTCCATAAAGAAGGAGTATTCCGGAGAATACGCGCCAAACCCGACGTTATACGATACGACGGAGTATTCCTGCCCGACAGACACATTTTGCGCGGCGTTCTGCGTGGTAGTCAAAGCCTGGTTATCCTCAATTCTATAGTATTGAACCGCCACGTAAACGACGTAACCCAGCACGATTAACAAGATAAGGGCAAAGACTGCGGCAAGCCCTATAGCGATATGTTTTACTATTTTTTTAGCCATAATAATACCCGTAGAAATTTTTCAGCAAATAATTTTTACACTAAAAGTTTACTGCCCTGAACCCACCTTGTCAAGGAACTTTAGCAGATTATAAAAGTTAGTATTTAAAATTTTTTGTTAAGTACTTTCATTTTTTAACATTTACTATTTACAAACCGTAATTAAGATGGTATAATATATAAAGCATATTGTGATTTTTTGGCAAAATAACCATAGGTGGGAAATGAGAGTATACAGTCTGCTATACAAAAATTTAAAAAACCTTAAGTCCTTTGTACGCATTAACCAGCTTATCGACACAAAGAAGTATCTGATTATCGTCCATACGGATGACCTTTCTAAAAACGAAATCGCACCCCTTTTAAAGGAGTTGGCTTTACTATTGCCCGAGTCGGAAGTCGTTGGCTGCAGCGTAGGCGGTATTATCTATAAGGGAGAGAGCCTTACCGATAAAACTTTAATATCCATAATCGATTTGTACGATACTTCCGTTAAGACGACCTCCGTCAGCTTAAAGGACAGGAACGGCTACCGTTCCCCTCAGAAGGTTGCTGACGACGTCTTATATTACCTTGGCGGCGCAAACGACAGCTTTTTGTTCACCTATTACTGCCCCACTTATCCCTACGTTTCACAGCTCGTGGAGGAGTTCAATAAACGTGCCGTCAACTTTAAAATTATCGGCGGCGGTGCCTACTCTGTTTCGGGCGATTTATGCAAAGACCCTGCGTATATCGTACACAACAGTTTTATTGCCGAGGACTATATAGTCGTTGCCAAGCTTAACGGCAAACTGCTTTTACACAATCAAGCGGCTATAACGGGAATTAAGTCGGTGGGGCGTTCCTATAAAGTGACCAAGTCCAGCGAACACAGACTTATAGAAATAGACGGTCAGCCTGCTAAAAAGTGGTTTAATTATCTGGTAGGCGAGGAATACATAGATAAGGACAAGAATATCATTCATGCCCTGCCGTTGGTAAACGAAAAATCAAAGGGGTTAGGTCTGAATATCAATTACGACGTCGACGCCTTTACGGGCGAACCGCTTGAAGGAGACCTGTTCGTATTCGACGAAATCAGGGAGAACGACTGCTTAACGATGGGTTATATCGACCCCAACGCTACCGTTAAGGCTTTGCGCCCCCTTTGCGAAGAGATCGGCTCTTCCCCTGCGGAGGCGTTGTTCGCATACAGCTGCTTAACCAGACGTTTGATTTTACACAACTGCGCTAAGTGGGAGCTTAACGTGTTTACCTCCACCCAGATAACGGGTGCGTTTATGGCGGGCGAGCTTATCTACGACGGTACGCAATGCCGTTACTCCAACTCGGCGTTCACGGTCGCGTCCCTTTCGGAGGACCCCAACGCTACCGTTTACCTGAACTTGCACGAGCTACAGGACGATAACGCGATACAGTTCGATAATCTCCCCTTGGTTTCCTATCTCTTCAGTACCGCCAATTCGGAGCTGAAAAACGAGATTTACGAGGGCAAACAACGCCTTGCCGAGCAGATGGTTACAGACAACGAAACGGGGCTCGCTAACCTCGCTAAATACGTCTTTGACGCTAAGAACGAGGTCTTTAACGCGCTATGTCTGCTCTCGCTCAAGAACGAGAACGTCATCAGGGTATTTTTGAGCAAGGACGTCTACTCTTCCTACGTGCTGACCGCCGCAGACGGCTGCAAACGGGTTTTAGGAGCAGGTTACAGCGTGTACCGCTACGGCGAGCTGTCCGTCCTGATTGCGACTAACTCCCCCGACAGAGAACAATTCGTTGCCGATATGAAGAGGCTTAAAGCCGAACTCGACAAAATCAAGCACAGCAGCTACCAACCCATATACGAGATGAGTATTGTCTTTGGCGAGGACGACCTTTTAAATAAGGTCGAGCTGACTTACGTCAATCTGCACAAGGGCAGCGGCGATATCCTTGTAAACAGCGAAGAGGAAAACAGCGACTTCAAAAAGGAGATGACGCTCCTTCAGGTCATCAACGACGCCATTTCCCATAAGCGGGTTATACCCTACTATCAGGGAATAATGAATAACAATACTCAGGAAATAGATATCTACGAATCGCTTATGCGAATTACGGATAAAGACGGCAAAATCTATTTGCCGGGTGAATTTTTACCCGTAGCTAAGGAGTACAAGCTGTACGACAGACTCTCCCAGATTATGATAGAAAGAGTTTTGGACGACGTGCCTAAACACCCCTTCACCGTAACCATTAACCTCAACACGAGCGACGTCTATAATCAGGAGACGCTGAAGCTCATCTTTGATAAGCTCGAACAAGCCGAACAGCCCGAAAAGATTATATTCGAAATAGTCGAAAGCGAGGCGATAACCGATTATGCATATCTTAAGACCTTCACCGACAAAATTCACGAGTTAGGCTCTAAGATTGCGGTGGACGATTTCGGGTCGGGATACAGCAACCTGATGCACGTTTTAAGGATAGATCTGGACTACATAAAGATTACGGGCGAGATAGTCAGGGACGTCAACGTTGACCCTTCTTGCAGCGACTTTGTCAATATGATCTCCTCCTGGGCGAACACGAGGGATAAAAAGGTCATCGCCGAATACGTCGAGAACGAACATATTCAGCAGGTCATAACGGACAACAAGGTCGATTATTCGCAGGGCTACCTCTTCTCCAGACCCGCAAAGCTGGAAGAAAAGTCTTAAAGACAGATTATACCCGAGGACTTTAAAATGAAATTCTGCGAAAAATGCAATTACCTGACAGCCGACGCACGCTGCCCTGCATGCGGAAACAAAAAGCTGAGAGACGTCGACGACGAAGATTTTTGCTATTTTGTAAGCCTGTCCTCATTCAATTTTGAAATGTTCGCCTACACCTTACAGGAGAATGACATCGAAGTCGTGGGCGTACCCTTCTACGTCGGTGGCGTAACCCATTCCTCCGCAGGCAGAGCAGAGGGCAGAAGAGTCTATATAAGATATAAAGATTTGTCGGCAGCCAAAGAGATATACGGGATGGTTTTTGGTTCGGAAGAGGACTAAAAAGCTTAATGTAACTCAAAGTAACTTTAATACTAATTATTAACGGCTCAACCATTGCGGTTGAGCCGTTTAATTTTACACATATTTTATTTTGTGCTGCCTGCCTCTACAGGGGCGACGAGGGGCAAATCCTCCAACGTCTTGCCCTGATAATGGAGCAGCAGACCTATTGCCCTTGCCGCAACTATTATCATAGACATCTCTTCGTTCTGCCATATCCTTGCGGTACTCGTTGTATCCACCCTGATAAAGCCGTAATCGACGCCGTATGCCGATATCTTGCAGTAAAAAGACGAACGTATACCCTGCTTTGCACACTCCTCGATGATGGGGGTGAAGATAGCTTTGTTAAGCTCCTGCACGTCGTTTATGTTTGCATACCCTGCGGTATCGACAAGCTCGTTAATAAGATTGAACGGAATATGCTTAAACCGCTTTTGCTTTGACAGCGGAAAAATTACGCTATGGTTGAGCTTTTTGTGTGTTTCAAGGCAGATATGGTCGAACATATAGTATGAAACAAGGCTCTTGAACACCGTTGAAATTGCCAGCGCGACGTCCTCGCCGCCGGCGGTTAAGCTGTTGTAAACCACGCCGCAGAGCTGCATAAGGTTCTGACGTTTATCCCTGTCACCCTGAAGAGAGATATTTGCGTGTTTTTCGGGCAGATAGATGATAAAGCAGTGCCTGCCCTTTGTCTTGCCGCGGTATAGCGCGATATCCGCCAATTTAATTAAATCTTCCAAGCTATTTGCATTTATGGGAAAGCGGGATATTCCGACGGTTACGGTTATGGAGAAGTTGGGCAGACCGTAATCCTCCAGACCCCCCATACGCATATGGGTAAGGCGGTTGGCACAACTCCACACATCCTGATAGTCGGTTAATTCTTCATATACTATTACAAACTCGTCACCGCCGTATCTGCCGACGACGCCTGCAACGCCGCTCGCCTCGACGAAGGTCTGCGCCGTCTGCGCAATGACGATATCGCCGACTATATGCCCGTAACTGTCGTTGACGTTTTTAAAGTTGTCGATATCTATCAAAAACAGCGAAAAGTGCCTGCCTTGACTCATTAGCCATTCGACGTACTCGAAAATAGTCCTTCTGTCCAGAACGCCCGTCAACGGGTCGGTGCTTTTGCTTAGGTCTTTATCCTTGAAATATTCGTTAAAGCTTAGATCGTACTTCCCTTCCATATTTGCTTCCCTCCACAAATATTCAAATACATTATACCACTGCAAGACGGCTTGTCAATAGTATTTCGGCAATTTTTACATATAAAAACGGCTGTCCGAAATGGACAGCCGTATAGATAAACCCTTTCAGTTTGCAGTGTACATCTGCTTATAGGGGTTGGAGCTGTTGGGCTTTAAAACGGTGAAATCAGTGTTTAAAAGCTCATTCGCATCGTAATTGAAGTACGTGCAGTAGTCTTTTACAATGTCCGAAAGCTCTTTAACCTCACTGCCTTTAACCGTCGTTGCAGTGACCTGACCGGGGATTGTCTTAGGCAATTTTTTGCAGCGGAGATATATCACACCGCCGTGCATACCCGTACCGCAGAAGTTGTTGATTATGGGCATATCGTCCTCGTGCTGACCTAAAACCACTATCACACCGCCTGCCTGGTATTCACCCAAAAAAGAGCCTACTCTGCCGCCTATTACGATTATGGGCTTATGGTCGCCGTACTCCTTCATATGAATACCCGTGCGGTAACCGGAGTTGCCCTTGATGTAGATTTTTCCGCCCCTCATAGCGTACCCCGTGGTGTCGCCTGCGTTGCCGTGAATTATGATAGTACCCGAATTCATGGTGTCGCCCGTGGCGTCCTGCGCGTTGCCGTAAACGGTTATCTCGCCGCCGTTTAAATAGGCACCCAAAGCGTTGCCGGGTATGCCGTTAATTCTAACCCTTTTACCCGAAAGACCCGTACCTATATAGCGTTGACCGATACAGCCGTTAATCTCTATCTCCTTCTCCTGCGTGTTTCTCACCTGTGAATTTATCTGCGAAAAATGTGTTTCGCTATCCGTATTGATGACCATAAATTATACTCTCCTAGAAAGTTTCGCCGCTCTCGCTTCGGCAGGGAACGCCAGAAGCTGAGGGGCGTTGACAAGCATATCGAAATCCACGCCTGAAAGCGGAGTCTTACCCCTTACAAGCGAGGTGTATATACCTGCCCTTAAAAAGTCGTTTATAAGAATAAACCCTTTTAACACGTTGTTTTCAACGAATAAAAGCTTGAGCGAATCTTCACCCTTGACCTTTATAACCTCTCCCTCGTACACGCCTGCGGACAGCATATGCAGACCGAAGAAACCGACTGCATTTAAAGGAATTGCGTCCTTGTATTCGCTGTCTCCTCCTGCCATATTCAGACCTGCAGTCTTGCCTTGAAGATATGCGTTGGGCATAAGCGCAAGCACTCTTGCTGCATTGATGGAGCTGTCGTAACCCTCCGTACAGTCGCCTGCTGCGTATATATCGGCAATCGAAGTGCGCTGGTGGGTATCTACTAAAATACCCCTGTTTACCTTACCGCCTATGTCAGCTACAAGCGAGGTGTTTGCCCTGACGCCTGCCGCCATAACCAGAACGTCAAAGTTAAGCGTCTTACCGCTCTTAAGCGTCACCGAGTTTTCACTATAGCTTGCGGCACAGTCGCCAAGCACGAATTCAACTCCCTTTTTCTCAAGGAAGGACTGTATCATAGAGGCACTCTCCTCCTCGGTTACCGAGGGCATAACCCTTTCTGCAAGGTCGACAACCGTCACCTTTTTAACCCTTTCGAAGATGCCTTCCACACACTTTAAGCCGATAAGACCTGCACCTATGACTACCACTTCCTTTTCGGGAGAGATGGCTTTATCTAATGCCTCCATATCGTCGTAGCTCATAAAGGTGAAGATGTTTTTAACCTTATCCAGCCCGTCGGCAGGGGGCACGAAGGGGCGTGAACCCGTGGAAACTAAGAGTTTATCGTAGGCATATTTTTTGCCGTCGGAGGCTTTAACCAGCTTTTTTTCAGCGTCGATACTCTCCGCACTGACGCCGAGGTGCAGATTGACGTTGTTTTTCTCATAGAAGTCTGCAGGGCGGTAGTTCATATGCTCCCTGTCCGTAAGATTTGCAAGGCAGTAGGAAATGGTCGGTCTGCCGTAGCAGAACTGCTTCTCCTTGGAAAGGACTGTTATCTCTCCCTCTTTATCCACCGACCTGATTGCCTCTATACAAGCGATAGCGGCGGTTGAATTACCTATTAATAAATACTTCATATCAATCACGCTCCTCGTATACTATGGCATTATTGGGGCAGTACTTAACGCAGTTGGGTTCCCCGTTCTTGATATTGTCGGTGCAGAGCATACACTTCTGCGCCGCTTTGCCGTCTGCCGCAGGCATAATCGCGCCGAACGGGCAGAGCAGTACGCAGGTAAAGCATCCTACGCATTTATCCTTGTCGATTACGACCATACCGTCGTCGGTCTTGGTTAACGCACCTGCAATACAGCCGTTTACGCAAGCCGTACCCGAGCAGTGTCTGCAGTTGACCGCAAAGTGTATAGGCGATTTTTCGTCACCCTCTACTTGAATACGGGGCAGTATATCCTTGCCTGCCTTACCCTTGAGCTTAAACATCTCGTCCAAGCCCGAATTTGCATACATACATTCATATTCACACAGGTGACATCCAAGGCACCATTGTTCGTTGACGTAAATCCTCTTCATATTATTCACCCGCATGCTTGATGCCAAGCACCCTCAATTCGGTTTCGTTTAAACCTATGCCTCTAAGCATAAGCCTGTTGCCCTTTAACGCCTCTATGGAGTTGATACCCATACCGCCCATCATCTCTTGAATTTCATGCGTCCATGCATGAACCAAATTTACAAGGCGTTTGTAGCCGATATCGGGGTTAAGACGCTTTACGAGTTCGGGTTTCTGGGTTGCTATACCCCAATTGCAGTTGCCCGTCTGGCAGCTGCGGCAGAGGTGACAGCCGAGAGCCATCAACGCGGAAGTACCTATATAGCAGGCGTCTGCGCCGAGTGCTATCGCCTTAACCACGTCGGCAGACGAGTGAATGGAACCTGCCGCAAGAATGGAGACGTTATCCCTTATACCCTCTTCCCTCAACCTTTGGTCAACCTGAGCTAAGGCAAGTTCTATAGGAATACCGACGTTGTCCCTAATCCTCGTGGGAGCTGCACCCGTGCCGCCGCGGAAGCCGTCTATAGCTATGATATCCGCACCTGAACGGGCAATACCCGAGGCGATTGCCGCAACGTTATGAACGGCTGCAACCTTGACGATTACGGGCTTTTTATATGCGGTAGCCTCTTTAATCGAATAGATAAGCTGTCTTAAATCCTCGATTGAATATATATCGTGATGGGGGGCAGGTGAAATTGCGTCTACACCCTGGGGTATCATTCTCGTTCTGGAGACGTCCTCGGAAATCTTGGCACCGGGCAGGTGACCGCCTATGCCCGGCTTTGCACCCTGACCCATCTTGATTTCGATTGCCGCTGCGGTGTTTAAATACTCCTCGTGAACGCCGAACCTGCCTGAAGCAACCTGAACTATGGTGTTCTTAGAGTACTTGTAGAAGTCCTTATGCAGACCGCCTTCGCCCGTGTTGTAGTAGATGCCCAGCTCCTCTGCCGCCCTTGCAAGGGAAGCGTGTGCGTTGTAGGAGATGGACCCGTAGCTCATTGCCGAAAACATAATAGGCGTCGTAAGCTTCAACTGAGGGGTCATAGTATCGACGAGCTTACCTTGAATATCCCTCTTTATCTCCACGTCCTTCTTGCCGAGGTATACAACCGTCTCCATAGGCTCCCTCAAGGGGTCGATAGGAGGGTTGGTTACCTGCGATGCGTTGACTAAAATCTTATTGAAGTATACGGGGTAGTCGTTGGGGTTACCCATTGACGAGAGCAGCACGCCGCCCGTGTTAGCCTGTCTGTACACCTCGTTCATAGTCTGCATAGACCAGTTGGCGTTTAAGCGGTAGGTGTCGTCGCTCTTTACAATCTTTAATGCGTGTGTAGGGCAGAGGCAGACGCAGCGGTGGCAGTTTACGCACTTAGTGCTGTCTGCAATCATCTTACCCAAGTCTTTATCGTATTTGTGTACGCCGTTTGCGCACTGTCTTTCGCATACCCTGCATCCAATGCAAAGATCGGGGTTGCGTACAACTTCGTATTCAGCCGGAATAAAAGTATCCATTATAATTCACCCCCATCTTTAAGCGAGTAAATGACGGGCTGTCCGCCTGTCGGTGAGAAGAGCTTGTCAAGCTCTGGTTCAACAACCCTTATGCCACACTCTTCGGAAGAAATATACGCCTTGTCGCCTCTTTCTCCGCACACCATGGAACGGAGCTTTAACCTGTCGTTCAACGCCATAAGTCCGCCGTTGAAGCCGAAGATTATGGAGAAGGGACCATTGATTAAAAGTGAAGGGAATGCCTTTCTTAAGAACTCTTCCTCCCTCCTGTCCTCGTCGCTCTTTGTCTCAATCGTAGACCAGAAGGAAGCAGAAATTACTTTTGCAACCTCCTGCAAGGTGAGCTTTTTAACCCTGATGAGGTAGTCGATTATATAGGTTATAACCTCGGTATCCGTCTGCAACGTGCATTTATAGCCGAACATCTCGATATATCTGCGGTTAGCGTCATACGAGGAGATTTCACCGTTATGCACTATGGAGTAGTCTAAAAGTCCGAAGGGGTGCGCGCCGCCCCACCAGCCGGGGGTGTTGGTTGGATATCTGCCGTGCGCCGTCCACATATACCCTGCGTATTCCTCGTCCAAAAGGAAGAACTTGCCTATATCTTCGGGGAAGCCTACGCCCTTGAATATACCCATATTCTTACCGCTTGAAAAGACGAATGCACCGTTAATTTCCGCATTGATTTTGTTTACGCATTTAACCACGTACTGCTCTTCGTCCAAAAGCGAGTTTGCAAGCCTCTTTGAAAGGGGCGAAAGAAAGTAACGGTAGATAATGGGTTCGTTGACAATTCCCTTAGTCTTACGCGTCTTCATCTCGGAAGAGTAGACTATTTCAAAGTGGGAAATGAGAAAGTCCTCCGTCTCCTTTTTGCAGGAAAAGTCGTTGTAGAACAGGTGGAAGGCATAACAGTCCTTGTAGTCGGGATAGATGCCGTAGCCTGCAAAACCGCCGCCCAAGCCGTTGGAACGGTCGTGCATAGTAGCAATGGATTTGATGATATCCGCACCCGTCATACGCTTGCCGCTTCTGTCGATAATCGCACTTACGGCACAGCCTGAAGGTATACGTACTTCGCCTTCCAAAGGTCCTGAATTTACGTTTAAATCACGTGAGTTCATTTTTCTTACCTCTCATAGATATTCCGCTCTTGCACCTTGCGGTGAACTGCGGTAAAGTAAAATTGTATAAATATAAATT
>JBJEVD010000038.1:20472-94239 GCA_051884175.1 Candidatus Coproplasma sp.
CAAAGCAATTAAGATACCCCGCAGTAGTCGCACTACAGAAGAAAGGACGGAACCTTTCGTTCCGCCCCTTCCCCTTTCTATGAGAGAGCAGTGTGTGCTAAATTAAGTATACGTCTTTAAGTATACGGCGATATGCGCCTCTGCGTGCATAATAATTTTTTGCTTGGTTCGGCACATTCGCCGCTTCTTGCCAATTATATTATACACCCCTTATCACAACTTACTTGTTATTGTCAAGAGCTTCTACGCCCGTTTCACCTGTACGTATTCTCATAACGTTTTCAACGTCGGTCACGAATATCTTACCTGCACCTACCTTGCCGTCGTTGAGTACCTTTTCGGCAACTGCAACTACTAACTTAGGATCAACGGTGGATACTACGATGTCAACCTGAACCTTAGGAAGCAGGTGCATTGTCGTCTTAACGCCTCTGTACTGACCTGTCTTGCCTGCCTGTACGCCGCAACCCATAACGTTGGATACGGTCATACCGGTAACACCTATCTTTGCCATAGCGTCTTTCAAGGTCAAGAACTTCTCCTGATTGGTTATAACCGTAACCTTGGTGTACTTGCCTGCAGGAGCTGCTGCATTTAAAGTAATGTCTGCAGGTTCGATACCCGTTACGTCAACTTCGGGTGCCTCGCCGTCATACGAAGGAATGGTGGGCATGAAGTCTGCATATGCAGAGGGAAGTCCGTGTTCGCACATATCAAGACCGTTAACTTCTTCCTCTGCCGAACACCTTAAACCGTTCCAACCCTTTTCCTTAGCAACCTTGATAGCCGCTACGGGGTTACACTTAAACTTAATCATAACGGGCAGATACTTCATAAGGAAGAATACAACCGTCATGCAAACCGCCGTCCAGGCGAGAATTGCAAGGATACCGGCCGTCTGGATACCGAGAAGGTAGCCGTTACCGCCGTAGAATAAACCGAGCTCGTTAGCCGTCAAAGCCTCTGCGCCGTCCTGGTAATTGTGGCAAGCGAACAAGCCTACTGCCAAGGTACCCCAGATACCGTTTGCAAAGTGAACGCCTACTGCGCCTACGGGGTCGTCTATATGTAACTTCTTATCAAGCAGTTCGCATACGAGAACTACTAAAATACCTGCAACTAAACCGATGAAGAACGCGCCTACTGCATTTACGATATGGCAGCCTGCGGTTATACCTACAAGACCTGCAAGCGATGCGTTAAGACACATACCTACGTCGGGCTTCTTATTCTTAATCCAAGTGAAGATTAATGCCGCTACGGTTGCAACTGCGGGAGCTATCGTGGTGTTAACGAAGATTACCGCAAGGGATTCCATTGAAGTTGCAGCCGCGCCGTTGAAACCGTACCAACCGAACCAGAGAATGAAACAGCCCAACGCACCGAGGGTTATGGAGTGACCCTGAATTGCGTTAACCTTTACTACCTTACCCTTTTCGTCACGTTCGTACTTGCCGATACGGGGACCTAAGAACATTGCACCGATTAATGCGGCAGTACCGCCAACCGAGTGAATTGCAGCCGATCCTGCAAAGTCTACAAAGCCCATGCCTGTAAGCCAAGCATTCTGACCGATGCCCCATACCCAGCCTGCTTCGATGGGATATACAACCAAGGAAATCAATGCCGAGTAGATGCAGTAGGAGATAAATCTCGTCCTCTCTGCCATAGCACCGGAAACGATGGTTGCAGCCGTTGCGCAGAACACAAGGTTGAACACGAACGCGCTTGCAAGTCCGTTTTCGTTAGCAATAAACGCTTCCCAGTTGCCGATTATGTCCCAGCAGGGCAAACCGCAGAATTTACTTGCGGCGTCTACGCCCATCAAAAGACCGAAGCCTAAGAACATAAACACAACCGTACCAATACAGAAGTCCATCAGGTTTTTCATTATAATGTTGCCTGCGTTCTTCGCACGGGTAAAGCCTGTTTCTACCATTGCGAAACCCGCCTGCATAAAGAAGACGAGAGCCGCGCCAATCAGAAACCAAATTCCAAAGTCCATAAAAATACCTCTCTTTATTCGTCCGCCATAAATCGGAAGACGTTATTTGACTTAACCTGCTTCCCCCCCACGCAACCCACAGGCGATTTAAAACCGACCTGTAGGGAAACGTGAAGTGGAGAAAATGAAAACTGTCATACGATTAACGTCTTATCACACGATTAACGTAACCGTCGGCTAATTTCGGTTAGATTATAATTTCCTATCCGCAAAAAAGTCAATAAAAAGTGCCAAAAGGGCGGTATTGCCATTTTTAAGACAAAGTATAATTTCAGCTTATATCTAAACTCACCCCTTAATAATATGCGAAAAACAAAAAAAGACGGAGAGCTTACATCCTCCGCCTAATTATATATATATTTAATTTTGTGCTTTATTAACCCTCAACCGCACCTATGCATGGTGTTTGCCCCCACTCTGTAAGGTAATAATCATACCTACCGCAATTTACCGTGTTGTCGCCTGAATAGGCGTTAGCAGGCACATATGTGCCGTCCAACAGCGGGTCGGCGTAGATATTAGTGCCGCCGTATGAGGCGTTGAAGCTTGCAAAACCCGATATCTGTGTACCGCAGATATTGAAGCCTGCATCGCTTCCGTCACTGCCCGAAAGGTAGAAAAGATTATTCTTAAAAGTAAAGTTTTTGGTATACTCCGCACCGAAATCAGTGGAGATAAACGGCGTACCTGCTTTAACGCTGATGACGTTGTTTACAAACTCAACACCGTCAATCTTGGCTAATATTATCCCGGCACCGTCCTCTTCGCCGTTGTTCAATAATGTGTTATTGTAGATATAAGTGCTTTGAACGACACCCGTTGCAACCTCTTCATAGCCGCCTATGCGTATACCTGTAACAGTATTATTCTCGCATATATTAGCTCTTACCGTGATATTTTTTACAGGGTAGCTATCGTTTCTCTCCTCGCTGCCTATCTCTATGCCGTAGGCACAGCCGCTGATAAAGTTACTTTGAAGGAGGATATCCCTCGCCCCGTCTACGTACAGCCCTGCGCAGTCTGCATAGGAACAGATGCAATTTTTAACCGTATTGCCCGCTGCAAGGCAGTCCCTGGGTTGGTCGAGCGAGGCGGTTGAGCAATAACCTGCATTACCGTAAAAGTCTATGCCTATATTGGTGTTATTCTCCACCGTGTTTCCTATAACGTACACCCTTTCGCAGTTTGCCGTTACAGAAATATTCTCCGACCAGCCGTTAACGTTGTCATAGCAATGGTTGTCGATTATAGCTACGTCAGTAATCGGCGTTTTTGTTTCACCGAAGAGCAGAATGGCGTTTGCGCCTGCGTTGTCATCGCTTTCGGGTTTGGGCGAAGTAGTCTTGATATCGTGAATATCACAATTTCTTATTATTATATTGTTCTGCCCGTTACCCCAGAATACTATGCCGTAAGCGCATTGAGATTGTATGGAACGAATTTCTATACCCTCCAACAGGATATACTTTGTGCCTGCCTCGAATTGCAAGCCGTATGCCTCGTCTCCCCTGTAGGTGTTTTCAATAATTGCCTTTTCACCCGGATAGTTGCGAATGGTTATAAAGTTTCCCTCTGCTCCCTTGCAGTTTATAAACCAGCCGTCGGCGTCGGAAGTCGTGTACGTACCGCCCATTAAGTAGAGGGTTTGACCTGCTTTAACCTCGTCAAGCCCGTCCTGAAGACTGTAGGGGCTGGCAAGCGTGCCGTCTCCGTTGCCGTTGGGTGCGGCATATACGGCATTTGAAGCTATAGACGCATTGTAATCGTACTCGGCAAGGCTTACGACGTAATCGGTAAAGGCAGTTGACTGCATGCCGTACATATACCTTTCCAGCTTTTGATTATAGGTAAGGGGTTGACTTTCCCCTTGTTCGGGATCTTCGGGAGTATTTTCAGGTTTTTCTTCCGGAGTTTCGCCCGGAATATCGGGAGTATCGCCCGGAGTTTCGGGAGTATCGCCCGGAGTTTCGGGGTTATCTTCGGGTGTATCGCCGGGTATTTCGGGGTTATCCGTACCGCCGCCCGTTTCCGGCTTATCGTCGGGTTTTTCCTCGGGAGTATCTTCCGGATTCTCTTCGGGGTTTCCGTCGTCGACTTCTTCGGACTCAACTCCGCCGGGTGTTTTGTTATCGTCTTTCGGTGTACAGCCGAAAGCGCAAAACGCAAGCGCGAACGCTAATATTAATACATACGCAAGTTTAAAAAATCTTTTCATTTTACCACCCTATATCATCGTCATACATATGTTACCACCAACACAGATAAAAGTCAACGGTTGCGCTGCAATACACCTGAAGGTGATTAAATCCAAACTAAAGTTTGATTCAATCCACGCTAAAGCGTGATGCAATCCACCGCTAAAGCGGTGATTAAATCCAACGGCAAGCCGTTGATAAAGGTAACTTTTATTGAAAGTCAAACTCTATCGGCTCGCCCTTGAAGGGCGACCCACTTTCCCTATTCTTTAGGGAAAGCTAAATTATAGTACAAATATTGAAAGCAATTTTAAAGGGTTGGCATACCGCCAACCCTTTTACTCATTACTGTTTTTCAATCTTTGCGCCGTAGAGCGAGGACACGTCGTCTGCAAATTTGCTCATACGGGAACAGGTTTTTAAACTAACCGTGTCTTCATACTCTGCAAGCTTTTTAGCTTGATCGCGGGAGAGCTTTTGAGGAACGTCAATTTCCACCGTTACGTACAGCGAACCCGTACCGTTAACCGTCTTTACGCCCTTACCCCTTATCTGGAAACGCGTGCCGCTTGCAGTGCCTGCAGGTATGTTAAGGTCTATCATATCGTCAATTCCCGGAACCTTTATCTTACCGCCGGAGACTGCCGTTGTAAAGCTTATAGGCACGGTTACGAATAAATCTTTATCCTGCCTTACAAGCAATTTATGGGGTTCTATTTTGAAATATACGTATAAATCCCCGCTCTCGCCGCCATTGGGGGAAGCCTGACCGTACCCACGCTTGCGCATTGAGCTGTCGTTATCCACGCCAGCAGGTATCTGGACGGTGAACGAAGTCTGTTTACGGATATAACCCACGCCCTTGCAGTCGGGACATTTATCGGTAATCTTCTTGCCTGTACCGTTACAGTCGGGGCAGACGCCCACCTGTATTGTACGCCCGAAGATTGTATCCTGCTGATACTTAACCCTGCCAGAACCGCCGCATTTGCCGCACTGCGTGAACGCCGTACCGCCCTTTGCGCCCGTACCCGAACATGATTTACACGGCTCGTTTCTGAAATAGCTTATCTCTTTAGAGCAGCCTTTGATAGCATCTAAGAACGAAAGGCGAACGGTCTGCTCGATATCTGCGCCCCTGGTACGTGTGTTCCCACGGGAGGACGAACCGCCAAAACCGCCGAAGCCGCTGAACATTGAGGAGAAAATATCCTCAAAGCCGCCCATGCCGCCTCCGCCGAAGCCGCTAAAACCGCCCATGCCACCCATGCCGGGGTGTTCAAGCTCGTAGTCGTACTGCTTACGCTTTTCCTCGTCGGAGAGTACGCTGTTAGCCTCGTTTATTTCCTTGAATTTTTCAGCCGCATCCTTATCACCGGGATTGAAGTCAGGGTGATACTTTTTCGCAAGCTTTCTGTATGCAGATTTAATTTCGTCCTGCGAAGCCTTTTTGTCTACGCCGAGGACTTCATAATAATTCTTTTTGTCAGCCATATGACCAAACCCTTATAATCACGAAAATTGTAGCCGAGCAAAACAGGGCTACAATTTGTCGCTTTTTATCTTATAATATTATTTATACTTTATTTGTGCTGATTGAATTCGGTGTCGTCGCCGTTGCCGCCGTCAGTTGCGCCGCCTGCCTGCTGAGCCTGCTGGTAGAGCTTGGAGATTACGGGAGCGATATCCTTCTGAAGCTTTTCGTTTGCCGATTTAATCCTCTCGTTATCGCCTGAATTTAAAGCATCTTTAGCCTCTGCAACTGCATCCGCAAGCACCTTTTTATCGTCGTCGGTAAGCTTGTCGCCTGCCTCGGAAGAAGTCTTTTCAACGCTGTCGATAAGCCCTTCTAATGCGTTCTTGTTGTCGATTTCTTCCTTGCGCTTCTTGTCCTCTTCAGCATACCTTTCAGCGTCTTTTACCGCCTTGTCGATTTCCTCTTCGGAGAGGTTGGTAGATGCGGTTATGGTGATGTTGGTGCTCTTGCCCGTGCCTAAATCCTTTGCGGTTACGTTAACTATACCGTTAGCGTCTACGTCGAAGGTAACTTCAATCTGGGGTACGCCTCTGGGTGCGGGGGGAATGTCGTTGAGCATAAATCTGCCGAGTGACTTGTTATCCCTTGCAAACTTTCTTTCACCCTGTAATACGTTAATTTCTACGCCGGGCTGATTGTCTGCCGCGGTGGAGAAAATCTGGCTCTTCTTAACGGGGATAGTAGTGTTCCTCTCGATTAAGGGAGTAGATACGCCGCCGAGCGTTTCGATACCGAGGGTTAAAGGCATTACGTCGAGAAGGAGTACGTCCTTAACCTCGCCAGAGAGTACGCCGCCCTGAATTGCCGCGCCGATTGCAACGCATTCGTCGGGGTTGATGCCCTTGAAGGGTTCCTTGCCCGTTACCTGCTTAACCTTTTCAACTACCGCAGGGATACGGGTTGAACCGCCTACCAAGATGACCTTATCGATATCCGAATAGGTCAAGCCTGCGTCTGCCATAGCCTTCTTCATAGGCTCAACCGTCCTTTCTACAAGGTCGGAAGTGAGATTGTCGAACTTCTGCTTGGTCAGGTCTATATCGAGGTGCTGGGGTGCGCCGTCAACAACCGTAATGAAGGGCAGGTTGATGTTGGTGGAACTCATACCGGAGAGTTCAATCTTAGCCTTTTCGGCAGCTTCCTTCAACCTCTGCATAGCCATCTTATCCTTGGAAAGATCTACGCCCGTGTCCTTTTTGAAGGTTTCAACCATATAGTTTATAATCTTGTTATCGAAGTCGTCGCCGCCGAGGTGAGTATCGCCGTTGGTCGCCTTAACCTCGAATACGCCGTCCGAAATTTCAAGAATGGAGACGTCGAACGTACCGCCGCCAAGGTCGTAAATCATAACCTTCTGCGCCTTGTCCTGTTTGTCAAGACCGTATGCCAAAGCTGCTGCGGTGGGTTCGTTGATAATTCTCAAAACGTTCAGACCTGCAATCTTGCCTGCGTCCTTAGTTGCCTGACGCTGGGAGTCGTTGAAGTATGCAGGGCAGGTGATAACCGCATCGGTTACCTTGCTGCCGAGATAGCTCTCCGCGTCAGCTTTAAGCTTGGTTAAAATCATTGCGGAAATTTCCTGGGGGGAATATCCGTTGTCGATATTTACCTTATAAGCTTCTCCCATATGTCTTTTTATTGAAATAACCGTCTTGTCGGGCTGAGCTACTGCAAGCCTCTTTGCCGCCTGACCGACTATACGGCTGCCGTCCTGTTTAAAAGAAACTACCGAAGGGGTAGTTCTGCTGCCCTCGCTGTTGGCGATAACGACGGGTTCGCCGCCTTCCATAACCGCCACGCAAGAGTTGGTAGTACCTAAGTCAATTCCTATTACCTTTCCCATAATTTCACCTCGTATATTTATCTTTATATTTTTTACTTAATTAAACTGTTAATAGCCATCTCTCTTCAACGAACTATTGCGACGCTTATATGAAGAGAATTTAAATAGTTACCGATACCTGGGCAAACCTGATTACTTTGCCCTCTCTTTTATATCCTTTCTTAAGAACGTATTTTACAACGCCTGCGCTTTCGCCTTCCTCGCAGAGAATGTTCATAATTGCCTCCATTGAAGTCTCGTCGAAGGTATCGCCTGGCTTTACGGCAATTTCCTCAACACCCATTGAAAGAAGTATTGCGTTAAAGTTCTTAACAATCTTGTCAATTCCTGCCTTTGTCTTTTCGTCAGAAGCACCGTCATAGGCATAACCGAAGGTATCTGCAACGGGCAACAGCTTTAATATTGCCTCCGCCTTGCCGTCTGCAAAGGCATTTGCTACAGCCTCTTTGGTACGCTTGCGGTAGTTATCGTATTCGGCTGAAACGGAGTACCATTTCCTCTTATAGTCCTCAGCTGCCTCCAAAGCCTTCTCGAGCTCCGTCTTTTCGACAGGCTCGCCGACGTCAGCCGTTTGGTTTTCGGCGGTTTCAGCGGTTTCGGCTTTTTCGATTTCAGCTTCCTCGGCTGCGTTGTCTTCTACAGCCTCGCCACTCAAGTTCTCTTTATCCGTCATTTTTTAATCCTTTTCTGTTTTTCTACAGTATTAATATAAAACGCGTTAAAGCTAATTAAACATTTTAATCACATTTTTTTATTTAATTTTTGTTAACTCGCAGAACAACTTAAATTTTACATAATACTTGACGGAACGGGTATAATATTTTATAATAAATGTATGCATACACACATTAAGCGTCTGCCGTTAAAAAAACTGTTTAATACGAGGGATTTGGGCGGTTTTGTAACGGAAGACGGCAGAAAAATTAAAAAAGGTAAGCTTATAAGAAGCGGCAAGCTCTATAAAATTCCGCCCGAGACGGTAGACGCGCTTAAAAAATTAGGCGTAAACACCGTCGTCGACCTGCGTATTTTTACCGAGATCGAGCAGGCACCCGACACCTTGTGGGAGGGATTAAAGTACGTCCACCAGCCCCTTTTATGCACGGCTACCACGGGCATTACTAGGGATAAGAGTATGCGTATTACAATGGTGAAAGAGGCAAGGCGTATTAAGTCGGAGTTCGGCACTGCCGATAACTACATGGCTGCAATGTACCGTTCCATACTTATGAGCGAGGAACCCAAACGCCACCTGACCGCAGTTTTAAGGGAGATTATCGAAAACGAGGGCTGTATACTCTGGCACTGCAGCGGCGGTAAGGACAGAGCCGGTATTGTGGCAATGCTCGTCGAATGTCTTTTAGGCGTACCCGAAGAAGTTATTCTTGCAGATTTTATGGCTTCCGCTCACTTCCAGCGCAACAAATTTTTCTGGAACAGGGTGGCAATCTACACCATACCTGCGACATTGCGGTTTAAAAGAATTTTGCTCGTTATGATGGCGGCAAAGCCTCGGTTCCTTATGGATGCAGTGGACGAGATTAAAGAAAAGTACGGCAGCGTAGTTAACTACTGCAAGGCAGAGCTTGGAGTTACCGACGAAGATATTGAAAAAATGAAAGCTAAGTACCTGGAATAGTATATATATAATCTGGAATAGTATATATATAATATGGTATAACCGAACAGCCCTGCGGCGTTTTGATACAAAACGCCGCAGGGCTTTTTTTAAACTTTATTCGACCGTTACCGATTTAGCCAGATTTCTCGGTTTATCGGGGTTGCGTCCCAAGAGTACAGCCGCTCGGTAGGCAGTAAGCTGCAACGCCGCCGCAGACAGCATAATAAATAGGGCAGGTTTACTTTCAGGCAGCAGCCATATCTTAGCTTTGCCCGAAAGCGACGAGGCAACAGCTGTGCTGCAAGTTAATACCGCCGCCCTGCCCCCGCGTGAGATAATCTGTTCCACACAACTTTCGCTCTTATCGGCAAACCGCCCGTCGCCGACGGTTAAAATGCTTAGCGTCTCCCCGTCCACCAGGGCAAGGGTACCGTGCTTTAATTCCCCTGCCGGATAACTGTCGCTGAAGATATAGCTCACCTCTTTGAGTTTGAGCGAAGCCTCCACCGCTGAAACGGCGTCGTACCCCCTGCCGAGAAAGAATACCGCTCTGCTCTTTGCGCAGTCCTTTGCAAATTCCTCGCTCTTATCGTCTTTAAAAACCTCTTTAAAGCGTGAAGCCACCTCTTGTAATTCCCTTCCTGCCTCTTGCGCCGCGTCCACCCCTTCGGCGAGGGCGGAGGTTAGATAGAGAGCGGCAAGCTGACCTAAATAGCTTTTGGTTGCCGCAACGCATATTTCGGGACCTGCGCAGACGGGTATGACGCTATCGGCAATTAAGGTTATGGCAGAATATCCGCAGTTAGTCACCGCCACCACCTTTGCTCCTTGCCGTTTAAACTCCTCCGCTGCACCGACCGCGTCAGCCGTCTCGCCGCTCTGGGTGACGACAAATAGCAAGGTGTCGGGGGTAACACGCTGTTTTTTATATCTCAACTCGCTCGCCACTTCGGGGTAGCAGAAGCAGCCGCACCGCTCTTCAAAGTACTGCACGGCGGCAAGGGCGGCGTTGTACGCAGTACCGCACCCCGTCAGCACGATTTTATCCGCACCCCTTATCAAATCCTGCAATTGTGGCAGATTTAAATTGAAAAATGCCTCTGCGGTATCTAAAACCGTGCGCTCCGCTTCATATATTTCTTTAAGCATATAATGGGGATAACCGCCCTTGCCTGCATTAAATTGAACGGGGGCGATATGCCTTGCAGTTCGTTCCACGGGCGCAAGGTTAAAGTCGTAATACTCAACTTTGTCTGCCGTAACCACGGCAATATCACCGTCCTGCAAAACGGTAACGCTATCCACCGAAGGGGGCAGGGCAGGGATATCGCTTGAGAGATATGCGCCGTCTGCCCCCAGACCAACCACGGCGTTGCTCTTGTATTTTGCGGCAATAATGCCGTCGAAATCTTCACAGAGAACGGCAATCGCAAAGGAGCCTTTTAATCTTTTTACCGCCTCTGCAACGGCTTTAAGCAGTTTATCAGTGCAATTTTCACCGCCCTGCGAGTAGTTTAAATTGATAAGCTTAGCAATAACCTCGCTGTCGGTATTGGAGGCAAAGGTTTGACCCAACCCTTCAAGTTCTTTTTTAAGCTCCCTGTAATTTTCGATAATGCCGTTGTGAACAATGGCAATTTTACCGCACACGTGGGGATGGGCGTTTCGCTCGCAGGGGACGCCGTGGGTCGCCCAACGGGTGTGCCCGATTGCAACCTTTCCGCTTAAACCGCCTAAAGCAAATTCCAGCTCGGCAACCCTGCCCTTGCGCTTTACAAAGTTAAGCTTGTTTTCGCAGAGAACGGCAATACCTGCCGAGTCGTACCCCCTATACTCCAACCGCTGCAAACCGCCGTAAACCTCGCTTGCCGCATTACCGCAATTTAACGCCACACCTGCAATACCGCACATATGTACCCCCTTTAGTTGCGCCTTGCGGCATGTGCCGCAAGGTTACCGCAATAATAAAGCATATGCAAGGCAGGGCAGATTTAGTTACATAATCCCCACCCGTCATTGCGAGGGGCGTTAGCCCTGTGGCAATCCCATTTCCATACCCGTCATTGCGAACACCGAGCATTTATGTGAGGTGTGTGGCAATCCCAGCGGGGTTTGGGGCGGAATTATTCTATTTTTATGTTCCATAGTGTAGCCTTCCCTGAAGAACAGGGAAGGTGGCATATACGCAGTATATGACGGAAGAGTTTGATTCTTTTGTTGTAGTGTTGAGTTATTTGAGAATTTCAAACTCTATCGTCTTTCGCTTATCGCTCAAGACACTTTCCCTATTCTTTAGGGAAAGCCCAACTAAAGCGTGAATTATTTAGAAATGGTTGGTCGCTTAGGAGTCTGGGATTGCCGCACTCCGCTTACGCTCTGTTCGCAATGACGATTAGGGGACGCAATGACGGTGAAGAGTTTGATTTTATAATATGTTTAAAACCGCATAAAAAAATCGGCGTTATTAAACGCCGATTTTTTACAATTTTATTAGTTAATTAAGTAGCTGACGGATAGGTCAAAAGCGTTTCTCCATTTAAATAACTATCGCTGACTGGACTGCAACCACCGCCCGAACTTATCTTTGCTTCGGGTGCCGTTCCATTGTACTTAACGTCGAGGGTATAACCGTTAATATCCTTACCGCCCTCAGGACGATAGAAGTACAGATAGGTTATTTGCTTAATTTCAAACTTAACAATAACGTTAGTTGCAATAAAGCTTGCATTATCAATCAAAACCACGTTACTTGACGAATCTTCATAGATAAAGTCGACATTTTTAAGCTTAGGGTCGGTGACGGTACTGCCGCTATCTCCGTCCGTAGTACCCGTAACGGATATATAGTGGAAATTGATACCGCTACCCGTACTGTTGAGCTGGTAGGTACCTGCACCTGCTTCTGAGCCTGACAAATCAAATTCACAAGCAACAATTACCGGTGAGTCCTTAGGGTTTGCAGGTAATTCCAGCTGCATAAGCGGTTTTGCCTTATCGAAGTTTTCTTCTTTGTAGGTTGAATCGTTTACCCTTGTATTGAAATCGGTTACACGGTCTGACACTTTATATACACCGAGATATCTTGATGCTCCACTTGTAGCTCTGCTTGATGCGATGACAAATATTTTAGTACTATTTTTCTTTACCCTAACTTTAATGGAGTTATTAAGTACAGTTGAGGTTTGGGCATTGGAATATACAGTGTTAGTTTCGTAAACAGCATTCAATGTGTGAGATGTATCATCTGGTTTTATTGTAGCAGGAGATTCCTTAAAGTAAAACAAATAATCTAATTGAGTTAACTGTGTTGTTCCATTTAACACTTTATTACGTACTTCTTCAACATTAGAGTAAGTACTCTCCGTTGACAAATCTATAGTCAGCGTACCACCTGTAGAATTATATGTTGTAATATTTCCTACAGATGTGCTTGCTGTATAGTAAGTAAATGAGGTTACTGTTTTAGCTTCAACTTTTGTTTCTTCATCACCTGTTATAAATGAGAACGCACCCAAACCAACGCCTGCAGAATCATTTTTTGGAAGCACCCAGGTATTTATTTTAAAATCTGTTGCATTAGACATTATATTTGTCAAATTACTGTATTTGCCGGCAAATACGTCGGGGATAAATTGACCGGTGTCGCCGCCGGAACCGATATCCGAATCAATCTCGTCGCCGTTGACTTTAGTGCCGTCATAGTCCCCCACTATGCTGTTTTTACTGGTGTAACCGGTATTCTGTATGGAGAGCTTGCCGTTCAAAACACCGATATTTTCTGCTCCGCAGTTGGCATAGCCTATGGCAATGCCTACGTTCTTTTTTTCTTCACTCGCAGAATTATAAGACGCATTTTGCGTTGCAACCTCAACTATGGGGTCAATAAGATTGAAGTTGTAAATTTTAGGATCCGTAACGCCGACGTGGGCTGCGGTCATGCCGAACATACCCACCGCATAGGAGTACTTTACAGAGCTACCGCTTACCGCACCTGTCAGTTTGGTGCTGTCCGTAGTTATTTTAAGGTTGCTTATCTTCTTTCCGTTTCCGTTGAAATATCCCTGGAAAGGATAGTCGTCCGTGCCGATAGGGGGCAGCCAATAGCCTGACATATCAATATCGTCATCAAGCCTGAAATAATAATAATTATCGTTTAAATTGCCCGTGTTTTGCAGCCAGGCAAGGTTGTATAAATGGTTAGGTTTGGTTAACGTAAACGGGTCGCCGGAAGTACCCGTACCGCTGTTAAAGTAGGGCGAGCTGGAGGAACCGTCAAATTTATCATCCGACTTGCGCATATCCTCGGCAAACCAAGCGAAAGCCTGGCTCAACGCAAACACGAAGACCAGAACGGCTAATATTAAGTTGATAATCTTAAATGCCTTTGCTTTCATTTTCTTTTTTGCCTTTTTGATTTTTATGACTTGACCTTGTTCTTAGCCTTCCCTATTCCATACCCGTCATTGCGAGGGGCGTCAGCCCCGTGGCAATCCCATTTCCATACCCGTCATTGCGAACGCCGAGCATTTATGTGAGGTGTGTGGCAATCCCATTGGGTATGGGCGGAATTATTCTATTTTTATGTTCCATAGTGTAGCCTTCCCTGAAGAACAGGGAAGGTGGCATATACGCAGTATATGACGGAAGAGTTTGATTTTATAATAGTGTTACCAATAATAATATGTTCAAACTCTATCGGCTCGCCCTTAATGGGCGACCCACTTTCCCTATTCTTTAGGGAAAGCGAGATTGAGGAAACTATATTAGAAACAGTACTCACTTAGGAGTCTGGGATTGCCGCACTCCGCCTTCGGCTCCGTTCGCAATGACGACTTTTAAGTTTAACTTGCGTTTGTAACTTCCTCTGCAACCACGCCGAAGATAACCAACCTGTTGCCCGACGAGGTCAATACCAACACGTCGCCTGACGACAAACTTATATTTACCGCATAAGCCGTTCTGCCGTCTTTACTTGAGGTATTACTGTCAGATTTCTGCGTTCCGCCGTTTATCGTCCATTGCAAATAACCCGACTTGCTCTGAGATTGACTATTGAACTTACTGTCGCTTACGGTATAATAAACGGTAACGGTAATAGCTTTTTTTGCGGTAACCGTCATTGATACATTGGTGGCACTGTTTGGAAGAAAGGCGTTAGAGAAAGTTAACCCCGAGCTGTCGTTTGCGGTTGCGCTTGTACCGCCGCCCGCCGCAAGCAACTCCGTTACGGTATAGGTTGCGCTTGAGCTTGAGCTTGTATTTTCAAGGGTAAACAAATCATTAGTTTTGCTTGCAAAATTATTGCCTGCGCTCACTCCGCAGTTATCCGCCGTTATTGATGCGGAAGAACCCGTTTCACCACCGCTTTCCTCTGTTACAGTGTAAGCCACTGTACATTCTTTAGTTATACCATTTTCAGTATAAGAAGCAGTTACAGAATAGTTACCTGCCGAAGCTATAGAAATAGTACCATCTTCATTAATATCACCAGCTAAAGTTACACCCGAAGTTACGACTTTAGTCGAATTATCAGAATAGGTAGCGGTAAATAACCAATCAGGAGTTACAGCTGTAGTACTTACAGTATAATTTGTTGTACCCGAATACTCCAAATTTTCAAGCTCTGCCGCATTGACTGTTACACCGAAGTCTTCCGAAGTAACTCCGTCTGCAGTTGCAGTTATGGTTACTGAACCTTGCGCCTTGCCAGTTAATACACCCGTTGAAGAGTTTATTTCTGCGTATTCAGAACCGCTCTTAATAGCCCAGGTTACAGTCTTATTCTCCGCGTTAGCAGGCAGAACTGTTGCTGTAAGAGTAATAGTCCTACCGGCAACCACAACGTTATCGCCAGATATTGTTATGCTTGTTACTGCAATAGGCTCATAATTCAAAATTATGAAACCGAGATTCATTGTATCGCCCTTAGTTAATGTATGCGAACCTGCAGCAAGTTCCTTAACGTAAACGCCCAAATCGCCTTCCGCATCAGTTGTATAACCCGTTCCGTCAATTTTAATCTTCTTGCTTGCAGTATCTGTAACAATCTTAATCTTTTGTGCAGTCGCAAGCGTAAAAGTTATATTAGTATTCGATTCCATCTTAATAGCATTTGTACAAGTATTGCCATTATAAGTGATGGTAGATGAGCTGTAAGAATGACCGCTAATGGTAAATCCTGCATTAGTATTGTCAGACTCATCTGCTTTACCAAACGTATAAATTACGTTTGTTCCGCTAGGGCTATCTTCCGTCCACTTTGCGTACAGGGTGGTTGTGCCTGTTATTGTGTCGGTAGAAACATTAAATGCCTTTGTAAGACCTTCATCAGTATACCAACCGCCGAACGTGTAACCGCTTGCCGTAGGTTCGGTGAACGAATTCAACTTACTACCATACTCAACTGTCTGCTCATTAACCTGCGTGCCGTGACCGTTCATAACAAACGTTACGGTATACTCCTTAGTTGTTGTGCTGAACGTTGCGGTATAGGTTACTTCACCTGATACTTCAGGCAACGTTTCAGCTTTGCCATAGCTGTTCGTGCCGTCAGACCAACCGCTGAACGTGTAAGTATACTGTGCGTCTGCCGCCCTTGTAGGCTCTGCACTATCATACGAAGGCGTTGTGCCGTATTCTACGTTGGTATCCGTTTCTAAGGTACTTCCGTCATAATTCTTCCAGGTTACGGTGTACTTATTGAGAGTTGCAGTGTAACGTGCGTAATAGCTTACGTCTTCCGTTGCTGTGATTGAGCCGAACTCAACCTTAGTTCCACCGCTTGCCGCTGTGTACCAGCCTTCAAATTCATAGGTATATTGCGCAGTTGCCGTCTTGCTCGGGTTGGAAGGCTTTGTTATAATAGCCCCCTCTTTGAACGTAGGGGAACTAATAACGGTCGTGCCGTCGTCATCGTAGAAGGTTACCGTGTAAGACCTTGCCGCTACCGTGACAGAGCAGGTTGCCGTGTAGGTATTATCACCTATTGTTAAAGTTACCGTTATGGTTACGGCAGTTTCACTTTCCGCAACGGGGGTTACGGTACATACGTTGTCGGTAAATGTAATACTTGCAACACTCGCATTGGAAGTTGCCCAACTGAAAGTGTAACTTGCAGCTGTAGTGTATGCAGTTGCCGTTAACTCTAAAGTTGACCCCATAGTAAGCGTTGCGCTCGTCTTGTCAAGCTTAACACCCGTTACGGTTATAGTATAACTACCCGATTTACCGCCTGCCTCTGCATATATCGTAACGGTACCTGCGGAAACACCGGTCACCGTGCCGCCCGATACGGTTGCAACGCTTTCGTTCGAAGACGACCAGGTGACAGTTTTATCGTTTGCTGTGGTAGGAGTGACGGTTGCGGTAAGCGTAGTCGTGCCGCCTACTGCTATTTCGGACGTGGTACCGCTTATGGTTACTTTTTCAACAGCTACGGTTGCCGAAACGGTAACCGAACAGGTTGCGGTGAACTCACCGTCTACCGTCTTTACCGTTATTGTTACGGTGGTGTCGCTCGCCTTAAGAGCAGTGACCACGCCGTCGACAACGGTTGCAACGGTCGCATCGCTTGATGACCAGGTTACAGCCTTATTGGTTGCATTGGTAGGCGCGACGGTCGCCAGAAGAGTAGCATTACTCCCTATGCCTAAAGAGAGCGTATTGGTATTGAGCGTTACACCCGTTACCGCAACTTCTTTCTCGGTTACGGTGATTACGTATTCCGCCTTGAGATAGTACGTTGACGTATCGCTTTCATTATAACCTTTAGCCGTTGCGGTTATGGTAGCCGTACCCTCGGCAACGCCCGTTACCACGCCTGCTGAGCTTACGGTTGCAACACTTGTGTTATTAGACGACCAAGTAATGGTTGTATCGCCAAGACCTAAAGCACTTAACTGTAACGTCTTTTCTACTGCAACACCCGAACCGCCTGTTATCGTAAGACCTATCGTGTAGGGAACGGAGCAAGAGATGGCTTGGGCAGTTCCTTCCTTATACGTTGCAGTTGCCGTGCCGTTACCTACAGTGGTGGTTGTTACACCTGAAATAGTCAAGTTTGTATTTGTGCCGACGATTATCTTTTGACTGCCGTCGGAGTAGGTTACCACAAACTGCCAATTGGGCGTCATAATATCGACAGTACTCATCGATTGTTTATATGCAGAAGAAAAATTATAGGCTTTGTCATCTACATTAATATCGGTGGGCGTTACGGTCTCGCCTTCAATATACTCCTCAATACCGAGGACGACGTCACCGGTGAGCGTTAAAGACGAATTGAGTCCGCCGCCGCTTTCAAGCAAAAGCGAGGAGATGTACGTAAACCTCTCCTTTTCATAGTCCATTATGAAGTACTCGATGTCGGTGTAGTTGTTACCGTCGGTTTTATTCGTATCCTCGATACCGTCTTTCAGACCTATATGGAAGGACTTTTCACGCAAGCCGACGCCTCCGACAAAGGCGGTGCTCTCCGCCCCTGCGGTGTAGGTGTAGTCGGGCGTGGTATCGTCACCCTCTGCAAAAGTGCTTGTACCGCTTGGCGTTGCCGATTGGGTAGCCGAGACAAAGTTTACGGTGTTTGAAAGATAGCTTGTAAAGTCGGTAGTGGAATTTTCTACAGGTGAAACCTTAAGCCTGGAATTTTCGTCGCACTCTGCAAAAATTCTGAATTTCTTTTCAGAACCGTCAACAATCTCGTATTCAACCTTGAACAGCACGGCGGTAGTATATTCACCGCTGACCGAATAAGGGCGCATAACGTCCTTTTGAGTAGAACCGCCACTTTCCGAGGTCAAAGTATTGATTATCTTGTCATTGTTGTGGTCAACTTCTATATCGTTGCCGTTTAACGTAAAATTACCTTCTGTGACGGAATAGGCATTATTATCGTAGTTGAGATAATATGCAGTGACTTTAAAATCAACTATGTCTCCGCTTTTGACCTGCGTCTGCATGCCGTTGCCGCTGACGTCGTTATTCATAGCAAACCAGGCAAGGCACATGCCTATGCACAAAATCACGCTAGCTACAAGCGCGATTATTGCATTTATAAGCCGCTTTGAAGCCCTTTTCACGTTGCCTTACCCCCTTGCTTTTTTCTATGCGCGTTCGCTTGCGCCTGCGCGTGACTATAATTATTAATTATATAATCTATAATATTATAGTATCGACTTTTTGAATTGTCAAGGGGGGTTAATTATTTTTCACATACAATAAAAAAGTTAATAATTTCTAAAGTTGGTTGAAGATTGAAAATTTTGTATTTTTATACAGCCGTATGCGGTTTTATAAACCAAATATACATAAATTAATCAAATTAGTACTCTTTTACGCCCTGTGTAAGTTGACAAACGGGATTAATTATGGTATTATAACCGATAATAATTTTTATAATTTTATATTATAATTTCAACTTATAATTTCAACGGAGAAACGGCTATGAAAATGAAAGGAGCTGACATCTTAATAAACTGCCTCCTCGAACAGGGGGTTGAGACCGTGTTCGGTTACCCCGGCGGTACGGTTTTGGATATCTACGACGCTTTATACCGCAACGACAAGCTTAACCACATTTTAACCGCACACGAACAGGGTGCTTCCCATGCTGCTGACGGCTATGCAAGGGTTACGGGCAAGGTGGGCGTCTGCATTGCAACGAGCGGTCCCGGCGCGACTAACCTGGTTACGGGTATTGCCACCGCATATATGGACAGCGTGCCCATGGTTGCGATAACCGGCAACGTGGCTTTGAACAACCTCGGCAGGGATTCCTTCCAGGAGGTCGACATTGCAGGCATTACTATGCCTATAACCAAACACAATTATATCGTCAAGGACGTTAAAGATTTGGCAGACACCGTCCGCCAGGCGTTCTATATCGCAAACTCGGGGCGTAAGGGTCCGGTACTTATCGACGTATTAAAGAACGTGCAGATTGCCGAATACGACTATGAACCCGTTAAACCTGTAGACATTAAAAAGGTTGCGGTTGACGAAAGCAAGCTTAAGGTTGCGGCAGAGATAATTAACGCCTCCGAACGCCCCTTGATTATGGTTGGCGGCGGCGCAACCTCTTCCGACGCGTCGGACGAGATTGAAGCAATAGCCAAAAAGCTCAACGCACCCGTTGCCTATACGCTTATGGGCAAGGGCGTCATTGACGACTGTGCTGAGTACAACCTCGGTATGATGGGTATGCACGGCACCAAGGCAGCCGCTAAGGCGGTAATAGAGAGCGACTGCATAATTGCGTTAGGCACCCGTTTTTCGGACAGAGTTGCGTTGAACAGAAACCTGTTCGCTAACGGCAAGAAGGTCATTCAGATAGATATAGATAACGCTGAATTCAATAAAAACGTTCAGGTGACCACCACCGTTTTGGGCGACGTCGCGCTTTGCTCCGAAAAGCTTTTACCTCTGTTGGAGGAAAAGGACGATAAGTGGCTTAAAACAACCCTTACGTTCAAGGGTGAAAGGGTAGACGGCAACTGCAGGGCTTACGAAATATTACGCGCTGCGGCGGCTTTAGCCCCTGCAGATAGTCCACTGATTACCGACGTCGGTCAGCATCAGATGTGGACGGCGCAGGAATACCCCGTGCATAAACCCAGAAAGTTCTGCTCCAGCGGCGGTCTCGGCACTATGGGCTACGGCTTGGGTGCGGCTATCGGCGCAGCGTTCGGTTCGGGCAAGATGTGCGTACTTGTCACGGGCGACGGTTGCTTCAATATGAATTTAAACGAGCTGTCTACCGCAGTTACACAGGGCATACCCCTGGTAATCCTTTTGATGAACAACGGCGTTTTGGGTATGGTCAGACAGTGGCAGAAGATTTTCTATGCAAGAAGATTTTCTCAAACCACTTTGCAGAAAAAGACGGACTACATTAAATTCGCAGAGAGCTTCGGTGCTAAGGGCGTACTGTTAGACCAGGGCGACGACGTTAACGCAAAGCTTAAAGAGGCGTTTGATTATGCAATTAATAATTGTTCTCCCGTAGTCGTAGACTGCCGAATATCCCCCGACGACAACGTTTTACCTATGATTAAACCGGGTGCGACGTACGACACGCAGATGGATAAAATGGAGGAAAAATAAGGTGGAAGAAAATAAGACGAAAAGATATACGATTGGCGCGCTCGTTTCCAACAAGAGCGGTGTTTTAACGAGAATAACAGGCTTATTTGCAAGGCGTGGCTACAACATAGAGAGCCTTACCGCCTGCGCTACCGAGGACCCCAACCTCTCCCGTATGACTATTATTTTAAAGGGTGACGAATATACTCTTTATCAGATGATCCGCCAGATGGATAAGTTGGAGGACGTTAAAAAGATCGGTTGCGCAAACGAGCTTGACTGCGTTTACAGAGAGCTGCTTTTGGCTAAGGTTCAGGCAACCGCCGAAGCACGTACTCAAATCGCGCTTATAAACGACATTTACAAGGCAAAGGTTGTAGACCTTTCGATAGACACTATGATTTTGGAAATCACAGGCGACCCCGAAAAGCTCGACGCATATTTGAAGATTATCGAGCCTTTCGGCATACTTGAAATGCAGCGTACCGGCGTAACCGTTCTTGCAAGGGGCAGACATACCCTTAAGGACAGAGATTGTTACGGCGACTTCGTAAACTGAGGTAATTAAAATGAAAAATATATTTTCCGAAAGCTTGGATATGAGTTCACAGCGTTCCCTTTTAAGGGCTCTCGGTTGGACTGACAGCGAAATACAAAAGCCTATGGTGGGCATTATCTGCGCACAGAGCGAGATTATCCCCGGGCATATGCACCTTGATATGATTGCAAAGGCTGCGGCGGAGGGCGTAATTGCGGCAGGCGGTAAGCCTGTAATCCTCCCCTCTATAGGCGTTTGCGACGGCATAGCTATGGGGCACACGGGAATGAGGTACTCCCTCCCCTCCCGTGAAATCATTGCAGACAGCGCAGAGATTTTATTAAGGGCACACGGCTTCCAGGCGGCTGTATTTATCGGCAACTGCGATAAGATTATCCCCGGCATGCTTATGGCTGCCGCAAGGGTCAATATCCCCTCTATATTCGTTTCGGGCGGTCCCATGCTTGCAGGAAGAGTACACGGCAAAAAGACCTCTCTTTCGACAATGTTCGAGGAGGTAGGCGCGTACAATGCAGGTAAAATAGACAGCGAAGAACTAAAAGAATTTGAATGCAACGCTTGCCCCACCTGTGGCTCGTGCAGCGGTATGTTTACGGCGAACAGCTTAAACTGCCTTTGCGAAGCCTTGGGTATGGCTCTGCCCGGTAACGGCACGTTGCCTATGGTATACAGCCAGAGGCTTGCGCTTGCTAAAAACGCAGGCGAGGCGGTTATGAATTTATTAAATAACAATATCCGCCCCTCCGACGTTATGACCCCTGCGGCATTCAAAAACGCAGAAACGGTCGATATGGCTATAGGAGCTTCTACCAACACCGTGCTTCACCTCATTGCCATTGCAAGGGAAGCAGGGTTAACCAAAGATCAGCTTTCGGTTGACTCGCTCAACGAGATAAGCGAAAAGACCCCCAACCTTTGCAGACTTGCACCTGCAGGCGAGCATTATATTGAAGAATTACACGAGGCAGGCGGTATCTCCGCAGTTATGAAAGAGCTGTATGAAGCAGGTCTTTTAAACGGCGAAGTTATGACGGTTAGCGGTAAACCCTTAAAGGAAGTAATCGCTTGCGCACGCAACCGCAACACCGAGGTACTCCGCACCATTGAAAACGCTTACTCCAAGCAGGGCGGTTTAACCGTGCTCAAGGGCAACCTTGCAAAAGAGGGCTGCGTAGTCAAGAAGTCGGCGGTTGACCCCAAGATGCTTAAGCACAGCGGTCCTGCTAAATGCTTTAACAGCGAGGAAGAGGCTATGGCGGCTATCTCCGGCGGCAAGATTAAAGCAGGCGACGTAGTGGTTATCCGCTACGAAGGTCCCTTGGGCGGTCCCGGTATGAGGGAGATGCTCACCCCCACCTCTGCAATCGTAGGCGCAGGTCTCGGCGACAGCGTTGCATTAATCACAGACGGAAGATTTTCGGGCGCAACCAGGGGTGCGGCAATCGGTCACGTCTGCCCCGAAGCTGCGGCAGGCGGTATAATAGGCATTGTTCAGGACGGGGATATAATCGAGATAGACATTCCCTCCTGCTCCCTTTCGGTAAAGCTTTCGGACGAGGAGATTGAAAAGAGGTTAGCCGCCTTCACTCCCGTGGTAAAGCCCGTAAACGGCTATCTTGCCAGGTACCGTGCAAGCGTAACTTCGGCTTCCGAAGGTGCAATATTTAAAAAATCTTAAGTTTTGCTACCGCCCTGAAAAGATTTGGGGCGGTATTGCCAAATTATTAAATTGACAAATTATTAATTATGAAAAATAAAATCTTTAAACTTGAGGCAACAGCCGAAATAAACGAGATTTGCTTAAATCTTTACGACGCAACGCTTAATATTACCGTATCTGACGGAAAAGAATTAAAGGTAATCTTACCCGATTGCAAAAACGTAAATATAGCAGCAGGCGAAAAACGATTGATTATCAATCAGGCAAAAAGGCTGTTAAATTTCGGTAAGCAGATAATAACAATCGGCGTACCCACCCACGTTGTGCCCGACTTAAGCATTACGGGCAAGAGTGCTTCTATCAGCCTTGACGGCGGGATATTCGGTGAATTAAGCTTAAACGGCGTTTGCGGCGGATTAAACCTCACGGGCTGCTCATTTGCCTCCGTCCGCGCGGCAAGCAGTCAACTAAACGTTCATATCAGCGAAACGACGGTCAAACAGAATGCGTTATTGCAGATTGAAAAAGGACAGCTAGTCGCAGAGAACTCTTTTGCACAGGTTGCCGACTGCCGCTTGAAGGAAGGCAATATGGGGCTTATTAATTTAAGCGGAAGCAACTTCACCTTTGAAACCGAGAGCGGAAACATCACCTTGACGCTTGCAGGCTGCGAGGAGGAATACAACACTTTAGTCAGGGTTAAAAACGGCACTTCCAACACCCCCGGCACGCAAAACGACGGTGCGCAGAGGTCGGTTAAAGCCTTTACGGAAAGCGGAAACGTTCTAATCGACTTCGTCGGCGAAAGGGTGGAAATCTGCGAAGCCGCCGTTTGCTCGGACGATACACAAAACGAAAACGACGCGCAATGCGACGAGGAGAGAACTTTATGAACAGTTGCAAAAAGGTCGGAATGACCGCATCACAAAAAATACTCGCTGCCCACGCAGGGCTTGACCACGTGGAAGCAGGTCAGCTTATTTCGGCAAAGCTCGATTTAGTACTTGCTAACGACATAACCGGTCCCGTTGCAATTAAGGAATTTAAAAAGACGGGGGCGGCAAAGGTTGCAGACAATAAGTCCATAGCGTTGGTTATGGACCACTTTGCCCCCAACAAGGATATCAAGAGTGCGGAGCAGTGCAAAGCCTGCAGGGTATTTGCCAAGGAACAGGGCATTGAAAATTTCTACGACGTTGGCAAAATGGGCATTGAACACGCACTTTTACCCGAGCTTGGCTTGGTCGGCGCAGGCGATTTGATAATCGGTGCGGACAGCCACACATGTACCTACGGCGCACTCGGCGCGTTCTCCACGGGCGTTGGCTCTACGGATATGTGCGCGGGAATGCTCTCCCAGACCTGCTGGTTCAAGGTGCCCTCCGCAATTAAATTCGTACTGCACGGCAACTTTAAAAAGGGCGTCTGCGGCAAGGATTTAATTCTGCATATAATCGGTATGCTCGGCGTAGACGGCTGCCTTTACAAATCAATGGAATTTGTTGGCGACGGCGTTAAAAATTTAAACATTGACGACAGGTTCACCGTGTGCAATATGGCAATCGAAGCCGGTGCAAAGAACGGCATTTTCCCCGTGGACGAGGTCGCGCTTGAGTATATGAAGGGCAGGTTCAAAAGACCCGTCAAGGCATACGAAGCGGACGAAGATGCAGTATATGACGCGGTGTACGATATTAATTTGGGCGACTTACAGCCCACGGTATCCTTCCCCCACCTCCCTGAAAACGCAAAGACCCCCGATAAATGGGGAGAGCTTGCCATTGACCAGGTGGTTATAGGCAGCTGCACTAACGGCAGAATTTCCGATATGAGGATTGCCGCCGAAGTGCTTAAGGGCAGAAAGGTTGCCGACGGAGTGAGGACTATAATTATCCCCGCAACACAATCTGTTTACAGACAGTGCATTGAAGAGGGTCTTGCCCAAATTTTCCTGGAGGCAGGCGCAATCATATCCACCCCCACCTGCGGACCCTGCCTCGGCGGTTATATGGGTATTTTAGCAGACGGCGAGAGGTGCGTTTCCACCACTAACCGCAACTTTGTGGGAAGAATGGGTCACGTCAACAGCGAAGTATATTTAGCTTCGCCCTACGTTGCGGCTGCAAGCGCGGTTGCAGGCAAGCTTTGCACACCAGACGAACTTTAAGGAGTAGATTATGGAAGTAAAAGGAAAGGTTTTCAAATACGGAAACGACGTCGACACCGACGTTATTATCCCTGCAAGATATTTAAACGACAGCTCTGAAGAGGCGTTGAGATCACACTGTATGGAAGATATCGACCCCGACTTTGTAAAAAACGTCAAGCCCGGCGACATAATCGTTGCAGAGGACAACTTCGGCTGCGGCTCCTCACGTGAGCACGCCCCCCTTGCAATCAAGGCGAGCGGCGTAAGCCTGGTCATTGCAAATTCGTTTGCAAGAATTTTCTACCGCAACTCGATAAATATCGGTCTGCCCATCTTGGAGTGTCCCGAAGCGGTTAAGGAGATTAAAGCAGGGGATATAGTCGAAGCCGACTTATCCCTCGGCGAGATAAAGAATTTAACTACGGGCAAGACCTTCAAGGCTCAACCCTTCCCCGATTTCATTCAGGAAATTATAGCGGACGGCGGACTGCTTAAACACCTGGCTAAAAAGGGTTAAGTTAAACTGATTTAGCAATTACCCCCATAATATACTGCAACTAACGCAAAAAGAGGAATTAAAATGAATTACAATATAGTTGTTTTGGACGGCGACGGAATAGGTCCCGAAATATGTGCAGGAGCTATTAAAGTACTTGACGCCGTCGGTAAAAAGTTTGGTCATACCTTTAATTACACGCACAAGCTTATCGGCGGCTGTGCTATAGACGAGTGCGGCGTTCCACTCCCTCAAGACACCGTTGAAGCCTGCCTTGCTTCGGACAGCGTACTTTTAGGTGCGGTAGGCGGCTACAAGTGGGATAATATGCCCGTCGACATTCGCCCCGAAAAGGGTCTTTTAGGCATAAGAAAGGCTATGGGCTTGTACTCAAACATTCGCCCTGCAAAGCTTTGGAAAAGTCTTGCAAAGGCTTCCCCACTTAAATACGAGCTGGTCAAAGACGGTGTTGAAATAATAATCGTAAGAGAGCTTACTGGCGGTATATACTTCGGCGAAAGGGGCAAGGGCAACACACCCGAAGGCGGCGACTACGCCTGGGATACCGAAAAGTATTCGGTTAAGGAGATTGAACGCATTGCAAAGATTGCCTGCGAGCTTGCCTCAAAGCGCAGTAAGAAGATAATCTCGGTTGACAAGGCAAACGTACTCGAGAGCAGCAGACTTTGGAGAAAGACAGTGCACGAATACGCCGCAAAGAACTACCCCGAGATAACAGTTGAGGATATGCTTGTCGACAACACGGCTATGCAGATTGTAAAGAACCCTGCTCAATTCGACGTGGTAGTGACCTCCAACCTCTTCGGCGACATTTTGTCCGACGAAGCGGCGCAGGTTACGGGTTCTATAGGTATGCTCGCCTCCTCCTCTTTGGGCGACACAAAGTGCGGTCTGTACGAGCCTATTCACGGCTCCGCACCCGACATTGCAGGTAAGGATATCGCAAACCCCATAGCGACAATCTTGGCAGCCGCAATGATGCTGAGGGACAGCTTCGGCTTAAGCGAGGAATACAGCGCAATCGAAAACGCCGTACAGTCAGTGCTCGACAGCGGAGTACGCACGGGCGACATTATGGAAGAGGGCATGAAAAAGGTAGGCTGCAGAGAGATGGCGCAGCTTATCGCAGAGCGCGTATGATTGAAGAAAACGTTAAAAAATTGCTGGGCGAGATACCGAAGACCAACCCGTTTGGCGAGAGTGTAACCTTGGTTGCCGCCGTTAAGACGCAGACGCCCGAGGACATTAACAGGGCAATTCAAGCAGGAATATGCGACGTTGGCGACAACCACGTACAGGAATTCAAGGACAAATACGAACAGATTAAAGGAAACCCCGTACGCCACTTTATAGGTCACTTGCAGACCAACAAGGTTAAATATTTAATCGGAAAGGTTGATTTATACCACTCGCTGGATAGAATGGAGCTTGCAACCGAGCTTTCCAAACGCAGCGAAAGGGCAAACGTCACCTCCAACGTTTTAGTTCAGATTAATATCGGCAACGAGGAGACCAAGTCGGGCTTTGACGTAGCCCGGACGCAGGAAGTATGCAAGGCTATTAACGCTATGCCAAGTTTAAAGGTTGTAGGGCTTATGGCAATGCTGCCCGAAAGCGACGACGAAGTATTATTAAAAAATCTTGCAACCAAGATGCGTCAAGAGTTTGAAAAGCTGAAAGCAACTCTGCCCGATATAAAACACCTTTCGATGGGTATGAGCGGAGATTGGAAAATCTGCGTTGAGTGCGGCAGTAATATGATACGCCTCGGCACGGCAATTTTCGGCAAACGCTTCTATCCGCCTAAATCTTAAGCTTTTTTAAAAATTTTCAAACAAATCAATCACCCCTGTAATTTGCAATAACTGAAGCATATTACGGGGGTAATTTGTTTTTTACAAGTACAAAACACTGTCGTAAAATAAGTAATAACTTTTAATTACAAATGTGAAAATATCATTGCTTAATATCAAACAAAGTGATATAATCATACTAAAGAATACTTTAGGAGAAATATGAAAATGATAGTTGCGATTACGGGTGCAACGGGCAACATGGGCTCCTGCCTGATGACGGCACTTGCCAACGCCCCTGCCGTTGCGGATAAATTAAAGGTACTTTGCAGAAGCAAGGCAAAGGCTAAATCCCTTTTAAAGACTTTAGAAACGTTAAAGGAAAAGATAGAAATAGTCTTTGGTGATTTATCCGATTTAAACGTCTGCAAAAGCCTTGTTAAGGACTGCGACATAGTGTTAAACCTCGGTGCGGTCATTCCCCCCACCTCCGACGGCAACCCCCAAGCTGCCATTGCCTGCAACGTTACAGGCGTTAAAAACCTTATTGCGGCAATTGAGGAAATAAAGGACAACCAGCCTAAGCTTATACATATCTCCTCGGTAGCCGTCTACGGCAACCGCACGGGTGAACATAAATACGGCAGGGTTGGCGACCCCTTGGTTTCCGGTCCCTTCGAGCTGTACTCCTCCACCAAGATTTTAGGCGAGTACGCCGTCTTGCAATCAAGCGTTGCCAAATGGGCGGTTTTAAGGCAAACGGCAATATACCACTACAACCTCTTCTCGGACAATCTGCACGACGGGTTAATGTTCCACACCTGCTTTGACGCACCGCTTGAATGGGTAACCGCCAAAGACAGCGGAATACTGCTTTTGAACTTCCTTAAAAGGTACAAAGACGGCACTCTGCCCGAAGAGTTCTGGAAAAAGGTGTACAACATCGGCGGCGGCGCGGCTTGCCGTGAGTACGGTTACGGCACTTACGACGCAGGCTTTAAAATTATCGGGGGAAGCTTCCAACAGTTTTTTAAGCCCTGGTACAACGCAACGCGTAACTTCCACGGTATGTGGTACTACGACAGCGACGAGCTGGAAAAGCTCTTCTCGTTCAGGGGGCAGTCGAGTGCGGACTATTGGAAGGAGATGGAGCTTAAACACAAAATCTACAAAATGGGCAAGATTGTACCTGCACCAATTATTGCGCAGTTTGCCGTTAAACGCCTTTTAAAGGACGACAACTCCCCTTCCCATTGGGTTAAGGAGGGCGACGAGGCAAGGGCGATTGCCTACTTCGGCGGCAAGGATAAGTTCGAACAGCTAAAAAAATTAACCTGGGCTGACGTTACTCTCCCTACTTTAATTCCCGACCCCGTTCCTCAAAGTTATGAGGAGAAGATGGCGGCATACGGCTACGATATTGAAAAGAGCGACAGCGAGATAACCATAGACGACTTAAAGACGGTTGCAGAGGCGCACGGCGGTAAGTGTTTAACCCCCCTCTGCTTTGACGGCGATATGTACAAAAAGCTCGATTGGCAGACTTGCGACGGCGAGAAGTTCACCGCCGACACCTACACCGTTCTCCGTGCAGGGCATTGGGAGCATGCGCTGTATAAGGACTTTGTCTGGGAGTTCGACAGGCTGGCGAAAACCGACAAAATCTTTGCGCGTATTTGGTACGACAGCCACGACAAAGATGAGAACTATCGCTACTACTTCGATAAGAACTTTGTCGCACACGTTGATAAATTAAAGGATTAAATATAAACGATAAGCCCCTGGCGACAATACGGTCGCCAGGGGCTTTAACTATTTACACAACTTATCTCTTATCCGAAGTCATATTCTTTCTAAAGGCAATTAGCGAAAGCACAACGGAAAGCACAAGCACGACTGCAATGGGAATTAATCCGAGAGAGGCTACGCTGTCAAAGGCATACACAACGGGTTGACCTAGCTCGTTAGGCAACGTATGGGTTGCACCCGTTATTACTCTGCCTATGTATACGGAGGGGTAAAAGGGCAGCACCCTGCAGAAGGTTTCGAAACCGCCCATACTGTCAATGGGCATCCAACAGCCGCCTAAAATTCCAGCCGCACAGATTAGTGCGGAACAGATACCGGGGGCAGACTTATCGTTTAAAACACTGCCGAAGAGTATACCTAAGAAGATAAAGGTTATAAGCATTGGCAGCATTGCAAGGGCAAGCAGCACAGCTGAACCAAATGAAAGATACGTACCGCCGAAGATGAGCGAAAGCAACCAACCGAAGAGTATGCAGACAATTTCCTGCACCACACCCACCGCAAAGCAGGGCAGGGCGTAACCTATTACGTAGTCTTGCGTTTTCATAGGCGAGGAATACAGTCTTACTAAAAAGGCGGAGGTTCTATCTTTACTGACTAAAATACTCTCCATAAGCATAACAAAGGTAAATGAGAAGAGCATTATCCCGGGAACGAGCGACTTTGCCTCAAATACTGCAAGATTTTCGGATGTAAAGGCAACAATGACCTGAAACAGTACCAGCATTATCACGGGGAAGCCGAGGCAGAAAACGTAGATTAAAGGGTCGCGGAGCATCTCCAACGAATTTCTTTTTACAAAAGCTAAAGTCCTGTTCATACCCCCTCCTCCATTGTAACCAGCTCCACAAAGGCGTCTTCAAAGTTATCCTTGCCGGAAAGTTGCTTAATCTCTTCACACGTACCCAAGGCGATAATTTTACCCTTGACCATTATGGCAACCCTGTCGCAGAGGGCTTCAATTTCCTCTAAGTAGTGAGAGGTTAAAACTATCGTCGTCTGACTTTTTATTCTACGGATAACCTGCCAAAGCTCACGACGAGCAAGCACGTCCAGCCCCAACGTAGGTTCGTCCAAAAACAGCACCTTGGGCGAGGACACCAGTGCAGAAGCTATTGAAAGCCTCCTCTGCCAACCGCCCGAAAGTGTCTTTGCTCTTCTATTTAAAACCTCTTCAAGTGAAAAGGTCTCTATAATTTTTTGTACGGCTTGAACCTGTTCCCCCTTATCCTTATAGTACAGGCTTGCAAAGAACTGCAGGTTTTCCTTTACGGTAAGGTTTGGCGCAACGCTCGTTTCCTGCGGGGAAATATCTACTACCTCTTTGACCTGAGAAAGCTCGTTTAAAACGCTTTTGCCGTAGACGAACGCTTCACCTTCAGTCGGTTTGGTCAAACCGCAGAGAATTTTAATAAGCGTTGTCTTACCTGCACCGTTTACGCCTAAAAGTCCGAATAGTTCGCCCTCGTCAACGGACAGGTCAACGCCCTTCAGTGCGCAAATCTCGCCATAGTATTTGTCTATAGAATTACACAAAACGACAGGCATCTGCTTCTAATCTCCTTTTAACATTTTAAATTTTCGTATCTTGCCTTAAGTCCTAAGAACATATCCGTTATAAGCGTACTGACCGTCTCTTCGTCGAGGGTTAAATAGCCTGTTGCAAACATTGTAGCAATGCCGTGAACAAAAACCCAACACTCGCAGTGGAACCTTTCAGCCAAATCTCCCTTTAACCCCGTTGCGGAGTTTAAAGAATTTAAAACGGCAGTTATATCTCCGCCGTCCAACTCCCCGTCTTGGCTGGAACGTCTCCGCATAAACAGGTAGGAAAAGAGCTGCCCCTCTTCCCTTGCAAAGCGGATATAACCCATACCGTAAGCCTTGTATTCGGGGTATATATGGCGGTCAACCTCGTTTTTTAGGTAGGTCTGATAGGTTTGCGTAATTAACTTTACAACCTCCCCTTTCAGCTCGTCCATACCCGAAAACGATAGATAAATGGGGCGCGTTGAACAGCCCAAGCTCTTTGCAAGCGAACGGGCGTTCAGCGCAGACATTCCGCTTTTTCTCACCAGAGCGTAAGCCGCATCAATTATATTTTGCCTTGTAACCTGCTTTTTTGCCGACATAGAATTAAACGAAACTGCACTCCTTATCTTTGATAGGTAACTTAAGTTACCAATAGTATAAAACTATTGCGCCTGAAAAGTCAAGCGCAATTTATATATTGATTAAACAAATATCATAAATGCTGTTTAGCCCTTTTACACCCCTTGCATTTACCCCTTTTAATAAAATACGAAAGCAGTTTATATACCTCGCAAAAGACTATTACAGAAAGGGAAGCAGAGGCGCACAACGCCCAAAGCTTGAAAGGAATTGCAGCAATTTTAAACGCTGCGGCTATGGGCGTCAGGCAAAGGACTACGTTTGCCGCAATGCCTGCAAGCACGGTTAAAAGTAAAACCTTGTTTGAGAACAAGCCGCAGAACGCCGACTGCCTGCCCGAACGGACGTTAAAGGCGTGGAAAAGCTCAGCAAAGCTTATGGTGATAAAAGCCGCCGCCGTCGCGGCTTCAACGCCGCACATGTTAAGCGCAATGGCGTATACCGCCACCGTTACCCCCGTAATATATGCCGCTGAACTCAAAATAAAGGCTATAGACTCTTTCGAAAACAACGCCTTTTCAGCCCGCGTCGGAGGAGACGTCATATCGTCCGCACCGCCCTTTTCTACGCCTAAAGCAAGCACGGGGAAGCTGTCCGTTATAAGGTTTAGCCACAATAGCTGGGTAGACGGCAAAAATCCGCAACCCATAAACGCAAAGGTTACTATCAGTATTGAAAGCACTTCGGCAAGGTTAGTGGAGAGAAAGAACTGTATGGTCTTTTTGACGTTGGAGGAGATACGCCTGCCCTCTTTTACCGCGCTGACTATTGTAGTGAAATTGTCGTCGCAGATGACCATATCGGCAACACTTTTGGCAACAGACGTGCCGCTACCCATAACAATACCTATATCCGCACTCTTAAGTCCGGGGGCGTCGTTCACGCCGTCGCCCGTCATTGCCACCGTCTGCCCGCAGGACTGCAACACCTTAACTATTACGTTTTTGTGTTTGGGCGTAACCCTTGCAAACACCCTGCCGTTTTTTATCGCATCTTTTAATTGTGGTTTAGCCATATTATCAAGCTGTTCGCCCGTAAACACACAGCTTTCGTCTTGGCATATACCTGCCTTTTTAGCAACCGCAAGCGCAGTTTTGGCACTGTCGCCCGTAATCATAACCGTGGTAATTCCTGCCCTTTCACACTCCGCAACGGCGTTGGCAACGCCGTCCTTTAACCCGTCTTCCATTCCGCACGCGCCGAGCAAAATCAGGTTACTCTCCTCCAACACGCCGTCATTTCTGTAGGCAAAGGCAAGCACCCTTAAAGACCGTGAGGAAAGGTTTTCGCACTCGTTTAAAAAATGCTGTCTGTCCCTATCCGTTAACTGTTTAATCTCACCGCCGATTTGAATAAATGCGCAACGGGCAATCAGCGTTTCGGGCGCACCCTTACTAAATACCCTTTCACCCTCTGCATTTCTTACCTTAACCGACATAAGCTTTCTGTCCGAAGAAAAGGGTATCTCGCCCGTTACGGCGTATTCGCGGTTAAACCCCGATTGGTCGGCATATACTTTAAGGGCAATCTCGGTTGGGTCACCCATATATGCTCCCTTTTTGCCCTTGACGGAGTTACACACCGCCATACACTCAAATAATGCGCTACACCCCGTACTATGCTGTGGCGAACGCAATTGGTCTGCACTAATTACCGTTACCACCCTCATCTGATTGCAAGTTAACGTTCCCGTCTTATCCGTACAGATAATTGAGCAGCCGCCGAGCGTTTCCACACACTTCATCTTGCGGATAACCACGTTCTCACGGCTTAATCGTTGAACGCCCATTGCGGTTATTACTGACACGACGGCAGGGAGTCCTTCAGGCACGGCGGCAACGGCAATGGCAACAGCCGTCATAAAGTTCTCCAACACCCCGCCGTGCAGGGCAAATACACCCACGCAGAACACGACAGCCGCAACCAAAACGACAAAGGCAGAGATAATTTTACCCAGCTTGTTCAAACTTCTCTCCAGGGGAGAAGCAGACTTTTTCAACTCGCCGAGCATCTGCGCGATTGTGCCTATCTCGGTATTTGTACCCGTTGCGATTGCCACGCCCTCTCCTCTGCCGCCAACCACAAAGGTGGAGGAAAAGGCAATATTTTTTGCGTCGTGGTAGTCGACCTTGCTCTTTAAAATTACGCCGTCGCACTTGTCGACAGCTGAAGGCTCCCCGGTTAGAGCCGCTTCCACGCAGCGCAGAGAGTACGCCTTGGTTATGCGTATATCTGCAGGAACGACGTCCCCTTCTTCCAAAAGCACGACGTCGCCTACCGCAACTTGGGTGCTGTCAATTTGCTTAACAACACCCCCTCTTCTGACCTTTGCAAAACTACCGTTAAGTTTTTTCAACCCCTCTATCGCCTTGTCCGCACGATACTGTTGAATTGTACCCACTACGGCGTTCAACAAAATTATCACGCAGATTATTGCCGTATCGGCAAGGTCGGAAGCGTCCTTTGTAATAAATGCAACTACTGCGGAGATCAGTGCGGCGGCAATGAGTAAAATCGTCATTAAATCGCCAAACTGTGAGAAAAACAGACCAATTACCGATCTCTTCTTCTCCTCTTTTAAAACGTTCCTGCCAAACCTGTCTAACCTTAGCCTTGCCTCTTTCTCGCTCAGCCCACCCTCCGACGAGCCGAGCTGAGAATAAACGCTTTCAATGCTGCAATCTGTAAACTTAAGCATACTTCACCCCGTGTATATGCTTATTACCGTTCACCCTGAAATATTACCTTGTTAACTTAGAAAATAGCCACACCGAGGCAGACGCCTCGGTGTGGCTCAAACACACTTATTTTAATAAAGCTCGGTTCCGTCTTTAAGATGAGGGAACTTTTTACATAGCAGCCCGAATATGTATCGGGCAGATTTTTCCGCACCGTAATTGCTCTTTTGTGTAAGAGCCGCCTCCCTGTACGGAGTGAGAAGCTCGGGGGTTTTGCAAAACTCCTCGATAAGGTCACACGCCTTAATTACGTTAAACTGCTTTATGGCACTGCCCACGTCCTCTATATAATACTCGCCAATGCGCTCTTCGATTTCGCAGGCATAGTGGGTGATAATTTCAGGCACGCCGAAGAAGCAGGGTTCTGCCATTAAGCTTGCACCGCTTTTACCGCAGGTTACGTCGGAAGCAGCTATAATTTTAAGCATATTGTCCGCTAAGCCTACGGGCTTAAACACCGTTTTGCCAAGCGGTTTAAGCTCCTTTAATTTATTATACAGTTGCTCGTTTCTACCGCATACTACGATAAGGTTTATGGGCAAATCCCTTTTTAACAGCTCTTCACACGTCTCCTTGCACTTGCCTATACCGTAACCGCCGTCAGCCACCAATACGGTGAATTTATCCTCGTCTACACCTAACTCCCGCCGCAGCTCCGCCTTGTCGGAGGAGACGTCAAACGCCTCTTTCCTTATTAAAAAGGGCACGAGTTTGATATTGTCGTTGTTGAAACGCTTTTTGTGCATTTCCATTGCGCGTTTATACCCCCACGACATAGACAGCAGAGCCAAATCGCAAGGATATCTGAAGAGCGTATTCATCCAAACGTCCGGACAATACATAGCCGTTAAAGGGCGGTTCTTCATATGCATTGCGTAGTAGTTTGTCGCCCAGTGAGTGCTTACGACTAAGTCGGGTTTAAGCTCTTCCATATGCCTTACGCCCTCTTTAAACGCACCCCAACCTATAAAATCCACTGCCCCCCATGAGGATAGGTTAACACCCCAAAAACGCATATTACACGTTGCAAAATATCCAAGGACGGGATGTTTATTATAGTATACGACGTTATCGCAAAGAGCCTTTTCGTACTTTATCAGTTTTTTATTTCCCTGCTCCGTGAAAAAGTGCGAGCGAACCACCTCGACTTTATCTCCGTAAAGCCGTTCAAATTCGTCCGCTATGCTGTTCATAGGCATTATGTGCCCAAGCCCTGCTTCCGTATAGGGAAACACTACTCTGGGTTTATCCATAAGTCCTCAATCTCCTCTGCTAAACTTTCTCATGTAGAGCTTAATTTGCAACCACACCGAAGATAACCAACCTGTTGCCCGACGAGGTCAATACCAACACGTCGCCTGACGACAAACTTATATTTACCGCATAAGCCGTTCTGCCGTCTTTACTTGAGGTATTACTGTCAGATTTCTGCGTTCCGCCGTTTATCGTCCATTGCAAATAACCCGACTTGCTCTGAGATTGACTATTGAACTTACTGTCGCTTACGGTATAATAAACGGTAACGGTAATAGCTTTTTTTGCGGTAACCGTCATTGAGACGTTGCTGGCACTGTTAGGAAGAAAGGCGTTAGAGAAAGTTAACCCCGAGCTGTCGTTCGCAGTTGCACTCGTACTACCGCCTGCCGCAAGCAACGCCGTTACGGTATAGGTTGCGCTCGAGCTTGAATTTTCAAGGGTAAATAAATCGTTAGTTTTGCTTGTAAAATTATTGCCTGCGCTCACTCCGCAGTTGTCCGCAGTAATCGACGTTGAGGTAAGCGTTTCACTACCCGACGAACCTCCGCTTTCACTGCCTGAACCGCTGCCGCCCTGGTTACCGCCCTCGGGGTCGATAGCCGTCGTGCCGTTTCTCTTCTGTACGCCTGCCAAAAGGGGAACGTTGACCTTGGTCTCCTCCGCGGTGTACAAAACCGAAACGTCTGTCGTCTTGTTTGTCGCGTCGTAGTAGAAAGCCGAAGAGTCGGTATCGAATTTCTGATTATAGATATTGTCGTTTGCAACAACCTTTGTTCTGTCGGTTACTTCGTAGATATAGCTGTTTGAGCTGTAATTCTTTCCGCTGAACACGTTTTGATAGAGCTTTACCGCACCCGTCTTGCTATCGCCCGTCTTAATCTCAATGGGGGTAGAACAGTTATCAAAATAACAATTCTCGATAAAGGCATATGCACCTGCACGGATAGACATATTGGTACCCGTAGACTTGTAATAGTAGTTGTTGTACATATGCATATTAGCCTGTCTACCTAAAGGAAGTCGGCTGGAGTTGTTGTTGTAATAGTTGTGGTGGAAGGTCACGCAAGCCGTCAGTGTGCTGTCGCTGCCGCCGACAAGTCCCGTTTTATGATTGTTGTGGTGAACGTTATAGGAAGTGGTTAGGTACGAAAGCTGTTTAAAGTCGGTTGCACCGTCGCCCTCGTGTTTATCCTGCTCTGCACACAAATCCCAATAGTTTATACCCTCTTCAAAGGTGTTGTGGTGTAACCAGATACGTTGGCTGTCAAAGCCGTCAACCGTGGTACTCCCCTTACTGCCCTCGAACGAGCAAGCGTCTTCGGTATAGTCCTCAAAGGTCAAATTGCGCACTTCGATCGAATTGCAGGACTGCCAGGTCAAGCCCCATTGGAAAAGCCCTGCGCTTTCGCCTATACCCTCAAGGGTTACGTTGCTTGCATTCTTAATAGGGCAGTTGTTCCAGATGGTATCGTATTCGCCATTCGCATACTTTGCCCTACTGTCCAAACCGTTAAGCTCCGACCAGACCGAAGTGTTTAAGGTGTTATAACCGCCCGAAATCAAATCTGCCTGATAGGTGTTTGAAGCCGTGGGCAGCTGCTTGCCGTTAATGCCTATAACCACGCTTTCAGGCATTAAATTCTGACTGTTGTATTTTTTATCGGCGTTGTAGTCAATCTTATTCCACGTTGCCGCACCTATGGTATCGAGAACCCTTATTATAACGGGGTTACTGCTCCTAAAAAGATAACTCATAATGCTGACAATACCCGTACAGGTTCTGGTACCAAGCGTTGCCGTCACCGTGTTTTTGGTAGCTTCGGAAACGTAGATTATCTGTGCGTTTGCCTTAGGCGTTCCGTCGTCGTTGTATGCGCCTACTCCGTCGGTATAATTGAAGTGAGCGTAACCCGAACGGTCGTAAGCCGTCACACTCTTTGTAACGGAAGCCGTCTTACCTGAAGAAGAGGTTATTACAAAGTCGTAAGTTGCTCCGCCCTTAAGCCCGACTATATCGGCACGGGCATAGCCAGAGGTTGAAGCAGAGCGAATAAGCTGACTGTCAAGGGCGGTGTAGTTTGTTTCGGTGGTAAGCTTATATTTAACGCTTGCGTTTGCAGGAGTTGCCTCCGACCACTCGAACGCCGCACACTCGTTGCCGCCGTAGGAGTAGGTTAAAATCAAATCTCCGCTGACATCTGCATTTATTGTGACGCCGAAGGGTAAGGACGTTACGCTGCTTACGGTTGCGGTAACGGTTACGCTGCCTGGCGTATTGCCTGCCGTAAGCACGCCCGTTGCCTCGTCAATGGTTGCCAATTCAGATCCGCCCGTAATCCTCCAACTTACCGAGTCGGTTACGCTGCTAGGCAAAACGGTTGCGGTAAGGGCAAGCGTATTGCCTGCCGTAACCGTATTATCACCGCTTATTGTTACCAAGATTGAAGTTATAATTATTTCATCTGACTTAACGGAAATATCCCCAACCGAGGTTGCCTGTACCTTTACGACGCCTATACCCGTCAGAGTGAGGATATTGCCCGAAAGTGTTGCCAAACTACTACCCTCGGTTATCGCCCAAGTTACCGTATTATTATAGTCGCCCGTACCGCTGACCGTCGCGCTTAATTCTACGCTATCCCCTGCGGTACCTATTGTCGCGCTTGCTCTTGCGGTTACGCCCGTAACCGTGGGGTTAACGGGTTCAGGGTCAGCAGTTACTTCCCTTACGTAACCGCAAACGTTACAGGTGGTGTCCTGCTCGTTATCGTAGTCGTGAGGAGCTTTATTAAACTGTTCGGCGCAACTCGTATCCGTGCACTCGTGCCAATGATTGGTCTCGTCGTTATGCCATACGCTGTCGGCGGTGTGAGTATGGTCGTTACCGCCATTTATTACGTTACAAGCCGCAAGCGAAAAACAACCCAACGAAAACGCCGACGCGATCGCCATGCTTACAAATAATTTCTTCTTCATCTTTCCCCTCCGAAAAATTTGGTTAACCAAACTTTCCGCAAATATCATACGTTGCTATTTTGATTATATCATCAATATGCGGGGTTGTAAAGCGGTAGAGTAAAAAACGGGTAAATTGTATAATATACAAAAAATACAAATCCCCCTTGCCTTAAACAAGAGGGAAAGCCGTTCTTATTACAAAAAACTCATTTGATTTCAATAAAACTCATTTAAATTTCTATTAAAAAGCCTGCCTCTTTCAAGGCAATACCTATCTCGTCAAGTTGAGCTTCGTTTTCTGCCGTGACGGTGTGGTAGTGATAACCGTCCGTAACGCTCATAAGCGGCTTGGAAGCCCCCGAGGCAAGGGAACGGTATAGCTCCTCCGCATGGCGAAGAGTGGAAAGTTCCAATTTAGCGGAAATTTTGCCGTAAACCCTGTGGTTAACGAATATATCCTCCACCCTGCCGCCGTGAGAGATTATTATCTCACTCTCTGTAACAAGGCTTTCCAAGGTATGTCTGCATTTAAACACCCTTTCGGCACGTACGCCGCCGTCCGTAACGTAGCCGCGGTTAGTGGATATGACCATATTGCCGTTAGCCCTTAAAATGGCAATATCCTGCACTATAACCTGCCTTGAAACGCAGAACTTCTGACTTAGTTGATTTGCCGTTACGGGTGTATTGCTGTTGGCTATAAGCGAGAGTATTTCCGCCCTTCTTTCAGCTGCTTTCATTATACGTCCTTTTCGGGGTGAAGCTCTTTTAACGATAAGTCGAGAATTGGTGCGGAGTGAGTAAGCGCACCCGAAGAAACGTAGTCTACCCCCGTACCCTTTATTCTTTCGATATTTTCCTTGGTGACGTTACCGCTGCACTCGGTTATAGCCCTGCCGTCAATCATCTTGACCGCAGCCGTCATATCCTCAATGGACATATTGTCAAGCATAATTATGTCCGCACCTGCCTCCAACGCCTCTTTGCACATATCGAGATTTTCCACCTCGACCTCAATCTTCCTGACGAAAGGCGCGTATGCTCTTGCCATCTCCACAGCCTTCCTTACGCCGCCTGCAGCACCGATGTGGTTATCCTTTAACAGCACTCCGTCGGAGAGGTTGTAGCGGTGATTATATCCTCCGCCCGTCCTGACCGCATACTTTTCAAACACACGCATATTGGGGGTGGTTTTACGGGTATCTAAAAGCTTGGTCTTGCAGCCCTCCAAAAGCTTAACCACGCTTCTGGTGTAGGTTGCTATACCGCTCATACGCTGAAGGTAGTTTAAAGCAACCCTCTCGCCGGAAAGCAGAACTCTTATATCGCCTGTAATTATGGCAACCTTCTGTCCTTTTTTAACCTCGTCGCCGTCCTTGAAGAAGAAGTTGACTTCAGTGTTCTCGTCTAAGAGCTTAAACGCCCTTTCGAACACGTTAAGACCGCAGATAACGCCGTCCTGCTTACAGATGAGCTTGACGATACCCTTTTTATATTCGGGCATGACCGAACACGTCGTCACGTCCTCGTTGCCAATATCCTCTTCGAGTGCCTGCTTGATAAGCCTGTCCATAATAAGTTTTTCGGTGAGTTCGTTCATTTAATATTCTCCTTATGCACGTTATCCTCACGGTTAGCCTTTTTGACCGCCGCACGGATTATTCTTTTGTATTTATTAAGCGTTTTATTTAAATCGGTAAATTTTTCCAAATCCACCCCGTTACCTGCCGCATATGCCTCGTCTAACGGTACTTCGCTGTAGTTAGCCTCAACGTCTTTAGCCGCCCTCTTGGCAAATAAAAGACTCTCCAAAAGCGAGTTGGAGGCAAGCCTGTTTCTGCCGTGTACGCCGTTACAACACGTTTCGCCTACCGCATACAGCCTGTTCATCGTAGTCCTTCCGTCCAGATCGCTGCGGACGCCGCCCATAAAATAATGAATTGCAGGCGCGACGGGCACGGGCTGAGTAAATACGTCGTAACCCTCCTCGGCACATCTTTTTACGATTGCGGGGAAATGGCTTTCCAACTCCTCCTTAGGTATAGGGCGCATATCCAGCCAGACGTGTTTCGTGCCGTCCTCTTCCATCTTTTTTAGTATCGCCGCCGTGACTATATCCCTGGGTTTAAGTTCGTCCGTGAAGCGGTTGAAATTTTTATCCAGAAGGTGAGCTCCCTCGCCCCTGACCGACTCGGAGATTAAGAACCTTCTGCCCCTCTTTTTGGAGTAGAGCGAGGTGGGGTGAACCTGTATATAGTTAATATGGTCAACCGCAACGCCGTGGTTTAGACATATTGCAAGCGCGTCGCCCGTAAGCACGGAAAAGTTAGTGGTATTGCCGAACGCACCGCCTAAACCGCCTGTTGCCAGCACGGTGTAGTCGGAGTAAATTTTAAAGGGCTTTTTAGCCTTTCTGTCATAGGCGACAATACCCACGCACTCCCTGCCGTTTTCAATAACGTCTACCAAAACGGTGTCGTATAAAAACTGAACGTTGGGGAGGGACAACGCCTTTTTCATAAGGCAGGTGGTTATCTCCTGTCCGGTCGTATCCTCGTGGAAGCAAATCCTCGGCGAGGTGTGACCGCCCTCCCTCGTATAGGCGAGAGAGCCGTCCTCGTTCCTGTTGAACTCAACGCCTATCTTTATAAGGTCGTCTATAATCTCCTGGGAAGAACGTATCATACACTCCACCGCTGCAGGATTATTTTCGTAATGTCCTGCACGCATGGTATCGTGATAGTATTCATCGTAGTCGTCCTCGCTACGCAACCTGCAAATACCCCCCTGCGCCAAATAGCTGTCGCTCTGCTTGGGTGACTTCTTACAGATTACCAAAACGGATTTATCCTGCGGCAGGTTGATTGCACAATTTAAACCTGCAACGCCGGTACCGACTATTATTACATCGTATTTAGACTTAATCTCTGCCATACAGTGCCTTTTTATGTTTGGGGTTGATTTTACAAAGAGTATACACAAAAACTTTACACCTGTCAAGACAAATGTAAAGATTTGTAAAATAAAGGTAAAATGAAAGATATTTAAAGTAAAATGTAAATTACGCTAATGTTTTGAGAAGGCTTACGACAATTTACGCCATTATTCAAGGTTATAGCCATACGGTACTCAAAATAGAATATTGTGTAAAAGGAGATTAGCTATGAAAATCAGCACTTTATTTGGCAAGATAATTGAAAGCGAGGATAAAAAAAAGCACGGCGTGATTATGGCTATCAGCTGTGCTAAAAACGTGATTGAGGGCTATATATGCTTTGACGAAAACGAAAAAGAGTTCTTCGTTTCGGCTTCGGGAACAAGGGTATTAAAGGATAAGGTAATCTTTAAGTGGTTAAGCAGGGAGGAAAAGACCTCCTCAAGGTTAAGGCTGGGTGTGCCTGCCTTTTCTCAAGACGGTAAGTTTTTGGGGAACGTTACCGACTATTCGGCGGTAAGCGGCAGGATTTGCGCCGTTTTTATATGCAATAAAAAGTATTCCGCAGAAAACCTTTCCGTCTCCGACGCGGTTATTGTAAAGCAAATTGTAAAACAATCTGTAGAAAAGCTACAGACGGAAATAGCGGCAAAGGATATGTTTATTAACGCGCTATGCAGTAATTAAACGCCATATATGCGGTACCTAACGCTATAAATCGTACTTCGCCATAAGCTTTAAAAGGGTGTTAAAGGTCTCGTTAAGGTTCTCCCCCTCCTGCGCGGTCAGCGTGCCTTTGACCTTTAAAATGGTTAAAGCCGTCTTGATTTTTTCCAGCTCCTGCCTATCCCCCCTGCCTAAATTTTTTACAAGCAGTTTATCGGCAATGGAAAGAGCGTGGTCAAGCCTTACGCCCGACTGCACCGCAGGCAGGCTTGCAGGCGGCTGTTCGGGCATAGGGGTACGGGCGGTTGACTGTATGCTCACCCCGCTCTCCTCGGGGGTAAACCCCTCTTTGGGTTTAAACAGGCGCAGTACGCCGTAGACGATAACGCCTATACAGCGAAAGATTGCGGCGGCGGCAACCGACCGGGCAAGCGTATACCTGCATAAAAACACCGTAAGCGTTATTGCGGTGAACAGGTCTACAAGATATAAAAAGGGGCGTTTCTTCAACTCGCGCACACGTTGAGAGAAGGCGCAGGCGGCAATTGACACGACGGAAATAAAGGCAAACGCACCCATATCTATCAAAAAGAGCAGTGCAAAATCTGCCCTTGCAAACTCCTCAAACACCCTATCGAAAAACCAGACTATATTATCCATATGGGTAAATTATATCCGCCCTGCCGTGCGACAGAGCGGATATTTTAAATATATTTGGCGAATTATAAGTTATTTGATTGGGCTATATATCAAGGTCAATCTGTCTGCAGGCACGTATATTTACAATAGTCGCATTAACGTCGCTCTCCGCAAGAGAGTACACGTTGCAGACGACATTTTTGTAAAGAGAGAGCTGCGGTGAATACTTTTGCCTCACGCTATCGTCCGTACGAGCGGTGTACTTATAGTCGATTATGCGCGCCTTAACCGCCCTGCCGTCTACCCTTTCTACGCATAAAAGGTCGATTGCGCCCTGCACTATTACGCTGTTACCGTCGTCGAAGGTCGCCGTCTTTTCAAGGCAGTTATCGTCGTCGTAAAGCCTAATCTTGTCGGGGCTGTTGCCCTCTCGCAGGTTGATATATACGGACGAAGACAGTCTGCACAAAAACTCCCTCTCCCTGTAGAGCGATTTATCCGCAATGCCGCTAAACACCGGCATTGACACTATTGAAACCAACTTTTCCACGTTTAAAAGCTCAACCTGGCTTTGGGTAATAAGACCGTCCGCAAGGAATTTTTCTATCTCGCTGCCGATACCTGCTTTGTCCTTAACGTTAAAATCGCATAACTCCAAAAACCTGTGGTATGCAATACCCGTTTCCGGGTTTGCGTCGGTGCCGCCCGTACCGCTTTCGTATTCGTCGGCGAATATGGGCTGGGCATCCTCTATATTATCCCTCTCCCACAAAAGCCTGGAAGCCGAACTCTTGACGGGCAAAGTTATCGCCTGTTCATAGCCGTAGCTGAACCTTGCAGCCTCGTAAAGGCTGTTTAAAAGCTTAGTATCGGGACAATCCAAGACGGGTACGGCACTTCCCTCTCTCACATTCTGCTCCTCACACGACAAATCTATCTTACGCAAATTAAAGCCGTCGAAGTCTATCAGCGGTGCATAGGAGTCGGCATATGCCGCGTTGACGGCGTTGTACGGCTCCGCACTGCTCGTCAGAACGTACAGTGCGTACTTCGCCCTGGTAAACGCAACGTATAACAGATTTATTTCGTTGTTTAGCTCCTCCTTCGCCGTTTTGATAGCCGTAAGCTTTCTAAGCAAAGTGTTGCAGGACACCCTGTCCTCCCCGTAATACTTGGGTGCAAAGCCGAAGTACTCGTCAAAGGGCATACCGTCGCTTGAATTGCCCTTGAAGCTTGTTGCAATATCTGCGACTATGACGACGGGGAACTCCAACCCCTTTGAGGCATGCATAGTCATAACGTTTATACTGTCCGACGCAACCGAGGCAGGAGCGCAAACCTTATTTCCGCTCGCCTTGATTTTTTGGAGGAAGGCGTTAAGCGACAGCTCTCCGCTTGCCCCGTAGGCACTGCGCTGAAGCGTCCTTAAATAGGTTAGCTTGACGGGGGAAGAAAACTCCGCCGCAAAGCCTCCGCTGCGCATAATTTCGTCGATAAGCTTTGCCGCACCTATACTGTCGGAAAGCATTCTCAGCCTTTTAACCTTTTCAAAAAAGGCGTTTAATTTAATCGAAAGCTCGTCGTTCTCCTCTTCCGCATAACGCCTTACCGCACCGCAGAACTGCTTCTCCTCCGCCTTGAACCTTAAACGTATTTTAACCAACTCGTCCTCGCAAAAACCGCCGAGGGGGGAGAGCATTGCCGATGCAAGCGGGATATCCTGCTGTGCATTATTGAGATAGGATAGGATATCTAAAATTTTAATTATCTCCGGTCTTGTGCAGACGTTTACTTCCGCAGACGACGCAACGGGGTATTCTGCTGAGAGGGTGCGGATAATCTCCTGCACGTTAGGCGACGAGCGTTTGCGTGTCAATACGCATATATCCCCCATCTGAACCTTGACCTCTTTGCCCGCATCGGGGTCGTAGTACGTGGAATTCAACGCCTCTTTAACCAGCTTCAAGACGGCGAGTGCCTCGCTCGATGCCCTGCGTGAGGCGACCTTTTCACTCGCTACGGAATAGATTTTATCGGCTGCCTCTTTATCCGTCTTAACGTCGTCAAACAGGCAGAATTGCGCAACTCCTTCATATCCTTTTCCGTAGCGCGTACCGCCCCTCATAGCGTGCCCTGCGGAGTAGTCGAACGTGCAGAAAGGCACCTTCATCACCTTGGAAAAGACCTTGTTGACAAAGTCGATGACGGCGGTGCTGCTCCTGAAATTGTCGGGCAGAATGATATAATTTCCGTCGCTTCCCACGCTTTGGCACTTGTCCGAAAAGAAGGAGGAGCGGCTGCCCCTGAAGCCGTAAATCGCCTGCTTTACGTCACCGACGCAGAACACGTCGTCACCCGAAGCATAGGTGATTATATAGTCCTGAATGGGGTTAACGTCCTGATATTCGTCGACGAATACGTATTTATACTTCTCATTAATCCTTTCGCGAACGTCGCTGTCGCAGTCGTCACCCCGTAAAAGCCGCAGACAGTACTGCTCCAAATCGCCGAAGTCCATCTTACCTTCGGAGCGTTTGACCCCACTATATGCCTCGTCGAACGCAAGCAGCAGGTTGCTGAACGCCTCTGCAAGCTTACCGCTTTCAAAAAAGCGTAACCGCTCTGCCTCCTCGTCGAAATCGGTCAAAGCCTTATACTTTTCCTTTATCTTATCACAGAAATTTTTGAAGTTCTGATCCTCCTCGCTGCTGCCCGAAGGACGGCGGAGCGCGGTCAGCTTTTTGGGTGCGCCGAACAACTCCGATGAATTTATGTAATCGCAAATGCTTGTACGCATATCGTCCAAAATCTTAAAAAACTTGGGGTCGTTATTGGGTGCCGCAAACTTTGAAGCGAAATCGTCTATAGCCGATACTAAAACGTTAAGCTTTTCCGAAACGGCAGCCTTGACCTGTAAACAGACCTGTGCGAAACCCTTTTGGGTAAAAGTGTTCTCCTTAGCATTCTCTATAATCAGCTTGTAGTCGGGGCATATTCTCACCCGTTCGTATGCGTCGGAGAGCATTGAACGCAAAGCCTTGTCGCTGCGCTTTTTCTTGAGCTTTGAAAGGAGAAATAAAAATTCCCCGTCGTTTGACGCATACCTCTCGTCGAACACAGCGGACATAGCCGCATCCTTCAGCTCTGCCCTCTCCGCCTCGTCTGCCACCACCTCAAAAGAGGAGTCCACCTGCAACTCGTAAAAATAGGTCTTAACCAGCCTTGAGCAGAAGGAATCAATTGTGCTTATATCGGCGGTATTAATCTTTGAAAGCTGTTCCCGCAGATGTTTACGAAGCTTTTCGTCCGCAGTATTTAACCTTTTAACCAACTCCGAACGCAGTTTATCCTTCATCTGCGCCGCCGCCTTTTTGGTAAAGGTTACGCACAGCACGCTATCCAAATCCTCACCCTCGCAGATAATATCCACCAGCCTTTTAATCATAACCGTGGTCTTGCCTGCACCGGCAGAAGCGGATACCATAACTTTTTTTCTTGCCTCAATAGCAGCTTTCTGTTCATTAGTCAGTGCCATTTTTATCCTCCGTGCCGCACTCTCCGCTTACAACGCCTTCCTCGTTTTTAACAATCCCTGCAATAGACGAGCAATTGGCCTTTTTCTTCTTCCTTACGCCCGAGACCTCCGCGTCGTAACCGCACAAGCCCTTTAAATTGCAGTTGTCGCAGGCGTCCTCGACGGGCGAGGGAGTTATCTCGCCTGAAAGCATCTCCCTGCCGCCCTGCGCAACCAAGCTTTGGGCGTACTTTAAAAAGTACTTGAAATCTTGGCTATCCATAGCCTTATCCAGCTTTCTGCCGTTGAGATATGCACCGACGTATTTACTGTGTTTTTTCTCCTCTACGGTATGGTCGGAACACTTGACCACTTCCTCGCTGCCGTCCATAAAGCCCTGCAGAATAAAGCTGTTGCCCTCGTCGGAATAGTCGACGTTGGCAGGGAAATAGTAGGCTCCTACGGGACGCCTGCCCTCTGCGGCGGCTGAAAGATACAGGGGCAGCTGGAGCTTTAACCCCATATAGTATGCGTCTGCCTCTGCCTTGGCATAACCCGTCTTATAGTCGATAACCCTGACCATATCTCCGAAGCTGTCCACCCTGTCTATTCTACCGCTTAAACGCACGCCGTTTGCGGTTGCTCCGCAGACCTTTTCCACGCTCTCCACCCTGAAATCGGAATTAAAAATCTGTTCGTAGGCGGCTTGAGCCAGAATTCCAGCCTCGTCTATCAGCGAAGCTGCCCCATATCCTGCCGCGCCGTCCCCTTCGGGTACGGAATACGCAGGTGTGGACAGCAGCTCTTTTGCCTTAAGCCTGGCAAACTCCGCACAATCGTCCTTATCCGTAAACGATTGGCTATTCTCGGCAACCAGCCTTAACACCTCGTGTATTAAGTTGCCCGAATCCAACGGACGGAGAGCACCCTCTCTTCTCTCGTTTAACCGCAATCCGCGCATTGCAAAGGATTTATAGGGGCAGGAGAAATAGGTCTCCAAATCGGTGGGGGAGACTTCTCCTCCGTAGAGGGAGCATGTGTCCGCAGTACCCGATTTAATTACGGGGAAGCACTCTCCGCCGTCGCTTCCAAACTCGCCCTTGAGCATAGTAAAGATTGACGACGCCGCCTCCGGCTTATCGATATAGGGGTCTGCAACGTACTGCGCCACACGCCTTATCGCAGGGGCAGGGCGGCAGACGTAATACGCAAAATAATCGGAAGATGCGGCTATATCCTTTGTTGAACGCACCTTCAAAGGCTGACCTCCGCAAGTCAACAGATTTTTAGCGTAATCGAAAATCTCGCTTGCACCCAGCTCCTCGCCGCCGCTGCGCACGGGATAGACCAGGTACAGTTTATCGGAAAAGGCACACAAATTTAATGCAGTAGTCTCCCTTAACCGCAGATTGACCTGCGAAATCTTAGGGGACACGGCAAGCTTTATATTCTCCATCAGGGTCAGTTCGCTATCCGAAAGTATTGCCGTATCGGGCGAGGCGGAGGGCACCGCCCCCGTTAAACCGCCTAAAATCAACACCTTACTGCCTGCATTTGCACAAGCGGACAAATCGCCGACGAACACGGCGTCCTGCTTGGGGGGAATGAGTGAGATCTGTGCAGCCGTAAAACCGCTTTTTAATATCTTGGCAAACTCCCTTACGGCGTACTCCTCGCCCAAGGTGAGCTTGCACGCCTCGTCGATAACCGCAACGGTCTCCTCGTAAGCCCTTGCGGACATAGAGCCTATAGAGGCAAGTCCGCAACCCTCTGCCTCCTCCGCCATCTCGGCAAGCCTCTGTTCACAGTTAAAGTATTCTAAAAGCTTTTTAAGCCCCTCGCAGAAGCGTTCCCCCACCGCTTTATTTGCGGGCAAAAGTTTAATCCCTGCAACAAATGCAGAGCGCACCCTTTCTATTCTTTCCTCGTCAAAACCGACTTCATTGCGACATATATCGGGGTTAACCGCCCTTTTAACGCCACCCGTTCCCGTAACGGCGCGGAGCATATAGTTGATAAATTCGTCCTTATCTCCCTTTATATCCTCGCTTTCAAACGTGAACAAGGGGGAACTTACGACGGAGATTACACTGCTCTGACGACAGCCGTCTGCCGCACAAATCAGATAGTTTATTAAAAATTCGCATATAGAATGAGAAGAGAGCGGATACCGCCTGTCTACGTAATATGGTATGGAATATTCCTCAAACACCCTCTCCAAAACGGGCTGGAAGGAGCCTACGTCGGGCAGCATTACGGAGATATCCCTGTAGCGCACTCCGTCCTCCTGCACCGCCTTCAGGATTGCCGCTGCAAAGAACGTGCACTCGTCGTCCTCGTCGACGGCTTCTATTAAATTGACCTGCCCCTTCTCCGCCTCTATCGCCTTGGCAAAGTGAAAGCTTTCGGGTTCAAAGACGTAGCGTCTCAGCTGTTCGGCAGCAGGGCAAAGCGAGGAGGGCAAAATAGTTTTATTTACTGCAATTCCGCATTCGTTAGCCAGCCCCTCGAAATCTGCCCACGCCTCGTTGACGTATTTTCCTATATTCTTATTTCCGCCTATGAATACGCCGTAAACGTTTTCAGCCGTTTCAAGGCAGGCTTTAACCACCTCTTTAACCGAAGAGGTAAACGCCTGGAAACCGAGTATAACCACGTCTGCACCGATAATTTTATCGCTGCTTTTAATCAAGTCCGGCAGACGCCGCAGGTATGCGTTTCTGTCAATTACTCCGTTATCGTTCAGGTAGCTGAAGTACTCCCTGTACAAAAGCTCCAGATCGGAGAGCTTACGCGACAGCAGACTGCCGTCCTCGATTACCCCCGAAAGGTCGTCGGGCGAAATTCGGGAGGAATACAGAAGAGCTATCGTGTCATAGACCTCCTGCGCCGCACCCGAAGCGGACAGACGGTTAAAAAGTTTCAGCGACCCCCTGTTCTTTTCGATTAACCTGCTTATCGCCATTGCAGAGCCCTGACTGGTTAAGACGTCGTCGCACCTGCCCCCCTCTGCGCTTAAGAATCGCGACAGGGTATAGACGGATACGGAGAACGTACCGCCCACTTCCTCACACACCGCCCTTTCGGCTACGAGGGACAGCCTGTCCTCACACAAAACAACCAGCCTTCTGCCCTCTTTGCCACCCCTTTCGGCGTGGTCTGTTACAATTTTTTTAAAGCTTTTTAAAGCCGCACCGAGGTACGGTGCAATGATTAATTCTGCCATAGTCATATTATAACACAACAGTCACCATTTTTTTACCTAATTATGTACAAAAAAGATTTACAATTAAAAAAATTATATGCTATAATTTTAGCTATGAAACATTTCAAGAAAATTTTAGCTACGGTATTAATAGCAGGGAGCGTAATCTCCGTTGCAGGTTGTTCGAGCGGTACGGTTTATTCTTCCACCTCCACCTCCGCAAACTGGAACGTTGCCACCTCCGCTACCGTTGAGGGCAACTACAAAGAGTTCTGGCGCAGTCACAAAGAAGTTGCAACCTACTCCGTCGACTTTAAAGAGGGCGGCAACACAAGCTACAAGGTTGAGTATAACACCGCCGACGCAGGCACGAAGTATACTACTTCCTTCTACATGGATAAAAACGACTACGATTGGGGTGCAAGCACCCTTCCCGACGGCGTGAAAATCAGCTCTGACAACGCAGCCGCACCCAAGGATGCCGTATACGTTTATGAAACCGAATACACCGTTAAGGGCAGATACGTATTATCTGCCACCAACGAAACAGTAGAGTTTTCAAACAGCGTAACTACGGTTTGCAAGTACCGCCTTGCAGGGGAAGGTCTTAAGCCCGTTTACTCACATCAAGTGATTAAAAGCACCGCACCCAACACCCTTACCGCCGTAAGCAAGGACAGTATGTGCGTTACCATAGACGCGACTTACGAAACGTTCTACAACAGAGAATGCAACAAGGCGGTTATTAAGACTACAGACAATACTAACTCTGATAAATCCGGTGAAAAAACCGTTACGCTTGAAGGGCTTGTATTTGACAATAGCCAGCTTGCGTTTGCACTAAGGTCGTTCAGTTTAAGCGGTACAAAATCGTTTAACGTCTGCTCACCCCAGAACGGCAACGCTCAAGGTTTAACGGCAACCTGCGCAACCGCCGCAGCGTTGAACAGCGAAGACGCGACAGATAAAGAGGTTATTAAAGTTTTGAATAACGTCACCGACGGAAACGGCAATAAGGTAGAAGACTATATCTTCTTCGACGGCACCTCTTCCGACCCCGACACGGCTGCAAAACAGATTCGTTACCACAACGTAAGCATTGCCCTTACGGCAAATATGAAGGGTTCTAACAACGTTTACAGCTATGCGGCAGTCGAAAATGCTGACGTAAACACGACACGTTCGGTACTTTTGAAGATGACGACGCCTGTAGCCTTCGGCTTAGGCACCCTGTCCTACACGATAAAGAATTTGTCGCTCGTCAGCTTCTAAATAATTCAAATCAATAAACCACACCGCCGTGCTTTTCGTAAAGCACGGCGGTGTTTTGTTGCTGTATTTAATTTTATCTCTTTATTTCGTAGTCCTGGTTCATCAGCTTGATTATGCTGTCCTCGTCGTCGGTGATGTTGAAATCGCCGTGCATAGTGTGCTTAATGACAGAAGATGCAACTGCAAAGTTGACGATATCGTCGGGCTGCATTTCCCTCATCATTGCGTAGATCATACCGCTTGCAAAGGCGTCGCCGCCGCCCACCCTGTCGAGAATGGAGAAGCGGAAGGTCTTGCTTTCGTACGTTTCGTCGCCGTACCAAAGAAAAGCCTTCAAACTGTTTTCACTGCCCGAATGTACGTAGCGGACGTGCCTGCCTATCGCCTTGAAGTTATAGCGTTTATGCAGCTCTCTGAAAATTCTGTCCTGCTCCTTGTAGGTGGGGTTCATACTCAACCCGTCCTTCAAATCCTTGCCGTCGGGACCGGGCAGATTGATGGGCTCGATGCCGAATAACACGTCTACGTAGGGGAGATACTCGGTTATGCAGTCCCTCGCCTCCTGCCAGCCCCACAGTGCGGAGCGGTAATTGCAGTCGAAGGATACCGTCATACCCAGCTCTTTAGCCGCCTTGAGCGCGTACGTGATAAGGTCACGGCAGTTCTTGGAAAGTGCAGGGGTAATACCGCTTAAGTGTAACCATGTAAAGCCCTTTAACTTTTCCTTGAAATCTATGGTCGAAAAGTCATAGGTTGCAAATGCGGAGTCAGCCCTGTCATAGGTAACCTTGCTGGCACGAACGCCGAAGCCCTCTTCCAAAAAGTAGATGCCCATTCTGCCCTTAGCGTCCTTAATGCAGGGCGTGCAGTGAACGTCGTTGGAGCGCAGATAGCGGATTGCCGCCTTACCGATAGACGAGTCGGGCACAACGGTAAAATAGGAGCTGTCAACGCCTAAGTTGGCAAGCGAAGCCGCAACGTTAGCCTCCGCACCGCCGTAGGTTACCTTAAACTCGTCGGTTGTACGTATCTTTTCGTTATTGGGGGGAGAAAGCCTTAACAGCAATTCGCCCATGGTAATAAATCTCTGATCAGCAATAGCCATAATAATTCCCCTTATATTTGCTTATATTTGCTTGTTTTATTATACCACCCTTTTGGGCGTTTGTATAGACCTATTTTAAAAATTGTTAAAATTTAATTTTCGGGGTTGGTGATTTGACTGCTATCCATACCCTTTAATATCTTTTTAAAGCGGAAGAAGAAGATAGTTCCGCACAGGCAAGCCGCCGTCAAATCGGCAATGCACTCCGCCCAATATACGCCGCCCACGCCCATTGCAAGGGGCAGTAAAAAGGCAAGCGGAACCAACAGAATAATCTTGCGTAAGATTGCAATAAATAAACTTATCTTCGCCTCGGTCACGGCTACGAATGTAGTCTGACAGGCACGTTGTATGCCGAATATCAGCATACCCGCAACGAACACGGGCAGGTATTTATCGGTTATTGCAAGTACCTCTTCCTTGTAGGTGAACATTCTGCCGAAGGGATGCGGCAGGCTCATCATAAGCACCGCCGAGAGCATACAGTACCCCCAACACACGGCAAGGGTTATAAAGTATGCCTTTTTAAGCCTTTGCTTATTCTTCGCACCGAAGTTGAAAGACAGCACGGGCGTAACGCCCTGCGTAAAGCCTTGAATGGGTACGGTAATAAGCATCATCACGCTCTGCAACACGGCAAGCGCGGAGATATATCTGTCCCCCAGCCCTTCGCCTTGCAGATCGCCCCAATACTTTAGCCTGCCGTTAAGCACAAAGCCTATTACCGACTCGGTTGCCGCCATAACGAAAGGCGCAAGCCCCAACCCTAAGATTGAAGCTATAATCTTTCCGTCGGGCTTCATATACTTAATATCCAGCTTGAGCGACGAACGCTTACCTAAAAGCGTACATATTACAAAGGCGCACGCCGCCGACTGACTTATAACCGTTGCGAGAGCCGCTCCCTTTATGCCCATATTGAATACAAATATGAAAAGGGGATCAAGACCCAAGTTGAGAACAGCTCCAACGGCAACCGAAATCATTGCCATCGCGCTTCTGCCCTGAGCCGTCAAAAAGGTGTTCAACCCCACCGCAAGCTGAACGAACAGCGTGCCTATAAGATAAATCGAGAGGTAGTCGGAGGCATAAGAATAAGTATTATCGCTTGCCCCGATTAGATACAGCAGCGGTTTTTGCGCAAAAAAGGCGGTTAATCCCAACGCTATCGAAAAGGCACACAGCATTACAAAGCCGTTATTCAAATACTTTTTCGCCCTCTCCTTATCCCCTTCGCCTAAAGATTTTGCGGCAAGCGGAGCACCTCCACCCGAAACAAAGGACGAGAACGCAGCAATCAACGTGAGTATAGGCGCACACAGTCCCAGCCCTGCAAGGGCATACTCACCCACGTCTGCCATGTTGCCGATAAAAATTCGGTCTACAATATTATATAAAAGGTTTACAACCTGCGCCATAACGCAGGGCAAGCCCATTTTTAAACAGAGCTTTAAAACTCTCTCCGAACCTAAAATATCTTCCTTACTCATTTTAAATGCAAAACCGCCGTACAGTTTAAATTGTCCGTACGGCGGTGAATATGCTTTAATTACTTAACGAACTTAATAACTTCGTCGAACATCTTATCCTTGCTTACAACAGTTTTGAAGCGAACCGTCTTGTCCTTTAGACCTGCAAGACTCTTGGGTACTGCCATTGCGGTTGCGGCGTGCAGTCGCTTAACGCCCTTGAAGCTATCCCTTACGTCGTTGCCCGTAACTGCATACAGAACGTCCTGGGGGAACTTATAGGGGTTAGCGGTGGAAACCACTACCTGCATAGTCGTGTCCTTCTTGTTCTTGTGCTTCCAGTCGTTTGCAACCTTCATTGCGCAGCCCGTATGGGTGTCCATGGTGTAGCCCGTGTCGCAGAACAAATCGTAGATGGTCTCCACGACCTCGTCCTCGTTGGCAAAACCGCCGTCGAATATTTCGGCAATAGTCGCCCTCTCCTTCTCGGTTATCTCGTATACGCCCTCGGTCTTGAGCTTGTTCATACGCTCTGCCGTGAGCTTTTCGTCCCTGCCGCAGACCTCGAATAACAGCCTTTCAAGGTTGGAGGAAACGAGGATATCCATCGAGGGGGAAGTGGTCTTATAAAATTCCCTGTGAACGTCGTAGCGACCCTTTGCAAGGAAGTCGGTTAAGATGTTATTCATATTGGAAGCGCAGTGCAATCTCCTTACGGGTAAACCCATGCGCTTTGCATAATATGCGGCGAGAATATTGCCGAAGTTGCCCGTGGGAACGGTGAAGTCAATCTCCTGCCCCATCTCTATCTGACCTGCGGTAACCAAGTCGAAGTAAGCCGAGAAGTAATAGGCTATCTGGGGTGCAAGTCTGCCGAAGTTAATTGAGTTTGCGCTAGAGAGCAAGGTATTATACTTTTTAAGTTCAGCCGCATCCTCTGCACTGTTGAATATATTTTTAACGGCTGTCTGACAGTCGTCGAAGTTACCCTTGACTGCAACGACGTTTACGTTCTTGCCTTCCTGCGTGCACATCTGTAACTTCTGCATAGAGGAAACGCCGTCGTCAGGATAAAAGACCATAATCTTAATTCCGTCTGCGTCTTTAAAGCCCTCTAAAGCGGCTTTACCCGTATCGCCGGACGTTGCAACCAACACCAAAATCTGCTCCTTAATTCCGCAGATGTCGCAACCCTTCCTCAAAAGATAGGGCAGCACGGTTAACGCCATATCCTTGAAAGCGCAGGTAGGACCGTGGAATAATTCCAAGATATACATACCCTCGTCAATCTTCACAAGGGGTGCAGGGTCGGGTCCCTCAAATTTAGCGTAAGCGGCTTCGCAAGCGGCTAAAAGCTCCTTTTTATCATAATCGTCCAGATACTTATGGAGTACTGTTGCGGCACGTTCGGGGTAGCTCATATAGAGCATCTCCTGCATCTCCTCTGCTGACATTTGGGGGAACTTTTCGGGAACGAAAAGACCGCCGTTGTCGGAAAGACCTTTAACGATTGCCTGCGCACCCGTCACCTTTTCTCCGCCTCTCGTGCTGATGAATAACATAATTTTCTCCTTTATTTAGCCGTCGGCAACACTTTGCCATACTTAATATTTTTAACTGTAATCAACGGCTTGCCCTCACAAAAAAAACGCTGCCGCTTAAATTTAAAGCGGCAGCGCAACTTACTTTCTCTATCAGCAATACTTTGCGATAAAATCGGGCAGCTCTTCTTTTGCACAGCTGCACGTAACAGTGATAACCACTCCGCTTTGGTTAGAAATCTTTTCCAGCATATAGAATATAGCGGCAAGCTCGCTTAAAGGTTTGCCCGCAATGCGTGCAATACCGTCTAAGTAGACGTACTCGATATCGTAGTTGCCTGCCATAATTCCCATTACAAAGCCGCAGAGAGCCTCTTCACCCGTAACGTGATATTCCGTAACGTTAACAAATCTTACGTCGCGGATAACGTCGTGCATATACCTGTCGGTATCGGTAACGAAAACGCTCAAGCCCTTTGCATTAGCGGCATTGGAGTTAGCAAGCTGAATAATCTGCTTTGTCTTGCCCGAACCCTTGGGACCGCATATAATTTTTATCATCTGAAATCCTCCTTGAATAAGATAAAATTCTCTTATATAATTATTCTATCATATATCGGGAGATTTTCAAGACTTTTTTTAAAATTTAATAAATATTTTTTAAGTTTAACCCTAATCCGTACAATAAAAAGTTTTATTACTTGAGCAGGGTTACGAAATGAGCGATACGCTTCAGTCCTTCCATCATATCTTCCATAGAAAGCGCGTAGGAAAGTCTGATCGCATCGTCGTCGCCGAAGCATATACCGGGGGTTGCCGCAACCTTTTCATAGGTTAAAAGCGCGTCGCACAAATCCATACTGCCGGCAATCTTCTTGCCCTCATAGCTCTTCCCGTAGAAGTTATAGCAAAGGAGCATGACGTAGAAAGCACCGTCGGGCTTTACGTAGTCGAAGCCTAACTCCTTCATTTTATCAAGCTCTGCAAGCATAGCCTCCCTGCGCTTGCCGAACGCCTCTATCATATCGTACATAGGCTGCTGGTCACCCTCTAACGCCGCGATAGCCGCATACTGCGTCATTGTATTTACGTTGGAGGTCGAGTGGCTCTGGAAGGATGCGATTGCTTTAGCTACGTGCTTGGGTGCCGCAAGGTAGCCGATACGCCAGCCCGTCATTGCATACGACTTTGACCAACCGTTGATTACAATGGTTAGCTCCTTCATTTCGGGAGAAACGGCTGCAATCGAGAAGTGGCTCTCCCCGCCGTAGATGAGCTTTTCGTAAATTTCGTCCGCAAGAACTATGATGTTGTGCTTTAAGCAAACCTCCGCAATAGCCCTTATCTCGCTTTCGGTATAGACCGCACCCGTGGGGTTGCAGGGGCTGTTGAAGATGAGCATCTTTGTCTTGGGAGTAATCATTGCCTCAACCTGAGCGGCGGTTACCTTGTAGCCGTGACGGGGTGTTGCGTAGATATATACGGGAACGCCTCCGCAGCTTTTAACCACTTCGGGATAGGTAAGCCAATAGGGCTTGGGTATAAGCACTTCGTCGCCCTCTTCGATAGTTGCGAAGAGCGCGTTGAATATGGGGTGCTTTGCGCCGTTGGAGATTATTATCTGCGAGGGGTCGTAGTCAAGATTATTGTCCTTTTTAAGCTTCTCGCAAACGGCTTTTTTAAGAGCAGGCAAACCTGCGGCTGCAACGTACTTAGTTCTCCCTGCGTCAAGTGCGTCTTTAGCCGCCTGAACGATATGCGCAGGGGTTGCAAAGTCGGGTTCGCCGACGCCGAAGGAAATGACCTTTTCGCCTGCCGCTTTCAATTCGTTTGCCTTTGCAGAGATGGCAAGGGTCATCGAAGGGGATATTTCTTTAATTCTGTTGGATAATTTAATCATAGTTTTGTCCGCCCAGGATATTATTTCCATTTTATTATACATATAATCAATACATTTTGCAAGCGAACGGCATAAAATAAATAAATATGCAGTTTTTGATAATTTTTATAAGTTTTATGTAAATTTGTGAATTACGGGGAAATACACCTGAAGGTGATTAAATCCAAACTGAAGTTTGATTCGTCCACTACGTTCGTCGTGATGCAATCCAACAGCTGTGCTGTTGATTAAATCCAACGGCGAGCCGTTGATTGAATAAGGAATAAGTATTTAGAAGTAGCACACATATTTAAAAAAAACACGCCAAGAGCTTAAAGCCCCTGACGCATTTTTATTTATGGAGTGTTGACAAGTGTAATCTTAATTTTTCTCTGTCTTATCGTGTTGCTTACAGTTACAATTATGGGGGCAGCTTTCACACCCGCAGTCGCAACCACCCTTATGCTTGACTTTTTTGTAGATAATCACGCCCACGGCTGCAACAAACGCAACCGCAACGCCGCAGATTATAACTATATCTAAAGGTGTCATAACTTAGCCCCTCTGCCTTTTAAATATCTTTACTATATCGAACTTGCCGATATTCCTTAAGACGATTAAAGTTACTATAACCGCAATTGCCGCAAGCCAGATGAACACTGTCCACCACCAGCTGCCGACGGTGTAAATCATAGCAGATACCGCATAGCTGGTTATTACCCAGAATAAAAGCGTCCATTTGAACTTACCCTTAGGCAACTCCGCTTTTGCCGTAGCGCAAGCCGCAAAGCAGGGAATGGTGAGCATATTGAATGCAATAAACGAGATTAACGCAGGTACGGTTATACCCGTATTCTGAATGAGGATAACCGACTCGGCTATACCCTCTTCTGTTCCCTCGAAGCTTGCACCGCCGAGAGCCGCCACGACCATTGCCGCAAGTACGGAGAAGGTCGCAATTACGTTTTCCTTTGCAATAAGTCCCGTAATAGCCGCAACCGCAAACACCCAACCGAAGGTAATACCGAGCTGCGAACCGAAGCCTAAAGGCGTGAATACGGGTTGAATAAGCTTACCCAACGATGCCAAGATGGATTCTCCCATACCCTCTGCGCCGACGTAAGTCCAATCCCAACCGAAGCTCTGTAAGAACCATATAATCACGGTTGAGGCGAAGATAATGGTAAACGCCTTCTTGACGAAGTGCTTTGCCTTATCCCAAAGATGGAGCATTAAATTCTTAAATCCCGGCATATGGTAGGTGGGTAATTCCATAATAAACGGGGGTGTATCGCCCTTTAACGTGGTGTTGCGCATAAACAGCACCGCACAGATTGCCGTGACGATACCAAGTAAGTACATGCACAGCGTTATTACGTCCGCATTGCCCACGCCGAAAGCCGAAACTATACCGCCTGCAATAGCAGTGAGGATAGGCAATTTTGCACCGCAGGAGAAGAAGGGAATTACCCTTACCGTTGCCGTTCTCTCCTTTTCATCGGCAAGCGTCCTGGTGTTAATCATTGCAGGCAAGCTGCAGCCGAAGCCCATAATCATAGGCATAAACGCCCTGCCCGAAAGCCCGAAACGCCTGAAAATTCTGTCAAGCACAAAGGCAATTCTCGCCATATATCCCGAATCTTCCAGAATGGAGAAGAATAAGAAGAGGGTTAAAATCTGAGGCAAGAAGCCTAAAACTGCGAATATACCCCCTAATATACCGTCGAGAACGAGGCTGGAAGCCCACGCCGAGGCATTGCCCATAGCCAAGCTTACGCCGTAGCTTATATAGTTGAGTACAAGATTTAACAGGTTTGTAAATATAACGCCCGGCGAGAACACTGCACCGTCATAGAAACAGGCGGCTAAGCCTATGCCGAAATTCTCATACAGGTCGGTGCCTTCTATCTTTGCATAGCCCATATCCTCGAACGAAGTCATCCAACCCTGTGCCTCGGTGAACCCGTTGAGGTAGAATAAATTCTCAGAGAACGTCAAATGGAATATCGCAAAGAGAATTACGATAAAGATGGGAATAGCCCATATCCTGTGGGTTAAGACCCTGTCTATCTTATCCGACTTGGTCAATACCTTGCCGTCCTTTTTCTGCTTTGCGGAGGAGAAGTTTGCGGATATATAGGTGTATCTGCCGTCTGCCACCTCAGCCTCTAAGTCTGCCCCTGCGGCAATCTCCGCAAGCACCTCCTTTGCTCCTTTGTGAGCAAGTTCAATCTCGTCGCTCTCCAGCATCTTTACGGCATGGAATAAAGGCGAGCGTATGCCCTGTCCTTCAAAGAACTGCCTTGCCCTTTCGATTTTGCCCGAAAGACTGCCTGAAAGTACGGTGTAACCCTTTCTCTCGGATTTCATAGCAATAGCCCTGTTCATAAGCTCGGTTATGCCGCTCTTCCTCAAAGCCGATACCGCAACGACGGGGACGCCGATAGCCTTTTCCAACGCCTTTACGTCTATCTTATCGCCTACCTTTTCCACCTCGTCCATCATGTTGAGCGCAACGATGACGGGTACGTCCATCTCTAAAAGCTGAGTAGTAAGGTATAGATTTCTTTCAAGGTTGGTTGCGTCTACTACGTTAATAATGCCGTCTATACGCTCTTCAATCATAAAGTTACGGGCAATAACCTCTTCGGGGGTGTAGGGCGACAGGGAGTAAACACCGGGCAGGTCTACAATCTGCACCTTTTCCTCTGCCCCTTTGTAGATACCCTCTCGCTTGTCTACAGTTACGCCCGGCCAGTTGCCGACGTGCGCCGTCGAACCCGTAAGCGCATTAAACAGCGTGGTCTTACCGCAGTTGGGGTTGCCTGCCAATGCAAAAATTTTCATTGAACTTCCACCTCCACGCACTCTGCCTCGCTCTTTCTTAAGGTCAGCTCATAGCCCCTTAAAGTAACTTCGATCGGGTCGCCAAGCGGTGCTTTTTTGCGCATGGTCACTTCAGCCATGGGAGTTACCCCCATATCGAAGAGCCTGCGGCGAATTCTGCCCTCGCCGTTGACCTTGGTTATCTTACCGCTTTCACCGACGGTAAAATCACTCAAAAGTTTAGTCATATATATCTCCTTTTATATTTAATCGAATGAAACGTGGTTAAAATTCTTGGCTTTAAGCAACGAGAATTTTTCTTGCTAACGCCCCGTCAAGGCACAGTCTGCCTTCCTTAACCACAACTATTACCCCCGTAGGCGTACCCGAAATAAGCGTAATTTTACCGCCTTCGATAACGCCTATCTCCCTTAAGTGGCGTTTGGTCTTGTCGTCAACGCTAATCTTTTTAATCTCAAATTCCGAATTGGGCTGTGCCATAATCAAGGGCATAATCTTTCTCCTTATACACGGTCAAGTAATTTAAATTCTTAACCTTGGTTTAGTATTTGATATTATATGCTCCGTTTTTGGATTTGTCAACAAAATATTAACCTAAGTTTAGTTTAATAAAATTTTTTCATTATATGGAGTTGTGGCTCTTCATAGATACGAGCAGTTCAAGGCGCAGGAGTACCGACCGCAGGGAACTTACATAGACGTAAGTGACCAAGGCGGCACGGACTGCAACACAGAAATGCGAAGTATATATGAAGAGTGCAATTAACAGCATTAAAAAAGGCGACGCCGCCGCGTCGCCTTTTTTAATGCTTTTACAATTAATATTTAGTAATCTTTACAGTTTTGATAATTATAGGAGTATTTGCCATTGAGTAGGTAGCCTCGTTGGAGTTTGCACCTAAGAACCTGTCCTCGTTATCGACGTTAATCGTTACCGACTTGGAGGTAATGCTCTTGGCTGACATAGCGTCTTTTAAATCGTCTAATACGTCGGTGTTATTCAACGTGCCGAAGATGCAGTAATTAGATAACGACGAGGGCGTCTGAGCCTTATAGGTGTAGATACGGAAGAGGCTGGTTGCACTGTTATAGGTATAGTCGCCCTGAACGCCGAAAGCCGAACCGTACTTATCGAGGTACACCCTCTTGTTCTTGACTGCGTCGGAGGTCTTAGCCGTATAATACATTGTAAGGCAGCCGTAGGTCTGCTTTAGGGCACCGTTGTCTATCTTGTGCTGATTAGAGGAAAATTCACCGATAAGCGTATCAAGAGGGTCAACGTACTTACTGTCGTCAATCGTAACGTAGACCGAAGGGGTGATTTTGCCGTTTGCAGGGTCTGCCAGCGTTGCGTATTCCTTTTCCTTGGAAGCAGCTTCGTAGTAATCGAGCATAAGAGAAGAGCCGTCTTTATATGCCTCCTCATAAGTTGCCGTACCTTCATCTACTACGTAGTTATAGCCGCCTCCGTAGAGGTAGTTGGACTGATAGTTGTGAATTATAGTACCGTCGTAGAAACCGTTTTGCGAAAGCTCGATAAAGTGCTGAACGGTCTGGGGATACATATTGCGGTATAACTTATATTTAAGCACGTATTCCTGCTCGTTAAAGCTTACGGTTATTTCCGCTTCGGGGTGAGCGTTACTGCAACCCGCCATAAAAGTCATGCAGAACGCCGTACCTGCTATCAATGCCGCACATGCGAAGTGCGCTAATCTTTTCAACTTCATTATTAATACCTGTTAAATTGAAATGCTACTAAGTTGTAGAACTTAATTTTTTTCGCAATTCTACACCTATACCTTTTTATTTTAACCATAAACTTAAAAGTAGTCAAGCGATTTTTATCGGCTAAGCAAATAAGCCCACCGCCAAACGTATAAATTTTTATTTGGGGTGGGATTATTAAAATTATTCTTCACCTTATTCGGGTATGTATCTCTTCATAGATGCGAGCAGTTCAAGGCGTGTGAGTACCGACCGCAGGGAGCTTACATATACGTAAGTGACCAAGGCGGCACGGAACACAACGCAGAAATGCGAAGTATATATGAAGAGCGTAAATTAAAAGTCGCAATTCCTCGGCGTCCTGTAATAAGGAATTACATCCCTAATATTCGCCATACCGGTTACGTAGATTAACAGCCTTTCGAAGCCCATACCGAAACCGGAGTGGGTGCAACCGCCATAGCGGCGAAGATTGCAGTACCAATACATTGAATCGGGGGAGATATTCAGCTCCTTCATACGCTCTAAAAGCTTGTCGTAACGGGTCTCCCTCTGGCTGCCGCCCATAAGCTCGCCTGCGTTGGGCACGAGCAGGTCGACCGCGCCAACCGTCTTGCCGTCGTCGTTCTGGTACATATAGAACGCCTTGAACTCCTTGGGCCAATCGTAGACGAACACGGGTGCGTTAAACTTCTTTTCGGTTAAATACTTCTCGTGTTCCCTTGCCAAATCCGAGTCGTAATCGGGCTTAAACTCAAAATTTTCGGTTGCATCCGCTTCCTTTAAAATGGTTATAGCGTCGTGGAAGGAAAGACGGACTATCTGCGAGTCAATGAGCTGTTGCATACGCTGACGAAGGGGGAGCGCGTTAAACTTTTCCAAGAACTCCAACTCCTTATCGCACTTAGCCAAAATGGTGGTTAAGATATTTTTTAAGAAGTCCTCCTCCACGTCCATTAACTTATGCAAGTCGCAAAACGCCATTTCCGGCTCTATCATCCAGAACTCCGAGGCGTGGGTTTTGGTGTTGGAATCCTCTGCCCTGAAGGTGGGTCCGAAGGTGTAGATATTGGAGAATGCCATAGCAAAGGTTTCACCCTCCAACTGACCGGTAACGGCAAGCGATGCATGACGGGAGAAGAAGTCGTTTGAATAATCTTCTTCCTTGTTATTTAAGGGGTCGTAAGTCGTAACGGTGAACGTGTTGCCTGCACCCTCCGCGTCGTTTGCCGTAAGCAAAGGAGTGTGAACGTAGATGAAATCACGGGATTGAAAATATTCGTGTATAGCCATGGAGGCGATACTTCTTATACGGAACACCGCCTGGAAAACCCTGGTACGGGGACGAAGGTAAGCCTGTTCCCTTAAAAACTCCAGCGTGTGACGCTTGGGCTGAATGGGGAAGTCGTCGTCACAGGTACCGAGTACGGTCACGCCCGAAAGCTCTATATCTATAGAATCGTTTCTCTCGTTCAAGACCACCTTGCCGACAACCTTGAGGCATGCGCCTACCTTTACGCCTACCGTGTCCACCTTGCCAATCTCGTAGACGAGCTGGACGGGGTTAAACACCGTGCCGTCGTAAAAGTCAATAAAGCCGATACTCTTTTGCTGTCTGTGATTGCGAACCCAACCACAAATCTCCACTTCCTTGCCGATAAGCGACTGTCTTTCCGATAATACCTGTTTGATATTCATTGTTATTTTCACCCGTTAAAAATATAATATCGGCACGAACCGTAAATTCGTACCGATAGTATTCTACCACGCAGAACATTTAATTGCAAGTATATTTTTAAATTAGACGAAGGTTGTTTCGTCTATCTACTCCACGGCTATTACGTAATCGTAAACGGGTTGATTGGTCTCGACAACGCTAATCTCCAAAAACGGGTAGTCGCTGCCTATCAGCTTACACATCTGCTCCGTAACGCCTGCCAGGCAGTTTTCACCGCAGAAGAGGGTTATTACGCATTTATCGTCTAAATCCAACTGCGACAAGGCAGATTTGAAGGCGGTTAACGTATCGTCGTTGGCTGCGGCAATCTTGCCGTCTACAATGACCATTGCCTGCCCCTGCATAATCTCCACGCCGTCGCACTTTGCGTCGCGCACGGCACGGGTTATTTCGGCGGAGATAACCGAGGAGATTGCAGACTGCATATCGGATAGGGTTACGGATATATCCTCCTCGTTGTTGTAGATGGAGAGTGCGCTGTAGCCCTGCGCAATGGTTTTTGTAGGCAACACGTGTATCCTGCCCTCATACAGCTCAGCCGCCAGATTGGCAGCCATAAGCACGTTGGAATTGTTGGGTAAGACTATTATATCCTCGGCGTTAACCTCTTCGAACGCTTTTAAAAAATCCTGCACGGAGGGGTTCATACTCTGACCGCCGTTTACAACGCAGTCGGCACCCATATTGTAGAATAAATCTTTAAAACCGCCCTCGTCCGCAACGGCAACGAGTGCAACCTTAAGCCTTGGCTTTTCGGGTTTTACAGGCTTTACTCCCTCCTCGACAAGCTGCGAATGTTGATAGCTCATATTCTCGATTTTTATCGAGATGAATTCGCCGTACTGCTGGGCAATGTTAAGCACGTCGCCGGGAGTCTGCACGTGGACGTGTACCTTTACTATATCCCCGTCCCTTAAGGCAACTATGGACTGACCGCCGATACTTTCAAGCCTTGATACAAGCTCCTCGGTTGAAAAGTTCTTTTTATCATCTGAAAGGGCTACGAGGAATTCAGTGCAATAACCGAATTCACAGTCCGAAGACAGGGCTGCTTCAGCCATATTTGCAGGTATAAACAGCTCCTCCAACTCCGAATTATCCCCACGGTCTTCGCCGTTGAAGTAGTTTAAAAACCCCTGGAATATACACAAAAGACCTGCACCGCCCGAGTCCACTACCCCTGCGTCTTTAAGCACGGAAAGCTGATAGGGGGTGTTCTTCACGGCTGTAAGGCAACACGTTTCCATCCTTTCAAAGAGTTGGGGCAGGGAATTGACCGAACCGCTACAGCCGGTTGCACACTCGCTGCACTCCCTGAACACGGTGAGCATTGTGCCTTCCACGGGCTTGACTACCGCCTTGTAGCTCCTTTCAACGCCATAGTCAAAGGCACGGATAAAGTCGTCCGCGGCAACGTGTTCACAGCCGTCAAGTCCCTGAGCAATACCCTTGAATATCTGGGAAAGAATGACGCCCGAATTGCCCCTTGCGCCGAGCAGGGCACCCTTTGCAAATACGCTTGCCGCCTCGCCGACGGACTTTGCTTCGCTCTCTTTAAGCTGCTTAAGCCCGGCCTCGTAGGTCATACGCATATTTTTGCCCGTATCGCCGTCGGGCACGGGGAATACGTTTAACGCGTTTACTTCCTCTTCTTTTTTACATAGGGATGAAAAGCCTGCGGCAAGCATTGCCGAAAACTCAACCCCGTCCATTTTATTGACAAGATTCTGCATTTTCTCTCTCGTGATTGTTGAATTGGTTATTTACCTTATATGAGTATGTACCTCTTCATAGAAGCGAGTAGTTCAAGGCGTGTGAGCACCGCTGACGGGAGTTTACAATGAAGTAAATGACCTAGGTGGAGCGGAGCACAACGCAAAAATACGACGCTTATATGAAGAGCGTATGATATAAGTGATTAAATATTCTTTTCGTTACAACGACAGTAAACGCCAACCGTTCCGGGACCGGTAGACGCGCCTATGATAGGTCCTATATAGTTGACGTACACCTCTTTGACGCCTATCTCGCTCTCAATTCTATTTTTCAAATATTCCGCGTCCTGTGCGCAATCTGCGTGAACTACCGCTACCGTCTGTGTTTCGGGGGCTACTATGCTTGATTTAACCATATTCACAAGCTCGTCAAGCGAGTTCCTTCTTCCCTTAATCTTCTTGACCGCTAAATTTTCGCCCAAACGGTTGGAAACAAGAATAGGTTTAACGCCGAACAGATTGCCGAAGAACGCAGCAGACGCTTTTACTCTGCCTGCCCTTTTAAGGTAGGTCAAATCGTCTACAGCTGCAAACTGCTGATATTTAAGCTTGTTTGCCTCGATATACGCCGCTACCTCTTCAGCCGACTTACCTTCCTCTCTCATCTTAGCGGCGTCAATCGTCATAAGACCTTCGCCTAAACAGCTGTTAAGGCTGTCGATAACGTAAATTTTGTTGTCGGGATACTTTTCGGCAAGCTCGTCTGCAACTACCTTACCCGTATTCACCGAGCCGGAAAGCGCGGAAGAACAGCCGATGTAAATTATATCCTTGCCCTCTTCAAGGTACTTGGTGAACGCCGTGTTAAAGGTCTGCACGGGTACCTGGTTGGTAGTCACCCTCGTACCGCCCCTCATAATGTTGTATAGCTCTGCAGGGGTGTATAAGTCCCAATCGAGCGAGGCGGGCAATTCCTTGCCGTCGTAGACAATGTTCATCTGTACGTAATCAATGCCTAAACTTTCTCTCACGTCCTTACCGAGGTCGGAACAGGAGTCAGTTACAATGACGTAATTTTTCATAAAAATAATCTCCTCAATTGTCAGATAATTTTATTACAAACACCATATTACCATTTTCGACAATTTTTTTCAAGCGTTAACGCATTTATTTATGTAAAAATTTTGTGAAATGACAATTATTCAGTCCTTCCTTGAAGCCTGTTATTTTATAACTGTTAATGTACGGTTCTTTAGAAATTAACTGCGGTTAAAAAACCGGATATAAATACGTTGCCAAACGTTCAGAGAGTATACTATAATAAATAAGAATATGAGTACTTTTACATTTGTCGTTATTATAACTGCGGTTGCAGGCGTTGTCGGCACGGGACTTGGCGGACTTATCGGCGCACTCGTGCACAAAAATTCGGAAAAGGTCGTCAGCCTTCTATTGAGCTTTGCCGCAGGCGTTATGCTATGCGTCGTCTGCTTAGATTTGGTTTTGGACGCTATCGAACAGGGGCGCACTGCTGCAGGCAATATACCTGCCTGGCATGTTTTAATAGTCGTTGCAATGATAATCGTGGGATATGCGATGGTGTACGGGCTTAATTATTACATAGACCGGCGCACCAACAAGCAGGTTAAACATATAGATGAAACTCACCCCAAAACGGCTGACCAGCTCTCCGAACTTATCCACAGCGACCACCTTGAAGTGCACAAGCACGACTACGAAAAGGAGAGCACTAAAACCAATAAAAGGGAGCTTTTCGTTGCAGGGCTGGTTATGGCGTTTGCCATTGCTCTGCACAACCTGCCCGAGGGTATGGTCATAGGAGCCTCTTACGTCGGTGAAACTGCAAACCTCGCCTTAAGCGGAGGACTTGCAATTGCAATAGTTATCGGTCTGCATAATATACCCGAGGGTATGTCCGTTTCAGTGCCTTTGATTGCAGGCGGTATAAGCAAGGTTAAAGCTGTGCTTATCACCGCGGCAACGGGTATCCCTACAGTTTTAGGCGCGATGCTCGGTTACTTTTTAGGCACCGTCGGACCCATCTGGCTTACTATATCTTTAAGCTTTGCAAGCGGCGCGATGCTGTACGTCGTTTTCGGCGAACTGCTTCCCGAAGCAATTTTGATGTGGCGTTCCAAAGCCCCGGGGTTTGCAATGCTCGTAGGCTTGCTAGTGGGAATTATGATTTTGTTTATCGGTTGATTGTATTATGAAAGCCAATGCGCCCTGCGTACCGTAAATTATGGTACGCAGGGCGCATTTTACCGTCATTGCGAACGGAGCTACAGGCGAAGTGCGGCAATCCCGTCGGGTATGCATGGACTGTTTCTAATTATCTTCACCGTTTTTACTCGACTTCGGTATTTTCTTCAGACTCTTTCTTCTCTTCCTCGACTGTATTTTCAGCCTGACCTTCTGCCGTGTTATCTTCGCCTTGGATTGCAGACTGCTTCTCCTCAGAATTGGCGTTCATATATGCCGCCGCACCAGCAATCGGTCTCGCCAACAGCGAACGGATCCCGTTGAGCTCCTGCTCGGTCAGCTTGTTTTTATCGACAGCAACAGCGGTTACCCTGGTATTGTACAAAATTATGTAATTCTTGGTCTCCTTAACCCTTACTAATCTGCTGTAATAAATCTTCGCTGTAACCAGGTGTTCCCCGTTTTCGTATTCACGGTTTATAAGGTAATCGGAGAAAAACTCAGCCTCCTCCACTTTTATATTAACGCCGTTTAGTTTGTTGATATTCTTTGCCGAAATGGTAATCGTAAGACCGCATATCAATAACACAGTACCCGCTATAATCCACGTTAACGGCAGAGAAGCATTCTCTTGTACAACGTAAACAATCGTACTTGTAAGCAGTATTAATCCACCCACAATAGCTGAAACAATACCAAAGATAAGCGTAGGTTTATTCAGCTCCTTATTCATTTGTGAGGTATGCTCGGTCGCAACCTTAATGCTACCTTTTTCAGTAATCATAAATTTTTTCCTTTCCCTCCCGTCATTGCGAAAGTAGCGCAAGCGTAGTGCGGCAATCCCGTCGGGTATGCGCAGACTATTTCAAATTAAGCATAAACCTAAATTTAGCTTTCCCTACAGAATAGGTAAAGTGCCACCGAGGCAAAACGCAGCCTGACACAGTAAAAGCGACATATATTTGAAGAGCGTTATTACATAAGGTGCTTTCTAATAGCCTTAATCGCCACGTTGGCAATAAGGTTAGATCCCTTGAACGTGGGGTGAACGCCGTCCTCGGAGTAGTCGGTGTAAGGTCTGGTAACGCATAAACCGTTAAACATCTCGTCATAGGCGACGAACTCGTCACACATCTCCACGCAGATACGGTGGATAATCTCAAGCTCCTTGTCAAATACGGGGCGCATACGCTTTTTGTCGGGCGCAGGGAGCAAGAACGGCTCTAAAAAGATTACAACTATGCCTGCATCTTTAAGCTTTTTGATTAACGCAATCAAATCGCTCTCGAAGAGCTTATAGTTCAACTCCTTACCGTACTTAAAGCGGTGTATAGTGTTATTGATGCCTATCATCATAACGACGGCGTCGGGCTTTAAATCGATAACGTCCCTCTGCACCCTTGCAAGCAGGTCGCAGACCTCGTTGCCCGAAACGCCTTTGTTAAAAAGCTCTATATCCATATCCGGGTATATGGGGCGGAGTTTATCCGCAAGCACCTTAACGTAACCGTTGCCGAGCGAAGTTTCGTCGCTGCGGTCTCTGTCGCAATCTGTTATGGAATCCCCGAAAAATACTATTCTCATTGTCATCCCTCTTCTTTCTTATTTTATAATTTTAGCATATTATATGCCGATAAGCAAGCGCAGACGCAAAATTTTATAAATCATTATTTTTAAAATCTTGAATAATGCTTTGACAAATAGTTTTATTTGTGTTATATTAACTTACGCTGAATGTAAATTTAGCGGTTAAAGTTAATATTAATAGGGTTCCCGAAAAGATTTGCTTGCAAAGATTTTGTGGGAAGAGGAGAGGCAAACGCCATAACTGAGGCGGTGCCTAACCTTATAGGCAACGCCTTGAAAAGGGTGTTTTGCTTAAAATTAAATAGGACTTCCAAAAATATGCGTAGGCAGATTTTTGGAAAAGAGGAGGCACAATATAGCAAAAGTTGCTATTTGTGTTCGCACAAATAGCATAGAGCTATATTTGTGCCGACGAGCGGACGTACCCAAGTGGCTCAAGGGGCTCCCCTGCTAAGGGAGTAGTGCGGGAAACTGCAGCGAGGGTTCAAATCCCTCCGTCCGCGCCAAGAAAAGACTCAGAATTGGATACAATTCTGAGTCTTTTCAACTAAATCCACCCTTCAGTTGGGTTAAATCGTATTCACGGTGAAATCCCACTCAAGTGGGATGAAATCCACCTATCGGTGGGTGGATTTCATTTCATCCAAGCCTTGCTTGGATTTCATCTGCTCATAGCAGATTTCATCGCATAGCGATTTCATTATCGCTTTTCTTGTAAATTTATATCATTATCAATACACAAGGTTGAGTATTATGGCTGAAGATAAGCTTGCAAATTTATCTATGGACTTTGCAGTCAAATTATTGAAAATAACTGATGGAATTAAAGGTCATTATTCTCTTATAAATCAGTTGGAGCGTAGCGCAACGTCTATTGGTGCGAATATAAGAGAAGCAAATTACGCACATAGCAAACCTGATTTTGTTTCTAAATTACAGATCGCTTTGAAAGAGTGCTACGAAACTGAATACTGGCTTGAACTTATGCAAAAGTCAGGCATTTTTACTGATGATAATTCGCAAAAGCTTCTACACGATTGCGGTTCTATTAGAAGAATATTAATTTCCTCTATCAACACCATCAAAAGGAAACTGTAAAGGTAACTATAATGTTACTGCGTAAGTTGCTCCTTACACCCACCGCTTGCGGTGGCACGAGCCCCTATCGTCATTACGAAGGGCTTTAGCCCTGTGGCAATCCCTGCGTATATGTTGTTACTACTTCTAATTAACCGCAACCACAATCTCGCTTTCCCTAAAGAATAGGGAAAGTGTCACGAACCTAAAGTGAGTGACGATAGAGTTTGATATTCAAAATAATCACCACCAATCACCAAAAACGGCGGAAGTTGAAACAATAAACTTCCGCCATATATACAAAACAATATTAAACGAACTCTATTTTAGCAAGCATAAGCTGTGCGGCATCCAACTTCTCCGCCTTAATATTCGAACGCTCTAAAAGCAAGAAGTCTATACTCTCCCACATGGTGAAAGAGGCGGCTACGGTGCATATTTCATTTATCCCCCAAAGAATATCAAAACGGGAAAATACCACGGCACAGCCGAAAAATATAAAACCCAACACGAGCAACACTATTGCCTTTATATAGCAAATTCTTAAATCAAGGCATTTATCGTTGAATTTCAACTCGAAATACTTGTTGTATGCAGCCATAACGTTAACCCTCTCCTCCTCGGGAACGGAAGAAATACTTACTGTCAAAGGTCTGTCTATGGGTATATTATATGCCGTACTCTCAATATACTCAAGCATACCCGTATCCAAGTCCTGCTTGTCCGAATAAGGAGAATAGAGTCCGCCCTCTGCATTCACCCTTATCCTTACACTGCCGTCCTCGCATATTTCGGAGTATTTGTCGGAAAAATTTCTGTTTGCCCTGCTCCTTTGGGTATATTCTTTTAATGACGAGAAGAAGTTCCTACGCCTCTGCTTTCGTAAACCGTCTTTAGCTTTATTTGCCATAACCTGACCTCCGCATATAATCACTTTAATATTATTATAACAATCTGAACCGACAATGTAAACGATAAAAGGAAAATTTAGGCATATCTTTCTATTGAAATTCTGTCGTTATATGCTATAATAAGCTCACCGCACATATTAAGGAATAAAAATGAGAAAATTAAAAACTTTACTCTTTATCTTTCTGAATGCACTGCTCCTTTTTTGCGTTAGCGGTTGCGGTGCCAATGTAATGTATAAAAAATTGGAGAAAGTCTCCCCCGAAACGGATTACGGTTATACGGTAGTCGGAGCAGATAGCTTTGTGCATAACCGCAAACGCTATTCTTTAAAAAAACTTGTTAATGATAAATACAAAAAGAATTTCAGTTATATATCGGAGTTAAAGACGTTTGGCGATAGTTTATACTTTCTCGGGGTATACGACAGCCGTAAAAACTCGCATTGGGATACGGGAGATTATTGGACGTATGACGTGGCGATATTCCGCCTTGATTGGAACACGTTGCAGATTGCCGAAGAGGTCTACGATTTTAAAAATATTACCTCTATCTATAAAGATTCAGGATATGATTCAAACCCTGATTTTGGGGATATTATCAGTTATGACAGGGCAGTAATGCGGTATAATGGTGCTCTTCATATTCTGGATTTACAGCAAAAAGAGGTTATCTATTCTGTTGACGTTTCAGCTAAATTAGCAGAAAGAAAGTATTCAGGTCATAACCTGAATAACGGAGATTTTTATATTCATACGGGAGATTATCTGTATTATTACGAATATGAAAAAGACTGCTTTGCCCTGCATGAATACGAGTCAACCAAGAATTTCTCCAGCATTGAAAGGTTAGAGAATTATGTTTATACATATAGCTACGACACCTATGACCACACAAAAAAGGTGTACCGAGATTGCTTTAATTTAACAACCGACGAGAGTGTTACGGCAGAGGATATTAAGACCCTTGACACCCAAAAAGAGTCCGAGCAAGCTTTAAATAACAAGTTCGTATTGCAGGGAAATACCTACTCCATTAAACTTGGAACCGAAGGCTTAGAAATTTTAAGCGATACCAAGACGGTAACAATTGACGAAGCCTTTATGTTGGAACACAGCCAGAAGTTTGTGGAGCTGTATGATTTTTGGATTAAAAACCACAGCGTTTATAAACTCGTTGATTGGACGGTTACAGAGGAGAAAATATTTGTGGGTTTCTCTGCTGATTACGGTTTTGGAAGTAAAACCCCTACCTATATCTACGAATACGACCCCCTAACCGAATCCGTATACTACGTTGGCTTTTCCACCAGCCGGAGCTTATGCAGTTTTTGGCTGAATAAATAATCTGCTTTTAGGGGCAATAATATTATTAATATAATAGTATAAGCAAAAAATCACCAACGATAAAGCGCAGTTCCCATAGGGATTAATAATTATAATTTTATAGAATTGCACTTTCAAACGACGGCAAAAGCCCACGGATTTCACTATCCGTGGGCTTTTTTAAAAGTTGAATAAAGAAGGAGAAAAAACAAAGACGGTAAAATAGGTATCTCTCAGAAGATATTGGCTTTGTTCGTTTTCTTCGTTTTAACCTGTTAATCTATTATTAGGTGCTCTGCAAATTTTATTAACGTTTTCAACCATTTGCTCCACCGATTCGTAGAATCCACGCTTTATCCACTCATCAAGCAAACCGAACAAAGCGTATGAATAAAATCTGCTTTCATAACATTCAAATGCGTCCGTGCCATACTGCGGCATCATTATTTCATAAAAAGCGTCGTAAACGGTTGATTGCAGGTTACGACGGTAAATTAACTCCAACAGATTTTTAATGCTGCAATTAAAACTGAAAAAATCTACGGCATTATCTAATGTAAAACGTTTCCGTTCTATTATGCCGTGTTCTTCCGCCCACCTGTTCCAAAGGCGAACCAGCTTAAACGTCAGCATCTCGTTTTTCGTTGTGAAATTCCTGAAATACGTCGTTCTTCCAACGGCTGCCGTTTCTGCAATTTCCGGTATCGTTATCTTCTCCATCGGTTTTTGAAGCAACAATTTTATCAGCGCATCAGCCAAGCACTCCTTCAAGAACATAGTAGTTTTACTGTTTCCGCCCATAATTACTTTCTCCTGAATTGAGTAATGGTATTATTTGTCTCAATCGTACCGATTGGTTTTTCAGTCATTGATTTTAAATAAAGATTATGGTATAATAACGGTACGAAAGTTCCGTATTGATTATAACATACTGCGCAGAATTAGTCAATCGGGTTTCTATTTATTATTTAAGTAAGGGACATTATTATATATGAAAATTAAAATATTGACAGATGCAAGCGCCGAGATCCCAAAGCCATTGCAAAAAGAATTAAATATAATTTCGCTTGATATGCCTGTAAACTACGAGGACAAGGAAATACTAGATATCAACATGCAGGAGTTCTGGAAACTGCAACTTGCAGGTAAAAGAATGAAAACGAGTCAGCCGTCAAGGGAACGTATGTTAGAAGAGTTTACTAAAGCGAAAGAAGAAGGATATGCTCTTATATGTATTTTTCTGTCTTCGGCTTTATCCGGTACTTTTGAAACGGCAAAAGGAGCAAAAAACGAAGTAGGTTATGACAATATCTATTTGATTGATTCTTTGAGTGTAACCGTTGGAGAACAACTGCTTGTTCTGAAAGCAAGAATATTAATAGACAAAGGCTTACAGATTGCCGAAATTGTGCAAGAACTTGAAAGATATAAGAAACGAGTAAGAATTTATGCTAGCGTAGATTCGTTGAAGTATCTTGCTCTTGGTGGCAGACTCAACGGGACGGTAGCTTTAATGGGCAATCTGTTGAATTTAAAACCCATTATAACGATTAACGGAAACGGCGAAGTCAAAGTTGTATCAAAGAAAATGGGCTTAAATAAAACCATAATGGAAATTTGCGACATTATAAAAAATGACTTGATTGATTTAGAAGAACCTATCGTGCCTATCTTTGCCTACAGCGTTAAAAACGTTTATAAGTTTATTGACAGGTTTAAAAGTAAAGAGAATGAAACCATAATTAGCGCACCTATTGAAATAGGACACGTTATCGGAACTCATATCGGACCGGGTGGCTTTGGGGTGGTTTATGTTAAAAAAGACTATGATTAAAACAATTTTATTCGATTTGGACGGAACGTTACTGCCTATGGATCAGGATGCGTTTACAAAAGCGTACTTCAAGAGCTTGGCTGAATACCTTCTTCCATTCGGATATGAACCGAAAGAACTGATTGACGAAATTTGCCAAGGCACAAATGCAATGGTTAATAACCGTGGCGGTAAGACAAACGAAAGCGTGTTTTGGGAAGTGTTCGCCAAAAAGTACGTCAACGCCGAGCAAGATAAGCCGCTATTCGATAAATATTATCTGACTAAATTCAACGAACTGAAAAAAGTATGCGGTTTCGATAATCGGGTTAGCGGGTTAATCGAACTTCTGAAAGCCAAAGGTTTCAGACTCGTTCTTGCATCTAACCCTGTTTTTCCGAAAGAGGCACAGGAATGCAGAATGCGTTGGGCTGGTGTGGAAGTAGAAGATTTTAACTATATTACCTGTTACGAGAACTCGTCCTATTGTAAACCGAATCCTGCCTATTATACAGCAATTGCCCAGACCTTAGGCGTTGCTCCTGAGGAATGTCTGATGGTGGGAAACGACATTGACGAAGATATGGTTGCGGAATCAACAGGAATGAAGGTGTTTTTGCTGACCAACTGTCTTATAAACAGGAGTAGAAAGAACATTTCGGTATATCCGAAAGGTAATTTCGAGCAG
>JBJEVD010000039.1:0-6962 GCA_051884175.1 Candidatus Coproplasma sp.
GGTATGACTATGACCGTGGTTCTAATTGGTCAGGCTCTTTCGAGGTCGTCGCAACGTCTGCAGCAACTAACATTCCTTCCATTATCGCAGGCTGATTTAAAACCAAGGAGACTTTAAAAAATGGCAAAGCGTTATAATCAGCGATATAGTAAAAATAACAATCTATTAACATTTATGATTGTAATAATAATTGCAGTTGTTTTAGGCGTAGGCGTTATGCTTATCGGCTACGTATCCAGAAACGACGAGGGTAAATGGTTCTCCAACTCCGACCTTGCTTCCTGGCATTGGTCGGATAATAAAAAAGACGAGGACAACGGCAACAAAGACGAAAATAAAGACGAGAATAACGGCAACGTAATAATAACAGGTGGTAACTCTGATAGCGGCGTATCCGTTTACAGCGCAGTCCTTCCCCGTTCTGCGTACGAAGCAAACGGAATATCCGAGAATGCCGACACCGCAATAAAGCTTACGGCAACCATTAAACCCGATTATGCCTACAATAAAAAGGTTGCCTGGTCTGTTAAATGGCAGAACGAGTCGGCAGAGTGGGCTCAAGGCAAGACGGTGACGGACTACGTGTCAGTCGATTCCGTGGGCGACCTTGAGGCTAACGCTATCTGTAAACAGGCGTTCGGCGAACCCGTCGAAATAACTTGCACTGTTGAAGGTACCGAAATTAAATCAATCTGCCAGGCAGACTACGTTAAGAAGGTGACCGACGTTAACGTCGTATCTGGTCTTACCGAACAGGAAGACGGTACATATCTTTGGGTATGGAATAATTACGAGGTCGGCGAGAATATATACGGCGAATCGCCTGCACCCTCGCTCACGTTCGACACGGTATCCGACAGCGTGGGTACCAAAGAAGCGGATAGTACTAAGCAAAGTGTTAAAATCGAGTTCAGCTCGGAATTAATCACGGCGTATGCTCCAACAAAAACTTCCGAGACGTATAGTGGCTTAACAATTGATGGTAAAGAGTTATTCTATACCGATGACAGTGGCGAAGGATTCTTCTATCTAGATATGGTTGAATGGTACGACTACGAAGATATCGAAATTAGAGCAGGTTATGCGACCTTCTTAACTAAGTGCTTAAGCGCAGGCGTTGACTTTAACGTAACCGTAACTGCAGGTAGCTTTACCAAGACGTTTAACGTTAACGTCGTTGTGTCTGCAGAGAGTGTTGATATTCCTTCCGATATCGAGTTTTAAAGTGCATTATGGCGGCAAAAACAATCTTAAAATTAACTTACATTTTAATAAGCAGCATTTTAATTTTGTTAGGTGGACAGGCTTTTCTGCCCACCTATGCCGCTGTACAAAACTATTCTAACGTATTGACCGACCTGCAAAAGGACGAGAGCTTCAACGCAGCCGATTACCCGATTGATAAGTCTGATTACAGTCTGCAGGTTATCCAGATAGCCGAGAGCATGGACGGCGAACTGTTTTTGTACACTTACCAACCGTGCCAGCCTACGCAGTATTTGGTTGCGACGTCAGTTAATATGTCACTCTCTGAAAGCGTGGACGGCACCAAGCTTTACAGCCTTACGCTTTTAAGCTCTTCGGGCGTGTTCTGCAAATACCTCGTGAACGGCGTGACAGTCTCCACCGATGAAACACGTTATTATAATATCTCAAGCATATTCAGAGAATGGATGCAGGGCATTGATGAAGAGCCTCCGGAAGGTCAGACCATTAATGAAAAGTCTTTTAAGGTTGGTCAACTGTGGACGGTGCGCACGTTAGACGGTGTTGTAAGTTATGGTATGACTGGCACTCAAGTGCTTGAAATTACTCCCAATAATCGACACGACGGCTATATAGAATATAGCAATGGTTTTAAATTTTATATTGATAAATGTCATAGCCATTATATAGCTTTTACCGCTACATTAAAAGGTGAAATTATGCCGATAGATAAACTGAAGGAAGCTGTAGTTTATTATGTCAGCCAAACTTATGCAAGAAGTTATGCTTACAGTATACTTTATAATGAAGAGTTGGGCGACCCTGTAGAAAATACGGTTAAGCTATCAGAAACAGACGAAGTAACGACAAAAGCCGACGGGTGGTTTGCAAAAAAGTATTCTTGGAATCGCATAGAAAGCGTATCCGATTTTATCGCCAATGAAAATTTATCAGATGAAGATATATCGAATTTACAAGGCAAACAATGGGTGTTACGTTTTGCAGAAACACCTTATACAGTTGTCGGTGATTATAAAATGCAACAGCGGTGCGGTACTATAGTTTCTGACGTAACTGTTTTACGTCTGGAATTTGAAACGAACGGTGAGACTTATAATCTTGGTGTAGTAAGTGATAAGGTTACTGTAAATAAAAAGCCAACAATAGGCCTTTTGGATCAGCTTTGTAATTGGCTTGAGAGCGTGACAGGTGTACCTGCTATAGTGTGGAAAATCATTATTATAGCTACACCAATACTCATTGTTTTAGGCGTTCTTTCGGCAATATTCCCCGTTGTATGGACGGTAGTAAAATTTGTTGTCAAAGGCTTATGGCTTATTATTAAGTATATTTCAATCGGCCTTTGGTACGTTATCTCCGCACCGTTCAGATTAATAATTTGGTTAGTCAAACGACGTCAAGACGACACCCAAACTGAATAATTTATAAATCATAGATAAGGAGTAAAATTTTATGGCAACTAAGAAAAGGACGTGCAAGCCTAAACAGACGGTTAAAGTTGGCGATAAGATAGTAGGCACTGTAAACGGTATGGTTGGAGTAATAAAAGATGTTAGGCAAGATACCGTTAATACTTCAAGAGGTAATCGGCAAACATCGCCTTATGCCGTAATAGAGGTGCTAAATCCTAAGAAGGGTCAGCAAAGGATTATAACGACATCTTTAGATAATATAAACCGTTTAGAAAACAAAGGCGGCATTAAAGTGGAAAAACAAAAGCCTAAGACGTCTATACCTGCAGCTGCGACGTGTAAACCTAAGACGGCTAAACCTGCACCTGCAGCCCCTGCAAAGAATAAGCCAACATCACCTAAGACGACGTCTAAGCCTTCAGAGGGGAAGTCTTATACAGTTCGGAAGGGCAGAACGTGCAAGACGTTTAAAACTAAGGCAGAAGCGCAGGCTTGCGCTTCTCAAACCAAAAGTAAAGCAACTATAACCGAAACCACCAAACCGCCTACACATAAAATCGTAAAGTTTGCGGTTAAGAAGTAACCCAAGGGGGAGCGATTCCCCCTTAAATTTGCAGGTTGCGGTAGACAACCGAAGGAGAAATTATGCCTAACAATTTAACGTATAATCTGACGTGTGCCGATTGTGGCAAGACGACCACGTTTACAGGGCGCACGGTGCGCAGTTTAACCGAAAACGCGCGTTCTGCAGGCTGGGCTATCAGTCGTGACAATACGCAGCAATGGTGTCCTAAATGCGCTGCAAATCATCGCAGGGGCAACGCAAGCAATAAATAAGAGGTCAAATTATGTACGGTTGCGAGTTTTGCAAAATGGATACTAAGACGTATACCGAATACTGCTCTCTTACGGGCGAGCCTACAAACGGTGCGGTCATGTGCGACTTTGAGTTCGAGCGTTGCCCTCTTCGGAAAGAGGCGAACGGTCAGGAAAAGCAGGACAACGTAAAAGGGGTTAAATAAGATGAAAATACTTGTAGCTTGCGAAGAGAGCCAACGGGTCTGTAAAGCGTTCAGGGCAAAGGGTCACGAGGCGTACAGCTGCGATTTGGAGTTCTGCTCTGGCGGTGAACCTCAATGGCACGTATGGGAAGACGTAACGCCGCTAATTAACGGCAACTGCACTTTCTTAACCTGCGACGGACAAGCTCACACGGTAGCTCGCTGGGATATGATTATAGCCTTTCCGCCTTGTACATATTTAAGCACTGCAGGCGGTTGTAATCTCTACAAAAACGGTGCCTTGGACGAGGAGAGGGTAGCAAAGGGCAAAGCTGCAGCGGAGTTCTTCTATAAGTTTTACAACGCAGATTGCGACAGAATAGTAATAGAAAACCCCGTTCCCATAAAACGTTTCGGACTTCCCGAACCTACGCAGGTCGTAGAGCCGTATATGTTCGGAGTACCTGTCAGCAAGACAACGTATTTATGGCTTAAGGGCGTTAGACGGTTATGCCCTACTAACGTAATAAAACCGCAGTACACGTTTAATAATTATCCGCTATTTAAGAACAGTTTCGGCAAGTACCGACAGAAGAACCGAAGTAAAACTTTTGAAGAAGTAGCAGCGGCAATGGCGTTGAGCTGGGGTTAATCTTTGAGGTCAAATTACCAGGTTAAAATCGAGGTCAAAGCACATGGTTAAACGACGTCATCAAACGGCGCGGTCAAAAATCGAAGTCACCGCCCGGGGCGAACGTTCAGAGTCAACATTATATCAGAGGTAAAAAATGGGCTTATTGGTAAAGTCAAAACAACTTAATAACGGGTATTTTGCTTTACCATACACGTTGATGGGTAAAGCGGCGTTCAGAGCTACAGCCGAAAAAGCTTTAAAAACGGTTGAGGCACTCTTCGGCAAAACTTCCGATATGCATAACGATGACGGGCATAATCTCTTTGTTGGAAAGAGTAAACGCCTTACGACGTCGGCACGCACTCTCTTAGGTAAGATTCATACAAAAGAGAAAATCTTTGGGCAAAAGGCTGAATTGTCTTACCGTGAGATTACCGCAAAACTCGGGCACAGTTCCAGAACTACCGCTGCCAACCTTAAAGAGCTTAATGAGGTTTTGGAAAAACCTTTAAAATCAACTTATCATATCAAGACGGAATATGAAGATAAACCGTTTATATTATGCTACGAATTTTTATTCAACGAGGAATTACAACTTGAAGAAGGTGCAATGCCTGTCAAGCTTACCGACCTTGAGGCAATACTTGTCAGCTTAATAGTAAACAACAAACTGAATCCAAAGAAAGGCACTCAGTTCGTTGCCTCTGTACATAACATTCAAGCTGCTTTAAATATTCCGAAATCAACGGCGCAATGTCTCATTGACAGTCTTATAAAAAAGGGAGTATGTATTGTCTATCGTCAATATATAGACGAAAACGGCAACGTAATTATCAAAAAAGGCGAGAAGGCAAGGAATAAAAAGGAAAAGACCTTGCTTGCCGTAAGAGGGCGCATAATAAGACGTTGTAACGTAATCTATAAAGAGTATCAGAAACGTGTTAAAGATAAAAAGTCTAAGCCAGAGCAGAACACAAAGCAAACCGATGGCAAGGCTTCCACTGCAACGTCTCAAGTAAAACAGTTTACGGACGAAGAAAAGTTCGAGGCGATAGAATCGAAGTTCATTCGTGATAAAAAATATCTCAATCTAACCGAAAAATACAAAAGGCTTAAAAATGAAAGTCTTGAAGTTCTACGAAAAGAAAAAGACGAAGCTAAATACGACGAATTAGAAAAGGAGGCAAAGGAAACATTTAACAAATTGTGCTATTATCTATACGACAACGGAGTAAGGCGAGAAGAATTGCCGACGACGTTTGCTCAACTTATAAGAAATCTTGAAGCGTAACAGACTGTTGCGCTTTTCGGCGTTGAAAGCCACATAAATATAAGCATATTTTAACAATTTAATAAAATGATTAACGGCAGGTTTTTTGATTAAAACTTGCCGTTTTTTTACGTAATACGACTATAGGAACTGAATATTACGAAAAGTAAATTTTTGCGCTTTATTAATTGAAATATTAGAAATTTATATTTAGTACTAAAACGATTTATATTTCGTACACACATTATAATACCAAAAATAAATTATTTAAATAAACATAGAATTATGATACGGTGTGAGCTGCTCTGGCGGTTTTATGGTGGACAACCATTTTCTATAAGGCAGGGGGCAAGCCCCCAAGACCCCAAATACTTTTACCCACTGGTAAAAGATAATTCGCCGTCGAGGTTTCGTCCTTTATTTTGGTTGTCGACCATTGAACAGCATAAGAAGCGGTAGGAATAATCTGAAACCGTCGCAACCCATCACTAATCACCTTAGCGAACAGAGGCGAGGGGCGCGCGACCGAACCCAGGGCGACGGCGCAGCTCATTGACAACGTGCATTTGCCCCGGGCGGTGACATCAAAGGCTGACAAAAATCAAAAAAAGTAGTGTACTGTAGTGTAAAAACCCTCAGATTGAGCATTATTTTAATGATTTTTTGCAATTTTTCTTTGTTTTGTAAGCCTCTTAATCAGTGGGCCCAGGGTTCGAGTCCCTGAAGGTGCACCAGAAACGGCAATTTTGGCAACAAAATTGCCGTTTTTTTGCTCTTATTTACACTTTTTCGGGTGTCACATTTCTATACTCTGTAAATTTTGGGGCACAAATTGGGGCATAAATAGCGATTTACCATACCAATTTTTCGCCCTCTTTTAAAAGGTACTCGTCGGATAAATGGCAGTAGGCGTCATTGAGTTCGCCACGGCTGTGTCCAACGAATTCGTCCCTTGCTGGCGGCGCAACACCGCATTCTTCGCACCTTGTGTAAAAGGTCGTTCGCAAATCGTAAAGAATATGGTCGGGCAAAATCTTGTTGAAATTGTCTCTCATATATTCTTCTCTCGGAAATTTAAGCTCGGTTACGCCTTCTAAATACCCTTTCAGCATTTTTGAAATGGGTATCTTTTTATACTCAACTTTTCCGTTCTTACGTTTGCTGTTAATCGCTACAATAAAGTTACCGTCAATTCTCGCTGTCTTATACTCATTGGGGCGTAAACCCGTGTAAAGCGCAACAGCCATTAAAGGTTGATAGCGAGAACCGGCTAAACCGTTTAAAAGTTTTTTCTCTTCGTCTTTGGTTAGCGGTCTGCCGTGAGTGCAGGTGTGTTTTTCTACAATCACAACTGCAAGCGGATTTCTTGAGATAATGCCGTGAGCAATCGCCATTTTGAATATGCCGTTCAGCAGGGA
>JBJEVD010000040.1:0-25072 GCA_051884175.1 Candidatus Coproplasma sp.
ACCGTATCGCTTGAAGAACTCGAAAGTTCAACCTTGTTTTCAAGCGGTGCACCAAAATACGGAGAATTGCTTTTGCTATTCTCCGTATTTTTTCTTGGTAAGGATATGCAGGAGTTGAAATCAGGAGCGAACTCCGCAAACTCTGCTGCGGAGCAAACAACCGTTGCTCTGCATGTTTCGGTGCGTTTGCTCCACAGCAACAACTCCTGTCATCCGCACCAAAATAGCACAATGTTTTTTAACCGTTGTGCTTTTATTTTTTATGTTAATCTTGACATGACATATTTAATATGATATAGTATGTTAAAAACAAATAAATCTTAAAGGAGCAATTATGGGATTATTCTTAGGAAAATACTTTATATACCTAAAGTTTAAAGACGGTACCAGCGGATATTTTATGCATAAGGACGGCGATCATTTGATGGTTTGCGACAGCGTCCCCAATGCTGAAAAGTTTATGACCTACAACGGTGCGGTAAACTATTTTCATAATAACGGTTTAGCGTATGGATCGAATAGTAATTTTTCTCCTTTGGCAGACGCATGGATTTATACCGACGGCAAATATTTCAGAATGGATTAAATAATGATTTTAGAGAGGATTAATATTATGTATCAGTATTATTGCATTAAAGTTTATTTAACTAACGGCTGGGTCGGCTATGCAGCTCATGATCGTGTAACACAAGACATAAATGAAGCGGCATTTTTTGACACAAGGAATGAGGCTGAGTCTTATTATTATAAATACGTAAAAAATTCTGCTTATGGCGGTATAAGTGTTGACGGACCAAAATGCACAACCGTTGTAGTTACTTCGGACTACCCCCTTTAATTATTTCTATATCACTAACGTTTACGCAGGTTGAGTTTGCTTCAGCCTGCGTTATTTTTTATTAATACTTTACACAATATTAAAAAAGTTATTGTATTTTTCTTATTTTTGTGCTATACTGATTATGCGAAACAAACTTAATGATTGATAGGTTTTGAGGTGTTATCTTTTTTACGGGGATATTATACTCTTTTTTGGCAAACACTTTAAACGATCTGAATTTAGCAAAATGCAAATTCCGCGTTTAAAGTGATTAAGATTTATCTCAATCTATCTTTGGTTTGTTTCGCGACAATCGGGGTTTGCGTTTTCGGTGCGTTGACTTCGGTTGGCGCACTTTTTTTATTTTATTAAATTTTACGGAGGCTTTTATGAAAAAACAAACCATTGCTAAAACCATAGCTGTGCTATCCCTTTGTTGTGCCGTTTTCAGTTTTACTGCTTGCAATAAAAGCGGTAGCGACGGAAACGGTAATTCCTCAACAGGCAATAATGGAGAAAGCAGTCAATACAGTCAACTTGTTATGAATATCTTGAATGACAGAGAGCTTAATTCGCTGATTGACAGAGCGAAAGAAGATACCTCGTTATACTCAAGTGCATACTTCGACCCCCACCCTTACGCCTTTTTGGAAAAACAGGGCGAACCTGTAGAGCGTGTAAAGTCTGGTGAGCTTAGCTGTAGCACAACATCCTACGTTGACCCCGACGAGCCAAACAGCTTATATATGATGATATACGTTGAGAATGATGATGACAGGGCAACGGTTAACTATTATTCAGAATATATCCTTAAATACACCTTGACAGATAAAGAGATGGCAGATTATAAAATGCTACACGGTGGTTATCAAGCATATATTCAAGCGGTATTTATGAATAACGAAATTGCAGAGAATAAGACTGCTACTATTATATCTCATACATATACCACAACGTATGCTCATTCACATCTGAAAGAAAGTTTTGCAGAACAAAAATCTGTAACAGGCAGTGAATATATAGGCACAGACAGAGTTGACTGCATATTAAAAGACTATGATTTAGACACTCAAACGTTCAACGTAGTTGTATATGAACGAGTAGACTATTACACCAGCATGACGGATACTGTTAAAATGGGTACGTTACCATTAGGCAGGGGGTTATCTAGGCTAGGAGTTAATAACAATGTCTTTTGCGGACCTTTTGAAAAAGGCCAATATAAAATCAATAATTCAAAATTAGACGAATATCAGCAAAATATTAAGACGGTGACGTTGTATAATTCGCAAAACGTTGATTTGTGGAGAAATTTAGCATTTTTAGATTTAAACGATAAAAAATAAATTCGATATAAAAACACCGATCGGGTCGGTGTTTTTTTAACTTATTTCAACAACAAAGTATCTGTTGAGACGGTTTCTTCGGTGGGTACTTCTTCCTCTTTTGTTACCTCTTCCTTTGCAACCGCTGTTTCAGCCTTTTTGCCTTTTAACTTGCTCTCAATCTTGCCTATGACTTTATCGTTGAATACGATAAATTTATCCCAGAGAAACTCAGTTGCAAAGTTTATAAGCATCATAACCACGGTGGTTACGATACCGAGTTCTTGACCTATTGCCGCAGTCATTGCGTCACCGCCGAAAACCGAAATGGGCGTAAACATACAGTAATAGATTACTACGAGCCCCATTGCAAGGGGGACGTTTGCGGCTGACTTGAACGTGAATTTGCGGTTAAACGTAAAGTTCCACAGCACCGAAAGCGTTAAGCTTATCAGGTACGCAGGCCACCAGGGGAGCCAATGCGTCCAGTCGTACATAATCGCAAACGATAGAATCTGTATTACTCCTGCCGAAATGGAAAAACCCGTAAACTTTAAAATCTGTATAAACTGTTTAAGCTTGGGGGACATTTCCTTTTTCTGTTCACCCTGCTCAATCTCTTGAGAAATCGCCTCTTTCTTTTCTTCTTCCATATTATTCGGTTATCAAATCGATATACTCGTCGTAGGTTACGTTTTTGTCAAACCTCTTAGTGCCGTTAATCTCAATTATTCTGTTTGCAACGGTGTTCATAAGCTCCTGGTCGTGTGAGGTGAACAGCATACAGCCCTTGAAGTTCTTCATACCGTTGTTGAGAGAGGTGATAGACTCCAAATCAAGGTGGTTGGTGGGTTCGTCGAAGATCAAGAAGTTACTGCCCTCAAGCATCATCTTTGCAAGCATACACCTGACCTTTTCACCGCCCGAAAGCACCTTTGCCTCTTTCAAAGCCTCTTCACCGGAGAACAACATTCTGCCCAGCCATCCCCTTAAATACTCCTCGTAATGGTCGGAAGAGTACTGGCTTAACCACTCAACCAAGGTTAAATTGCAACCCTGGAAATACTCGTTATTATTTTCGGGGAAGTAGGAAACGGTTATAGTTTTGCCCCAACGGATAGTACCTGCATCGGGCTGAACCTTGCCTGTTAAAATATCGTACAGCATAGAAATAGTCGTTGATTTATCGCTGACTATACCTATCTTTTCATCGTGCTGAACGGTGAAAGATACGTTTTCAAAATAACCTTCCTTGGTCAAGCCCTCTACCATTAAAATGTCGTTGCCGATATCCTTTTCAAACTTGAAATCTATATAAGGGTATTTACGGAGCGAGGGTTTAAAGTCTGCAATGGTGAGCTTTTCCAACTCCTTCTTACGTGAAGTTGCCTGCCTGGACTTGGATGCGTTAGCGGCGAAACGGGCAATGAACTCCTGCAATTCCTTTGCCCTTTGCTCGTTCTTCTTGTTGATATCACGCTGTTGGCGAGCCAAAAGCTGGCTGGTTTCATACCAGAAATCGTAGTTGCCGAGCATCATATTAATCTTGCCGTAGTCCACGTCGCAGATATGGGTGCAGACCTTGTTTAAAAAGTGACGGTTGTGAGATACGATTATAATGGTATTTTCAAAGTCTAAAAGATAGTTTTCTAACCAACGGACGGTTTTAATATCCAAGTTGTTGGTAGGCTCGTCCAAAAGCAAAACGTCGGGGTTCCCGAAGAGTGCCTGTGCAAGCAATATTTTAACCTTACGCTTTGCGTCCACGTCCGCCATTAACACGTCGTAGAACTCTTCGCCGATGTCAAGAGCGTTCAAAAGGGTCTGCGCCTCGTATTCCGCATCCCAACCGCCAAGCTCTGCAAACTCCGCCTCCAGCTCGCTGGCGCGAACGCCGTCAGCCTCGGTAAAATCCTCCTTTGCATACAGTGCGTCTTTCTCGTCCATAATCTGCACTAAACGCTTATGACCGAGCATAACGGCACGAAGTACCGTTACACCGTCGAACGCGCTTTGGTTCTGCATAAGAACAGACATTCTCTCGGTTTTATCCAAGGTTACGTCACCCTTGTTGGGTTCGATTTCTCCGCTTAACACCTTTAAAAAGGTTGATTTACCTGCACCGTTTGCGCCTATTATTCCGTAGCAGTTGCCCTTTGTGAATTTTAAATTTACGTCTTCGAAGAGCTTCTTACTGCCGTATTGTAACGAAACGTTATTAACCTGTAACATTATTTCCTCCGTTAAATTGCGAATTGACTGTTATATAAATTACTGTAGAAACCACCCTGCTCCATAAGCTGAGTATGGGTACCCTGTTCTATTATGTTGCCGTCCTTCATTACTAATATGAGGTCGGCTTCCTTGATTGTTGAGAGCCTGTGTGCAACGATAAAGCTCGTCCTGCCCTTCATAAGCTTTGCAAAAGCTTTTTGTATCTTCATCTCGGTACGGGTATCGATAGACGAAGTTGCCTCGTCCAAGATAAGCATAGGCGGCAAGGCAAGCATAATTCTCGTTATACACAAAAGCTGTTTCTGGCCTTGCGAAAGACTTCCGCCGTCCTCGCCTATTACGGTGTCATAGCCGTTTGACATCTGCATAATGAACGAATGTGAGTGGGTTGCCTTTGCGGCCTCTATCACCTCTTCGTCGGTAGCGTCCGGTTTACCTATTTTTATATTATCTTTTATGGTACCGCTCTTTAACCAAGTATCCTGCAATACCATACCGTAACTTCTACGAAGCGACTTTCTCGTAACCGTCCTCGTTTCGTTGCCGTCGACGTAAATTCCGCCGCCGTTGACGTCGTAAAAACGCATTAACAGGTTTATAAGCGTAGTCTTACCGCACCCAGTAGGACCGACTATTGCAATTCTCTGCCCTGCTTTGGCGGTTATAGAAAGGTCTTTTATAAGGGGTTTATCCGCTTCGTAGGAAAAGCTTACGTCTTTAAACTCTACACTTCCCTTTACGTTTTCAAGCGTTAAAGCATCCTCGCCGTCGGGAACTTGGGCAGGCTCGTCTATAAGTTCGTAAATTCTCTCGGCGCATGCGATTGCGTTCTGGAATTCTGTTACAACGCCTGAAATCTCGTTAAACGGTTTGGTGTATTGATTGGAATAGCTTAAAAGGGTAGTCAGCTTGCCCACGCCGAACGTTACGGGAAGCACCGACGGATAAATCAGCGTCAGCGCGCCTGCAAGCGCGACGGCGGCGTAAACTATTGCGTTTACAAATCTCGTACAAGGGTTGGTCAGCGAAGAATAGAAAATCGAAGACAGCGATGCTTTTGTTAACCTTTCGTTAATCTCGTCAAACTTCTCCTGATTCTCGTCCTCCCTGCCGAACGCCTGGACTACTTTTAAGTTGCCCGTCATCTCCTCGATAAACGCCGTCTGTTCGCCCCTGATTTTAGAGGTCTTGACAAACATTGAATAGGTATGCGAGGCAATGAATTTTGCAACGAACAGCGAGAGCGGAGTAATTACAAATACTGCAAGGGCGATTATCCAATTGTAAATAAACATTATAACCAGGGTTACGGCTATGGTTATTACGCCTGTAAACAGCTGGGTAAAGCCCATTAACAGTCCGTCTGCAAATTGGTCTACGTCAGCTACGCAACGGGAAACTATATCCCCGTAGGAGTGACCGTCGATATACTTTAAAGGCACGTTCTGCAAATGCGTGAACGCCTCGCTGCGGATATCGTTTATTACGCCGTAGACTATGCGGTTATTTATAACGCTCATAAGCCATTGTACAACGGCGGTAACGCCTATTATTACGGCTATTTCCAGCGAGTAGATTAACAGCAATGCAAAGTTAACGTTGCCCTCTTCTATAATACAATCGATAGCGTTACCGAAGATTATGGGCGGAATAAGGTTGCCCGCAACCGTCAAAACGGCAAGCAATATCGAAATAACTATAAGCAGAGTGTACTTTTTAAGCTGTTTAAGTACCCGTTTCATCGTCTTGCCTTGACCGCTTTTTAACGTCTTTTTCATATCACACCCCCTCCCCGTTTCCGTACTGAGACGAGTGAATTTCTCTGTAGACCTCACAGCTAGCTAAAAGCTCTTCGTGAGTTCCGCACCCCACCAGCTTGCCGTTATCCAAAACTAAAATCTTGTCTGCATAGCGAACCGAGCTTGTTCGTTGCGATACGATAAATACCGTGGGACTGTAATCGAGGGAACGCAGATTTTTTCTGAGCTTTGCGTCCGTCGCGTAGTCAAGCGCGGAGGCACTGTCGTCTAAAATAAGCACTCGCGGTTTTTTAACGAGGGCTCGGGCTATGGTTAACCTCTGGCGTTGACCGCCTGAGAAGTTCTTACCGCCCTGCTCTACTTCTTCGTCAAGACCGTCCGGCTTAGCGGCGACCACGTCGGTTGCACATGCAAGCTCCACGGCGGAATTTATCTCCTCGTCGGTAGCGTCTTCGTTGCCCCATTTGATATTTTCACGGATTGTGCCCTTAAACAACACCGCTTTCTGCGGAACTATACCGCACATATTGCGAAGATTTTCGTCGCCTACCGAATTGACGTTTACGCCGTTTATAAGTATTTCCCCATCTGTCGCGTCGTAAAAGTGAGGAATTAAATTTACCAAGGTACTCTTGCCCGAACCCGTACCACCGATAACGCCAACCGTTTCCCCCGCGTTGACAGTAAACGATATTTGACTTAACGCGTCGGAACCGCCGCCCCCGTAGCGCATAGCGACGTCTCTGTATTCGATAAAAGGTACGCCTTCTTTGCTTTCAGCAGGCACTACTTCGCCGTGCTTTAAGGCAGGGTTCATCTTAAATACGTCGTTAACCCTCCCTGCACACGCAAAGCATTTGGTAACGGTGATTATAAGGTTAGCAAGCTTTATAAGCTCTACAAGTACCTGCGTCATATAGTTGTAGAGGGCAATCACCTGACCCTGCGAAAGCACTCCGCCGTCTACTTGAATTGCACCCGTATAAATAAGGACTATTATACCTACGTTTATTACGGCGTAGGTTAAAGGGTTCATAAGTGCAGAAATTCTGCCGACAAACTTCTGCGACGAGGTGAGCTTATCGTTGCGTTTTTTAAACTCTTTAATTTCGCTATCCTCTTTACAGAAAGCTCTCACTACCCTTGAACCGACGAGCGTCTCCCTCGTAGCCGCCGTAACGCTGTCCAAATCGCCCTGCGTCTTTTTATACATAGGGATAGTGATAAGCATTATTGCGAACACGACGATAAAGAGTACGGCTATCGTCACGGCGAAAATTATACCTGCCGTAACGTTGATTAAAAAAGCCATAATCATTGCGCCGAACACGATAAACGGAGAACGCATAAACAGGCGTAAAACGAGGTTAACTCCCGTCTGAACCTGATTGACGTCGCTTGTCATTCGGGTGATTAATTTGGAGGTTCCCAACCCGTCTATTTCGTAATATGAAAGAGATTGAATTTTTTTAAACAGGTCGCTTCTCAATTCTTTTGAAAAACCAACGGCTGCCTTTGCCGCAAAGTACTGAGCCGACACTGCGCTGATTAACCCCACTACGCCGAGCACAACCAAGAGAACGCAGGCGATAACTACGTATCGGGTTCCGGCAGCAGCGGTTGCGCCGCCTGCGTTTACCACGTTAATTTTGTCCACGATAGCCGCAACGATTATGGGAATAAGCAGCTCGAAACTCGCCTCAAGCAGCTTGAACAGCGGCGCGAGAATACTCTGAACAGTATACCTCTTTAAATACTTAAGTAAATCTTTCATACCTGTAAAATTATAACAAAGATAAAAATAAAAATCAAACCTGTAACCCTACTTATTTGCATTTATTGATATTAACTGCTAAAATAATTATATGGCTTACGAAATTTATTTGAAAAAAGGCGAAGAGAAGAGAATAATTGCAGGGCACAGCTGGGTATATGCCAACGAGGTTGCTAAAATCGAGGGCAAGGATAAAAACGGTTCGCTTGCCTCTGTTTTTGCTCACGACGGCAGATTTATCGGTAAGGGGTATATAAACCACGCTTCTAAAATATTGGTGCGTATCTTCATAAGAAACAACGCAGAGGACAGCGGGGAATACTATTTAAACGCCATTAAAAAGGCTAACGACTACCGCTTAAAGCTCGGCTACGACAACTGCTACAGAATGGTGTTTGCAGAGGCTGACAACCTGCCTGCCTTGATTGTTGACAGGTACGGCGATTACCTCGTTATGCAATGCCTCTCCCTCGGTATAGACAGGAAAAAACAGCTTATCGCAGATTGTCTTGTAAAGCTGTTTAACCCTAAAGGCATTTACGAACGCAGCGACGTTGCAGTCAGAAAAAAAGAGGGTTTGGAAGAGATTAAAGGGCTTTTGTACGGGGAAATACCCGACTACTGCGAAATAATAGAAAACGGCATTAAAATGCTTGTTGACGTTAAAAACGGACAGAAAACGGGATACTTTTTAGACCAGAAGGAGAACAGGTTTGCCGTTCGCAGGTACTGCAATAATGCAGAGGTTTTAGACTGTTTCTGCAACAGCGGCGGTTTTTCGCTCAATGCCGCAACCGTTGCAAAAGAGGTTACAGCCTGTGACATCTCTGCCCTTGCTTTAAAGAACGTTGTCGATAACGCAAAGCTTAACGGCTTTAAAAACGTAACTACTTTACAAGGTGACGTGTTCGAGGTGTTGCGTAATTTTAGACGTGAAAAGAAGCAGTTCGACACTGTTATATTGGATCCCCCTGCCTTCTGCAAGACGGCTGACGAGGTTAAAGACGCATACCGAGGATATAAGGATATAAACCTCACTGCAATGAAGATAGTTAAAAGCGGAGGGTTTTTAATAACCTGCTCATGCTCCCACTATATGACAATGCCGCTATTTGAGAAAATGCTTATCGAAGCGGCGAGAGAGAGCGGCAGGACTGTGCGCAGCGTTGAAGTTAAAACGCAAGCACCCGACCACCCATCTCTCCTCTGCGCCGAAGAAACCAACTACTTAAAGTTTTTCGTATTGCAGATTGATTAATTCACCTTATAAAACAAAAGCGGAAGCCAATTAAAGCTTCCGTTTTTTTACTGTTATAACTCTTTTTTATAAACCCTACTGGGGTTGCCCCGAACGTCGTCGGCAATGCCTTGAAAGGTAAAGCCAAATTTTTCGTACAAACCGATATGGTTGGTCGAAATATAGACGGCGTTAAAACCATTTTGCTGGGCAAAAGCGCAGGCGTAATCTAAAAGCCTTTGCCCATAGCCGTTGCCACGATACTCAGGCGAGGTATGGAAAAAGCCCAGCCATGGCGTTAAAGCCGTATCGGAGATATCGTCACGGGCGGAGAAGTTGATAAACGAAATAAGCTTATCCCCCTCAGTCAGCATAAACAACTTACACCAACCGCCGAGCAAGTCCTGCAACCCGTTCTCACGCAATAGCTTTGCCAGAAATTTAGCAGAGTCCCACTCGCACTCCTCTATTTGATTTAGGTACTTTTCGCTGTTCTCGCAGGAGAAATATTCTATTATTTCCATTACTGAACGCCGTACGTTGCACGGTATTCCTTCATCTTTTCAAGGTACTCCTTGCCCTCGATAATGCCGTCCTCGATAGCCTCTATAATGTCAGCCATGGTGACGATAGAATAAACCTTTACGCCAAACTCCTCGTAAACTTCCTGAACGGCAGACTTATTGCTCTCCAAACCCTTTTCCATTCTGTCTACGGAGATAATCATACCTGCGATTTCCACGTTAGCCGTAGCGGCAAGCTTGGGCAGCATTTCCCTTAAAGCCTTGCCGGAGGTCATAACGTCCTCGATTAAAATGACCTTTTCACCGTCGACGAGCTGTTTACCTACAAACAGACCGCCTTCACCGTGGTCTTTTGCCTCTTTACGGTCGAAGCAGTAGTTTAAATCCACGTCGTACTCTTCTGCCAAAGCAACAGCCGTAGTTACCGCAAGGGGAATTCCCTTGTACGCAGGACCGACTAAAGTTTCTGCCTTTAATCCGTTTTCCTGAATGCAAGCGGCGTAGTACTTGCCCAGCCTTGCAAGCTGCGCACCCGTCTTATAGTTGCCCGTATTGATAAAATAAGGGGCTTTTCTTCCGCTTTTAAGCGTAAATTCACCGAAACGGAGTACTCCGCTTTCAACCATAAATTTAATAAACTGCTGTTTGTAAGTAAGTGCCATTTTAATTTTTCTCCCGTTAATTTAACTGTAAAGTATCAACAATTTCGTTGACGTCTTTTATATTGTGGGCATTGAGCCACTCGTCCATTTCCCTAATTATTCTGGGCATTGCGTTTACGTCTGCAAAGTTTGCAGTACCTACCTGTACCGCCTTTGCACCTGCACACATAAACTCCAATGCGTCCTTACCCGTCATTATACCGCCCATGCCGATTACGGGTATCTTGACGGCGTGTGCCGCCTCGTACACCATCTTCAGCGCAATGGGCTTGATGCCTGCACCCGAAACGCCGCCCGTGTTGTTGGCGATTACGGGTTTTCTTCTTTCAAGGTCGATAACCATACCCGTAAAGGTGTTTACGAGCGAAACGCAGTCCGCACCGCCCCTCTCTGCCGCCTGTGCGTTAATGGTAATGCTCTCCACGTTGGGTGAAAGCTTGACGATTAAGGGCGTCTTTTTAAGGTTGCTCTTTGCAAGCGTGGTTACTTCCTCGATATTTGCAGGTTTAATTCCCAAAGCCATACCGCCAGCCCTTACGTTGGGACAGGAAATGTTGAGTTCCACCATATCCACAAGTCCGTCCAAGCGACTGCAAATTTTGCCGTAATCTTCCAACGTACTGCCTGCAACGTTTGCGATTATGACTATACCCTTTTCCTTTAAGAAGGATAAATCGTATTTAATGAAATGCTCTACGCCTGGATTTTGCAAGCCTACCGCATTTAAAATAACGCTGTTGCCCTCTGCAATTCTGGGGACCTTGTTGCCAAGGCGCGGAAGGTTGGTCATACCCTTTGTGGATATACCGCCTATACAGCTTATATCGTAAATTTCGTTAAATTCTCTGCCAAAACCGTACGTTCCGCTTGCCGCAATAAGGGGGTTTTTAAAGGTTACGCCGCAGACGTTTACGCTTAAATTAGCCATTAAAGTTCCACCTCGTTAATATCAAACACAGGTCCGTCCTTACAGACCCTTGCATTGTTGCCGTCCGACTTCTTGCATACGCACACAAGGCAGGCACCAATGCCGCAACCCATACGCTCCTCTAACGATACAAGGCAAGGGGTGGAATCCCCCTCTTCTTTAAGTTTGTTTTTTAAAGCCTTTAACATTACGGGGGGACCGCAAGCTATTATCATATCCGCCTTTACGTTTTGCTTATCCTTAAAGTAAGCGTTTACGGCGTTATCCTTATCCCCGTAGCTGCCGTCGTCGGTAACCACGGTTAACGCCTTACTTCTATCAAACTCGTCTAAAAGACATACGCAATTCTTATTGCGGAAACCGATATATGAATAGAAATTCTTATCGGGATAGGTTGCTATTACGGGAATAAGAGGGAAAATGCCCACGCCGCCGCCTAAAACCACGATATTTTTTGCGTTTTCGGGCAGGTTAAAACCGTTACCTAAAGGCAGTAATACGGCAAGCTTATCGCCAACCTTTGCCTGTGAAAGAGCAACCGTGCCCTCGCCTTTTATCTGAAAACATACGGTTACGTCCAACCCCTCCGCCTTAACAATGCCGAAAGGGCGTTTAAGCAGCCTGGAATTATCGCCCGTAGCTATATTTAAAAACTGTCCTCCCTTTATCTCGCCCGCGCTTTCGGGCAGAGTGACTGTTAAAGAGTAGACGTTTTCAGCAATACATTCACAATTTTTTACAGTTGAAAGTACTTCTTTCATTTGCCCATTTTACCTATAGTTTTTGATAAATCTTCCTGCATATCTATGCAAGCTGCCCTTGCCGCTTCTGCATAGCCCATACCCGAGTAACGGGGCTTTTTGTATGCCGTTAAGATACCCCTTGAATTGTTGACGATACCGCCTAAACCGTTCTTATCGAAACAGCACTTGAGCATCTCGGCATTTGCACCCTGCGCGCCGTAGCCCGGGATGAGGAAAAATGTGTGTTTTAATTGTTCTCTCAATCTTGCAGCCTCTTCGGGGTGTGTTGCGCCGACGACTGCGCCGACGTCGGAGTAACCGTACTTACCTATGCAGTCCTTACCCCACTCCTCAACCAATGCGCCCATACGCTCGTAGAGATATTCCCCGCTTTCAAGCTTTAAATTCTGCAATTCTCCGCTTGAGGGGTTGGAGGTTTTAACGAGTACGAAAATACCCTTGTCGTTAGCTTTTATATCCTCTATAAAAGGAGCAATGCCGTCCGTGCCGAGATAGCCGTTAACCGTCAGCATATCTGCCTGGAAGGCTGAAATCTTCTTGCCGTTTACGTCAGTCTGTCCCAGATAAGCAGTTGAATAGCACTTTGCGGTAGAACCTATGTCGTTACGCTTACAATCTGCAATAACGACCATATCCCTGCCCCTTGCATAGTTTACAGTGTAGTTGAAAGCCCTTAAACCTTCAAACCCGTACTGCTCGTAGTAGGCAACCTGCACCTTTACCGCAGGCACGATATCGCAGACCTTATCTATAATATTCATATTGTATTCGATAATCTGCTCTACCACGCCCTCGAAGGTAGCCATACCGCTGCGCATTTCTTCGGGAAGATAGGAAAAGTCCGTATCAAGCCCTACACAGGTAGGATTTTGCATTTCAATAATTTTGTCTATTAAATGGTCAACCATTTCATTTCCCTCACTTTTATATCAGTTGTTTAAATAATATAGTTTTTATATTTAAGCTTCGTATTTTATCTCGCCGTCAACCAGCGTTGCGCACACCTTACCGTATACTTCATAGCCGTTGAAAGGCGTGTTTTTGCCCTTTGAAATAAACTTGGAGCCGTCGATAACGAATTTTGCGTTTAAATCAACTATAGCAAGGTCGGCAACCTCGCCTTCCTTTATCTCGCCGCCGGAAAGGCTAAGCGTCTTTGCAGGATTGTAAGACATAAGCTTCATAAGCTCGGAAAGGCTCATTATGCCCGACTTTACAAGATAGGTATAGGAGAGAGCAAAGCTCGTCTCAATTCCGCTCATACCGAAAGCGGCGAGGTTGTATTCAACCTCTTTATCCTTCTGCGAATGAGGCGCGTGGTCGGTTACTATGCAGTCGAGCGTACCGTCTTTGAGACCCTCGATTATTGCAAGCCTGTCCTTTTCCTCCCTGACAGGGGGATTAACCTTGGTAAACGTATCGAAATTTGTTATGATATCGTCTGTTAAGATAAAGTAATGAGGGCAGGTTTCAGCAGTTACTTTAACACCCCTCTTCTTTGCGGAACGTATGATGTCTACGCCGCTGTAGGTGGATACGTGGCAGATATGAACGGGTACGTCCAAGCTTTCAGCAAGAGATATATCTCTTGCAATCATTATGTCCTCTGCGGCGCGTGGACTTCCTTTAAGACCGGTTAAGGTTGAATTCTTTCCCTCGTTTACGACGCCGCCGTCGACTAAAGCTATATCCTCGCAGTGGCAAAGACACTTTAAATTAAAGCCGCTTGCATACTCCATTCCAAGGCGCATAATAAGCGAATTCATAACCGACCTGCCGTCGTCGGAGATAGCTACGGCACCCTCTTTTGCCATTTTGCCGATATCGGCAAGACTTTCACCCTGCTCACCCTTGGTAATTGCACCGATAGGGTTGATTTTGCAGAGGTTTACTTCCTTTGCTCTCGTCTTGATATATTTGACGACTACCGCGTTATCGCATACGGGATTGGTATTAGGCATACAGCAAACCTGCGTTACTCCGCCCGCAACAGCCGCTTTGGAACCGCTTTCGATATCCTCTTTACCCTCGAAGCCCGGCTCCCTTAAGTGAACGTGCATATCGATAATTCCCGGAATAACCGTCTTACCGCTTGCATCAATTATCTTGTCTGCATCAGCACACTCGATATTTGCACCAATCTTTGCGATTTTTCCGTTTTCTAAAAGCAAATCCGATTTTTTAACGCCGTCAGCTAATACAACTTCGGCACCCTTGATTAACGTTTTCATAAATTTTTCTTCTCCCTGTACTCGCTAAGCAGCTTTAGTACCGCCATTCTGACCGAAAGTCCGCTCGTTACTTGATCCTCTATACGGCTGGTTTCGCCGTCGATGAGCGCAGGCGTAAGCTCTACCCCTCTGTTAACGGGACCGGGGTGAACTACTATTGCGTTTTTATCGGCATCTTGCATTAACGAAGGGTTAACGCCGTAGAAGCGTGAATACTCCGAAAGCGAAGGGAACAGACCGCCAGACTGCCTTTCAAGCTGAATTCTCAACCCCATAACGGCGTGAGCTCCTTCGATACACTCTTCCCTGGAAGCAGCAATGTGTGCGCCTAACTCGTCAAAACCTTTGGGAATAAGCGTCTTGGGAGCGTAAACCCAGACTTCTGCACCCATCTTGGTTAAGCCGAAAAGATTTGATTTTGCAACCCTTGAGTGTTTGATATCACCCAAAATTGCAACCTTTAAGCCCTTTAAAGTGCCGAAATGCTCCCTAATAGACAACATATCCAACAGTGCCTGTGTGGGGTGCTCGTTCATTCCGTCACCGCCGTTAATTATCGAACAGTCTACTGTTTTAGCAAGCAGTGAAGGAGCTCCGCCCATAGGGTGACGGATCGCAATAAAATCCGTCTTTAACGCCTGAATGGTCTTACCCGTATCGATGAGCGTCTCACCCTTCTGCACCGAACTCGTAGCGGCTGCAATGTTAATCTCGGTTGCACCTAAATATTTTCCTGCAAGCTCGAAGGAAGTACGGGTTCTTGTGCTGTTCTCATAGAAAAGAGTGACCAAAGTCTTGCCCTTTAAAAGGTCAAAACTCTTTTCACTCTTTCTCAAATGGTTCTTCATTTCTTCTGCGGTGTCAAGGATAAGACGGATTTCTTCCGCCGTAATATCCCTTAAACCTAATAAATCTTTTGATTTAAGCATATGTTATCAATCGCCTTTTATTTACTTGAAAAAGTATAGCATATTAAAAAAATATTGTAAAGAGGAAAAGCAAAATAAAATATAAATATTTTACAGCTTAACAAAAAAATCTCTTTACAATAAAGTTATAATTTATTAATCGTTTAGCAATATCGGCTGAAGGGCAAAGCCGACCTTATCGCAGGAGGTTAAGACGTACTCTATACCGTCTTTTACAGTGCGATAAGGAAAATATGCCTGACCGTGGATATGACCGAACACCACTTTATCTACCTTGTTTTCCTTAAACATATCGGTGAAAAGGGTATCGGAAAGCTTTGGACTCATAGGAGGATAGTGAATTAAAGCAATTAAAATATCGCCGTCTTCTCTAATCTTTTCAACCGCTTTGAAACAGAGTTTAAACCGCTCTGCCTCCCTTAAATAGAGCTTGTAGTCCTGTTCGGTATAGTCTAAACTTCCCGGGCAGGTCCACCCACGGGAACCACAGATTATTACGTTGCCGAATTTTACGCAGTCGTTTTGCAGAAAGAAAAACGTGTCGTCAGGCGCAGCCGAGCGGAGCTTGGAAATACCGTTCCACCAGAAGTCGTGGTTACCTCTGATAAACACCTTTTTCCCCTTAAGAGGCTTAAGCATATTCAAGTCGACTAACCCCTCTTCAAGGCTCGTCCCCCAGCTGGTGTCTCCGCATAAAAGCACAACGTCGTCAGCCGTTACTTTTTTATTCCAGTCGGAAATTATTTTATCAAAATGACCTTCCCAACCTGCACCGAAAATATCCATCGGTTTTTGCGTTGAGAAAGAAAGGTGCAAATCGCTTATCGAATAAATTTTCATAATTTAATTATAGCACTAATCGACCGTAAATTAAAGCGATTTTATAACATTTAAAAGTTTGGTTAATATTTGTTAATAAAGACATAATACTATATAATTATGTGTCACATAGTACATAAAATAACTGTTTATGTGTGACATAATATATAGATTATAGTTTTTATTAACAATATAATACGCGGCGGAACACTCTGCTGCTCCGCCGTCTAAAATTAATCCGAGATGTATTTTTAAGTATTCAACCCTGTTTACAAGCGCAATTTTTTCCCTTAGGGTATAGCGGTAATTCAAAAAATCCCGCACAGACTTCCTTTGAATAATCCTGCGCCGGGGGTATTGCACAGTAGCCGTAGCTGGGCACAAGCAGCTCAACGTCAATAGCTACTTTAAGTATGGCAGTTATGCAGACGTTTACGGTAAACGTCCTCGAACACCCGTCAAAATTTCCCTCCGCCGCCACTGCCGAAGCCTGCGCCTCTATCGTAAAGGGCATTATCGAGGGTGCAGGTACAAATAGAAGAACGTCCTCGTTGAGTGAGATTGAAGTACTCATTATCCCCTCGGCTCCGTTTGCGTCGGTATAGACGACTTCTACCGGAATACATATTGTTGCCTGCACTCTTGCGCAACCTTGCTTATCTGCAAGCCTTTCCACGTTCACGTTTGTTATCTTGGGCTTTTCGCCCGTCGAACGCGCGCTTATAAAGGTAAGAGGAAAAGCGCAGGTTTCGGGTTCAAACGTACCGCTTTGCAAAGCGTAGTTTTCTATCTGAACCTGTTTTATACAGGCGTCGAATATCTTCTTTGCCTGTATGCACACCTTTTCACACAAACCGTTAAGCGGATTGCCGTTTACTGTGCCCGGGCATTTATCCGATTGAAAATTTGAATAAAACGACATTTTAACCTCCGTTTATTTTTAATACGACGTATTATTTACGGTTTAATCACGAATTTTTTTCGAAATTTTTCCGTATCGGTTACTTTAATATATGCTCTTAGACAGTTTTTAGTTACGGCAGCCAAATTATTTTAGTCGGGTAAACTACGGCGTTTTTATTTAACGCTATTAGTTCTTGCAAACCGCAATTCTCCCTTTGCGCAATTTTTTCGTAGTTGTCACCCACTTGAGCATAACAATAACCCGAAACGGGCAGAACCTCGATTATTCTGCCTTCGTACACCTCACCGTCTATTGGCATTTTGTAAATATCCATAAGTTCATTTGAGCTTATATTCCCTATAACTTTTAGGAATTTACCCCTTTCAACGTTAAGCGAAAACATATTAATAATATATTCATTAAGACTAACTTGCGTTAACAATCGTCTCAATGTACGAATATTCGCCAAATTTCCCCTATAAAATATGTTGATGAGAAATAATATTTACAGGTCTGCGGCGCAGGTTACCGTCTTTTCCATTATTGAAAAGACGTTGAGTTTTATTTACAGAATTATTTTATCCCGTTCAATCGGTGCGGAAGGGCTGGGAATTTACCAGATATGCCTTTCGGTTTTCTCCGTCTTCTTAACAATTGCCGCCACGGGAATACCTGTAACCGTTTCCCGTCTTATTGCAAAAAATAGCGCGACAGGCAGACCGCTCGCTAAACACGCCGTAGTAACCTCAGGCGTTCTTTGTTCGCTTTTATTTACCGTGCCCGTTGCCCTGCTTCTCTTCTTCGCTAAAGATCTGTATAGCTTTTTATTCCCTGACAGAGATTACGTTAATATCTTTCTCATTCTCCTTCCCGGACTTATTTTAACCTCCGTCTACGCCGTAATACGCGGTTCGTTTTGGGGCAATAAACAATTCCTGCCTTACAGCATAATTGAGCTTGCCGAAGACGCCGTTATGGTCGTGTGCGGCTGTATCTTAATCTCCTTTGCCCATACGGCAGAAGGCGGAGCTAGAGCTGCAGTAATCGCAGTACTCGTCTCCTATATCTTCTCTTTTGCCGTATCGCTATTCTGGTATTTCTTTACGGGCGGAAAATTCGTCAAGCCGAACGGACAGTTTAAACCTCTTTTCACTGCCTCTCTGCCCGTTACCGCAATGCGCACTTCAACCTCAATATTAAACTCCTGCGTGGCAATGTTTTTGCCTGCACTCCTTTCCTACGCCTGTGGGTATTCAGACTCTCAATCGCTTGCAATCTACGGTGCAGTTCTGGGTATGAGCATACCGGTTTTATTTACGCCTAGTCCGTTAATAAGCTCCATTGCAGTAGTCGTCGCACCGCAGATGAGCGAAAATTTTTACTCAAATCGTACAGATTTACTCAAACGGGATATAGAAAAAACCTTAAAAGGTTCTGTATTGATTGCCACCGTACTAATACCCGTGTTCTTTACTCAAGGAAAAGATATAGGTCTGTTCCTCTACGACAATGCATTGAGCGGCGAGATAATTTCTAATTTCTCCTTTATGATGCTGCCCATGTGCCTTTCTATGATTACCACCACTGTTTTGAACTCTATGCACCGCGAAATTAAAACTTTAATCTATTACTTTATCGGTGCTGCCGTAATGCTTGCCTGTATTTTCGGATTAACTCGTTTTTGGGGCATTTATGCCTATATGGCAGGCGTAACTCTCAACTTTGTAATAACCGCCGTATTCAATTTAAGACTGCTTAAGAAAATCTGTCCTAAAATCAACTGCTTTGGGTACGCCTTACGGTGCGTATTAATCTGCGCTGCTGCCTGCGCCTTCGGCAGCCTTTTATCAAACCTGTTAAAGGACGTTCTGCCCTTAATAATAAAGATTTTAATCTGCGGCGGAGCTGCTTCTTTATTTGCGGTTATTGCTTTTTACGCAATGGAGATGATAACAATTAAACCCGTTAAAAAGGTTTTTTCAAGGTGATTTTTTGTCAAGCTTGCCTTTTATGACGAAAGCCTGTTTGAATGCAAGCACGATTAGAAATACCCCGAACGCCTTCCTTAAAGCGTTTGTCGGAAACACCGTCATTATAAGACTAAAGATTGCGGTTGAAATCAGTGCGGGAATAATTAACGCCAACACCCCCTCCGTCTTTAAAAGACCGTTGCGTTTATGTCTTGGCAGAACGAGTGCCGCCATAGGCAGAAAGGCTATTACGTTCGTCGCCTGCGCAAGGCGTTGTTCAACGCCTAAAATCAATGTCAAAGCAGGTATTAAAACGGTACCTCCGCCCATACCCATACCGCCGAAAATTCCTGCGGCTAATCCCGTTAAAAACAATAAAATAAAAGACATATCTAATTAACTTTGATTTAAATAACTATCTTTACGCCCGCCGCAACAAGTACGGCAATGAAGATGATATCCGTCCATATTTCCGGAATTTTACCCAACAATTCCGCACCTAAAAGCCCACCTGCAACGTTGCCTATTGTTGCAGGTATAATTACGTCTGCACGCGTAAAACCGCCTATAATATATATAATCGCACTTACAAGACAAACGGGTGCGATTACAAGTATTGCGGTTGCATGCGCCTGTTTGCCCGAATAACCTAAAGCTCCGGATAGAATGGGCACGGCAATCATTCCTCCACCGCCGCCAAAGAAGCCGTTGACCGCCCCTAAGCCTATACCGCTGACTATTGCTTTTTTATAATCCCCTTTCTTTTTCACTTACAAATTCTCCGTTAGCAAACGCAAATAAACTAATATAATAAAAGTTTTTGCATTTTTTTATTAATAATGAATTTTTTTATGTCAACGGCAATGATAATCAGTTGCAAAAAAATCGCTTTTATATTAAAATAAGTAGGTATGAAAACAGACGGGCGTAAAATACTTTTTTCGTCGGTTTGTTTTTGAAGATGACACTAACTTTAAAAAAAGGTGAAAAATGAAGGGTAAATACAGCTCCAAATTCAAAAAGGCAGCGTTTGGCTTAACGGCTATTGCAACGTCGCTTTTAATCGGCATGACGGCGGCTTGTGCTTCCAACAGCAGCACGGACGACGAGGAAGATAAAGTTACAACCAAAGAAGATTTGCAGGATATTAAAAACGGCAACTTTGAATTCTACGACGACAACGAGGGTTTATATCCCATCAGCACTCCCGATAACTGGAGTTTTTCCTACAGCGGTACAAGCTCCTCTTCAATGTCCGGTATAATTAAGACGAGCAAAGAGGGTTGGGCTTATCTTACCGACCCCACTCTTCCCGAAACGCTGGAGGCTAACGACGATTTAGACAGCGACGACGAGAATAAAAAGGATTATAACGGTGCTTTGAGCGACGATATGCTCTATAAGAACATGCACGACGCTCTTGACGACGATGAAGCAGACGACGACGCCGAGGACAAAAAAGCCTATATCGCCAACCCCAACACCCACAACCTGCGTTGGGACGAAGAAACGGAGAAATACGTCTACGTAGATGAAAACGGACAAGTAGCCGAAGTCTATACAGACGAAGACGGTAAGGTATACGCCGACGCCGACCACAAAAACGAAATCGGTACAAGCGTATTAATGCTTCACAACTACCGCAAAAACTACTTCAGGGGCAACGAGGGTTATTACGAATCGTCCACCACCATTTCCCTTGAGGCTAACACGACCTGCAAAATCTCCCTCTGGGTTAAAACTGCAGAGCTTTATTGCGACAACTCCAAAGGTGAAAGGTCAGAAGTAACCTTCAACAAAGGTGCCTATATTAAGGTTGACTCCTCTGTCGGCGGAAACTCGTTAGATAGCTTCACCATTAAAAATATCAATACAGAAGTTCTTAACCCCGACACAGTTGACGGCGATGGCAACGTAACTGCAGCAGCAGAGAATAACGGCTGGGTACAGTATACCGTATACGTTCAGGCAAGCAGTTTCGCAACCACTACGGTGAGCCTTACTCTCGGTTTGGGCGAAAACGGTTCCAAGGGCATCAACACTGTAGAAGGTTATGCTTTCTTCGACGATATTACCTTTGAAAAGTATCGCAACATAGATCTTCTTAAAGATGCAAACTCCGATTTCGACACGGCAATCAGAGCAACCGACGCAGGCGACCAGTTGACAAACACCTGCTATCCCCTTGCCGCCGACGCAAATATGACCTTCAGAGTTGACGAGCCTAAGAACAAGACCGAAGACTCTTCCGGCAACGTTATTGATAATATTGAACCCAACAACTCACAGGACAGAAAGTTCTTTATCAATTTTGCCAGCACGCAAGCAAACACTGTAACTTTAAATTCTTCAAACGTCAAGTCCGGACTTACGGTTGACGCCAACAAGTATATTTCTTCCAAGAATGAAGGCTATAAAGTAAGCGGTGTAGGCACTTTAGATAACGGTGCTTCAACCGCAAAATTACCTTCAAATATTAAAAATAACGGTTTAACGGTCAGCTCCGACTTGCTTGCCTTAACCGATATCAACAGTGATTGGGTTCTTAACTTAAGCGGTTTTGATTATAACACCCTTTTGACCGACTCCCTTAAGTCGGCAAGCAAGCTGCCCGACGTAAACGGTTCGGCTAAGACGTTGATTATGCTCAGTGCTAACGGTGCGGCTTACGAAACGAGAATAACCGACGACACCGCTACGTTTAAGATTGACGACGGAGAATATAAGCTCATATCATTCTGGCTAAAAACCTCCGACTTTAACGACAAGACGGCTGCAACCATCTCGGTATACGACACTGCTGATGATAGCAACGTAAGCAATTACTCCCTCGACACTACCGAACAGAGTACCATCAATTTCGGCGACGAGAAAGATATTTACAACGGTTGGGTAAGGTGCTTTATCAGGGTTGGCAACACTTCCGGCGAAGACGGAAAGACCTTCGGTATCAAGATTAACCTTGGTAACACTTCAATCAAGGGTACTACCGCTACCGATTACAAATACGGTTGGCTCGCAGTTGCAAACCTTACGATTATGGAGCTTGACGAGGACGTCTACGGCTATACCTCCAACCTCGACAACGTAGCCGAATTGAGCTATACGGAGACTACCGACACATTCTCTAAAGAGTTCGACAGCGAACAGGGCGGCACAAACAACCAGATTAAGACCGACCTTGCTACACCTTCAAGCTACACGGGTGCAAACGGCAACAGCGTTTCGGTTAAGCCCACGGGTTCTGCAGCAACCGATTACGATACGACTAATAATAACGACTATGCAGGTCTTTTGAATAAAGAAAACCTAGATAACTACAAGGATAAGGATTGGTATAGCAAGATTTGCTCCGACCTTCCCGGTTCGTTTACCAACGACCAGATCTGGGAGTCAATCGCAGGTAAGTATACCTATCAGCCCCTCCTTATAGTTAATGCCGTAAGGAATTTAAAGGATAGCAGTAAGGTATATAATTACGGATATATCGGCAATACCTCTACCATTTCTTCCGACAGCTACAGTAAGGTAAGCGTAAGGGTTAAGGTAAGCTCCGGAGCAATTGCATACGTATACCTTATCGATACCGATTCCGAGAACAACGACGTTCTTACCTATAAGACCCCCGAAGTCAACTTCTTCTATGACGACAACGGCAACATTTTAAAGACGGTTGAAGGCAGCGAAGATAAAGAAATTGCCTACATCTTGAGAGATGACGGTCTCTATGAGAACGGCGACGGAAAGCTTTATGCAAACTTCTATAACCTCACTAAGTACTACGATTACAGGTATGAACACGAAAACTTCTTTGATGCTGAAGGTAACGCTGTAACGTTTGAAAACTTAGTGACGGGTGCAACCTACTACGCTGATGCTAACAAGACTAAGCTTGCTCCCCACCACCTTATTGCAGGCGGCAAGGAGAACAACAAGGTCTATGAATACGCAGGTGAAGTTGACGGTAAGTCCACTTACTATTATATGGAAAACGGCGTTGCTAACAAGGATAAGGTTGTTAACGGCGTTGATAAGAGCATAGCAAGCTATACCTACGATCCTTCAACCGCAACCCCTTACAGCTTTGTAATCGACTGCCGTGAACCCGGCTCGGTTTATGAAGATAAGTGGGTAACGGTAACTTTCAACGTTCACACAGGAAGCGTTGCAAAGAACTACAGATTAGAGCTTTGGGCTGGTGAGAGAGATAAGGAAACGACGGAGAACGTTGCTACCGACAGCTACGTACTATTCGACTACAGCCCCGAAAGCGCGACCTCGCTTGACAGCAGCACTTACGAAAGCAAGCTCGGCTACTACACCGACGCGATAAGGGCAGACTTAATCGAAAATATCGACGGAGAATTGCCTGACAACGACCAGAGCATTGCACAGCTTGAAAAGTTGGTTAACAGCACATATACTAATATTTATAACTACAGTGCAACCTACTATACCTTCTCACTGTACGATTCTCCCTCATTCATTCCCTTCAATGCTGGAACTGCCGAAGAGGGTCAGACGGGTTACGACTACCTCTACAGCAACTATGAAGAGGCTCTCGGCTTCTTGAAGGTTGTTGACACTGACGACAGCGACAACCTCTCTATGACGGCTTTCGTAGACTACTCGTTGACCGATAAGGAATTTGAAATAATCGGTGAACCTACCGTAGATACAGGCGACGACGAGGATACTGATACGACTAATACGGATTCGGCTAACGTTTGGTTGCTTATTGCATCTATCGCAATCGTAGTTGCAATACTCGTTGCAATCGTCGCTATCCTCATTAAGCAGCTTAGGAGCAAGTACGGCAAAGTCAGAAAGAGCGTAGGCAAGAACACCTACAACTTCAACAAGAATAAGCGTTACGTTAAAAAGTACGTTAAGGCAAACGGCGAAGCTCCCGAGGCAACTGCAGACGTTGAAAGCGAAGTAGACGAACAAGCAACTAAAACGCCTGTTGAAGAACAGTCCACCTCTGCTGAAACACGGGAAGAAGTTACAAGCGAAACGCCTGTAAATGATCAAACACCTTCTCCCGAAGAAAAAACTGCAGACGAAAACGGCGACGGCGAGGACAAAAAGCCTGAATAAATAATTAAGGTTTAAATTTTAACAGCTCGGTTAAAACCGAGCTGTTTTAATATGCTAAAATTTGGCATGCATATTGACTAAATACGTGTTTGATGATATAATATCTAAAGTTTTAATTACAATGGAGAATTAAATGAACAATAATTCTAAATTTTCAACCGCGAAGAAAGTTAAACTATTTTCAGTAGCAGCACCCATTATTTTGCTCGTATTCTTTTCGTTTTCTTATATAGGCAAATATTCTTATGAAGGCTATACTCCTATAGTTCATACGTGCAGTTTTTATACCACTCTTGGCTTTAATGCAGACAGTCAGTATATTCTTGTTGATTATTATGTTGGTTTGGGTGTAATTAACTGGCTGATATTATTATCTATATTAGCGATAACAATATTGTCTGTAATTGCAATTATTAAATTTAAAAGTATAGTGTCAAACATTATCTGTGCAGTTAACGTTATCTTATCTGTATTCTTTGCTTTTATTATCTTTATTGAAGGCAAATGTGTAGAAGTTATTTCAAATTCTTCTTATATAACCACGTTAGCATATTTACCCTTGATTGCTTCGTCAGTAGCGGGCGTTATATATTTCATTTTAAGGCTTGCCTTCAACAGACAATTCAGGGCAGATGCCGGTATTGAACAGGATATAATGCTAATAGGGACTAAGAATATGGGATTATTTATTCTATATCTATTATTTGTGCCCCTATATATTAATTTCTGGATTTACAACGTTACAAATTATCTGAATGAGTTTAATAAGTTTAAAAAAGACCCTATGACAACATTCCTTTTAAGTATATTTATACCTTTTTACTCCTTATATTGGGTGTATACCAGCGCAAAAAATATAGATAATATTTCAAAAGAAAAGGGCATTAATTCCAATCTTGCTAACGTCTGTTTGTTGTTAAGTATATTTATATATTTCATTTCACCTATTTTGATGCAACTACAGATTAACGAGATTGAATCAGTCAAGACAAAAGTTGTCGCTAATTAGTCTAATTTTATTCACAAAATTAAAATTAAATCAAAACTACGCGTTCAACGCGTAGTTTGCTCCAGCCCTGAAAGGGCATGG
>JBJEVD010000041.1:0-24117 GCA_051884175.1 Candidatus Coproplasma sp.
CTACCGCTTTTTTATTATCCCCACGCTCAGCGTGGGGTTTACTTTTAACAAAAAATTGCTCCTCAGCTTTATGCCGAGGAGCATTATTATTTGTCAGATTATATTCTTATTCCTTTTGGCAGATGGTTTTTGGCTGTGCCGTTTACCGCCTTGCACCAACCGAGCGGATAACTTAAATACGTCACCAAACACCAACCGCTTTTGCTTTCGTCGCATTCAAACGTCAAGCCCTTGAGATAATTTACAGCAGTTTTTTCGTCAACCTCTATTGCATTTGCCTCGTTTGAATTCAAGCACATTGCAAGCGCGTGAGAAGGCTCGAACCTGTCCCCCTTAAATTCGCCTAAAGGTACGCCTGCACGCAAAATCTGCAAGCCGTCTGCCTGGGGGAATTCTTCGGGCAACGAATACAGTTCATCGCCTACCATATGCAGATTATTAAAACAAGTCTTTAAAAACTTTCTTTCAAACTCATGGTAGAGAGCAATCTTTTTTTCGGGTGCGTAAGGGCGTATAGTTTTTACAAAACACCCCTCTTCCCTACCATTTTTTTGTAATAGTGCAACAAAGTGTCCTTCGCCCATTACTCTATGAGGTAGCAATTTGTGTTGTTCTATAAGTGAAAAATCGGGATAATCTTTTAGGAAGTTTTCAATCTGCAACTCGTCCTCCTGCGGTGCAAACGTACAGGTTGAATATACCAATTTACCTCCTTTCTTTAATACCCTCTGCGCACACTCCAATATCCGCCTTTGGCGTTCGGCGCAGAGTTCCACGTTCTTCTCGCTCCACTCCGTCAGGGCATTGGGTTCCTTTAAAAACATTCCCTCACCCGAACATGGTGCATCTACAAGCACTTTATCAAAATAACCGCAAAACGCTTTTGCAATTTTTTCGGGCGATGCGCAGGTGACTATTGCGTTTTTAATACCTAATCTCTCAACGTTTCTTAATAAGATTTTAGCCCTTGAGTAATCTATTTCGTTTAAAACTATAAGTCCGTAACCTTGCAATGCCTGAGCAAGCTGAGTGCCTTTACCGCCGGGTGCGGAGCATAAATCCAAAACCGTCTCCCCGGGCTGAACGTTTAAAAGGGGTGCGGCTGACATTGCAGAAGGCTCCTGAACGTAGTAAACGCCTGCCTGATGAAGGACGGTTTTGCCTGCCTTTTCCTCGGAAACGTAAAATCCGTTCGGCTCCCATTTGACCTGTGATAGCTTGAACGGAGCAATTTTTATAAAATCGTTAGGATTGATTTTTAGGGTGTTGACGCGTATTGCCTTATAAGGCTGTCTGTCATAGGAGTTTAAAAACGCCTGTGCCTCACTCCCTAAGTCGTGTTTAACCCTGTTTACAAATTCTATGGGCAACTCAATCATTTAATAGCTCCCCCAGCAGGGTAAGGTTCATTATCTTTAAATTAGGCATCTCCTTTGCATTTTTTGTGCGAATTGAGTCGTCGTCCTCTTCACATACGTAGATTGTACACTCTGAAACCTTATCGGTGTACTTGCCACCCGATTTACGTATCTTTTCAACCAGGGGTATGGAAACGTCTACCTTGTCCTCTATAAGTCTTGAAAAATTGAAGGTTATGCCCTTTAGCCTATCGCTTTCCGGTCTGCATCTGCGGCTTATAGCGTTATAGAAAAGCACCTTGCGCTTTGCACGCTCCTCTTTTTGTTCCTCTTTATTCTTTCTGTACTCCGCAAATCTTACAGAATCGGGTCGGGTTACTTTATAGTCGAATATCCTACCACGTTTAATCCCTAAAAGCTTTTCAAGCTCTGCGCCTCCGCACCCGTGCTTTTTTGCCAAAGCCTCCACCACCTTCATTGTGGCATAAGCATCGTCAGCCGCACGGTGAGGGGTAAACTCTACGTCAAGATTACGCGTTATGTACTCTAAGCCGAACTGACGGGTAAAGTCTGCAACGGATGTCATATACATAAGCTGGCTGTCCGAATAGGTAAACGTAAACGAAGGCAGATGAAAGCGCTTGGTCTCCAGGTTTAAATAGTTGACGTCGTTTAAGGTTGCATGTCCGAAAACGAGGTTGTTTTTATCCTCCAACAATTCCTTAATACGGGAATAGACTTCGGGAAAAAGGGGATATTTTTTGAAATCAGAATACTCGTACGGCAACACGAGTCCACGCTCGCCTCTGCCGTCCGTCAAGTGGAATTTGCCCTTGGGATTGATTAAAATATCTTCCTTTTTAATAATATTGAATTTTTCGTCGCACAAGACGTAACCGAAGGCACAAATCTTTGCCGTGTATTTATATACGCTTGCACATTCTATATCGAAAAAAACGAAATTCATAGACAAAATTGTGGCGCAAGCCACTGCGCTTACGCCTGATTAATTAGTTTTTTTACGCTTGATTAATTAAATTAGTTTTTCTTAGGCAAAATATATTCCTTACCGCCCATATACTTCCTGAGCACTTCGGGAATATAGACGCTGCCGTCTGCCTGAAGGTGATTTTCTAAGAATGCAATTAACATTCTGGGAGGAGCTACTACAGTGTTGTTTAAAGTGTGTGCAAACTGGTTTTTGCCGGTAGCAGCGTCCTTGTACCTGATACCAAGCCTCCTTGCCTGTGCATCGGTAAGGTTGGAACAGCTACCAACCTCGAAATACTTCTTCTGGCGGGGACTCCATGCCTCGACGTCTAAGCTCCTGTATTTAAGGTCGGCTAAATCGCCTGAACAGCATACAAGGGTGCGGACGGGTATTTCCATTGAAACGAACAGCTCAACGGTGTAAGACCAAAGCTTTTCATACCAATAATCACTCTCTTCCGGCTTGCAGACAACTATCATCTCCTGCTTTTCAAACTGATGGATACGGTATATTCCCCTCTCCTCCAAGCCGTGCGCGCCCTTCTCCTTTCTGAAGCAGGGTGAATAAGAAGTTAACGTATAGGGGAGTTTATTGCCGTCAAGTACGGTATTCATAAACCTGCCTATCATAGAATGCTCGGACGTACCTATAAGGTATAAATCTTCACCCTCTATCTTGTACATCATACCTTCCATCTCTTCAAAGCTCATAACGCCGGAGACGACGTCGCTTCTTATCATATAGGGAGGAATACAGTAGGTAAAACCTTTGTCAATCATAAAGTCCCTAGCATAGGACAAAACAGCCGAATGAAGGCGAGCGATATCGCCCGTAAGGTAATAGAAGCCGTTGCCTGACGTACGGCGGGCACTGTCTAAATCTATGCCCTCCAAGCTCTCCAAAATGTCAAGGTGATAGGGTACGTCGAAGGGCTTTTCCTTTGCTTCAAGATAGGTATTCCACTGCACGTTTTCGCTATCGTCCTTACCCAAAGGAACGTCGTCCGCAATAATGTTGGGAATAGCCATCATGTCCCTTTTAAGCTTTTCGTCCGTCTCTGCCGTCTGCTTTTCAATTTCAGCAACAGCCTCGTTGTTCTCCTTAGAGAGGCGTTTTATTTCCTCCGCCTCTTCCTTTTTGCCCTCTCTCATAAGGACGCCGATTTGCTTCGCGTAGGTATTACGCTTTGCACGCCTTTCGTCACCCTCTCTCTGCAGAGCACGCTTTTTTTCGTCAAGTTCAAGCACCTCGTCTACAAGATGAAGTTTATGATCCTGAAACTTCTTTTTGATATTCTCCCTTACCAAATCAGGATTAGTTCTTAAAAGATTTATGTCTATCATAATAACGCCTCGTTAAGCTGTTAAATTACTTTTTAATTTAATTTTACTGCTTAATAATTATACGGCAAAATAACGGCAAAAGCAATTAATTTAAGCTAATCTGTTGAAAAAACGAAATTTACGTGATATAATTATAATGAATTAATATTTTGCTTAAAAATTGGAGATAAGTTATTTAATGAGTAAAATAGTTTATAGAGGAAAGAAAAACGGTGCAACTCAGCCTGAGGAGCAGGAACTGCCCGAGGAAAACGTCATTGAGCAGGAAACCACCGCTCCCACCGAGGCTGTAACGGAGGTGAACAACCGCAACGCCGCAAGCACGGCTAAAAAGCGAAATACGACAGCCGCCCAATCGGACAACGCCGACGCAACTAACACCGCGGTAAAACCCGCAACCCGAAAAAAAGACGGAACAATTACGGTCAAGCGTAAGCGCAACTCCTCCGACAACGCTGAAAACACTTCCTCCGAGGGAGCTGAACAGACTAAAGAACAGGCAGTCCCCAATACAGGAAACACCGAGGCTAGTCAAGAGGTTGCCGCTGCAGAGGCAGTTTTGCCTGCGGAAGAGACCGAAGAGATACACTCAAAACCCGTTAAGCAATACGTTGACAGTGCAGAGTTTGACAAAAAGAGGATTATAAAGTACTTTAAGCGTCACCCCAAGATGCACATAAACACTAAGGTTGAAAGGTTTAATCCCGACCTCTCCCAGGGACTTGACAGGGAACAGACCGAAACCCGATTTGAACAATTTTTGTTCAACGATACCAACAAAAAGTACTCCAAATCTTACGCAAGCATTTTTATTGGTAACATATGCACCTTCTTCAACCTATTGTGTTTAATGGCGTTTATCGCACTTTTAATCTCGGGTATCCAAGGTATTACAAACTACCTCGTAATAGTCATTACGGCAGCTAACATAATAATCGGTATATTTCAAGAAATTCGTTCTAAACTTGCTGTTGATAAGCTGTCGATTATGGCATCATCTACCTCCAAAGCCGTGCGTGAAGGCGAAGTTGTAGAAATACCTACCAACGAAATTGTTTTAGACGACGTAATCGTTCTTGAACTCGGCAATCAAGTGCCTGCCGACTGCATACTTGCGGAGGGCAACGTTGAAGTTAACGAAAGCCTTTTGACGGGTGAATCAGTCTCCGTTAAAAAGCAGATCGGCGAATTACTCTACGCCGGAAGCTTTATTGCCAGCGGTAACTGCAAAGCGAGGGTTGAAAAGGTTGGCAAAGAGACCTTCCTTGAAAAGTTAACTGCAAAAGCCAAGAAATATCAACGTCCCAAGTCGGAGCTTATGAACTCCATCAAGGCGATAATCAAGACCGTTTCGATAATTATCTTCCCCATTGCTATCGGCGTATTCTTCGTGACGAGAGCAAACGGAGGTTTCGGCGGCGTAAACGTCGTTGCCTGGCTTATGTCGGAAACGGACAGTTTAGCTCTTGCAAAGACCTGTTCGGTCGTTATCGGTATGATACCCTCGGGCATGATGCTTTTAACCTCTGTCGCGCTTGCAGTGGGTGTATTAAGACTTTCCAAACACAACACGCTCGTCCGCGATTTGTATTCGCTTGAAATGCTTGCAAGAGTAAACGTACTCTGCCTAGATAAGACGGGCACCATTACAGACGGACGAATGAAGGTTAACGACGCTGTAATTTTAAACACCGTTGGCGAGCTTTCATTAAACGAAATAATGGGCAATATGCTGTCGGCGTTGGACGACAACAACCAGACCTCAATTGCCCTTTCAAATCATTTCGGTCACAACGAATCGCTGACGCCAATAACTAAAATACCCTTCTCTTCTAAGAGAAAGCTTTCGGCGGTTTCGTTCGAGGACGTGGGCACCTTCGTTATGGGTGCTCCGGAATTCGTACTCCGCCCTATGCCCCCCAAGGTTGAAAGAATTGTAAAGCAGTATGCACAGCTCGGTTTGAGGGTTATAGTACTTGCACACTCCTCCACAAACATAATTAACGATAAGCTCCCCGCAATTTTAAAACCTATCGCAATTATTTCTATTGCAGACAACATACGTGACGACGCAATAGAGACCATTAAATGGTTTAAGGATAACGACGTACAGGTTAAAGTTATTTCCGGCGATAACCCCATAACCGTTGCCGAAGTTGCAAAGAGAGCAGGCATCGAAAACGCAGATAAGTTCATCTCCTTAGAAGGTTTAAACGACAAGGAGGTTGAAAATATTGCTAATAAATACACTGTATTCGGAAGAGTTACACCCGAACAGAAGGCAATACTCGTACGTTCGATAAAGAGCGAAGGCAATACCGTTGCAATGACGGGCGACGGTGTAAACGACATACTTGCTTTAAAGGAAGCTGATTGCGCTATCTCGGTAGCTTCGGGAAGCGAAGCGGCGAGAAACGTAAGCCACTTAGTGCTTATGGATAACAACTTTGGCAATATGCCTAAGGTAGTCGGAGAGGGACGAAGAGTTATTAATAATATTAAAAACTCCGCTTCACTGTACCTGATGAAAACGCTGTTTACCGCTATACTTGCATTAATTTGTATTATTTTTGCAACCCAGATGGGCGGATATCCCTTCGTACCCAGCAATATGCTCTTGTTGGAAGTTTTCATCATCGGTATTCCCTCATTCTTCCTCTCATTGCAACCAAACAACGAAAGAGTGCAGGGCAAATTTATTTCGCACGTTATGTCGCGAAGCGTGCCGGGTGCGGCTATAATGGTTATATGCGTTATGGTAATGCACCTTGTCTGCAACTATGCAGGGACAGACTTTAAACAGTTTGAAACGGCAATGTGTACTGTTGCGCTTACGTTCGCAGGGCTTGTAATGCTGTTCAGAGTTTGTCAACCTATCAACCCCTTCAGGCTTGTATTGTTTACGCTAATGTTTACAATGTGCGTACTTGCGTTTACACTCGGACACATCAGCTTCTTAAACGGCAGCTTTGCCAATACGCTTGTAGCAGGTTGGGATAGCCTCAATTGGGATTATTCAAAGCTTTTAATTATAGCCTGCACGATTGAAGCTGCATTCCCCATTTCCTCGTGGCTGATAAAGATAATGCAGATTATCCTACCTTCGTCCACGGAAAACCCCACGCCTAAACACAGCGAAAAAAAGGCTAAGTAGATTTGATTATATTTTATAACCCCCGAAGCTGGCATAGCTTCGGGGGCTTCTTTATATGTTCAGTTATTAATCCAGCAAACAGGGATTATAATTTATATACATTAATTATTCTTCGTTATCGCCAGTTTCTGTATCGTCTGTGATATCTGCCGCAGTCTCTTCGGGTGCTTCGGCTTCTGCCTCGTTGTCGCGCTCGGTGAGGGCAACAGTTGCAACCGCACCGTCCTTTAGGCGCATTAACCTTACGCCCTTTGACGCCCTGCCTATCTTTGAAATTGTGTCGCAGTGCATACGAATAATCGTACCGCCGTCGGAGATAATCATTATATCGTCCGTCTCAGCATTGACCTGTTTTACGGCAACCAGACTGCCCGTAACTTCGTTGAAGGTACCTATTTTAATACCCTTTCCTGCACGTCCTTGGGCACGGAAATTTTCGCTTGCGCAACGCTTGCCGTAGCCGTTTGCACTTACGGTAAGTACGTCCTTTTCTCTGTTCATAACAAGCATATCTACAAGCTTATCGGTCTCGGCAAGCTTCATTGCCTTGACGCCTGCAGTGTCTCTTCCCATCGACCTGACGTTCTCCTGAGCAAAGGTTATGCACTTTCCGTTAGAGCTTGCAACCATAATCTCGTCACCTTCGGAGCAGTACTGAACGGAGATGAGCTTGTCTCCCTCGTTGAGCTTGATTGCAATCTTACCGTTGCGGTTAATGCTTTCAAACTGAGAAATTTCAGTCTTTTTGATATTGCCGTTCATTGTAGCAAAACAGATAAACTGCTTATCCTTGTTGAAGGGAATGACTGCCTCAACCTTTTCTTCCTGGTCAATCTGAATAATATTGACGATTGCCCTACCCCTTGAAGCCCTTGCAGCTTCAGGTATGCGGTATGCCTTAACAGAATAAACTCTGCCGAGGTTGGTGAAGAGCAAGACGTCGTCGTGCGTAGAGCAGACGAACATATTCTCAACAAAGTCCTCGTCTTTGGGCTTGTGCGCCGTTATACCCATACCGCCGCGGTTCTGCGCCTTGTATTCGGTAACGGGCAGCCTCTTGACGTAACCGCTGTGGGTTATGGAGATTACCACTTCCTCTACGGGGATTAAATCTTCATCGTCTATATCGCCGTAGTCGAGGGCAATTTCCGTCTTTCTCTCGGTGGGATATTTACGCTTGATTTCAAGCAAGTCGGTCTTTATAACCTCAAGCACCCTGCTCTCATTTGCAAGGATATCTTTGAAGTTTTCAATCGACTTTTCCAACTCGTTCAACTCGTTGGTAATCTTATCTACTTCAAGGTGAGATATTCTGTACAACCTTAATTCTGCAACAGCCGTTGCCTGCTTTTCGTCCAACGCAAAGTTAGCGGTAAGCTTTGCAACGCAATCGCTCTTATCAACTGCATTACGGCAGACCTCAACAACCTCGTCAATCGAAGCCTGGGCGATAACCAAGCCCTTTAAGATATGCGCCCTTTCCTCACACTTAGCCAAGTCGTACTTGGTTCTGCGGCGAATGACGTCCTTCTGATGCTCTAAGTAGTAATAGATAAAGTCCTTTAACGTACAAATTTTAGGTGCGCCGTCGACGAGGGCAAGCATAATAATGCCGTCTGAAATCTGCAGGTTGGTGTGCTTATAAAGAAGGTTTAACACAACCTGCGCGTTGGCATCCTTTTTAATCTCTACGACGATACGCATACCGTCTCTATCAGACTCTTCCCTAATATCGGAGATACCCTCTATCTTCTTGTCCTTTACAAGGTCTGCCATAGTCTCTATGAGCTTTGCCTTGTTAACCTGATAGGGAATTTCGGTTACGATTATTCTCTGACGGGTAGTATTACCGCTCTGATAATCTTCTATTTCGCAGCGGGAACGGATTATAATACTTCCTCTGCCCGTCTGGTATGCCTTTCTTATTCCGCTCCTACCCATTATTAATGCGCCCGTGGGGAAGTCGGGGGCAGGGATAAATTGCATAAGTTCGTCAATGGTTATGTCGGGATTGTCTATCATTGCGCAGACGCCGTCTATAACCTCGCCTAAATTATGGGGAGGAATGTTGGTTGCCATACCGACGGCTATACCGTCCGAACCGTTGACCAACATATTGGGGAAACGGCAAGGCAGAACCGTAGGCTGCATACCCGTATCGTCGAACGTGGGGTAAAAATCAACAGTTTCCTTATCCAAATCCCTAAGCATTTCGGAGGCAATTTTGGAGAGCCTTGCCTCGGTATACCTCATTGCAGCCGCAGGGTCGCCGTCAACCGAACCGAAGTTACCGTGACCTTCAACCAAGGGCATATTAATAGTAAAGTCCTGCGCAAGACGAACCAATGCGTCGTAAACAGAGCTGTCGCCGTGGGGGTGATATTTACCGAGGCAATCACCGACGATACGTGCACATTTTCTAAATGCCTTATCGTTATACAACCCCAAATCGTGCATTGAGTACATTATTCTTCTGTGTACGGGCTTAAGTCCGTCCCTGATGTCGGGTATTGCACGCGAAACGTTAACCGCCATAGCGTAAGCTATAAACGATTTTTTAAGCTCTTCATCTACTTCAACCTCTAACATTTTGGTCATTGCAAGTGTTTTTGCAAATTCCTCTGTCAGCTCGGGGCTGGTTACTCTTTTAGCCATTTCCGTACTCCTTTATACTTTTATTCAAATTAAGGGTTGCCATTATACATCCAGCTCCTCTACGAGCTTTGCGTTCTCTTCTATGAATTGTCTGCGAAGCTCGGGCTGCTCACCCATCAAGAGGGCAAACATCTTATCCGCTTCAACAGCATCTTCTACCTTTACCCTTACTAAGGTTCTCTTTGAAGGGTCCATGGTAGTTTCCCAAAGCTGTTCCTTGTTCATTTCACCGAGACCCTTATAGCGTTGAAGTTCAAACTTGCCGTCGGGGTGTTCTGCCCTGAACTGCTCTAAAGCCTGATCGTCGAAGAGGTAGGTATCCTCTATTCCCTTGCCGGATACTTTGTATAAAGGAGGCAATGCAGAATATACGTGACCGTTTTCAACTAAAGGTCTCATATAGCGGAAGAAGAAGGTTAAAAGCAATATTCTTATGTGAGAACCGTCTATGTCGGCATCGGTCATAATTATAATTCTGTCGTAACGGAGCTTACTCTCGTCAAAGTTTTCCTGTATGCCGCAGCCGAAAGCCGTTATCATCGACTTGATTTCTTCGTTTTCAAGTACCCTATTGATACGCACCTTTTCTACGTTTAAGATCTTACCTCTTAAAGGCAGAATTGCCTGGAAACGCCTGTCTCTGCCCTGCTTTGCCGTACCGCCTGCAGAGTCTCCCTCTACTATATAAATCTCGCAAAGCTCGGGGCGTTTGTCCGAACAGTCTGCAAGCTTGCCGGGGAGTTTAGTGGATTCCAAAACCCCTTTACGCCTCGTTTCCTCCCTTGCGAGCCTTGCTGCATCCCTAGCCCTCTGGGCGGTTATACAGCGCATAATCAGCTCCCTAGCCTCGCCGGGGTGCTCTTCTAAGTAAGTGCCAAACTTGTCGGTTACAGCCTTTTGCACAAAGCCTCTTACATAAGTTGAGCAGAGCTTGCTCTTGGTCTGGCTTTCGTACTGCGCGTCGGCAATCTTAACCGAAACTACTGCGGTGATGCCCTCTCTTACGTCCTCGCCCGAAAGCTTTTCGGAGTCCTTTAATATGTTAAGCCTGTGCCCTGCGTCGTTGATAACCTTGGTTAAAGCTGCTTTAAAGCCGTCAAGGTGAGTACCGCCGTCGGGCTGGCGAATGTTGTTTGAGAAGGGGAAAATCTGCTCAACGTAGCTATCGTTATACTGAATGGCAACTTCCAAAAACCTATCGTCTCCCTCGCTTGCTTCAAAGTAAACGGGAGCCGCAAACAGAACGTTTTTACCCTCGTTAATGTCCGAAATAAAGTGAACGACGCCGCCCTCGTAGCAGAAGGTATCGTTCCTCACGTTTTCACCGCGGTAGTCGGTTAAGGTGAGCGTAAGTCCTTTGTTAAGGTATGAAAGCTCCCTTAATAGGGTTTTTAACGTGTCGTAATTAAAGTCCACCGTCTCGAACATTGTAGGATCGGGGTGGAAGCAGATTGAAGTACCCGTCATATCGGTATCTTCAATAATCTTTAAAGGCTCTTCGGGTACGCCGCAGTGATATACCTGACGGAACTTGTGCCCCCTCTGGCATACCTCTGCAATGAGCGTATCGGAAAGCGCGTTAACGCAGGATACGCCGACGCCGTGTAAGCCTGACGAAATTTTATAGCCGCCTGCCTTGTTGCCGCCGCCGAACTTTCCGCCTGCGTTCAAGTTGGTCAACGCAAGCTCTACGCCTGAAATGCCCTCTTCTTCGTTTATACCCGTGGGAATACCTCTGCCGTTGTCGGAAACGGTGCAGAAACCTTCCTTGTTAATTATTACGTCAATCCTGTCGCAATAACCTGCAAGAGCCTCGTCTATGGAGTTATCTATAACTTCTCGAACGAGAGTATGCAAGCCTTTTTCGTCTGTAGGTCCGATATACATGCCGGGGTGTTCCCTTACGGGTTCCAATCCCTTTAACGCCTTTAAACTGTTCGCATCGTAATCAGAGTGTACTTTTTCAGGCATAAATTCACCTCGCAAAAAATCTTTTATTTATTATACCATATTATTAGAAATAAGGCAATTGTTTAAAGTGAATTCAGTTAAAAATTGTACATAAAAAAGGCAGTTTACTGCATAATATTTTTATGAGAAACTGCGGGAAAAATATTGAGTTTTTTGAAAATTGCACCGGCGAAATATTTGAGTGCGAGCTATGCGGTAACCACGTTTGCAGTGAGTGTTTTTGCAGATGCAGAGGCGTATGTCCTAACTGCTTTGGGAGACTGCTTAGAATTAGCTGAAAAAGGTTTTGTATTTTAAAAGGCTTACGGTTTTACCGCAAGCCTTTGGTTTTATTTTTTTCCGTTTTTATATCCCGACGGAAGATATTCAATGAGCTGTTGATAACGCATAAAGTATTTATACGCCTCAGAATCGTCTCCCTTTGCCAAATAGTATTCGTATCTTAATTGTGTGAGTATTATAAAGTTTATATCATCCTCGGGCAACTGGGGTACGTCTAAAAGCAACCCCTCGTCTATATCTTTAAGGAAAACTCCGCTGCGCATTTGTCCTTGAATTTTCAGAATGTTCAACATAACCTGCGCAGTGGGTTCGTTTTTAATAACTTCCAAAGCGACCAACCCGTCCGTCTTACCCTCGCCATACTCCAAAGGTACGGCGTTTATAATCAGCGAATACAGCGCGTACGGTGCGGCAAAGCCGACAATTGCAGGTACCGACGGAGCGGCAACGGCGATTACTCCGAGAACGACAAGAAGTAAATCGAGGATAAGTCCTGCAATCACAGTTGCGATCAGACGGGCTTTCATACCCTTTACACCCTTTGGGCACATCTCCACCGACGAGCTTTTAAACAGCCTTATCTTTGGAACTTTTACACCCATTCGGCATATCGAACCAACTAAAAAGTGCGCACCTTCGTGGACGATATCCTCAATAAATGCACCTAAAATCAGCGATACAAGGTAGACCGGTATCGTGGTGTACAGCCCTGCATCCAGGTTAGACTGCGTACAAAAGACGTAGCCGCCCACCGCCGCAAATATAATTGCAAGCACTGCGGCAATTGCAGTCACTATTTTATTCTTCATTATGTTCCCCTTTAAATCTTTTAACGCTTTAAAATTTTTTCTGCTAGATAGCCCTCTAAATTGTCACTTTCGGAAATTGTTACGTTCACTATTCCGAACTTGTCCATTACCATAGCCATCAGACAAGCACCGCCGCCTATCAAATCGGCAGAGTTTTGACAGATAGTAGTTCTTTTAATCTCTTCCACGGGCAGAGCGGTAAGTCTTTTTGCATAGCCATGTATTTCTTCCGCAGAGAGTTTAGTTCCGTTAATAATCTGCGGTTGATACACCGTTAACCCGTGCCTGACGGCACCCAAACGGGAAGCCGTTCCGCCTACTGCATAGAATTGTACCTTGGGAAATTTCGCCTCTTCGTACTCGGCAATCTTGCCCGATACGAACTGCTTGATTTTTTCTATATCACGCCCTGCAGCATCAAGAATACGGACGGTACCTACGTTTACGCTCTGCGAATAAACCACCTTATTTCCGCTGCGGACGGTTACTTCCGTACTTGCGCCGCCCACGTCGATTATACCGCCGTCACTCGTACCTAAAGCACCTGCAAGGGATACGGCAGCCTCCTGCTCTCCGCTCAATACGTCCACTACTATGCCGCAACTTTCAAGCACTTCAGCCACGAAATCACCGCCGTTATCCGAGGAGCGCACCGCGGCGGTTGCATAGGCGTAGACTTCTTGCGCCCCATCTGCCAAAGCCTGACTTTTAAAGTCGGCAACGGCTTTAACCGTCCTGTCTATTGCCTCTTGTTTAAGCCTTCTTGAAAATGACAGCCCGTCGCCTAAGCGCGTTGTGTGCAGTTTTTTATATAAAGTTTTTCCGTCTGCCCATAGCATAAGGCGGACGGAATTTGAGCCGATATCTATTACACCAATTTTCATTCGATGGGCAACCAATCGGGCAATTCCCCGTATTCGTGAACATACTCTGCAAGCCATTTGGAAAACTTTTCGTCAAATTCGAGCTGTTCATCAATCCCATCAATGTCTTTCTTTTCAGCCATCAACTCGGCATAAGTTGTCTGCAACTCCTGCTTGCGGCGGTTGAGGACTGAAATCTGCACTATCTGGGCAATGACGATAGCAACCAAAATAAAGACGAGCAGAACCGCATTAACGGTTATTGCCGCCACTACCCTGTTGTGCTTTTCTTCTTTCATTGCTAACCCTTTTTCTCCTTATCCGTTTATTTAAAATATTATACACTTTTTTTATTAAATATGCAATAGCTAAATGCAAACTTTTTAAATAAATAAGCACGCCTAATGCCAATCCGATAAGCATAAACAGCCTAAGCTCATAAAAATCAAAGCAGACGCTGACGTAGACAAACGTTGCTGCAAATACGGCAAAGTAGATAAGATCACAAAAGAACGTGAAAATCTTGTCCTTTACGGTGTATTTTTGCTTGTCTACACCGCACACAATTGTGCGAGCAATATACAAAACGTCGTATAAAATACCGCTTGCCGCTCCGCATAATATGCATGTCAACAGGATAAAAGCCTGCATTATTTAAACAGCCCCTTTATCCCCGAACCACTGTGCGAATATTTAACGCCGTCTATATTTCCCTGCGCAGTAAACTGACCGCTCGACTTTGAAAAGGCGGTAATCTTCATATCGCTTCCGCTAACCGTTATCTTACCGCCGTGATACTGTAAAACTATCTGCGATGCGGAAAAAGAGTTTACCGCCTCTATCTGCGTAGCCGTAACTCTTTTTCTATTCTCAACCGTGAGTGTATGCCCTTCTGACTGTTCCATATTCCACCGCCTTGACTTTTTTTATTATCATATGCGGTCAGGAAAGCTGATATGAATTATTTTTACTCCGCCTTTACACTTATAATCATACTCTGCCCGTCATTATTTTCAAAGCCGAGCTTTTTGTAAAACTCCTCTTTGCCCGGTCGGGCGCACAATTCAATAAAGACGGAAGTTCCCTTTACTCCCTGCGATTTTACAAAATTTTTAATCTCGTCAATGAGCAGTTTACCTAAGCCTTTGCCTTGGTATTCAGGTCTTACCACTACGTCTTTGATATAGCAACAAAGCCCAAAATCGCCAATCAGCCTTGCCATGGCAACCACCCTTTCGCCGTCGTATACCGACACTCGGAAGATACAGTTTTTCATCGCAAGCTCCGTCTGCTCTAAACTTGGCGAACCTTCCCAGGCAGTCTTCCAGAGTTCGATAAACTCATTAGCGGTCAGCTGATCGTGTTTTACCGTAAAATTCTGCATTATTTTTTCTTCCTCTGCTTGGGCAGTTGAGCGACAACCTTCAATATATCAACAACTTTTTGCGTTAACTCCTGATTTTCCACGTCCAAAATATAGTGTTCTTTTGCATGGTCATAGGGATAGCCGCAGTCGGCGTCGCGCAAAATATCTGCAAGCTCGGCATACTTTTTAACGAAAACAGTGTTGTCGCATACCAATAAAATCGGCTTGCCGTCAATATAAACCATATACTCGCCGAACATCTTTTTATACGTGGGGCTTTCGCCTTGCAAACATTCGCAGACGAAAAGAACGTAGTTTAAGTCGGTAGCCATCGATTACTCCTCTGCGGTTTGTGTTTCGTTTTGTATCAACTCTTCGGGGCGGTATTCGTAAAAACGCTGACACGGTCCGTCGTCACAGGTGAGTACGGTTGAGTTTAAACGGAATATGAGCATAAATGCTACCCACATATCGCCCACGCAACCTGCAACATGTATACTGAAAAGGGCTATTACCATCAACACCCAGATATTTGCAGGCAGGAAAATGATGAGTAAAATCATCCAGATGCTATGTATTACAAGGGGCGCAAGCACCGCCAAAAGACTGGTTTTTTTGTTTACATAACCCTCTTTAAGACCGCAATACGCAACGGTCAACGTTAAACCGAAACGCAATTTCTGCTTTGTCATGAGCTTATAAAACAGACCGTGAGTCAATTCATGAACTACCATATAGGCAATTAACGAAAGACACAATGACAACATGGCAAGCACGGTATTCAGACTCATTTCAATCTCATAAGGCAATTCAAATTTAATAAAGAATATACCTGCGATTAACGTCAGAGCAATGCCAAACGCAATCAAATTCAAAATTACGCCAACCGAAGTCTTTTTTGCGTTTATGCAATAAACTTCCTTATAGCCTTCAGGAAGCTCCTTGTAGTAGTTTAACGTACGTTGTTTACTCATTTTATGCCGTTACAATGGTATTACTCTAAACCCTTTTTAGCCTTTGCGTTAGCCTTTGCACGAAGTTCGCTGTCGAGTATTCTCTTACGGATACGGATATTTTTTGGAGTAATCTCCAACAGTTCGTCGTCGGCGATAAATTCAAGGCACTCCTCCAAGCTCATACGCTTGGGAGTGATAAGCCTTAACGCGTCGTCAGACGAGGACGAACGGGTGTTGGTTAAGTGCTTGGTCTTGCAGACGTTTACGTTGATGTCGTCCGACTTGGGGCTTTCGCCGATTACCATACCTTCGTATACGGGCGTACCTGCTCCGATGAAGAGCATACCTCTGCCCTGTGCGTTGAAAAGACCGTATGTTACCGCCTCGCCCGTTTCAAACGCTACAAGCGAACCCGTGCTGCGCCTGCTTAAATCTCCCTTGTACGGCTGGTATTCGTAGAACACGCTACTCATAATACCCTCGCCCTTGGTTGAGGTGAGGAACTCGGATTTATAGCCGAACAATCCCCTTGCAGGTATTAAAAACTCAAGACGGGTACGGCTGCCGATTGCAGACATATGCAGAAGCTCGCCCTTACGGTTACCCATACTCTGGAATACTGCACCCGTTGCGTCGTCGGGAACGTCGACTATAAGCCTTTCAACAGGCTCACACTTAACGCCGTCTATCGTCTTGTACATAACCTTGGGGGTAGAAACCTGGAATTCATAGCCGTCGCGCCTCATCTCTTCGATAAGAATCGAAAGGTGCATTTCGCCTCTTCCGCAGACACGGTAGGAATCTGCCGAACCCGTCTCTTCAACTCTCAACGATACGTCACGGAGAAGTTCTTTAAACAGCCTGTCCCTTAAATGACGGGTGGTTACGAACTTACCCTCTTTTCCCGCAAACGGGGAGTCGTTAACCGAGAACGTCATTTCAACCGTAGGTTCGGTTATTTTTACAAATTTATGAGGTTCGGGGCAGGTAAGCGAGCAGACCGTATCGCCGATATTAATCTTTTCAAGTCCGCTGAAGCAGACGATATCGCCTGCCTTAGCCTCTTCAACGGGTACCCTTTCAAGTCCTTCTATCTGATAGAGGTTTACAATCTTACCCTGCTGTTTGTAGCCGGGGTTGTTATAGTTTGTGACGGTTACTGCAGCACCTGCCTTGACGGAACCCCTTTCAATACGTCCTATACCTATTCTGCCGACGTACTCGTTGTAGTCGATTGAAGAACACAGAAGCTGAGTTTCGCCGTCGGCGTCAACTTCCATGGGCTGAATGTGAGATAAAATTGTCTCAAAGAGCGGCGTCAAGTCCTTGCCGGGGGTATTTAAATCCAAGGTGGCAGTACCATCCCTGCCCGAACACCATACCACGGGGGAATCCAACTGGTCGTCGGAGGCGTCAAGCTCTAACAAAAGCTCTAAAATTTCGTCCTGAACTTCGTTTAAACGGGCGTCGGGGCGGTCAATTTTGTTGACTACGATAATGAGCCTGTGACCCATTTCAAGTGCCTTTTGCATAACGAAACGGGTCTGGGGCATAGGACCTTCAGCCGCATCTACAAGCACCAGAACGCCGTTAACCATCATCATAACCCTTTCGACTTCGCCAGAAAAATCTGCGTGACCCGGAGTATCTACGACGTTGATTTTTACGCCGTTATAATGCAGAGAGGTGTTTTTTGCGAGAATGGTTATACCCCTCTCCCTTTCTATATCGCCTGAGTCCATAACCCTCTCTTCTACAGCTTGGTTGTCCCTGAAGGTATGGCTCTGTTTTAACATTGCGTCAACAAGCGTCGTTTTGCCGTGGTCTACGTGTGCAATGATTGCAACGTTTCTTAAATCGTTTCTTAACATATATCTTCCTTTTGAATAAAGTTTATTGTCTGATTTGTAAAAATTAATCGTAAAATTCAGGTTTAATCTGCCTGTCGAAAAGCTGTAAAATTACGTCCATACAGTCGAGCAAACCGTCCGAATTGAAGCCGTGAGAGTTAAAACAAACCTCGTACACGGCACGGGTTATGGGTAATTCTACACCCAGCTTTTCACCCAAAAGCACCATTGCCTTGGAGGTCATAACCCCCTCCGCAAGCTTTGCAAACTTCTCTCCCTTAGCCAGCATTTCTCCGTATGCGCGGTTGTGGGAATAGGGAGAAAAAAGCGTCGTTTCGTAATCGCCTAAATGAGCAAGCCCGTAGGCAGACGTAGTGTTACCGCCTAAAGCTTTAATTAATCTTGCAACCTCGAAGGCACCCCTCGCCATCAAAGGACCCTTTAAGGTGGTATAGCCGCTACCGTCCAAAAGCCCTGCGGCAATCCCTAACACGTTCTTCGCCGCCGCACCCACTTCGGTACCTATTAAATCGTCCCCGTAATAAAAGCGGATTAAATTGGAGCTGAAACTCTCTGCAAGCTGCTTTTTCAAATTTGAGTTTTCACTGTCGATAATCATACAGTTGGGTATGTTTGCGACAAAGGACTGTATATGCCCGGGACCTACCCAAACTGCAATATTTTCGGGTTTTATTCCGCTTTCGCACATAACCTGCGATAATCGTTTACCCGTAGATACTTCCAAGCCCTTCATACAGAGAATAAATGTTTTATCCTCCACGGGGTACTTTGTGACCTTTGTCATAAACTCCCTTAAGGCTTGGGAGCTTATGGAAATTATTATATAATCGCTGTTTTCTATCGCTAGTTGCAAATCTGAAACGAGGGTGATGGATTTATCTAAAGCAACGTATTCGTTTTTACCCTCTTTTTTTAAAACGTCAAAGGACGGTCTGCCCTCTTCGCCGTATAATATAACTTGGTTTTTCAATACGGTTGCCTGATACCAGGCAATAAAGCTGCCCCATCTTCCGCAACCTAAAACTGAAATTTTCATCTATGACCTCAGATTTGTTTTCTTTCAAGAAATGCACGGGATAGCGTTACCTCGTCGGTGTACTCGATTTCACCGCCGATAGGTATACCGTGCGCAAGCCTTGTTACCTTAACGCCGAGGGGCTTTAACAGCTTTGCAATGTACATTGCCGTTGCGTCACCCTCCACGTCTGGATTGGTTGCAATTATGACCTCGGTTACGCCCTCGCCAACCCTTGCAAGCAATTCCCTGATTTTTATATCGTTAGGACCTACGCCGTCCATTGGGGAAATTACGCCGTGCAGAACGTGATATACGCCCTTGAACTCCCTTAGCTTTTCAAGCGCGATAACGTCCTTGGGTTCTTTAACCACACAGATTACAGACCTCTCCCTGCGCTTGCATATCTCGCAGACGTCCTCTTCGGAAAAGTTTCCGCAAACAGAGCAGTAGCGAACCTTTTTCTTGCAGTCTATTATACTCTGCGCAAAGAGCTTTGCGTCCTCTTCGGACATATCGATTATCTTATACGCATACCTCTGCGCAGTCTTTTTACCTACGCCGGGGAGCTTGGTAAACTCGTTTATCAATCTCCCGATAGGTTCAATAAATGCATCCATTGATTACCTCTTTGGCAACTTTTATAACAAGCCCTTAAGCGAAGAGTTCATACCCAAAGGACCCATCTTTTCGTCGTATGCGGCGTCTGCCTTTTTATAGCCGTCGTTGATTGCAGCCATGATAAGGTCTTCCAGCATTTCTACGTCGTCCTCGTCGGAAAGGTCAACCATTTCGGAGATTTTGCTGCCGAACTCTATACCGTTTATAACCTTCTTGCCGTTCATATAGACGCAGACCGTTTCGTCGCCCTCTTCTCCGCCGCCGGAAAAGCCGAGAACTTCCATCTCTTCCAGCTCCTGCTCCGCCTGCTGCATCTGCTCCTGTATCTTTTGAGCCTGTTTCATCATATTTTGCATGCCGCCGTTATTGCCGCCTCTGTAAGCCATATTATGCCTCCCTTAAGTTTGGTTATTTTATTTCTATATCAATTCCGTCAAAATTATTTCTCAATTCACTGATAGCCGTCTCATACTTATCCACGCCCTTTGCCTTTAAACGAATGTCGAACGAGAATACGCCAAGGCTCTGCAGAGCCTCCGCAACGTATTGCCTGTTGTCATCCCTGCAAAGCGATTTAAACACCGCTTCAACCTCGGTTACAAGCACGAAGGTATCACCCTCGAAAAAACTCTCCAAATCCATACACAGGGTAAAAAGTACTGCGTTGCGTTTGGTAGTGCGGAAGAGCTTTATAAATCTTCCGAACATTGTCGCTTTATCCGCGTCCGAAAGCGAACCGACGTTTGCAGGCGCGGGTGTGTGTGAACCGTCGAACAGCGTACCTTGCTCCTCCTCGGTTGCCGTCTCGTTGGGTGTCGCCCCATCTGCAGTTATTGCCGCAGGAGTTTCAAAGGGGGGGTCAAACGGAGAGCCGTCTTCATAGGTAGATAAGCTCTGTTCAGGCTTTTCTTCCCTAACCTCAACCTTTTTTACCGCTTCAACGGGGTTTTCGAAAACCTCGGTTTGTTCAGGTTGCAAGCTTACGGGTGCAGGTTGAGCCTGAATACTTACCTTTACCCCCTCTTTAACCTGCCTTTCCAGCTTTTCTATACGGGCAAGAAGTGCCTCGATATCGTAGTCGGCGGAGGGCATTGCGGCTTTTAAAAGAGCCGTTTCAAGAGTTATGCGCGAATCTACCGCATAGCGCGTATCCCCTTCCGCCTTGGCGAGCAGTTCGGTAGTGCGCAAAATCGTATGCCCGTCTGCTCCTTCTGCAATAGCCTTTATTTTATCATACTGCACTTTGGGGATATTGAGAATTTTTTCTCCGTCCCTGCACATCTTTACGATTGCAAGGTTGTTTACAAAGTTTAATAAATCTCTTAGAAGTACGCCTACCCCCTTGCCGGTTGAAAGTACACCCTCTGCCGCAGAGAGCGTTAAACCGCCGTCGTGAGCCATAATAGCTGATACGATATCTGCAATAGCGTAGAAGTCGGCTTTACCTAAAACGGCGTTGACGTCCTCGTAGGTTAGCTTGCCCTGCGAATAGGAGGCACACATATCGGCAATGGATAAACTGTCCCTCGCACTGCCGTTGCCAGCCCTTGCAATTGCCGCAACCGCCTCATCCTCGTACTGCTTTTCCGTTCTGTCAAATACGCTCTTTATCAATCCCTCCAAATCGGATTGAGGAATGAGTTTGAAGTCAAAGCGCATACAGCGGGAAAGTATTGTCGCAGGTATCTTCTGCGGTTCGGTTGTAGCAAGAATAAATACTGCATGGCGAGGCGGTTCCTCAAGCGTCTTTAACACTGCGTTGAACGCCGACGCCGAGAGCATATGCACCTCGTCTATAATGTAAACTTTATACTTACCGTTTACGGGGGGATATTGCACCTTTTCCCTTAAGTCACGCATTTCGTCAACGCCGTTATTGGACGCAGCGTCGATTTCCGAAATATCAAGTGAAGCTCCGCTTGCAAGGGCCTTACACGTTTCGCACTTACCGCAAGGAGATCCGTTTACGGGACTTTCGCAGTTGATTGCCCTTGCAAAAATTTTAGCAAGCGTGGTCTTGCCCGTTCCCCTAGGACCGCAAAAAAGATAGGCGTGACCGACCTTGCCCGTCTCAATCTGGTTTTTTAAAATTTTAACAATGTGCTCCTGTCTGACGACCGAATCGAAAGTCGTAGGACGGAATGCACGGTAAAACGCAAGATATGCCATACTGCCCCCTTTTTTATATTTTGCGGATTTTTTTTAACTTGTTCTTTGCACGGCTAAGTGCATTGTCAAGCTGTTTATACGTTAGATTTAAAGACGTCGCAATCTCGTTCATAGTCGCACCCTCAACGTACATCTCAATAGCCTTAAGCTCTAATTTGGAGAGTGAGGATTTCATCAGTTCGTTAAGCTCCCTGCTCTCTTCACTGTTGATTAATGCATCTTCGGGGCTGAAGGCGAAACTTACCCCGCCCTCTTCCTCTTCAGAAAAGGATTGCAAAACCAAAGCAGGTACGTTGCCACGGCTATGCTTGAAGGCATCTATAATTCTGTTCCTTATACAGGTATATGCAAAGGGTGCAAAGCTGCCTTCGCCGCTAAACGCCGTAATTGCAGAGTACAGACCGCACATACCCTCTTGAACTAAATCTTCAGTATCGCCGTCCGATAAAAAGTAGCCGCGGGCAATGGCAAGAACTTTATTTTTATACCTCATCAATATTTCGTCACAGGCACCGCCGTCGCCGCTGCGGAATTGTGCTATAAGCTGTTCGTCGGTGAGTTTGTCCGCCATTTATTTAAGCCTTCTTCTTAAAACTTCGTAGGCGGCTACACCTAAAGCAACCGAGGCGTTAAGTGAGTTAACTTTACCGCATACGGGGAGGGCAACCACGAAATCGCACTTCTCCCTCGTAAGCTTTTTAACGCCGCTGTCCTCTCCGCCTATAACTAAAGCTACGTTGCCCGTTAAATCGATTGAATAAATATCGGTACCGTCTGCCTCCAATGCATACAGCCAATAACCCTTTTTCTTCAGCTCGTCTACAGCCCTGTTTATCGAATTGACCTTTGCAACCTTAACGTGGTTTGCTGCTCCTGCAGAAATACGGATAACCGCCTCGGTTACCGAGGCCGAATTTGTGGACTGGATTATAACGCCGTCTGCACCAACAACCTCAGCAACTCTTATAATGGAGCCTAGGTTATGCACGTCTTCAATGCAGTCGCAAAGTATTACGAACCCGTCCTTTTCGCCTTTAGCAGCGATAATCTCGTCTAAAGAACTGTATTTATAGTCGGTGGTAAAGGCTATACAACCCTGATGCTTACCGGTTACGCTCTCTTTATCAAGTACGCGTTTGTCGACGAATTGCACTCTGATACCCTTAGCCCTTGCCTCCGCAAAGACCTTGTTTAAAGAGCCTTGAGGATTCTTTTCAATTAACAGTTTATCAACCGTCTTGTCCGTCTTTAAAAGTTCTAAAACGGCGTTTCTGCCTTCAGTTTTCATCACTATCACCGCCTAATAATTGCGTTATTCTGTCACATCTTCCGCAAAGGTATAAAAAGCCTAAAACGGCTTCAAACCCCGTCGAACGGTTGTAATCCGTTACGGAAGCACTCTTGCTTCTCGTCGTCTTTTTAGCGTTTCTGCCACGGTGATAAATTTCCTCCTCTTCTTCAGTGAAGAGTTTTTCTATCCTTTTGAGCAGCTCACTCTGCCCGACCGCCGAAACCTTTTTAGAAGTGCGTTTCTGTAATTCGATAAGTTTTGCATCGCGACTGAGCACTTCCCCCTCACGAACGTAGAGAGAGTAGACCGCATCACCTACAAAAGCAAGTGTTACGGGGCTTAGCTGCTTAACCTTTTCCGCACTCATTGCACTAAAAAATTCCGACACCTGCTTACCGCCTGACGCCATATTTGCCCTGCGCTTTTGCATTTTTGCGCGGCGTTTTTACCGCCTCATACTCTGATGCAATTAAGTGCAGAACATTTCCGTTTATACTGATTTATTATACCACTATAGCATAAAAAAAGCAACAAAACAGTACTATATAGCGTGAAAACCTTGTTTATAAAAAAAAGTTCTGTAATAGCTGTTGCCGTAATCGTCTGCATCGGGGTATGCCTTGGCGCACTCGTAGGGTTCAGCGCAACGCAAGCTACTAAAACCGACCCTAAAATGCCGACTGTAGTTATAGATGCGGGTCACGGCGGAATAGATAACGGCGTGCAGGGCATCGTTTCCGGTTGCGACGAATCGGATATTAACCTTGCAATCGCTAAATTGGTTAAAGGCAATTTTATAAACGCAGGCTTTAACTGCGTTATGACCAGGACTACCGAGGCAGGGCTTTACGGCACTACCGAAAAGGGTTTTAAGGCGAGGGATATGCTCAAACGCAAACAGATTATTCAAGAGTGCAATGCAGACCTTGTTATTTCCATTCACCAGAATTTTTGCCCGCTTCCCTCCAAGCGCGGCGGTACGGTTTTCTTTGATAAAAACAGTCAAACGAGTTGCGAACTTGCTCAAAAAATACAGCAGGAATTGAATAACCTGCCGCAATGCGTTAAACCCAACGAGGCACTCTACGGCGATTATTATATGCTTAAATGCACCCAAAGTCCCTCGGTTATAGTGGAGTGCGGCTTTTTATCCAACGAGGAAGAGGATAAACTTTTAAATACGACGCAATACCGCAAAGCTGTCGCCTACGCCATATTTAAAGGTACGGTTGAGTACTTCTCCTCTGTAAGCTGAACAATCGCAAAAATAAACCACCGCTTTAATGAAGTGAACCCCAAAGTTTGGACAAAATTAAATATTAAATTACTTGTGAATGAGTTCTGTATTGTACAGGGCTCATTCCTTTTAGTTTTAGAGAAATTCTCTCGTTGTTGTAGTAAT